>NZ_JACSQX010000001.1:537048-644229 GCF_014836395.1 Xanthomonas bonasiae
TGTCGCGGCTGAAGCCGCTCCTACAGGGAAAACGTATGTTCACGCGCGCGCCGGGCACAGCCGGCGGTAGATCGCGCCGAAGCTGCGCACGGTGTGCTCGGCATCCTCGCGCACCGCGCGGCACTGCGCGGACCAGGCCAGGCGCAGGCGCAGTTCGTCGTCGGCCAGGACCTGGCGCAAGGCTTCGGCCAGGCCGGCCCAGTCGCCGGTCGGCACTGCCAGCGCCGCCGACGGCGCCCATTCCAGCAGGTGCCCTACCCCGGTGCCGACGGTGGGCACGCCGGCCACCGCAGCTTCCAGCAGCACCATCGGCCCGGCTTCGTGCAGCGATGACAGCACCAGCAGATCGGCGGCCTCCACCAGCGGGCGCAGTTCGCGCTGGGTCTTGAAACCGAGAAAGCGCACCTGCTGCGACAGTCCCAGTTGCGCGACCAGGCGCTGCATCTCGCCGTCGAGCGTGTCCACGCCGACGATGTCGATCCGGAACGCGACCCCGGCACGTGCCAGTGCCGCCAGTGCACGCAGCAGCGTCGGCTGGTCCTTGACCCGGTTGAGGCTGGCGACGTGCAACAGCTGCGCCGTGCCGCCACCGCGCCGGCGCGGCGCGCGCTGCGGCCAGGCGCGCAGGTCCACGCCCAGCGGCACGCGTTCGGCGGCAATGCCCAGCGCCTGCACTGCCTCGACGATCGGCGCGCTGGCCGCGGTGACCGCGTCCGCCAGCCGCAGCACCAGCGCCTCGCGCAGCCGCCCTTGCCATTTGCGCCGCCCGCCATAGCCGATGGCATGCAGCGCGACCAGTTCGCCGCCGGCGATGTGCACCAGGCTCGGCCGCCGCAGCAAGCGCGCGGCGGCCACCGCGATCAGGCTGCAGTGGCCGGAGAAGATCGATTGCACCAGGTCGAACGGTGCCCGCCGATGCTCGGCGCGGATCGCGGCGACCGCGCGCAGGCGGGTGCGGCCGTCGCCGATGTTGTGGATGCGCGCGCCGAGCAATTCCCAGCACGCCGGCGCAGGCTCCTGGTGCAGCACGAACACATGCACCTCGTGGCTGCGCGCCAGGCGTTCGATCAGAGTCAGCAGCACCGGGATCACCCGGTACTCGCCGCTGCGATCGACCCCGCCGGGTACCACCAGCGCCAGCTTCATGCGTCTCTCCGCGCGGCTTGCTCCAGCAACTGCGCATAGGCGCGCGACCAGCGCCGGCCCACCGCCGCGAACGACAGCTGCGCATCGAAATGGGCCCGGACCTGCGCCGGCGACGGCCGTTCGCTGGCGGCATGCACCAGCGCCTCGGCGAGCAGCCCGGCATCGCCGCACGGCCACAGTTCGCCGACGCGGCCGCAGTCGGTGAGCGCGCGGAACGACGGGATGTCGGTCAGCACCGGCAGCGTGCCGCAGGCGAACGCTTCCAGCGCCGCGTAGCCGCAGCTTTCGGCCAGGCTGCCCGACACGAACAGATCCGCCGCGCGCATCAGCGTCTGCACCTGCGCGTGGTCGACCTTGCCCAGCAGATGCACGCGCCCGCGCAGACGCGGATCCCGCTGCACGCGCTGCTCGACCGCTTCCAGCAACGGCGCGCTGCCGAACGCGCAGAACAGCTGCAGTCCGGGCAGCCGCGCGGCGGCGCGGGCCACGCCGTCGAGCACGGTCAACGGATCCTTGCCGGCGCTCAGGTGCCCTACCCACAGCACGCAGGGCGCGCCATGCAGGCCGCTCTCGCGCCGCGCCTGATCCCGATCGCCGGGGGTGAAGCGACAGCTGGATTCGGGGATCGCGAACAGGCGGGTGGACGGCGCGAACAGACCGGCATGCACGAACGTCCGCGCCAGATCCAGCGAGGTGAAGGCGATTCCCGCTGCGGCCGCGTACCACTGCCGCCACTGCGAACGGCGCCACCAGCGCGGCGGGCGATTGGCGTGGTCCTGCAGCAGGATCGGCACCTGCGGCAACTGCCGCGCCATCGCGCAGGCCTCGCGCGCGAACTCCAGGCCGTGCACGTGGACCACATCGGCGCCGATCGCATGCACGATGCCGGCGATGCGCCGCGCCCGGCTGCTGGTGCCGGCATTGCCCGGATCGGTGAAGTGATATTCCACGCCGTTGCGCAGCAACTGCTCCGATACGTCGGCGGCCTGGATCACCGACACCCGGGTGCCGGCGCTGGCCACCGCTTCGGAGATGTCGGCCAGCGACGGCCAGTGCGCGAAGACCTGCGCCGGCGCCAGTCCCGGCGGCGTGCGGACGAAATTGATCTGGGCGACGTGCATGGGGTTTCCGCGGGGGAGCGACACGCCTAGAGGCCGGAGACCTGCGGCCGGCGCAGGCGCACCAGCCAATTGGCCAGGTTCAGTTCCCACGGCCGGTCGTAGCGCCGGTAGCGGTAGCGCCACGCCGCCATCGCGCTCAAGCCGCGCTTGGCCCAGCGCGGCGAGCGCAGGTCCTGTGCGGTGGGATAGCGGCAGCCCAGCACGGTGACGAAGTCGCGGATGCGCTGGCGCAGCGCGTCGTCGAGCCAGGGCGCGTCGGCATGGCAGGCGTAATCCACCCATTGCGGCTGGGTCCATTCCTCGGGCGTGCGCGGGAACACCACCGGCGCGCCGTGCAGGTCGCGCAGCGGCATCGATGCGCGCTTGCCGCGGTCCTTCTCGTGGCGGCTGGCCTCCGGCAGCGGCGTGTATACGTAGACGATGATTTCCGATTGCGGATTGATCCGCTTGAGCTCGCGGATGAACTCGAAGGTCTGCTCGGTCTCGTGCACGGTGTCCTGCGGCGGCGCGACCATGAACGACAGTTCCGGGATCACCCCGTTGCGCCGGCACAGTTCGGCCACCTCCAGGGTCTGGTCCGGGCGCGTGCCCTTGCGGATTTCCTTGAGCATCGCCCCGCTCGGCGATTCGGCGCCGATGTAGGCCATGCGCAGCCGGCTCTTGCGCACCAGCTTCCAGGTGCTCTCGGACAGGTTGAGCAGCGCGTCGGCGCGCGCATAGCACCACCACGGCATCTCCAGCTTGGCCATGACCTCCAGCAGCGGGATCATCTCCGCCTCGCGGTCGAAGAAGTTGTGGTCGAAGAACTGGATCGAATCGGCGCCCAGCTCCTCTTTCAGATAGCGCAGCTCGCGTTCCAGCCGCGCCGCGGTAGGCAGCGCGGTGGCGCCGCCGAACATCGCCGCCACGCCGCAGAAGGTGCAGCGGAAACGGCAGCCCAGCGCGGCCTGGTGCGAAGCGGTGCGGCGGCCGAGGAAACTGCGGCCGAGATAGTGGCGCGGATCGCCGAGCTTGTCGTACGGCAGCGCCGGCGCCGCCTCGCCGCGGCTGAAACCGCGATTGCGGTTGTGCACGATCGCACCGTCCTGTTTCCACGACAGGCCGTCGATCTGCGCCAGGCCGGGGCCTTCGCCGCGCAACGCGGCGACCAGTTCCGGCAGGGTGTCCTCGCCCTGCGCGCGGATCGCGTAGTCCACGTACGGCGCGCTCAACGCGGTGTCGGTGTACAGGGTCGGGAAATAGCCGCCCCAGACGATCGGCATGGCCGGGAAGCGCTCGCGGATCGCGGTGGACAGCGCGATCGACGGCGCGATCTGCGGCCCGCCCATGACGCTGATGCCGACCGCGTCGTAGCGTTGTTGCTGCAACGCCTGCAGCGCGCTGTCGATGAAGCCGCGATCGACGTTGCCGTCGATGATGCGGCTGTCGCCGCGGCGGTCCAGCGCCGCGGCCAGGTTCAGCAGCGCCAGCGGGAAGCGGGCGTTGCCGCGCGAGGTGATGGTCGGATTGACCAGCAGCGTGTTCGGTGTGGAAGGCATGGCAGGAGACCGCAGGGCGAGGCTCACGGCAGGCGCCGCAGCCGGAACACCAGCGCCACCGGGACCTGCAGCGCGGCAGGATCGAAGTGCGCGCCGGCGGGAATGTCGGCAGGGTCGAGCATCGGTTCGCGCACCGCCTCGATCGCCAGCCCGAGCGCGGCGCAGGCCGCATGCCAGTGGCTGTAGAGGTGCTGGGTATGGCGCACCGCATAGCGCTGGCCAGCGGCCTTGAAATCGCGCTTCCAGCCCAGCGCGTGGCCGATCGGGTGCACGTCGCTGCACAGCACGCTGCCGCCTGGGCGGGTGGCGCGGCGCAGTTCGGCCAGCGCCGGCAGCAGTTGCGGCAGATGCCCGACGACCAGGGCGCAGATGCTCAGGTCGGCGTCGGCATCGGCCACCGGCAGCGCGTCCAGGCTGCCTTCGCGCAGCGTGTAGCGATTGCTGGCGCCGGCCGCGTCCAGTTCGCGTGCGGCGCGGCCGAGCATCTGCGGCGACAGGTCCACGCCGGTGGCGTGCGCGGCGTGACGCTCCAGCGCATGCAGCAGATAACGTCCGCTGCCGCAGCCGGCATCGAGCACGCGCTGGCCGTGCAGCGCGGGCGGCAACAGCGCCAGCATGGCGCGCTGCTCGGCCTGCATCACCGGGTTGTGGGCGTGCGCCGGGTAGCTCGCCGCCCACAACGCATAGGCCTGGACCGGATCCAGGATCGGCACGGCGCTCATGCGCGGCGCGCCTGCAGCGCGGACGGCGCGATCGTGCGAAGCGCAGCGCCGCCTTGCAGCTCCAGCCCGGGTTCGAGCGCGAGCAATGCGGGGTCGGCCAGTTCCGCGGCCAGCAGCTTCGGCACGCCGTCCAGCGTGACCGGCACCGCCGCCACGCCGGTGGCCTCGAACCAGTCGGCGAAATCGGGATCGGCGATGCGCGGGCGGCCATCGCGCACCACCGCGCGCAGCTCGCTGCGTGCCAGCCCGACCAGGCTATGCGCCGGATCGCCGCCGCGGTCGCCGACGATCAGCAGATCCGCTGCGCTGCCGACCGCGAGACTGCCGCGTCCGGGCAGACGCAGGATGCGCGCCGCGGCGGTGGTCGCCAGTGCGAGCGCCTGTCCGGCATCCAGGCCGTTGGCGGTGGCCACCTGCAGTTCCTCGAGCAGGTCGCGCGCGCCGCTCAGGCGCGAATCGCTGCCCAGCGCCAGGCGCCCGCCCGCGTACAGACGGCGTGGATCCAGCGTGCGCCCCAACAGCGCCAGGTTGCTCGACGGGCACCACACCACGGCGGCGCCGCAGGCGAGCACGCGCTCGATGTCGGCCGCGCCGAGGCCGACCCCGTGGATCAGCACGCTGTTGGCGGCCAGGCAGCCGCGCCGGTCCAGCTCGGCCAGTTCGCCAGCGGCGACCGCATCGGTGCCCTCGGCCAGGTGAATCATCCACGGGCGGTCGGCGGCGGTCTCGGCGAAGCTCTGCGCCAGCGGCGGGCCGTAGTCGGGGCCGTGCAAGGCGTAGCTCCAGCCGAACTCGCGCAGCAGCGCGACCGGGAAGTCCGCCGCGTCCAGTTCGGCATGCCACGGATCGTGGTGAGCGACGCAGGTGACGCCGGCGAGCAGGTTCTTCAGCGCGCCGTGGCGCAGGCGCAGCGCTTTCGGCAGTTGCAGCGCGGCGGCGACGGCGGGATCGCGGAAATGCGCGGCGAACGCCTCGATCCACGCGTAGCTGTTGGCGAACGGCGCGGTCTGCGGCAACGGCGGCACCGCGTTGACCTGCAGGTGCTCGTGCGCATTGAGCAGTCCCGGAAACACCAGGTGCCCATGCAGCGCGACCCGGTACGCCGCAGTGGCCGGCGCAGCGGCGATGCGTGCGCCGCGCAACCCCAGGGACGCGCGTATCGCGCCGGCCGGCGTGGCCAGGCGCGCGCCGTGCAGGCAGATCTCGGCAGCAGCGGAAGGCATGCGCATCGGTCAGCGCTTGCGCATCACGATCAGGAAGTGATCGCCCATGTCGCGCAGCAGCGGCCAGCCGCCGATGCGGTCGTCGAGCCGGCCCAGGCGCTCGCCCCAGCGCGGGTGGCGCCGGTAGTGGTCGACCAGGTACGGCGGCGGCAGGCACAGGCTGAGCGCGCGGTAGGAGTCCAGTTCGAAATGCGCGGAGAAGGCGCGGTAGAACTCGCGCGGCAGGTAGTACCAGGTCCAGATGGTGTGCCCGTTCATGCCCACCGCGGTGACCCCACGCGCGCCACGCACCGCGGCGCGGCGGAAGCGCCCGCGCAGCGCGTAGTGCCCCACTTCCCACGGGCACAGGCGGCCGATCACCGAAAACACCAGGCGCCCGTCGCGGCGCAGCAGGCGCGCGCATTCGGCGGCGACCGCGGGCAGGTCCGGCGCGCAGTTCAGCGGGCCGAAGTTGGAATACATGCCGTCGAACTCGCCGTCGAGGCGGTCCAGTTGCTGGATGCCGACGTGCGCCGCGCTGAGCCGCCCCTGCAGCGCCGGGTCCTGCGCCCGCTGCCGGGTGCGCGCCACCATCTGCGGCGACCAGTCGGTGGCCAGCACGCGATAGCCGCGTTGCGCGAACTCGTGGGCGTCCAGGCCGGTGCCGCAGCCCAGGTCGATCAGCCGTGCGCCAATCGGCAACTGCGCGGCCACCGTGTCCCACAAAGTGGTGCGCATGCGCTGGATCAGCTCGTTGTTGCCGCGCGGGCCGTCGTAGTCGGCGGCGACGCTATCGAAGGCGCGCTGGGTCTCCAGCAGCAGCGCCGGATCGATCGTCGCCGCGCGCGCAGCGGCGCCGGGCTTGCCATTCGCAGTCACATCCACTCTCCACTCGCCTGCCGTCGTCGTCGGGAATTGCCGTGCCGGCCGCAAGCGCGGATCGCACGGTATGCCAGTGAGTGCGGGTGGCGGGCGGTTTGGTTGAATCGCCGTGAGCGGCGTCGTGCGTCTTCGCGCTTATGCGCCGCTGCCGGCCGGCGCAGGCTGCGGCATGCGTGCGGCCTGCCGGCGCCGCAGCGCGTTGCGGACGATCGCGGCGAACACGCCGAGTCCGACGCCCAGCATCAGCCCGACCGCCAGCACCAGCACCGGATTGGGAAATGCCGGGCGTTCGGGCACGTAGGCCGCCCATGGCGCGGAGGTGTCGTAGGTATAGCGTGCGCCGAGCCGGGCGAGCAGGTCGTCGCGCTCGGACTTCAGGCTGCGGATGGTCGCGTTCTTCTCCGACAGCAGCATGTTGCCGAGCAATTGCTGCTCGACGCTGCCCTTGCCCTCGGCCTGCTGTTGCAGCAGGCGCGCGCGCTCGGCCTGGGTCGTAGCGAGTTCGCTGCCGATGTCCTGCAGGCGTTCGCGCGTCTGCTGCATCGGCACGGCCTGGATGCGCCGGTGCAGTGCCTGCAGCTGCGCCGTGGTCGCCGTGGCCAGGGCGCGCGCCTGCTGCGCCGAATCGGCACGCAGGCTCAATTCGATCAGGTTGGCGTAGGGATCCGGGTCCAGCTTCAGGCTGCTGCGGTACAGCGCGGCCTCGCGCCCGTTCAACGGCAGGCCCAGGCTCTGCAGCACCTGATCCTGGAACAGCCGGGTCTTGATCCGCTCGATCACGCGCTGGAACGGCTCCAGCTTGGGGTCGCGCCCGGCCGGGGTCGGGCCGAATTCGCCCACCTGCACCCATGCGGTGGCCTGCCACTGGCGCGTGGCGATCTGCAGGAAGGCGAACGCCAGCGCCAGCGTCGCCAGCAGCGGCAGCACGCACCATGTCCACTCGCGCCGCAGGATCCGCCACAGGTCGATCAGGTAGATTTCGTCTTCTTTCATGGCAAGGCACTTCCCGGAGAAAAAGGTGGCGACGGCGCCTGCCCCGCCCTGCGCGGCGCCGTCAGCGCCGCGCGGCGGTTCGGCAGCAGCGCGCTGCAGGCGTGCAGGACCAGGCACAGCGCGATGAAGCCGGCGTTGGTCCAGGTGAAGGCCTGCGGCGCGAACGGCGACATCAGGCAGGCGTAGGCGATGCGCAGGAACACCAGCAGGTTGAACAGCGACACCGTGCTGCCAAGCAGGCGCACGCTCCACAGCAGCGCCGCGTACAGCGCCAGCATCGCCGCCAGCGCGGCGCCGGCGCCGCCGGCGAGCAGAAACGGGAAGAATTCGGTGCCGACGTTGATGTTCGGCGCATCCAGCGGAATGCCGGTGCCGGCGGTGGCGATCGAGCCGCTCAGCGGCACCAGCTGGTTGACCAGGAAGCTGGCGTTGACGTAGTCCTTGGCCAGCATCGCGCCGAAGTTGTACGGGCCGGCGCCGATGTACAGCAGCAACCACTTGATGCCTTGCGGCGCGGCGCGGTACAGCGCGCCGAACGGCAGCGTCACCGAATCCAGCGAGCCCGAACGCAGCGTACCCAGCAGCGAGAACGCCGCGCCGCCAGCGACCAGCAACGCCACGATGGCCTTCCACGGCATCGGCCGCGCCGGATCGCGCCGCAGCAGCAGGAGCAGCGCGAAGCTGAACAAGGCGGCGAAGATGCGGTTGCGGTCGATCACCAGCACCGGGAACACGAAGCCGGCGACGATCATCGCGTTGCGCAGTGTCTTGTCGCGCACGCACAGCAGCGCGATCGGCGGCAGGATCCAGCACATGTTGGACAGGTGCCGCACGTGCGAATGCAGCGGCGTCAGGTCGGCATACGCGGAGGGATTGGTGAACAGCGGGATCGGAAACAGCGCCAGGTCCAGCACGCAGAACACGCCGACCAGCGCGGCCAGGCACAGCGCGACGAAGGCCTCGCGCGTGCCGGCATAGCGGCGCGCGCGAAACGCGGCCAGCGACGGCAGGCGGATGCCGTGCAGCGCATCCAGCAACAGCGTCGCGGCGGCCGCGGCGGCCAGCAAGGCGATGCCGGCGGAGTAGCCGGGCGGCAGATCGAAGCTGAGCAGGGTCAGCGCGCAACTGAACAGCAGCGGCAGGCCGAAATAGCTCGACGGCAGGCGCAACAGGCGCTTCATGCGCGCTCCGCCAGCGGTGCCGCTGCGGCCGGCCGCAGGCGTGCCAGCAGCGACAGCCAGGCATGCGCCAGCAGGTGGCCGCCCAGCGCCGCCGGCTGCCGCCGCAGGAACGCGATCTTGGCCGCGATGTAGTGCGCCTGCGCGTGCAGCAGCGTGCGGCATGGGGGATCGAACAGCGCGGCGCGGCGCAGCGCCACCTGCCGCGACTCGGTCAGATTGGCCAGGCGGCTGGGCAGGTGGCGGGTCCTGCTGGCGTTGGCGCCGTGCAGCCGGTACGCGCAGACGCCGACGTCGATGAAGCCCAGCGCGTCGCGCGCGACCAGGCGCAGGAAGAAGTCCCAGTCCTCGATGTGCAGCTCTTCGTCCCAGGCCACGCGCGCCTGCAGCGCGCTGCGCCGCACCAGGGCCACCGCCCCGCTCACCGCCCAGTGCCGGATCACCGCGCGGCGGATGCCGGCGTCGCTCAGGTACAGGCGTTTGTCCACGCCGTGCAGGTCGCGCATGCTGCTCTGGTGCAGCAGGCGCCCGTCCGCGTCGACCACGACCGCATCGCCGATCACCGCGGTCTTGTCCGGCGAGGCGCGCAGATAGGCGACCTGCGCGGCCAGACCGCCCGGCAGCAGATAGTCGTCGCTGGCGCCCAGGCGCAGGAACTCGCCGCTGGCCATCGCCACCAGGTGGTTCAGCGTGGCGGCGATGCCGCGGTTCTCGCGCGGCCAGAACCGCACCGGTAGGCGCTGTCCGTGCAGCGCGATCCACTCGGCGATGCGCGCGGCGGTAGCGTCGCTGGAGCCGTCGTCGACGATCACCAGTTCCTTGTTTGGATACGGATCCTCCAGCACGCTGTCCAGGCAGCGCTGCACGAAGCGTTCGTGGTTGAACGCCGGCACCAGCACGGACACCAGCGGCACGTCGTGATGCGGTCCAAGCTCGGCCATCAGCGCAACCCTCCCAGATAGCGCCGCACCACCACGACGTTGAACGCCAGGTACAGCGCATAGTTGACTGCGAATGCGTAGGCCGCCCCGATCAGGCCCATGCGCGCGGTGAACAGATAGACCAGCCCCAGATAGCTGGCGGCGAACACGCATTCGGAGATCACGAACAGCCGTGTCATCGCCTTGGCCAGCATCAGGTACGAAAGAACGAACGAGGCGATCTTGATCACGTCGCCGACCAGCTGCGGCGCGTACAGCGGCGCGGCGGCGGCGAAATCGGCGGCGAACAGCAGCCGGGTGAGCCAGTCGCGGCACAGGTAGATCGCCGCGGCCAGGGCGATCACCGCCGGCAGCACGTAGCGGTAGGCGGTACGCAATTCCAGCAGCAGCCCGGCGCGATCGCGCAACGCCGCCAGCTTGGGCAGGTAATAGACGTTGATCGCGGTGGTGAAGAACAGCAGATAGGCCTCGGAGACCTTGCTCACCGCCTGCCAGTAGCCGACCTGCTGCCAGCCGAAGGTCTCGGCCAGATGGTCGCGCACGCCGATGTTGACCAGCAGCGGCAGCAGCGCCGAGGTCAGCGTCATCACCGAGAACGCGGCCAGGCGCCGGGTCATTTCCGCATCGAAGCGGATGCGCAGCATGTCGCGGCGGAAGTACGGGCTGCGCCGCAACGCCGGCAGGCCGGCGCACAGCCACAGCACCTGCCCGGCGACCAGCGCCAGCAGCGCGCCGTACAACTGCAGCCAGCGCGACAGCCACAGCACCACCAGCACGCTGAGCACCGAGCCGGCGACCTGGATGAAGGCCAGCCGGCGCACGTCCATGAAGCCGTTGACCACGGCCAGGATGTAGTTGACCAGGGCGATGCCGAGCTGGGCCACGGCCAGCACGCAGATCAGGCTCTGGTACTGCGGATCGCCGAGCAGGCGTTGCGCGATCTGGCGGCTGAACAGCAGCGCGAGCACGCCCATCACGCACGCGGCGCAGCACGCATAGCCCAGCGCCGCACCGAGCAGCCGCGCCAGTGTCTGCGCATCGTCGCGGTACTCGGCCACGTACTTGACGATGCCCGCACCGATGCCGCCGCCGGCCAGCACCGCCAGCAGCGACATCAGGCTGGTGAACTGGCCGAGCCGGGCCACGCCGGCCGGCCCCGCGTAGACGGCGACCAGCTTGAGCACCAGCAATGCGGCCAGCAGCTTGGCCGCGGTGGCCGCGCCGCTGTACAGGCCGCTGCGCAGCACGTTCATGCCGCCACCGCCTCGAATTCCAGGCAGGCTGCGATCACCTGTTGCACCGCATCCGGGTCCAGGGTCGGCCCGATCGGCAGGCTCAGCACCTCGCGGTGCAACTGCTCGCATAGCGGCAGGCTGAGTCCGCTCAGTGCGGCATAGGCCGGCTGCCGGTGCGGCGGCTGAGGATAGTGCACCAGGCAGTGGATGCCGCTGGCCAGCAGATGGCGCTGCAGCGCGTCGCGCCGGGCGCAACGCACCACGAACAGATGCCAGGCGTGGGCCGCATCGTCGGCCACCTGCGGCAACTGCAGCTGCGGATGCACGATGCCTGCGCGGTAGCGCCGCGCCACATCGCGGCGCAAGGCGATGTCGGCATCCAGGTAGCTCAGCTTGACCCGCAGCAACGCCGCCTGCATTTCGTCCAGGCGCGAGTTCACGCCTTGCACCAGGTGCCGGTACTTGATGTCCGAACCGTAGTTGCGCAGCATCCGGATCTGCGCGGCCAGCGCGGCATCGTCGGTCGTCACCGCGCCGCCGTCGCCGAGCGCGCCCAGGTTCTTGCCGGGGAAGAAACTGAAACCTGCGGCGTCGCCGAAGCTGCCGGCGTGGCGCCCGTGCCGGCGCGCGCCGTGCGCCTGCGCCGCGTCCTCGATCAGCAGCAGGCCATGCTGTCGCGCCAGCGTTCGCAGCGCCGCCATGTCCGCCAGCTGGCCGTACAGGTGCACCGCCATGATCGCCCGCGTGCGCGGGCCGATCGCGCGTTCCACGCTGGCCGGGTCCAGGTTGAAGCTGACCGGATCCGGCTCCACCGGCACCGGCAGCAGCCGGTTCTCGCTGATCGCCAGGAAGCTGGCGATGAAGGTGTTGCCCGGTACGATCACCTCGTCGCCGTCGCGCAGCCGGCCCAGTTCGCGGTAGCCGCGCAGGATCAGGCTCAGCGCGTCCATGCCGTTGCCCACGCCGATCGCATGTTCGGTGCCGCAATAGCCGGCGAATTCGCGCTCGAACGCGTCCAGTTCCGCGCCCAGCACGTACCAGCCCGAGTCGATGACCCGTGCCGCCGCGGCCTTCAGTTCGTCGGCGTAGCGGGCGTTGAGCGCGCGCAGGTCCAGGAACGGCACGCTCATCGCAGGTCCCAGGCGTAGAAATCGTGGACCACGCCGCGCGCGCCGAAGCGCTCCTTCTGCGTGACCAGGCCGTCGTTGAGTGCCTGGCCCTGCTGCTCGGTGGAAATGCCGAGGCTGAAGTAGTCGCGCTGCGCGTAGCGGTCTTCGATCAGCTCGGCCAGCAGCAGACTCAGCGCGTCCACGCGCCGGCCCTGCTCGGAGCAGGCCAGGTACTGGGTGTGCACCACGCGGCCGAAGTCGTACAGCAGCGTGCCGGCCAGCAGCGTCTCGCCATCACGCACTTCGTACAGCACCAGGTGTTCCGGGAAGCGCCCGCACAACAGGCGCAGTTCCTGCAGGCTGTGGGTGGGCGTGGCGCCGTGGCGCTGCAGCACTTCGCTCAGCAGCGCATGGAACGGCGCCGGATCGTCGCTGCGCTGCACGCGCAGGCCGGCCTTGCGCGCCTTGCCGACCGAGCGCCGCCGTTCGGCGGCGAAGCGCAGCGGCTCGCGCAAGGCGATCGCCGAAGACAGGTCGCGGCGCTGCAGGCGCGCACCGAGCCGATGCAAGGCGTAAAGATCCTCTTCCGCAGGCGTGGCATGGAACAGGTGCGGCACCGCCTTGTACAGCAGTTCGCGCACGCCGCGGGCGCGGTAATGCGCGGCGATCTGCTCGAACACGTCCAGCGTCGCCGCCGCGCGCAGGGCATGCGCGGACAGCAGCCCGGCATAGCTCAGCCCGGCATGGCTGACCACGCGCGTGCCGTCGATGTTGGCCGGGAACGCGGCCACCAGCGCACTGCCGCGTTCGACCAGCAGCGAGGCGTCGACGAAGCGCTCGGCGTGGTAGTCCATGTAGCCGCGCCGGTGCAGCAGGTTGCCGTTGCGGGATTCGGCGATCAACGCGTCCCAGGCCGGCGCATCCTCGGCGCGATAGGGCCTAACCGAATACATCGCCGCTCCCCTCGCCCGCACCCTGCGCAAGCGGCGCCACCGCCACGCCGAAGCCGTCGCGGCCCATGTCGTTGCCGTTGTAGAACATCAGCACGCGGTCGCGGTGCCGGATCAACGCCGGATAGCACAGCGTGCGCGCGTCCCAGCCGCCGGGCGAGAGCGCCAGGCCGAAGGCGTCGTCGCAACGCTGCCAGTGGCGGCCGTCGTCGCTGCGCGCCACACCGGGGAAATACGCGCCGCCGATGTTGCCGCGGGTGAAGTACATCAGGTAGCCGCCCTGGTGGCGGTACACGCGCGGGCGGCCGATGCGGTATTCGCTGCCCTGCGGCTGCAGGCACAGCGTGTCCTGGCGCGGGATCGCCTGCAGGTCCTCGGTCTCGGCGTAGCGGATGTGGTAGCGCGGGAACGGCGTGCCGTCGATCCATTCCCAATCGTCGCCGACCGCGTACCACAGCCGCCAGCGGCCGTCCTCGTAACGTGCCGAATGCACCGCGGCGATGGTGCTGCGCCCGGGCGCACGGTCCAGCAGCGGCGTGTCCTGGCGCCGCTGGAACGTCTCGCCGCCGTCGCTGGACACCGCCAGCCCGGTGAAGGCCAGGAACTTGGCCTTGGCCACGCGCTGAAAGCCGACATAGAACATGTACAGCCCGTCCGGCGCGGCGACCACGTCGCCGAGGATCATGCCGTTGTCGTCGAAGCAGCCGTCGCGGCCGATATCCAGCACCGGCGTGGCGCTGACCCGCACCACCCGGGTCGGGTCGTCGCCGCGCACGTCGACGTAGCCGATGCGGCTGATCCCGGCGTCGTCGCGGAAGCCGGCGTAGACGCGGATCAGCTCGGCGTCCAGGCGATGCGGGGTCGGCGTCAACGCCGAATGCCGCATCCAGCCGCCGACGCCGTCGCGTGCGGTGGCGAACGCCAGGCCGCGTTTGCTCCAGTCGAACATGGCGTCAGAGCGTCACGTCGAAGCTGGACTTGCCGGCCACCGCGCGCGCCGGCGCGCCGACGTAGACCCGGCCCGGCTCGGTGTCGCGAGTGACCAGCGCGCCGGCGCCGATCACGTTGTCCGCGGCGACCTTGACCCCGTCGCTGAAGGTGGCATTGACCCCGACGAAACTGCTCTGGCCGATCTCGCAGTAGCCGGAAATCACCGCATGCGAGGCGACGAACACATGGTCGTGGATCACCGTGCGGTGGCCGACGTGGTTGCCGCTCCACAGGATGCAGTTGTCGCCGATGCGGGTGAACGGCTGCACCACATTGCCTTCGAACACGAAGCAGTTCTCGCCCAGCTGCGCATTGCGCCAGACGAAGGCGCGCGAACTGACGTAGCTGGCCAGGCGATAGCCGCGGCGCTTGGCGTCGAGGAAGAACCGCGTGCGCAGGCGGTTGAGGCCGCTGGCGGGAATCGCCACGAACGCCTCGACCTCGCCTGGCGGGTACAGCCGTTCCAGGTCTTCGTACGCCACCACCGGCCGTTCGGCCAGGGTCGGCGCGGCGATGTAGGCGCGCTCGGCGCTGAAGGCCAGCACCTCGTAGTCGCTGTCGTGGCTGAAGTACTCGCAGGCGATCTGCGCCAATTCGCCCGCACCGATGATGACCAGCGGTTTCGCCATGGCCCTACGCCTCCTGCCTGCGTTCGCCCGCGGCTTCGCGCAGGAACTCGTCGTAGTCGAGGATGTAGTCGGCCGGATCGTAGGCCTGGTCGGCCAGCACCATCAGCACGCAGTCGGCGCTGAAGTCGTACAGGTCGCGCCACACCATGCTGCCGAGCAGCAGCCCCTGGCAGGGGTCGTCGAGCACCACCTGCACCGGTCCGCTGCCGTCGTCGAGCAGGAACGATACCGAGCCATGCAGGGCCACCGCCAACTGATTCAGATGGCGGTGCGCGTGCTGGCCGCGGTGCACACCGTGCTTGGTGGCGAACAGGTAGTACACGCGCCGGATGTCGAAGGGCACGTCGCGTTGCTGCTCCAGGGCCACGAGCAGACCGCGCTCGTCGCCGTGCGTACGCAACTGGATTCGTTCGATTGCCATAGTGTGTCCGACACGGACTCCGACGCGGAGTTACCAGGCTGAGTGCCGCCGGCCTGCGGAAAGGTTGCGCCATGCCATCGCAGCGCGATCCGAACGCGGCCGCCACGCCGACGCAACCTTTTGCCGCGCCCCCGGCACCCATCTGCGACCACCACTGCGCCAGCCGTTGCGCTGCCCGCCGGTGGCGCAGCACGACGCCGCGAACGGCAGCGCGCATTCCATCGACACGACCTGGACAGGGCACGCCACCATGACTTCATCCACGCAGGCCGACGACGGCACCTCTCTCTCCGACGCGACGGCGCATTCGCCACCCGCATCGGCCGCTGCAGGGTTGCCGCGGCCGATGGTGCTGCTGCACTGGCTCACCGTGCTGTGCCTGGTGCTGGCGGCGGGCCTGATCCTGCTGCGCGAAGAGGTTGAGGGCCGTGCCGTGCGCCAATGGTTGCTGGAGGGACATCGGCATTTCGGCCTGTTCGTGCTCGGCCTGTTCTTCCTGCGCGTGGCGCTGCGCCTGCGCCTGGGCAAACGCCACGACCCCGATGCCGCCTCGCCGCTGCTGCGTGCGCTTGCCGGGCTCACCCACGTGGTCATGTACGCGCTGCTGCTGACCCTGCCGGTGCTGGGCTGGGCGCTGAGCCAGTCCATGGGCAAGCCGGTGCATCTGTTCGCCGCCACGCTGCCGGAACTGGTCGCCCCCGATCCGGATCTGGCCGACACGCTCGGCGCCTGGCACGTGTATGCCGCCTGGGCGCTGCTCGGCCTGATCCTGCTGCATATCGGGGCCGCGCTATGGCACCACTTCGTGCGCCGCGACGACACCCTGCGGCGAATGCTGCGCTTGCGCCGCGGCTGAGCCGTGCTTTACGCCCTTCCCCCGTCCGCCGCCGCGCCGACCCGCTCAAGGACCCATCGCATGCAGACCACCCCGTCCCCTTCTTCCTTCTTCCGTCCCGGCACGCTGCGTGGCGCCGAGCAGGTGCTGCTGTGGTCCACGCTCGGCTCGCTGTTGCTGCTGGCCAGCCCGCGCGCCGCGGCGGTGCCTGCGTTCGCGCGGCAGACCGGCTCCTCCTGCGCGGACTGCCACATCGGCGCCTACGGCCCGGCGCTGACCCCGTACGGCATGCGCTTCAAGCTCAACGGCTATACCGACAGCGACGGCAACGGGACCAAGATCCCGGCCTCGGCGCAGCTCACCGGCACCCGCAGCGTGCCGGTGCGCGGCAAGACCAACAACCAGCTCAGCGAGGCCGACCTGTACCTGGCCGGTCGGGTCAGCGACAACGTCGGCGGCTACATCAAGGTCTCCAGCAGCAACAACGGCAAGGACAAGTTCACCACCAAGCTGGACAACGTGGACCTGCGCTTCGTCGCCAAGACCTTCAAGCTCGGCGGCAAGGACGCGCTGCTCGGGGTGAGCGTCAACAACAACCCCGGCAGCCAGGACCCGATCGGCGTGCTGCCCAATGCCTCCGGCCTGGGTCCGGCCTCGGCCTACGCCGGCTCCACCACCCTGCTCAACCAGTCCTCGCTGTCCAACCGGGTGATCGGCACCAGCGTCTACGGCGTCTACGACCGCAACTGGTACGGCGAGATCGGCACCTACAACGCGCTGCCGGTCTCCACCCAGGACGACCTCGGCTACGCGGTCGGCGGCGACCCAGGCAAGCTCAGCGACACCGGCTACCTGCGCCTGAGCTACATGAAGGACATGAAGAAGCAATTCTTCTCCGCCGGCGTGGTCGCGCTGACCACCCATCGCCAGCTGCCGCGCAGTACCGGCCCGCGCGACGACTTCACCGATCTGGGCTACGACCTGAACTACCAGTTCCTGGGCACCCGCGAGCACATCCTCAAGCTCGGCTACCTCAACATCTACGAGCGCCGCCGCTACGGCAGCGCGGCGATCGACCCGGCCGACCCCAGCGTGGCCGGGCTGCGCCGCGGCAGCATCCGCGACCAGTCGATCAATCTCAGCTACACCTACAAGCAGAGCTACGGCCTGCTGCTGGCGCACTTCATCAATACCGGTTCGGCCGACCCGTTCCGCTACAGCCCGTACGGCACGCCCGACACCACCAGCAACCTGATCAGCGCCTCCTGGGCGCCGTTCGGCAAGGACGACTCGTTCACCTCGATCGCCAACCTGCGCCTGTCCGCCACCTGGTTCCGTTTCAGCAAGTTCAACGGCACCACCGGCAACGTGTTCGGCGCCCTGCCGGTGACCCGTCCGCACGACCTGAACCAGTTCTCGCTGGCCCTGAGCCTCGCGTTCTGAGCACACCTCCCCACCCAGTACGGATCGTCATGAAACCAGCCAACGCATTTCCCCTGTGGTGCACCCTGATGGCCAGCCTGCTGCCGCTCGGCGTCGCGCTTGCGCCCGCCGCGCATGCCGGCGGCGGCCTGCCCGGCGCCGGCGTGTTCGCCACCGAATGCGCCGAATGCCATAGCGCGGCGCCGGGCAAGAACAAGAAGGGCCCGACCCTGTTCGGCGTGGTCGGGCGCAGCGCCGGCAGCGTGCCCGACTACCGCTACTCGGACGCGATGAAGAAGACCCAGTGGACCTGGAGCGACGACAAGCTGCGCAGCTACCTGGCCCAGCCCGCGTCCAAGGGCATCCCCGGCGCCAACATGAAGTACGACGGGCTCGACGACAGCAAGCAGCTCGAGGACCTCATCGCCTATCTCAATACCCTGCATTGAAGTCGGCGCCCGGCCCCGGCATAGTCGAAACTGAACCCGGCGTCCGACGCCGGGTGTGCGCCGTGTCGCCGCCAGTCCGCAACGCCGATAATGGCGAGCGTCCACGCGGCGAGCGCTCCGGCGTTGCCGCTGCCACGCGACCCAGCGCCCCCTGCGATCCGACCCGCGACCATCGAGCGACCGTGCACAACCGCCCTTCCGCCGCCGGCTCCCTGTCCCCGACCGCCCTGCCCGCGACCGACATGGGCCGCCGCCGCGGACACCGCCATGCATGGGCATCCCGACCGGCATGACCGCGGCCGCAGGTGACCTGGCGCAGCGTGCCGCGCGCCTGCGCCCGCTGCGCGGCACGCTGGCGCTGGCGGCGGCGCTGTGCCTGCCGGGCACGGCGCTGGCGGCCAAGCTGGGCGGCGCGGTCGGGCTCAGTTCGCAATTGGTCGATCGCGGCATCGCGGTGACCGCCGACACCCCGTCCCTGCAGCTCGCCGGCTACTGGCTGCCCGCGCCGGGCTGGTCGCTGGGCGCGTCCGCCAGTACCGCGCTGGACGCGCCGGGCCACCAGTTGCTGACCACGATCGAGCTGTCGCGCAGCTGGACCCTGTCCGACAGCTGGCAGATGCAGGCCGGGCTGCTGCGCTACGACTACCCCGGCAACCGCATCAACCGCCTGTTCAACCGCAACGAGGCCAGCCTCGGCTGGTCCTACCGGGACCGGCTGAGCGTGTCGCTGGCCGCGTTCGAGCTGCCCGACAGCTACCGCGGCCGCTGGTACGGCGCGGCCGACCTCACCGTGCACCAGCCGCTGCCGGGGCAGCTGTCGCTGTCGGCCGGGATCGGCATCAGCCAGGCCCCGCCGGCGCTGTACGGGCTGGACTACGCCGACCACTACAGCTACGGCCACGCCGGGCTGATGTGGAACGCCGGCGCCTGGAGCGTGGAGGTCGACCGCGTGTTCAGCGACGCGCGCAGCATCTACGCCAGGCGCGGCAACGGGATCTGGCCGTGGGTGGTCACCGTGTCGCGCGCCTTCTGATCCGCACGCAACCTTTCCGTGCCGACCCGGCACATACCGGTGCCCGTTGCCAAGCCAGCCCTCCATGACCGACACCGATCCACTAGGCGATGCCACCGACCGCATGCTGCTCCGGCGCATGGCCGGCGGCGATCGCGATGCGCTGGCCACCCTGTACCGCAACTACCACGGGCGCCTGTGCCGGTTCCTGTCGCGGCTGACCCGGCGCCCGGACATCATCGAGGAGGCGATCAACGACTGCTTCTGGATCGCCTGGCAGAAGGCCGGCGATTTCCGCGGCGACTCGCAGGTCTCGACCTGGATCATGGGCATCGCCTACCGCTGCGGGCTCAAGGCGATCCGTCACCACAGCGACGAGGCGATCGAGGACGGGGTGAGCGCCGAAGAGCATTTCGCCTCCTCCGCCGACCCGGATGAGGACCGCGAGCTGCGCGACTGGCTGGGCAAGGGCCTGGAGCGGCTGTCGGCCGACCAGCGCCTGGTGGTCGAACTGGTCTACGGCCTGGGCCACAAGCTGGAAGAAGTCGCGGCGATCATGCAGTGCCCGGTGGGCACGATCAAGGCGCGGCTGTTCCATGCCCGGGTCAAGCTGCGCAACGTGCTGCCGGGATTGGCCGGCGGCGCTTCCCCTCTGACGGAGAGCGTGTCATGAAGACAGGCTTCAACGAGCCGGGCAACGAGTGCTCGCATGCCTGGGAACTGATGCCGTGGGTGCTGCAGGCCAGCGCCACGGAAGAGCAACACGAGTGGCTGATCGCGCATCTGGCCAAGTGCAGCTTCTGCAGCGCCGAGTTCGCGCAGCAGAGCCGGCTGCGCATGGCGATGTCGCTGCCCAGCGACGTGCCGGTGGACGCCGAGGCCGGGCTGCAGCGCCTGCTCGGCCGCCTCGACGCGCCGGAACCGCAGCGCCTGCCGGCGCGCGCGCGCTCCAGCTGGACCACGCGGGCGCTGGTCGCCGCGGCGCTGGTGCAGGCGATCGGGCTGGGCGTGCTCGGGGTCAGGCTGTCCGCCAGCGACCAGGGCCAGGGCGCCAACTACCGCACCCTCAGCGAGACCGCGCAGCCGCTGGCGAGCGACGCGATCCGGGTGGTGCCGGACGCGCGCATGACCCTGGCCGACTGGGACGCCGTGCTGCGCAAGCTGCAGCTGCGCGTGGTCGGCGGCCCCAACGGCGCCGGCGCCTATACCGTGGTGCCGGTCCAGGCCGGGTCGCCGGCGCAGCCGCAGCGCAGCGTGCAGCAGCTGCGTGCGACGCCCGGCATCCGCCTGGCGGAGCCGATTTCCGCACCATGAGCCTGCGTCGTCTCTGCCTGCTGATGGCCTGCCTCGCGCTCGGCGCCTGCGCCCATGGCGGGCGCAGTGGCGCCGACGCGCCCGTCGCTGCCACAGCGGCGCCGGCCAAGACGCCGACCCTGGATGCCTCGCCGGCGTTGGACAGCCAGCGCCAGATCGTGCTCGCAGTGGCCAACCCGATGGCCGCACCGGGCCGGCATGCCGGCTCCAACCTGATCGGCTATGCCTCTTCCAAGTATTACGGCGCCGGCACCCAGGCGGCGGCGACGCTGGACGCGCTGGCCCAGCGCTACGGCCTGCGCCAGGTGACCGGCTGGCCGATCAAGCCGCTGGGCGTGTACTGCGTGGTGTTCGAGCCGGCGCCGGGCGCGGCGCGCGACGCGCTGCTCGCCGCGCTGGCCAAGGACGAACGCGTCGCGCTGTCGCAGCCGTTGCAGGAATTCGCCACCTACGCCGACCCGGCGCCGCCGGCCAAGCCCGCGCAGCCGCTGCGCTACAACGATCCCTACGTCGACATGCAACGCGGCTTCGCCGCGACCAACGCCGCCACCGCGCAGGTGCTGAGCCAGGGCCAGGGCGTGGGCGTGGCCATCGTCGATACCGGCGTGGACACCGCCCACCCCGACCTGCAGGGCCGCCTGCGCGAGGTGCGCGACCTGGTCGGTGCCGACCCCGCCGCGTTCAATCGCGATCACCACGGCACCGAGGTCGCCGGGATCATCGCCGCCGGCAGCAACAACCATCTGGGCATCGTCGGCATGGCGCCCAAGGCCATGCTCGACGTGTACAAGGCCTGCTGGTACCCGCAGCGCGCCGGGGCCGGCGCCGGCTGCAATTCCTTCACCCTGGCCAAGGCGCTGGTCGCGATCGGCGACACGCGCACGCGCATCATCAATCTGAGTCTGGGCGGGCCGGCCGATCCGCTGCTGCGCAAGCTGCTCGAGCAGTTGCTGCGGCAGGGCCGCATCGTGGTCGCGGCGATGCCGCCGGACGGCCGCCTGGACGGCTTTCCCGACGGCACCCCGGGCGTGATCGTGGTGCGCACCAGCAGCGCCACCGCCTCGCCGCCGGGGGTGCTCAGCGCGCCGGGCGAGGACATTCTCACCACCCAGCCCAACGGCGCCTACGATTTCACGTCCGGCTCGTCGATGGCCACCGCGCACGTCAGCGGCGTGGTCGCGCTGCTGCTGTCGCTGGCGCCGCAGCTGGACGCGCGCAGCGTGCACGAGCTGCTGCGCCGGACCAGCCGGCAACGCGACGGCCTGCTGCAGGTGGATGCCGCCGCCGCGGTACAGGCGCTGCCCCGCGCCGCCACGACGTCCCGCTGAGCGCAGCGGCCATGGCCAAGTGGATTCCGCACTGGATGCACCGGCTCGCCTCGCCGCCGACGTTCTATCGCGTCGCCGGCGCGATCCGGCCATGGGCGCTGGGCGCGGCGCTGCTGCTCGGCGCAGTGGCGTTCTACGGCGGCCTGGTGCTGGCGCCGCCGGACTACCAGCAGCACGACGCCTACCGGATCATCTTCATCCACGTGCCCAGCGCCTGGATGAGCCTGTTCGTCTACGCCGCGATGGGCGCGGCCGCCTTCGTCGCCCTGGTGTGGCGGCTGAAGCTCGCCGAAGTGGCGTGCATGGCCTCCGCCTCGATCGGCGCCGCGTTCACCTTCATCACCCTGTGCACCGGCTCGCTGTGGGGCAAGCCGATGTGGGGCGCCTGGTGGACCTGGGACGCGCGGCTGACCTCGGAACTGGTGCTGCTGTTCCTGTACCTGGGCATGATCGGCCTGTACCGCGCGATCGAGGATCCGCGCCAGGGCGCGCGCGCCGCCGCGCTGCTGGCGCTGGTCGGGCTGATCAACCTGCCGATCGTGCATTTCTCCGTGGTCTGGTGGAACACCCTGCACCAGGGCTCCACGGTGCGCGTGCTGGGCCCGTCGAAGATGCCGCTGGCGATGTTGTGGCCGCTGCTGACCGCGGTGCTGGCGAGCAAGTGCTATTACCTGGCCAGCCTGCTCGGCCGCATGCGCACCGACCTGCTGGCGCTGGAGCGCGGCAAGGGCTGGGTGCGGGCGCTCGCCCTGGCCGCACACGCGCCGGCGCCGCTGCCGGAAGCGCGCCTGGCAGCGGAGCGCGCGGCATGAGCGGCTTCTGGGCGATGGGCGGCTACGCCGCCTACGTATGGCCGGCCTACGCGCTGTTTTTGCTGGTGCTGCTGCTGGACACGCTGCTGCCGCGCTGGCGGCAGCGGCGCCTGCTTGCCGAGACGCGCGCACAGGTGGTGCGCGAACACAGCCGCCGCCAGCGCGGCGCCGCGCCGCTGTCGCCAGGTCCCGCCCATGAATCCCACCCGTAAGCGCCGCCTGCTGATCGTGCTGCTGGTGCTGGGCGCCGCCGCGCTCGCCACCGGCCTGTTCGTGCTGGCCCTGCAGCACAACATCAGCTACCTGTTCACACCGAGCCAGGTGCAGGCCGGCCAGGCCGAAGGCTACCGCGTGTTCCGTCTCGGCGGCATGGTCAAGGCCGGCTCGATCCGGCGCAGCGCCGATTCGCTGCGTGTGGACTTCACCGTGATCGACGCCTCCGGCGCCACCGCGGTCGCCTACACCGGGATCCTGCCCGACCTGTTCCGCGACAACCAGGCGGTGATCGCCACCGGTTCGCTGCACGGCGCCGCTTTCGTCGCCACCGAGGTGCTGGCCAAGCACGACGAGACCTACATGCCGCAGGAGCTGAAGGACGCGATGGCGCAGGCCCATGAGGGCCGCACCGCAGCGGCGGTTTCCGCGTCGGCGGCCACGTCCGCAACGCCATGAAGCCGATGCCGCCCTGCCGCGTCGCGCGGCGCTGGCCACGCTCGGCCGCCCTGCCGCGATGACCGCCGAACTGGCCCAGCTCGCGCTGATCCTGGCCCTGCTGCTGGCGCTGGCGCAGGGCGTGCTGCCGCTGCTCGGCGCCTGGCGCGGCGACCGTGCGCTGATGGCGGTGGCGCGGCCGGCCGCCTGCGCGCAGGCGCTGTTCGCCTGGCTGGCCTTCGCCCTGCTCGCCTATGCGCTGCTGCGCCTGGATTTCTCGGTGCGCTACGTGGCTGCCAACGCCAACCTGGCGCAGCCCTGGTACTACCGGCTGGCCGCGGTCTGGGGCGCGCACGAAGGCTCGCTGCTGCTGTGGATCGCCATCCTCGATCTGTGGACGGTGCTGCTGGCGCGCAGCAGCCGGCACCTGCCGGAGGCGTTCGCCGCGCGTGTGCTGGGCGTGCTCGGCCTGATCGCCGCCGGCTTCCTGGCCTTCGTGCTGTTCACCTCCAACCCGTTCGCGCGGCTGTCGCCGATGCCGCTGGACGGCAACGAACTCAACCCGGTGCTGCAGGATCCGGGCATGGTGTTCCACCCGCCGGTGCTCTACACCGGCTACGTCGGTTTCTCGGTGGCCTTCGCCTTCGCCATCGCCGCCCTGCTCGGCGGCGAACAGCAGCAGGCCTGGGTGCGCTGGGCGCGGCCGTGGACCAATGTCGCCTGGGGCTTCCTCACCGCCGGCATCGTCGCCGGCAGCTGGTGGGCGTATGCCGAACTGGGCTGGGGCGGCTGGTGGTTCTGGGATCCGGTGGAGAACGCCAGCTTCATGCCGTGGCTGGTCGGCGCGGCGCTGATCCACACCCAGGCGGTCACCGAAAAGCGCGGAGCGCTGGGCGCCTGGACCCTGCTGCTGTCGATCCTGGCCTTCTCGCTGTCGCTGCTGGGCACCTTCCTGGTGCGCTCGGGCGTGCTGACCTCGGTGCACGCCTTCGCCGCCGACCCGCGCCGCGGCCTGTACATCCTCGGCTTCCTGATCGTGACGGTCGGCGGTGCGCTGCTGCTGTACGCGCTGCGCGCGCCGCGGCTGGCCGCCGGCAAGCCGTTCGCGGCGCTGTCGCGGGAAACCGCGATCCTGGTCGGCAACCTGATGCTGACCGTGGCCGCGGCAATGGTGCTGCTTGGCACGCTGTTCCCGCTGCTCGGCGATGCGCTGCGCTTGGGCAAGGTCTCGGTCGGCCCGCCCTACTTCGGCCTGCTGTTCCCGCTGTTGATGCTGCCGGTGGTGCTGTTGCTGCCGTTCGGCCCGTACCTGCGCTGGGGCCGGACCGAACCGGGCGCGCTGCAGGCAGTGGCCGTGCGCGCGGTGCTGTCCGCACTGGCCTGCGCGCTGGTCGCCTTCGTGCTGACCGACGGCTCGGCCCGCGCGGTGGCCGGCGTCGCCGCCGCCACCTGGATCGGCATCGGCACCGCGCTGTATGCCTACAAGCGCCTGCGCGAAGCGCCGCGCGGGCGCCGTTTCCCGGCGGAGCTGGCCGGCATGCTGTTGGCCCATGCCGGCGTGGCGGTGTTCGTGGCCGGCGTGCTGCTGTCGGAAAGCCTGTCGATCGAGCGCGACGTGCGCCTGGCGCCCGGGCAAAGCGAACAGATCGGCGGCTACGCGTTCCGCTTCGATGGCGTGCGCATGATCGACGGGCCGAACTGGAAGGCCGAGCAAGGCACGCTGACGGTGAGCCGCGACGGTGCGGCGGTGGCGGTACTGCATCCGCAGAAGCGCCTGTATTCCAGCGAACGGATCCAGACCGAGGCGGCGATCGATGCCGGCGTTGTCCGCGATCTGTACGTCGCGCTGGGCGAGCCGATGGACGACCAGCACATCGAGAACGCCTGGACCCTGCGCCTGTACTACAAACCCTTCATCCGCTGGATCTGGCTGGGCGGCCTGCTGATGATGCTCGGCGGGTTCGTCAGCGCCTGCGCGCGCCGGCTGCGTGCGCCGCACCCGGTCGCACCCGGCGCCGAGCTTGCCGCGCCGCTCGCCACGACCGCATCGGCGATACCGACATGAGCCGGCTGCTGCCCCTGCTCGGTTTCCTGCTGCTGGCCGCGCTGTTGGGTTTCGGCATCTACTGGAGCCGCGCGCACGACCCGCGCGAGGTGCCCTCGCCGCTGATCGGCAAGCCGGCGCCGGCGTTCTCGCTGCCGCGCCTGGACGATCCCGCGCAACGCGCCGGCAGCGCCGAATTGCGCGGCCGCCCGTACTTGCTCAACGTGTTCGGCAGCTGGTGCCTGGCTTGCGGCGAGGAGCATCCGCTGCTGCTGGCGCACGCCAACGACCTCGGCGTCGCACTGATCGGCTACGCCTACAAGGACGACCCGCGCGACGCGCGCGCCTGGCTCGCGCAGCGCGGCAATCCGTATGCGCTGGTGGTGGTCGATCAGGACGGACAGCGCGCGATCGACTTCGGTGTCTACGGCGCTCCGGAAACCTTCCTGATCGATGCCCGGGGCGTGATCCGCTACAAGCATGTCGGCGTGCTGACGCCTGCGGTGATCGCCGGCGAACTGCGTCCGGCGATCGCCGCGCTGGACGGAGCGCAGCGATGAGCGGGCCATTTGCGCGGGCGCTGCGCGGCCGGCCATGGACCAGGCCGTGGCTGTCGCTGCTGGTCGTGCTGCTGCTTGCCCACGCGTTGCCGGCGGCGGCGCAGGCGGTGGATCCGTTGCCGTTCCGGGATCGGCAGCAGGAACTGCGCTTCCAGCGCCTGACCGCGCAATTGCGTTGCCTGGTCTGCCAGAACGAGAACCTGGCCGACTCCAACGCGACGCTGGCGCGCGACCTGCGCCACCAGGTGTTCGCGCAATTGCAGGCCGGCCGCAGCGATGCGCAGATCAAGCAGTACATGGTCGATCGCTATTCCCGGTTCGTGCTCTACGACCCGCCGCTGGCGCCCGGCACCTGGCTGCTGTGGTTCGGCCCGCTGCTGTTCCTGCTCGGCGGCGCGGCCATGGTCGTGGCCACGCTGCGGCGCCGGGCCGCCGCAGCGGCGCACGTGGCGCCGGACCAGGAGCCGGAAGAACAATGGTGACGGCCGGCTTCGGCATTGCTGCCGCGGGAATGGTCGGCATCGCCTTGGGCGCCTTGCTGTGGCCGCTGCTGCGCCGGCGGCCCGGCGCCCGCATGCAGCGCTGCGTCGCCGCGGCGCTGGTGGCGGTGACGCTGCCGCTGGCGAGCGCGGGCCTGTATCTGCTGGTCGGCGATCCCGCGGCGCTGGCAGGCATCCCCGTGCAAGCCACGCCGGCGCCCGACCCGGACGCGGCGCAAGGCGCGCTGCAGCGATGGATGGAGCAGGCCGCGGCCGCGGCGCAGGCCAAGCGCAGCGCCGAGGCGCGCGACGCCTACGCGCAGGCGCTGCGGATCGCCCCGGACGACAGCGAGGCGATGCTCGGCTGGGTCGAGGCGGACATGGCGCAACAGCCCGACTTCGCCGTCGGCCCGGCCGCGCACGGCATGCTAGAGCGCATCCTCGCGCGGCAACCGGACAACCAGCGCGCGCTATGGATGCTCGGCATCGGCGAGTTCCAGCAACACCGCTACGCCAACGCCGCGATGCGCTGGCGTCACCTGCAGACCTTGCTGCCGGACGCTTCCCCGCTGCGCGCAGCGGTGGCGCAGAAGATCGCCGCCGCCGACGCGATGGCCGCGGCGCCCCCGGCGGCGCGCTGAAGCGCGACTGTCGATACCGCCGCGACGGCGCGCCGCCTAGGCATTCCCCGCACATGCGAGCCCAGGCGCCACTTGCGCCGATCGAGGCCTGCGGCGCGATCGGCCCACAGGTAGCCGGCGCTGCCGGTCAGTCGCGCTGCGCAGCCACGGCGCTTGCCCGCCTTGGCCATGCCGCGACCAGCGCACGCACCGCAGGCCGGTTGGACCCTGTCGCATCGCCGATCGCCGAAACCGGTCAGAGCACGGCCTTGATCTTGCCCTGCAGCGTCTCGGCGTTGAAGGGCTTCATGATGTAGCCGCTCGCCCCCGCCTCCTTGAGGGCGGTGATGTCGTCGCGCCTGTCGTTGGCCAGGACCATGATGAACGGCGTGCCGGCCAGCGCACGGTCACTGCGGATTTCGCGCAGGAGCTGCAGGCCGGTCATCGGCTGCATGTTCCAATCGCACAGGACCAGGCCGATCTTGTCCGCACGCAACGCGGCCAGGGCCGACGCACCGTCTGCGGCCTCGGCCACGTCGTCGTAGCCGAGCCGGTTCAACAGGTTCTGGATGACACGCCGCATGGTGCGGTAATCTTCGACCACGAGAATCTTCATCCATCGCATCTCCGCAGTGATCCGTTGCCGGCATCGATCGGCGATCGCGCGCATCAGGCGCGGGACCGCGCCGTGACGGGAGCGCGGCACCGGCCGTCGGCCCCTTGCGCTCGACATCGTTGCCTGGCCCAGGGTGCCAGCAGTGCGGGAAGGATGGCAGCGCCGGAACATGCCGCGAGAGATCGTCATTCGTCCCGAGCCGCTTGCCGGCGCCGTGGCCTGACTGCCGCCTCCGCTACCTGCGGTCATGGCACCAGGCATGCCCGCAAGGTTCGAGCGCCGTCGCCGCGGATCGTTCCGCCAGCGCTTCAGCCGACGGCCAACCCCGGCGGCACGTTGCGCAACTTGATCCTGGTATGCGCTGCGCCCACTGCCCGCACTGGCGGCGCATTGCGCAGCAAAGATAGTAATGCGTATCATTAACGTGTTCGGCATGCTTCATCGCCGCCACGCTCCCGCCTAGCCCGATGCCAAGCCGGTGCCTTTTCCCGACAGGCTTCCATGCATCCAGTTCCTCCCGCGCCCCTGCACGATCCCCACGCCTCGCGCCCGCCCGCCGCGTCGCGGCGTCCATTGCCACCCTGGCTGGGCGTGCTGTCGCGCACCCTGGCGGCGATCTTCGGCGGTTATGCGCTGGCCGCGGCGACCTCCGCGCTGCTGCCACTGCTGTGGCCGAGCCTGCGCGCGCAGGCCGTGCTCAGCGGCATGATGCTGGGCATCCTGGTCTGCGCCTGCACCGCGTTGTGGGCGTTCGCCGCGCGCAGCGCCGGCCGTGCCTGGCTGGGGATCGTCGCGTTGCTGGCGCCGATGGCCCTGGCCATCGCCTGGCTGCAGCAGCACACGCCATGAAGCAGGGATTCCGCCAGTCGATGGCCTGGCTGCACACCTGGACCGGGCTGCTGGTCGGCTGGGTGCTGCTGCTGATCTTCATGGCCGGCACCGCCAGCTATTTCCGCAACGAGATCAGCCGCTGGATGCGCCCGGAATTGCCGCGCGCGTCGCTGGGCACGGACACCGTGGCCGCACGTGCAGTCGCGTTTCTGGAGCGGCAAGCGCCGCAGTCGCCGCAATGGACGGTGTCGCTGCCGGGCGCACGCTCCTCGTTCACGCAACTGTTCTGGCGCAATCCGCCGCCGGCCGACGGCAGCGCCCAGAGCCGCAAGCAGATGTTCGGCGACGCGCTGCTGGATCCGCTCAGCGGCCAGGCCAGCACCGCGCGCGACACCCGCGGCGGCGAGTTCTTCTATCGCCTGCACTTCGACCTGCACTACATCCCGGTGATGTGGGCGCGCTACATCGTCGGCTTCTGCGCCATGTTCATGCTGGTGGCGATCATCAGCGGGGTCATCACCCACAAGAAGATCTTCAAGGACTTCTTCACCTTCCGTCCGGCCAAGGGCCAGCGCTCGTGGCTGGACTTCCACAACGTCAGCGCGGTGCTGGCCCTCCCCTACCACGCGATGATCACCTACACCGGGCTGGTCACGCTGATGCTGATGTACCTGCCGTGGGGCATCAAGGTCGCCTATCCGAATGCCGAAGAAGCGTTCTACGCCGAAGCGTTTTCGCAGCCGGAGAATCCCCGCGAAGCCAGCGGCCGGCCGGGCACGCGCCTGCCGATCGCGCGCCTGCTGGACGTGGCGCGCGCCGAATGGGGTGCGCAGGCCCCGATCGCCGGGTTCTCGCTGTACAACCCGGGCGATGCCGCGGCGGTGATCGAGATCCGCCAGGGCGAGGGCCGGCGCCTGGCCTACGACCCGCCGTCGCTGCTGCTGGACGCCGGCAGCGGACAGGTCCTGGCGCGCAGCGGCAGCCCCGGCGCGGCCGCGCAGACCCGCAGCACGCTGTACGGCTTGCACCTGGCGCACTTCGCCGGGTCCGGGCTGCGCTGGCTGTTCTTCGGTTCCGGCCTGCTCGGCTGCCTGATGGTAGCCAGCGGCGTGATCCTGTGGGCGGTCAAGGAACGGCCCAAGCACGCCAAGGCCGGCCGGATCGGTGTCGGCCTGCGCCTGGTCGACGCGCTGAACATCGGCACGGTGGCCGGCCTGCCGATCGCCTTCGCCGCCTATTTCTGGGGCAACCGGCTGATCCCGGTGCATCTGGCCGAGCGCCCGGAGCAGGAAGCGGCGGCGTTCTTCCTTGCCTGGGCAGCGGCGCTGGTCGCCGCCTTCGTCTGGCCAAGGCGCGCGATGTGGGCCTGGCAGTTGTACCTGGGTGCGGCCCTGTTCGCGCTGCTGCCGGCGCTCAACGCACTGACCACCGACGCGCATCTGGGCAATACCCTGCCGGCCGGCGACTGGGCGCTGGCCGGCGTGGACTTGGTCTGCTTCGGGCTGGGTTGCGTGCTGGCGGTCGCGGCGCGGCGCATGCAGCGCTGGCAGCCGCCGCTGTCGGCGGCCGAACGCCGCGCGCGCGAACGGGCGGCGGCGCAGCCCGTGTCGACCACGGCACTGGAGACGCCATGAACCTGCTCGGCCTGGGCCTGGCCTTTTCCGGCTTCGTCGCGCTGTGCCTGGCGATGGAGAAACACCAGCTGGAGCTGTACGGCGCGCAGCGCGCCGCGCCGGCGCGGATGCGCCAGCTGCGCATCGGCGGCTGGCTGCTGCTGGCCGCGGCGTTCGCGTGCTGCGTGACAGCGCTGGGCTGGACCATCGGCCCGGTGCTGTGGCTGGGCACGCTCAGCGCCAGCGCCGCGCTGCTGACCTACGGCCTGCTGCCGTACCGGCCGCGCGCCATCGTGCCGCTGGCGTTGGCAGCGCCGCCGCTGGGGCTGGCGGCGGCGCTGCTGTCCTAGCACGCACGGCCAATGCACTCACTTGCCGGCACTGGCTGCCGGCGGTCGCAGTTCGGTCGCCACGCGGGCGCCGCCGATCACCAGCAGCAGGCCCGCCGCCAGGGTGATCGCCAGGTACAGCGGCACCATGCCGCCGCGCCCGTTACGCAGGAACACCAGGCTTTCCATCATCAGCGAGGAGAACGTGGTCAGGCCGCCGAGCAGGCCGACGACCAGCAACGCACGCCAGTACGGCGCGCTGGCGCCCTTGCCTTCGATCCAGACCAGCAGGAAACCGCCGAAGAACGCGCCGACCAGGTTCACCGTCAGCGTGCCCCACGGGAAACCGGCGCCGTAGCGCTGCAACAAGGCGCTACCGACGGCGAAGCGCACACCGGAGCCGACCGCGCCGCCGGCCATCGCAAGCAACAGCTGCTGCCACCACAGGGCGAAGTTCATGCGCTGCCCCGCTGCGCGGCGGCGCGGCGGCGTGGGAAAACGAAAACGAAGTGCGGCATCGTGGTCTCCAGATCGGGCGATGCCGGGGCGCAGGCCTGCCGCCCCGGCGGGGGTTGGGCAGGCATCATCAGCGCGCAGGGACTGCGGGCGGTTCGAGGAGGAATGCCATCTCCTTGATGCCGATTATGAGCGCGTCGGCTTGGCCTTGTCAGCCCGTGCCTGCTCGCGCGCGGCGCGCAGGCGGTCGAGCTTGTCCTTGAGCTTGATCTCCAGGCCGCGCTCCACCGGCCGGTAGTACACGCGCTCGCCCATCGCATCCGGAAACCCGGTCTGGTCCAGGGCGATGCCGCCTTCGGCATCGTGGTCGTACTGGTAGTGCTCGCCGTAGCCGAGGGTCTTCATCAGCTTGGTCGGCGCGTTGCGCAGATGCAGCGGCACCTCCTGGGTACCGCTCTCGCGCACCTCGGCCTTGGCCTGGTTGAACGCGGCGTAGCCGGCGTTGGACTTGGCGGTGCTGGCCAGGTACAGCACCAGTTGCGCGAAGGCCAGTTCGCCTTCCGGGCTGCCCAGCCGCTCGTAGATGTCCCAGGCTTCCAGCGCCATCTGCTGGGCGCGCGGATCGGCCAGGCCGATGTCCTCGATCGCCATGCGGGTCAGGCGCCGCGCCAGGTAGGCCGGATCGCAGCCGCCGTCGAGCATGCGCGTCAGCCAGTACAGCGCCGCATCCGGGTTGGAGCTGCGCACCGACTTGTGCAGCGCCGAGATCTGGTCGTAGAACTGCTCGCCGCCCTTGTCGAAGCGGCGGGTGCGGTCGGCCAGCACCTGCAGCAGGGTCTGCGGGGTGATCTCGCCGTCCTCGCCCTGGGCCAGCTCGGCGGCGATCTCCAGCAGGGTCAGCGCGCGCCGCACGTCGCCGTCGGCGGCGCTGGCGATCTCCAGCAGCGCGGCGTCCGAGACCCGGATCGCGTCCTCGCCCAGGCCGCGCTCGCTGTCGTGCAGCGCACGCTGCAGCGCCTCGACGATGTCCTGCGGCGACACCGATTCCAGCACGTGCACGCGGCAGCGCGAGAGCAGCGCCGAGTTCAGTTCGAACGACGGGTTCTCGGTGGTGGCGCCGACGAACAGGATGGTGCCGCGCTCGATGTGCGGCAGGAACGCGTCCTGCTGCGCCTTGTTGAAACGGTGCACCTCGTCCACGAACAACACCGTGCGGCGCCCGTCGGCGAAGCGCTGCGCCGCCTCGGCCAGCACCAGCCGCACCTCCGGCAGACCCGACAGCACCGCCGAGATCGCCTTGAACTCGGCCTCGGCATAGTGCGCCAGCAGCAGCGCCAGGGTGGTCTTGCCGCAGCCGGGCGGTCCCCACAGGATCATCGAATGCACGCGCCCGGACTCGACCGCGCGGCGCAGCGCGCTGGCCGGGGCCAGCAGGCGTTTCTGCCCGACCATTTCGTCCAGCGTGCGCGGGCGCATGCGCTCGGCCAGCGGGCGCATCGCATCGCGATCGACGCTCAGCAGGTCGGGGGTATCGGGGGCGAGGAGTCTGCGCTTGGCCACCTGCGCATTCTATCGCCGGCGCGTGCAGGCCGCGCGTTGCCGGTGGCGCCGGCAGCGCAAACCGGCGCCGCGCTGTCGCTACAATCCGTTGCGTTCCCCCTGCCCCGCGAGTGCCCCGATGAGCCACCACCGCACGCTGGACGCCTTCACCCATGCGCACGACTTCCTCGGCGATCGCCACGAGCGCAATGCGCGCCGGACCTGGGCGGTGGTCGCGCTGACCGCGGCGATGATGCTGGTGGAGATCGTCGCCGGCTGGTGGACCGGCTCGATGGCGCTGCTCGCCGACGGCATGCACATGGCCACCCATGCCGGGGCGCTGTCGATCGCCGGCTTCGCCTACTGGTTCGCGCGCCGCCACCGGCACGATCCGCGCTTCAGCTTCGGCACCGGCAAGGTCGGCGACCTGGCCGGGTTCTGCAGCGCGCTGATCCTGGCCCTGATCGCGCTCGGCATCGGCGTGGAGTCGGCGCTGCGCCTGGCGCAGCCGGTCCACATCGCCTACGACGAGGCGATCTGGATCGCGTCCTTGGGCCTGTTGGTGAACCTGGTCAGCGCCTGGATGCTCGGTGCCGACCATCACCATGGTCACGATCACAGCCACGATCACGGGCACGGCCATTCCCACGCGGCGCAGGCGTCGGCCGCGCAGCGCCACGCACATCACGACCACGACCACGACCACGACGATCATGCACACGGGCACGGGCATGGGCACGATCATGCCCACGCCCCTGGGCCCGACCATACGCATGGCAGCAGTGACCACGCCACGCACGCGCACACCGACAACAACCTGCGCTCGGCCTACGTGCACATGCTGGCCGATGCGCTGACCTCGGTGCTGGCGATCGTGGCCCTGCTGCTGGCCAAGACCCTGGGCTGGCTGTGGATGGACGCGCTGATGGGCATCGTCGGCGCCATCGTCATCGCGCGCTGGTCGCTGGGCTTGTTGCGCGACACCGGCGCGGTGCTGCTCGACGCCTCGGCGCCGGCCGCCTTGCAGGCGCAGATCCGGCAACGCCTGGAACAGGACGACGAGCGCATCGCCGACCTGCACGTGTGGCGGATCGGTCCCGGCCAGCATGCGGCGATCGTGTCGCTGGTGACCCACCGGCCGCGGCCGGCGGCGTTCTATCACGCGCGCCTGGAAGGCGTGGCGACACTGGGGCACGTCAGCATCGAAGTGCAGACCTGCCCCGATTGAGCCGGCCCGGCGTGGCCGCAGCCGGCGTTCGGCGCCTCAGCGGTCGCCGACCACGTCCACGTCCTTGTCCGGCACGTAGCGGAAGGTGCCGGCGGCGAAGGCCGGGTTGCGCTTCCAGCCGCTGAAGCTGATCTCGGTGCGCTGGCCGACCGCATCGACCACCTCCATCCGCGCCAGGCCGTTTCCGTCGAAGCCGAGCTTGGCGATCTGGAAGCTGGCCTCGGTGTCCACCTTCGGCGTCATCGACAGCCACTGCAGGCCGTCGCGCGCCACCGCTTCCTCGCTGACGTCGTACTGGCGGTCCAGCTTGCCCGGGTCGATCAGCGCGGTCAGCGGGCTGTTCTGCTCCTCGGCGCCCTGGGTGCGCACGGTGACCTGCTTCAGGTCCGGATCGTAGACCCAGACCTTGGCGCCGTCGGCGACGATCAGCTGCGTATAGGGCTTGCGGTATTCCCAGCGGAACAGGCGCGGCGCCGACAGCGCGACGCGGCCGCTGGCGGTTTCCTTCAGCGCGCCCTTGCCGTCGTAGACCTTCTGCGCGAACTGGCCGTCCAGGCCCTTGAGCCCGCGGGTGAAGGTGTTCAGGTCGTCGCGCGCGCCGGCGAAGGCGCTGCCGGCCAGCAGCGCGCTGGCGAGGACGGTATAGCGGAGTGTGCGAAGCATGCGGATGGAGTTCCGGATGGAGTGTGGGAAGTGTGCCGCGAACAAGCTGAATAGGCGATCAGACCCCGATGCGCTCAGTGCCCGGTCTGCATGCGGCCGAGGTCGCCGTACAGGATCTGGCCGCGGAAGCCGCGCCGCACCTGCTGGTACAGCTCGCGGAACGCGGCATAGTCCTGCGGCTGGCACAGCGCCTGCGGGCCATGCACCGCACGCCGGTGCAGCGTGTGCGTGGCGACCACGGTCTGCCCGTCGCGCACCCAGGTCGCGGCGTATTCGCCGGCGGCGTTGCGGAAATGGGTGTCGGCCGGGATCGCGATGATCGGCACGCTGTCCGGGAAGGTCAGCCGGTAGGTCTCGCTGCGCGCGTTGTCGTTGCAGTAGAACGGGGTCAGGTTGCGCTCGGCCGAGGTGGTCGCATAGACCCCGCGCACCGAATCGGCGCCGGGCATCTGCGGCAGGGTCATGCCGCCGACCACGCCGAAGTCGACGTAGTCGGTGGCGTGAAATTTATAGGCGTAGCCGAACGGCCGGCTCAGGTCCTGCGGCGCGCCCTGCAGCTCCAGTTCGCCGCTGCCGTCGAAGCCGGACGTGGCCAGGATCGATTCCTCGATGCGGGTGCGGTTCTGCGTATTGAGCTGCACGAACATGGTGCGCAGGCCGATCTCGCCGATCTGGCCGCTGTCCAGCCGGGTGGTGCCGCTCAGGCTGCCGTCGGCGGCGAAGCGGTAGTCGGCCTCGGCCTGGTACAGGTTGACCCGCGCGTCGTTGGGCGGGGTCCGCGCCACGCTGCCGTCGACGGTGTGCAGCACCGGCACGCCGAGATCGCCGGCCGGCAGCTGGCCGAAGCGCGCGTAGGGATTGGTCGAGTCCACGTACAGCTTGAACTCGGGCAGATAGGTGATGGCGTGGTTGAAGCGGCCGAGCACCGGCACCTCGGGCAGGGTCGGCCCGCCTTCGGCGCCGATCAGCACCGGCGTGCTGGCGATGCCCTTGGCCGCCAGCAGCGCCTCCAGCACCACGGTGTGGTCCTTGCAGTCGCCGTAGTGGTTGTCGAGGATGCTGTCGGCGCTGTTCGGCTCCAGCCCGCCGTTGCCCAGGTACACCGCCACGTAGCGGATGTTGCGCGCCACCCATTCGTACAGCGCCGCGGCCTGTGCGCGGCGGTCGCCGATGCCGGCGGTGATCTGCTCGGCGCGGGCACGCACCTTCGGCGTGACCTGCGCGGCGACGCCGCTGCTGCGCTGGTAGGCCTGGCCCATCTGCGACCAGCGGCGGAAGCTGCTGGCCATGATGGTCGGGCTGAATTCCCAGGTCGCCGCCGCCCAGTTCTGGCTCTTCATCGGCTCGCGGCGCTGGTAGCGCCATTCCCAGCGCGCCTGCGCGCCGTCGATCTTCGGCGTGTCGGCGCCGTCCACCCCGCGCGTTGACACGTGCATCGGCATGCGCCGCGGCGCGACCAGGGTCACCGTCGCGTCGTCGTACTGGGAGAACACGCTGAAGGTCTCCCACAGGCTGAAATAGCCCGGGAAGTACGGCACGGTCTGGGTGCGGCGCACCCGGTATACCAGCCGCGTGCCCGGCATCAAATTGGGGAACACCACCACCTTGACCTTGCGGTCGGCGTACATCGCCGCCGAGGCGCTGGAGTAGCTTTCCTGGGTGTAGATCTTGTCGGCCGGCACGTCGTGGCGCAGCCCGTCCGGGGTGATCGCGTAGGCCGCCAGCACCTCCAGCGTCTCCAGCTTCTCGCTGTAGCTCAGCCGCACCTGGCTGAACTTGTCCACGCCGGCCTTGGTCTTCAGCAGCAGCTCGTACTCGTCGGTCTCCACGCTGCTGGCGTCGTCGCGCACCTCGTAGTCGGCGCGGTAGCGCACGTAGCTGTAGTTGTTGGCGACTTCGGGCGTGGCCGCTGCAGGACTGGCCGCCGCGGCGGCAGCGGCTGGCGGCTGCGCGGCGGCAGCGGATCCGGCTACGGCAAGGACGGCGCACAGCAACAGGCGCACGGTGCAGGCGGTTCGGGACATCGGCAACGGCAGCGGGCGGGAACGGCCGCCAGCATCGCATGCGGCGCTGCGCCGGGTGGTTCCGATGGCCGGGAACCGGGATGCGGGCCGCGTCGCGCGTCTCACTTCGGCGGCGGCGGCGCCAGCACGCTGCGGTCGCCGTTGTGTTCGGGCGGGCTGACCACGCCGGCCGCCTCCATCGCTTCGATCAACCGCGCGGCGCGGTTGTAGCCGATCTTCAGCCGCCGCTGCACGCCGGAGATCGACGCGCGGCGGGTCTCGGTCACGATGCGCAGGGCTTCGTCGTACAGCGGGTCGGACTCGTCCCCGCCGCCGCCACTGCTCTCCGGCAGGCCGGTGGCGCCGACCACGGTGCCGTCGCCCATGGTCTGTACCTCGTCGAGCACGCCCTCGATGTAGTCGGCCGGGCCGCTGGCCTTGAGATGCTCGACCACGCGGTGCACTTCCTCGTCGCTGACGAAGGCGCCGTGCACGCGGTCGGGCATCGCCGTGCCCGGCGGCAGGTACAGCATGTCGCCGTGGCCGAGCAGGGTCTCGGCGCCGGACTGGTCGAGGATGGTGCGCGAGTCGATCTTGGAGCTGACCTGGAACGCGATGCGGGTCGGGATGTTGGCCTTGATCAGGCCGGTGATCACGTCCACCGACGGGCGCTGGGTGGCCAGGATCAGGTGGATGCCGGCGGCGCGCGCCTTCTGCGCCAGGCGCGCGATCAGCTCTTCGACCTTCTTGCCGACGATCATCATCATGTCGGCGAATTCGTCGATGAAGATGACGATGAACGGCAGCGTGTCCAGCGGCCGCGGCGCCTCGGCCAGGTCCGGGTTGGGCTTGAACAGCGGGTCCATCATCGGCTGCCCGGCGTCCTGCGCGTCCTTGACCTTCTTGTTGAAGCCGGCCAGGTTGCGCACCCCGACCGTGCTCATCAGCTTGTAGCGGCGCTCCATCTCCGCCACGCACCAGCGCAGGCCGTTGGCGGCCTCCTTCATGTCGGTGACCACCGGCGCCAGCAGGTGCGGGATGCCCTGGTAGACGCTCAGCTCGAGCATCTTCGGGTCGATCATCAGCATCCGCAGTTCCTTGGCCGAGGCCTTGTACAGCAGGCTCAGCACCATCGCGTTGACCGCCACCGACTTGCCCGAGCCGGTGGTGCCGGCGACCAGCAGGTGCGGCATGCGCGCCAGGTCGGCCACGGTCGGGCGGCCGGCGATGTCCTTGCCCAGCGCCAGGGTCAGCGGGCTGGCCGACTTGTCGTATTCCTTGGAGCGCAGCAGCTCGCTGAGATAGATCATCTCGCGGCTGACGTTGGGGATCTCCAGGCCGACCACCGACTTGCCCGGGATCACGTCGACCACGCGCACCGACTTCACCGACAGGCCGCGCGCGATGTCCTTGTCCAGCGAGCTGATCTGGCTGACCTTGACGCCCGGCGCCGGCTCGATCTCGAAGCGGGTGATCACCGGGCCCGGATAGGCGCCGACCACCTGCGCCTCGATGCGGAAGTCCTTGAGCTTGAACTCGATCTGCCGCGACAGGGTCTCCAGGGTTTCCTCGGAATAGCCCTTGGTCTGCGGCTTGGGATCGTCGAGCAGGGCCAGCGGCGGGATGCCGGACTGGTCGCCGCCGGTCCCGTGGAACAGCGGGATCTGCTGCTCGCGCTTGGCCCGCTCGCTCTTCTCCACCACCGGCGCCGGCGGCGGCTCGATCTTGACCGGTTCGCGCTTGGCGCGCTGCACCGCATCGACCTTGCGCACTTCCTCGCGTTCCTCGCGCATGGCGCGGGTCTGCTGCCATTCGTTGGCCTGCTGGCTGCCGCGCCGTGCCAGCGTCGGCAGGGTCATCACCGCGCGGCCGATGCGCTCCATCACCGCGAACCAGGACAGCCCGGTGGCCAGGGTGATCGACACCAGCAGCAGCACCAGCACGAACAGGTTGCTGCCCAGCGCGCCGAAACCGGCGGTCAGCGAACTGCCGACCAGCTTGCCGAGGATGCCGCCGGCACCGGCCACGTCGCCGCTGAACAGGCGCAGGTGCAGCAGCCCGGTGCCGGCGATCAGGAAACCGACGATCCCGACCAGGCGCAGCGCCGGGCCCAGGTCGGCCTCGCCGTCGCCATCGCTGTCCATGCCGAACAGCGCGATCCAGGAGACCGCGCCGATCACCACCGGCAGCAGGAACGCCACGTAGCCGAACAGCTGCAGCAGCACGTCGGCGATCCAGGCGCCGAACTTGCCGCCCATGTTGTGCACCGGCGCGACCACGCTGCCGGTATGCGACCAGCCCGGGTCGGTCGCCGAATAGGTGGCCAGGCTGGCCAGCAGGTACAACAGCAGCGGCGCGATCGCGATCAGCGCCAGGTCGCGCCACAGCTTCTGCCGACGCGGATTGGCCGCGGCGGCCTGCTTGCGTGCGGCCGCATTGGCGCCCTGGGATTTGCCGCGTTCCGGAACCTGCTTCGCCACGCTATGACCAGACCTTAGAAATACACCGTTAGTGATTGATAATAAACGAATCGGATCGGCATTTCAGCAGTCGGCACCGGATCGGCAGGCGAAGCCTGAATCGTCCAGCGCCCTCTCCCCACCGCGACGCGGCGGCATGGACACGCGGCGGGCGCAAGGCGGCGCGCTGGCCGCAGGCCGCAGCGTTCTCGCCACGCGGCTTGATTCATCCCAGGCCGGCCGCCACTCTATGCGACTACGCCGGAAGCCGCGCAATGCCGCGAATCCGCCGCCATTTCCACCTCTTCGCGAGTATACATGAGCTCTTCTGTCGCCAATTCCGCCAAGCATTCCCGCCTGCTGATCCTGGGGTCGGGCCCGGCCGGCTGGACCGCCGCGGTCTACGCCGCGCGCGCCAATCTCAAGCCGGTGGTCATCACCGGCCTGCAGCAGGGCGGCCAGCTGATGACCACCACCGAGGTCGACAACTGGCCCGGCGACGCCCATGGCCTGCAGGGTCCCGACCTGATGGCGCGGATGCAGGCGCATGCCGAGCGCTTCGACACCGAGGTGATCTTCGACCACATCCACACCGCCGACCTGTCGCAACGCCCGTTCAGGCTCAGCGGCGACAGCGCCGAGTACACCTGCGACGCGCTGGTCATCGCCACCGGCGCCACCGCCAAGTACCTGGGCATCCCCTCGGAAGAAGCGTTCAAGGGCCGCGGCGTGTCCGCCTGCGCCACCTGCGACGGCTTCTTCTACAAGGACCAGGACGTGGTCGTGGTCGGCGGCGGCAACACCGCGGTGGAAGAGGCGCTGTACCTGTCCAACATCGCCCGCAAGGTCTACCTGGTGCACCGCCGCGACACCTTGCGCGCCGAGAAGATCATGCAGGACAAGCTGTTCGCCAAGGTCGCGGCGGGCAAGATCGAGACCGTCTGGCACCACGCCATCGACGAAGTGCTGGGCAACGAGGCCGGCGTCACCGGGGTGCGGGTCAAGTCCACCCAGGACGGCAGCACCCGCGAGATCGAAGCGCATGGCTTCTTCGTGGCCATCGGCCACCACCCGAACACGCAGTTGTTCGACGGCCAGCTGGCGATGAACAACGGCTACCTGGAGATCCGCTCCGGCCTGGGCGGCGCGGCCACCGAGACCTCGGTGCCGGGCGTGTTCGCCGCCGGCGACGTCGCCGACCAGCACTACCGCCAGGCGATCACCTCGGCCGGCTTCGGCTGCATGGCCGCGCTGGATGCCGAGCGCTATCTGGACAAGGGCGCTTGACCGAATCGGGCTCCCGGGCCGCCGAGCGCGGCCGCCGTGGCGTCGCGCTCGCCGGCCTGCTCGCGGCGGCGGGCGCGCTGCATGCCGAGCCCGTGGCGCCGCCGCTGACGATCGGCTCGGTGGAAGCGGCGCATATGGCGTTCTGCATGTCCCCGGAACAGGTCGATGCGCTGGCCGCGACGCTGGCCGGCGGCTTGCTGGGTACCGGGGCCGACGACAGCATCAAGCTGCTGATGAGGTCGATGAGCAAGTCCGTGCGCGACACCGGCGACCGCATCACGGCCGAGGCCATCGCTGGCGATGCCGGCGCGCGGGCCGTGTTCACCCGTTTTCTCGGCGAGTGCCTGCTGGCTGGCATTCCGACAGCCCCGCAGCGCCGCGAGCGCGCCCTGGGCTGGTTGCGCGAGGACGCGGCTGGCGGCACCGTCGACGCGGCCGACACGCTTGCGGCCCTGGTCGCGCTGGGCGATCTTCCGGGCGGCGCCAGCGAAGTGCAACGCTTGCTGGCAGCGCACCCTTCGCAGGCGCCGGCAGGCGAGGCCGCCGTGCAGACCGAGGCGGCGCAGCAGCACCTGGCGCTGGCCTCGGCGCTGTTGCGCGGCGCGATGAGCACGTTCTCCAGCGAACTTGGCGCCAACGCGTCCGATGGCGCCCAGTTGCGCTTTCTCTACCGGCCCTGCCCGGGCTCGTTCGAATCCAGCGCAGCGCAGGCGGCGGCGCCGCAACGTGCCGCCGGCCTGGCCCGGGTGACGGCGCGCCTGGCGCAGTTGCCCAGGACCGGGCTCGACTGCACCGACCCGGCGCTCGCCGCGGTGGTCCTGCCGCTCTCGTTCACCGCGCCGGCCCGTCCCGAACCAGCCCGGCGATGACCCAGGTACGCTGGCTGCACCGGCTCGACGAGGTCGCCGCCTCCGCTTGGGACGCCCTGCACGACGGCCGCAACCCGTTCGTCGCGCACGCGTTCCTGGCCGGCCTGGAACGGCATGGCTGCCTGCGCCCGGACTGGGGCTGGAATCCGCTGCACCTGACCCTGTGGGACGGCGAGGCGCTGGTCGCCGCTGCGCCGGGGTACCTGAAGACCAACTCGCACGGCGAGTTCGTGTTCGACCATGCCTGGGCGCATGCCTATGCGCGCTACGGCCAGGACTATTTCCCGAAATGGCTGTGCGCGGTGCCGTATTCACCGGTGACCGGACCGCGCCTGCTGGCGCGCGACAGCGCCGGCCGCCAGGCGCTGCTGGCGGCGATGCAGGCGTTGACCCAGGCCAGCGGCCTGTCCTCCGCGCACGTGAACTTCCACAGCGCCGACGAGGATGCCGCGTTCGGCGACGACTGGCTGGCGCGCAGCGACGTGCAGTACCAGTGGCACAACGACGCCGGCTGGACCGAGTTCGATGCCTACCTGGCGGCGATGGACCACAAGCGGCGCAAGAACATCCGCCAGGAGCGGGCCAAGGTGCAGCGCGCCGGCATCGGCTTCCGCGTCGTGCACGGCGACGAGGCCAGCGCCGCCGACCTGCAGGCGATGTACGCGTTCTACCTGCGCACCTTCGACGACTACGGCAACTCGCCGGCGCTGACGCTGGAGTTCTTCTCGCATCTTGCGCGAGAAATGCCGCGTAATTTCCTGATATTTCTAGCCATTCTGGATGAAACGCCGGTAGCCGGAGCGCTGTGCCTGCGCGGTGGCGACACCTTGTACGGCCGCTACTGGGGCGGCGACACCCTGCCCGGCCTGCACTTCGAGACCTGCTACTACCAGGGCATCGACTACTGCCTGCGCGAAGGCCTGACCCGGTTCGAGCCCGGCGCGCAGGGCGAGCACAAGATCGCCCGCGGCTTCCTGCCGCGGCTGGTGCGCAGCCGCCACTGGATCGCCGACCCCGGCTTCCGCGCGCCGCTGGCGGACTGGTGCGCGGAGGAAACCGCAGCGGTGCGCCAGCATGCGGCGACCCTGCTGCGGCACTCGCCGTTCCGCCAGGACTGAACCGCCCGCCCGATCGGCTACCCTGCGCCGATGCGCCGTCTCCCTGCCCTGCTTGCCGCCGATCCGGCCGCCCCGTTCCCGCCCGCGGCGAGCGCGCTGCGCGAACCGGAAGGCCTGCTCGCGATCGGCGGCGACCTGACCCCGACACGCCTGCTCAATGCCTACGCACACGGCATCTTCCCCTGGTACTCGGACGGCGATCCGATCCTGTGGTGGAGCCCGGACCCGCGCACCGTGTTCCGCAGCGACGGGGTGCGGCTGTCCTCGCGCTTCCGCCGTTCGCTGCGCCACTCGCCGTGGCGGGTGCGCGCCGACACCGCGTTCGCGCAGGTGATCGCCGCCTGCGCGCAGGCACCGCGCCGCGGCCAGGACGGGACCTGGATCACCGCCGAGATGACCGCCGCCTACGTCGCCCTGCATCGCGCCGGGCACGCGCACTCGGTGGAGGTGTTCGACGGCGAGGCACTGGTCGGCGGCATCTACGGCGTGGCGCGCGGACGCATGTTCTTCGGCGAAAGCATGTTCAGCGCGCGCAGCGGCGGTTCCAAGGTGGCGCTGGCGGCATTGGCCAGGCGCCTGCATGGCTGGGGCTGGCCGCTGATCGATGCCCAGGTCGAGAACGACCACCTGCTCAGCCTCGGCGCCGAGCGCTGGCCGCGCGCCGCGTTCCTCGACGCGATCGCCGCGTTGGTGGCCGAGCCCGGCCCGGCGGGCCCGTGGACGCCGCGTTTCGGCGAACTGGCGGCCGCGGAACTGGCCTTGCCCTGAGCCGCATTAACGCAAACTTTGCATGCTGCGGCCGAGGCGAGTAAAATCCCCGCTCTTAAGGCCTTTGGCCGCACGCGAAATCGCACAGGATTACATGTCGAAAGACGACTCCATCGAATTCGAAGGCACCGTCAGCGAGACGTTGCCCAATACCACCTTCCGGGTCAAGCTGGAAAACGGGCACGAGATCATCGCCCACATCTCCGGACGCATGCGCAAGAACTACATCCGCATCCTGACCGGCGACCGGGTGAAGGTCGAGATGACCCCGTACGATCTGACCAAGGGTCGTATCACCTACCGCATGAAGTGACCGCCCCGCAGCGGTTGTAAGATAAGGCGGCCACCGGCCGCCTTCTCGTCTCTCATCGGTGACATCGCAAGGCGACTGCAGGGTCTGCAGCCGCCTTTTGTCGTGCCTGGCGTTCTAGCGCGCCATCACTCCACGGTCGCCGGCAGCAGGCGCTCCGGCTCGGCCTGGGTGTCCACCACCAGCTCGCCGTCCTGCACGTCGATGGTGACGCGGCCGCCGCCGACCAGCTTGCCGAACAGTAGCTCGTCCGCCAGCGGGCGCTTGACCTTGTCCTGGATCACCCGCGCCATCGGCCGCGCGCCCATCAGCGGGTCGAAGCCGTGCTGGGCCAGCCAGTCGCGCGCGGTCGGCGTGGCCGACAGCGACACGTGCTTCTCCTGCAGCAGCATCTCCAGTTCGATGATGAACTTGTCGACCACGCGCAGGATGTGGCTGAACGCCAGCGGCTGGAACTGCACCACCGCGTCCAGGCGGTTGCGGAATTCCGGGGTGAAGCTGCGGCGGATGGTTTCCATCGCGTCGGTGGAATGGTCCTGCTTGGTGAAGCCGATCGAGCGCCGCGAGGCCTGGGTGGCACCGGCATTGGTGGTCATCACCAGGATCACGTTCTTGAAGTTGGCCTCGCGCCCGTTGGTGTCGGTCAGCACGCCGCGGTCCATGACCTGCAACAGGATGTTGAAGATGTCCGGATGCGCCTTCTCCACCTCGTCCAGCAACAGCACGCAGTGCGGGGTCTTGACGATCTTCTCGGTCAGCAGGCCGCCCTGGTCGAAGCCGACATAGCCGGGAGGCGCGCCGATCAGGCGGCTGATCGAATGCGGCTCCATGTACTCGGACATGTCGAAGCGCACCAGTTCGATGCCCAGCTGCAGCGCCAGCTGCTTGGTCACCTCGGTCTTGCCGACGCCGGTGGGGCCGGCGAACAGGAAGTTGCCGATCGGCTTTTCCGGATTGGCCAGGCCCGAACGCGCCAGCTTGATCGACGAGGCCAGCGTCTCGATCGCCGGATCCTGGCCGAAGATCACCATCTTCAGGTTGCGCTCCAGATGCTGCAGCACGTCCTTGTCGGTGGCGCTGACCTGCTTGGCCGGGATCCGCGCCATCTTGGCGACAATGGTCTCGATCTCCTCGATGTCGATCAGCTCCTTGCGCACGCCCTGCGGCAACAGCCGCTGGCGCGCGCCGGCCTCGTCCATCACGTCGATCGCCTTGTCCGGCAGCAGGCGGTCGCCGATGTGCTTCACCGACAGGTCCACCGCCGCCTGCAGCGCGTCGTCGGCGTAGGTCACGCCGTGGTGCGCCTCGTACTTGGGCTTCAGGCCCTGCAGGATCTCGAAGGTCTCGCCCACGGTCGGCTCGACGATGTCGATCTTCTGGAAGCGCCGCGCCAGCGCGCGGTCCTTCTCGAAGATGCCGCGGTATTCCTGGAACGTGGTCGAGCCGATGCAGCGCAGATCGCCCGAGGCCAGCGCCGGCTTGATCAGGTTGGAGGCGTCCATGGTGCCGCCCGACGCCGAGCCGGCGCCGATGATGGTGTGGATCTCGTCGATGAACAGCACCGCGTTGGGCACCTTCTTCAGCGAGGTCAGCACGCCCTTCAGGCGCTTCTCGAAATCGCCGCGGTACTTGGTGCCGGCGACCAGCGCGCCCAGGTCCAGCGAGTAGATGACCGCGTCGGCCAGCACCTCGGGCACGCTGCCCTCGACGATGCGCTTGGCCAGGCCCTCGGCGATCGCGGTCTTGCCGACGCCGGCCTCGCCCACGTACAGCGGGTTGTTCTTGCGCCGGCGGCACAGCACCTGGATGGTGCGCTCGATCTCGTCGGCACGGCCGACCAGCGGGTCGATGCGGCCATTGCGCGCCTGTTCGTTCAGGTTGCTGGCGTATTCGGCCAGCGCGTCGCCCTTGGGCTCGCCCTCGCCCGCCTCGCCCTTGGCTTCGCCGTCGGACGGCGCCGGGCTTTCGCCCTCCTCGCCGAGCTTGGCGATGCCGTGCGACAGGTAGTTGACGATGTCGAGCCGGGTGATGTCCTGCTGATTCAGGAAATACACCGCATGCGAATCCTTTTCGCCGAAGATCGCGACCAGAACGTTGGCGCCGGTGACTTCCTTCTTGCCCGAGGACTGCACGTGGTAGACCGCGCGCTGCAGCACCCGCTGGAAGCCCAGCGTGGGCTGGGTGTCGCGGCCGTCGTCTTCGGCCAGGCGCGACACCGAGGCTTCGATGGCCTGCTCCAGCTCGCCGCGCAGGCGTTCGGTATCGGCGCCGCAGGCTTTCAGCACCGCCTGCGCCGAGGGGTTGTCGAGCAATGCCAACAACAGGTGTTCGACCGTCATGAACTCGTGACGGGCTTCCCGGGCGCGCTTGTAGCACTGGCCGATGGTTTGCTCGAGATCTTTGCTGAACATGGTTCACTCCGACGTCTGTTGCCAACAATATGCGGCTGGAGTTGCGAATTTCCACAACCCTATCGAATCAGTGTGTTCAGACCGCGTTAGTCCGGGCAAACCGGTGACCGACGCTTACCAATATCAGGCTTTTTCCATCGTGCACAACAGGGGATGCTGGTTCATCCGCGAAAACTCGTTGACCTGAGCTACCTTGGATTCAGCCACTTCGCGGGTGTACACCCCGCAAACGCCGCGGCCGCGGGTATGCACGTGCAGCATCACCTGCGTGGCCTTCTCCAGGTCCAGCGAGAAAAACTGCTGCAACACGGTCACCACGAAGTCCATCGGGGTGTAGTCGTCGTTCAGCAACAGCACTTGGTACATCGGCGGGCGGGCGACTTCGGGCTTGCCGGTCTCCACCATTACGCCGTGGTCGTGGTCTGAAGAATTCTTGCGAGGCATGCGCCGATTATATACGGCGGCTGTCGGCCCGGATTGGACGATCGCCGATCCTGCCCGCACAATTCCCCTCCTTTGATGGCGCGACGCATGCATTCGACGAATTTCCGCACGGCCGCCCTGCTCGCCGCGCTCCTGGTAGCCTCTGTGCCAGCCGCCGCCGCGCCGGACCAGGCACTGGGCAAGCGCCTGAAGGCGATGGGCTACGACGTCCAGGCCGATGCCGACGGCGACTACCAGTTGCTGTTCGGCCTGCGCGAACAGGGCCGCGAGCGCCAGCAGCTGATCTACGTGCGCTCGCCGGTGGAGAGCTTCGGCAGCCACCGCATCCGCGAGATCTGGTCGCCCGCCTACCAGGCCAAGGGCGACACCCTGCCCGCCGCGGTCGCCAACCGCCTGCTGGAAGACGCCCAGGCCGACATCCTCGGCGGCTGGGTGCGCCAGGGCGGCACCGCGGTGTTCGTGGTCAAGGTCGCCGCCGATGCCGACGACACCGCCTTGCGCGAGGCGCTGGAAGCGGCCGCGCGCGGCGCCGACGCGATGGATGCCGAACTCAACGCCGGCAAGGACGCGTTCTGATGGCGCTGGCCCCCGGCCCCTGGCAGCCCGACGTGACCGTGGCCACGGTGGTGGTCCGCGACGGGCGCCTGCTGCAGGTGGAGGAGTCCATCGCCGGCGCGCTGGTGCTGAACCAGCCGGCCGGGCACCTGGAGCCGGACGAGAGCCTGCTGCAGGCGGCGCTGCGCGAGACGCTGGAGGAGACCGGCTGGCAGGTGCGGCTGACCGCGTTCATCGGCGCCTACCAATGGAAGGCCGACAACGGCCGCCACTACCTGCGCTTCGCCTTCGCCGCCGAGCCGGTGGCGCACGACCCGCAGCGTCCGCTGGACGACGGCATCGTGCGCGCGTTGTGGATGACCCCTGCCGAGCTGCAGGCCGCCGCACCGCGCTGGCGCAGCCCGCTGGTGTGGCAGGTGGCCGCCGATTTCCTCGCCGGCAAGCGCTATCCGCTCGACCTGGTGCGGCAACTGGCATGAACGGCGCGCGGATCATGGTCGGCGTCTCCGGCGGGGTCGATTCGTCGGTGGCGGCCTGGCAACTGGTGCAGCAAGGCGCCGACGTGGCCGGCCTGTTCATGCAGAACTGGGCCGACGACGGCAGTGGCGATTGCCGCGCCGAGGACGACCGCCGCGACGCGGTGGCGGTGTGCGGTCTGCTCGGCATGCCGTTCCACTTCCGCGATTTCTCGCAGGAATACTGGCAAGGCGTGTTCGCCCACTTCCTGGCCGAATACGCCGCCGGGCGCACCCCGAACCCGGACGTGCTGTGCAACCGCGAGGTCAAGTTCAAGCATTTCCTGGATGCGGCGCGCGAACTGGGCGCCGAACGCATCGCGACCGGCCACTACGCCCGGGTGGCGTTCGCCGATGGGCGCTGGCGGCTGCTGCGCGGGGTGGACCGCAACAAGGACCAGAGCTATTTCCTGCACCAGCTCGGCCAGGCGCAGCTGGCCGCGACCCTGTTCCCGGTCGGCGAGCTGCCCAAGGAGCAGGTGCGGCGCATCGCTCGCGAGGCCGGCCTGCCGACCCATGCGAAGAAGGACTCCACCGGCATCTGCTTCATCGGCGAGCGCGACTTCCGCGAGTTTCTCGGCCGCTACCTGCCGGCCCGGCGCGGCGAGATCCGCGACCCGCAGGACCAGGTCGTGGCCGAGCACCCGGGGGTGTTCTATTTCACCCTGGGCCAGCGCGAGGGCCTGAACATCGGCGGCGTGCGCGGCCGCGCGGCCGCGCCGTGGTACGTGGTCGGCAAGGACGTGGCGCGCAACGTGCTGTACGTGGACCAGGATCGCGACAGCCCGCACCTGATGTCCACCCAGCTGCAGTCCGAAGCCGCCCACTGGATCGCCGGATCGGCGCCGGCGCGGCGCTTCGACTGCACCGCGCAGACCCGTTACCGCCAGGCCGACGAGCCGTGCACGGTCGAGGTGGCCGACGACGGCACCCTGGCGGTGCGCTTCGCCCGCCCGCAGCGCGCCGTGACCCCCGGCCAGTCGCTGGTGCTGTACCAGGGCGACGAGTGCCTGGGCGGCGCCGTGATCGCCACCACCGATGCCCCGCTGCAACGCCGTCTGGCGCAGCGCACCGATCCACATGAGGAAACCACCCGATGACCGATTCCATGGACGCGCGCGTGCTGGCGCTGGCCGGCGTCGCCCAGGCCCTGCAGCAGGTCCGGCGCATCGCCGAGACCGGGCAGTCCGAGGCGTCGCTGGTGCGGACCCTGCTGGACAGCGTGTTCCGCACCGATGCCGACACCCCGGAGGCGGTCTATGGCCGGGTCGGCGACGTCGCGCCCGGGCTGCGCCTGCTGCACAACTATTTCCGCAACCAGGGCCAGGACGAGGCGCTGCCGCGGCTGGCGCTGGCGGTGCTGCAACTGGAGCGGCGCTTCGTGCGCGACACCGAGACCAGCGCCAAGGTCACCGCCGGCATCGCCCGGATCGCGCCGAGGTTGGCCGAGCACGCCGACAGCGCGCATCCGGAGGTGATCGGCGCGCTCGGCCAGCTGTATGCCGACACCATCAGCCACCTGCGTCCGCGGGTGATGGTGCAGGGCAATCCGCATTACCTGGGCCAGGCCGGGGTGGTGGCGGAGATCCGCGCGCTGCTGCTGGCCGCGGTACGCTCGGCGGTGCTGTGGCGGCAGATGGGCGGCAGCCTGTGGGATTTCCTGTTGGCCAAGCGGCGCATGATCGACGCGGTGGACCGCGCGCTGGGCTGAGCGCGGCGCTGGCGCCGCCGGCGTGGGCTCGATGCAGCGCACGTTTCGCCGCGCGGACGCGATCGGCAGCACACCGCGGCTAAAGACCGAGGGGGTACGGCCGATACAGCAATCGTGAATCTGCCGAGAACGTCCATGTACTCACGCCTCCTGATCCGTCTGGCTGCTCCGCTCGCCCTGACGCTGCTGTTCCCCATCGCCGCCGGTTTCGATTGGCCGGCCCCGGTCCGTTGGGCCATCCTCACCACGATGACGTTGAGTTGGCTGGGCTTCGCCGCCTGGACAGCCTATAGCCAGAGCCGGCGTTCGCCGGAGCAGTCCAAGATCATGCGCGAGCAGGATCAGCTGCTGAGCGAACTGCGCAGCTTCGTCGGCAACGAGATCGACGGCTCGCGCAGCGAGATCGAACGGGCCCGCGAACTGATCCGCCAGGCGGTCAGCGGCCTGGGCGGCAGCTTCGAGGCGATGAACCGCAAGTCGCGGCAGCAGAGCGTGGCGCTGGCCCGGATCGTGGATCGCGCCGGCGACGACGGCGGTGCCGGGGTCGACGTGGCCCGCTTCGCCCAGCATGCCAGCCAGCGCATGGAGCAATTGGTCGAGGCGCTGGAACAGGTCAGCGGCCAGAGCAGCGCCACGGTGCATTACATCGACGACATGTCGCAGCACCTGGACGGCATCTTCGCCCTGCTGGAGGACGTCAAGTCGATCGCCGACCAGACCAATCTGCTGGCGTTGAACGCGGCGATCGAAGCGGCGCGTGCCGGCGAGGCGGGCCGCGGCTTCGCGGTGGTCGCCGACGAGGTGCGCAACCTGTCCGAGCGCTCGACCACCTTCAACGAGCAGATCCGCAAGCTGGCGCACAGCTCCAAGGACGCCATCGCCAAGGTCCGCGAGACGGTCTCGCACATGGCCTCGCGCGACATGGACCGCTCCCGCGAGGCGCGCGCCGAGGCCGCGTCGATGCTGGACAACGTGGCGGCGATCAACAACTCGCTGGGCGAAGGCATGCGCGAGATCTCCGAGTGCGGCCGCGCCATCGACAGCAGCGTCGCCGAAGCGGTACGCGCCCTGCAGTTCGAGGACATCGCGACCCAGGCCCTGGGTGGCGTGCATACCCACCTGGACCGCCTGACCGCGATCAACCGCGAGGCCGTGGCCCTGCAGGAACTGCTGCATCGCAACGGCGGCGTGTTCGACAGCGAGTTGGTCGATGCGCTGCAACGGGTCGGCACCCGTCTGCGCGAGATGCGCGTGGAGTGGGAGCGTCCGCCGCACAAGCCGGTGGCGCAGCAGAGCATGGGCGCCGGCACCGTCGAGCTGTTCTGACCGACACCGCGTGCACCCTGCCGTACCATGAAACGACCAGTCCCCGGCCCTGTCCGGGGCTTGTCGTGTCTGCCCTCCTCCGACCGTTCGAGCCGATGCCTTTCCAGTCCCAATCCCGAGTCGAGGCCATGTCCTGCGACGACCTGAGCGCCGAGCACGGCGCCCTGCCCGCTCGCGCGCACCCGGCACCGGGTGTGGCCGCCAACGTCACGCCCGTCGCGGCGCGGCGCCAGCCGGGCAGCGCGCTGCGGCAGCTGGAAATGCTGGCGCAGGACGAACTGCGGCAGATGCTCGGCGGGCGTGGCCCGATGGCGCAGAGCGACGGCATCGCCGACCTGATCTGGGCCGGCCTGGCCTGGGACATGGGCCTGAGCGGGACCGCCATCGCCGCGGCCGGCACGCCGCACCCGCTGCCCGGCTACGCGGCACTTTGCGACAACGACTGAATCGGCCTGCGCGCTCGCGCCGCCATCTGCGCTTGCGGATGCAGCCACCCGACCGCATCGCGACATCGCCACGGCCGCCGATCCGCTGGCTCATCGACGTGCGCGATGGCTTGGCGCCGCCAATCCTGTAGAAACGGCTTCAGCCGCGACCGGGCCTCACCAGGAACGCCCGGTCGCGGCTGAAGCCGCTCCTACAAGAGCGCGGGCGAACCAGCTAGCTCGGGTTCTCCAGCGAGAACAGGTCCGCCTGCTTGTCGTAGGCGAAGTACTCCGCGTAGCGCGCCCAGCTGATCACCGCCTGCACGGTTTCGGCCGCATAGTCCTCGGACATGTGGTCTTCCAGCTCGTCGCGGAAACGCCGCGCCGGCGCATGGTGGGTCGGGCGTTCGTCGAGCACGCGGCGGATGTGCGCGGCCAGCGGCACGTAGGTGGCCAGGTGCTGGGCGAACATCTGCTTGCGCGCGTCGGTGCCCAGTTCGGCGAAGCGTTGCCCGGCCGGGGTCAGCTGCAGGTCGCCCTGCTCGAACACGGCGAAGCGCAGCAACTGCAGGGTTTCGGCGATCGGGAACAGTTCGTCCACTTCCAGCTGCAGGCTGGCCGCCAGCGGCGGCAGGTCGGCGCGGCCGTGGTAGGGCTCGGCCGCCACCGCCTCGACCAGGCCGGCCAACAGGTTGCTCGACACCCGCGGCAGCACCATCGCGATGCCGCTGCCGGGGAACACGCCTTCGCGCGCCTGCGGCCGCTGCGGGCTGGCGGTCATGCGCGCGTAGATGTCGTCGACCAGGGCGCGGAACGCCGGCGCCAGGCGGTTGCGCGGCTGCGGCAGGGTGACCTGGATCTCGCCGATCACCCGGCCCGGATTGGCGCCGAAGATCACGATGCGGTCGCACATCAGCACCGCTTCTTCGATGTTGTGGGTGACCATCAGGATCGACTCGATCGGCATGCGCCCTTCCGACCACAGATCGAGCAGGTCGGTGCGCAGGGTCTCGGCGGTCAGCACGTCCAGCGCCGAGAACGGCTCGTCCATCAGCAGCAGTTTCGGCCGCACCACCAACGCGCGGGCCAGGCCGACGCGCTGGCGCATGCCGCCGGACAATTCCTTCGGGTAGGCGCCCTCGTAGCCGTCCAGGCCGATCAGGTCGATCGCCGCCAGCGCCCGCCGGCGGCGTTCGTCGGCGGCCACGCCGCGCGCCTCCAGGCCGACCTCCACGTTCTGCAGCACGGTCAGCCACGGGAACAGCGCGAAGCTCTGGAACACCATCGCGATGTCGTCGATCGCCTGGGTCGGGGTGGCGTCGCGGAACGCGATGCTGCCGGCACTGGGCTGCAGCAGCCCGGCGATGGCGCGCAACAGCGTGGACTTGCCGGAGCCGGAGCGTCCGAGCAGGCCGACGATCTGGCCCGAATGCAGGGTCAGGTCGACATCGTCCAGCACCACCAGCGGCGTCGCCCCGCCCTTGTCGTAGCTCTTGCGCACGCCGTGCACGCGGACCAGCGGGGCGCGCTCGGGCGCGCTTGCGGAAAAGGTCATGGTCGGAATCTCCAAGGATGGTCAGTCGAAGCGCAGGCGGCGTTCGGCGAAGGCGTACAGGCGCCGCCACACCGCGCGGTTGAAGACGGTCACGAACAGCGACATCACCGCCACCCCGAGCAGCACCCGCGCGCCGTCGCCGGCGGCGGTGGCGCGGGCGATGTAGGAGCCCAGCCCGTAGGCCTGCACCTGGGTGTCGCCCCAACTGGCGAGTTCGGCGACGATGCTGGCGTTCCACGAGCCGCCGGAGGCGGTCAGCGCGCCGGTGATGTAGTACGGGAAGATGCCCGGCAGGATCACCCGCCGCCACCAGGTCCACGAGCGCAGCTGGTAGACCGTGGCCGCCTCGCGCAGGTCGGTGGGAAACGCGCTGGCGCCGGCGATCACGTTGAACAGGATGTACCACTGCGTGCCCAGGATCATCAGCGGCGACAGCCAGATGTTGGGATTGGCGCCGGTGGCGACGATCGCCAGCACCGCGAACGGGAACAGCACGTTGGCCGGGAACGCGGCCAGGAACTGCGCCAGCGGCTGCACCCGCTGCGCCACCTTCGGGCGCAATCCGATCCACACCCCGATCGGCACCCACACCACGCTGGCCAGCGCGATCAGCACCACCACCCGCAGCAGCGTGGCCAGGCCGCCGCCGAACGCCTCGGCCAGGTCGTGCAGGCGCAGGTGCTGGCGGCCGTAGTCGAACGCGAACCAGGCCGCGGCCAGTCCCGCGATGGCCAGCGCCGCGCTCCATAGCCGGTCGCCCCAGACGTTGCCGCTGGCGTCCTGCACGGGCGCCGCCGCCGGACGCGGGCGCCGCGGCGCCCAGCGCAGCAGCAAGGTGCGCTGCCAGACCCAGGCCAGCGGCGCGACCAGGCGCTTGGCCAGGCGGGTGCGCCGCAGCAGGTCGTACAGCCACGATTGCGGCTTGTCCTGCGAGGCGGTGAGTTCGGCGCGGAACTTGTCCGACCAGGCGACGATGGGGCGGAACAGCAACTGGTCGTACAGCACGATCAGCACGCCCATCGCCAGCACCGCCCAGCCGACCGCGGCGAAGTTGCGCTGCGCGATCGCCAACGCCAGGTAGGAGCCGATGCCGGGCAGTTCCAGGGTGTGGTCGCCGACCGTGATCGCTTCGGAGGCGACCACGAAGAACCAGCCGCCGGACATCGACATCATCATGTTCCAGATCAGCGCCGGCGTCGCATACGGCGCTTCCAGCCGCCAGAAGCGCTGCCACGACGACAGGCCGAAGCCGCGCGTGACCTCGTCCAGGTCGCGCGGCACGTTGCGCAGCGACTGGTAGAACGAGTACGCCATATTCCAGGCCTGGCTGGTGAAGATGGCGAAGATCGAGGCCAGCTCGGCGCCGATCTGGCGGCCGGGAAACAGGCCCAGGAAGAAGGTCACGGTGAAGGTCAGGAAGCCCAGCACCGGCACCGACTGCAGGATGTCCAGCGCCGGCACGATCAGCCGCTCGGCGCGGCGGCTCTTGGCCGCCAGGGTCGCCACGACGAAGGTGAACATGAGCGAGGCGGCCATCGCCGCGAACATGCGCAAGGTGGTGCGCAGGCCGTATTCGGGAAGCTGGCGCAGATCCAGCGAGACCGCTTCGGTGCCCGGCGGCGGCAGCGGCGCGCGCATGTCGGCGGCGCCGTGCAACAGCAATACGCCCAGCGCCAGCAGCAGCGCGAACACCGCCAGATCGTGGAAATTGGGCAGCACGCCGGGGCGTGCGGCGACAGTACCGGGCGCGTTGCGGTCGCGGGGGAATAGCACCATGGGAAGGTTCCGGCAGGACGGCGGCGCCAGCTGCGCCGCACGGATGGTAGGGAATGAGGGAAACCGGCGGGGGACGACCGCTCAGTGTGGCAAGCGAATATGCAAGCCAGGCGTCAGCCGCTGCTGCGTCGCGTTCGTGGTGTGTCCAGAGGCCACCTGGCCGATGCCGGTCGCGGCGTCGATTGCGGCAGGCGCGCCGGCGTCGGCCAGGGCCGCAACGCGTTCGTGACGGCACATGCCCAGCCGGATCGGGGTGCCGGCGGCGCGACCGGCAGCCGCGCCGCTGCCGCGCGCCGGCGTGCGGCGCGGATCGAGCAGCGGCGGCAGCATGCCCCGCCGCGGACCATGGACCGCGGCGGGCGCGCGTACGCACAACCGGCGGCGCTCAAGCGGCGCATGGCGACAACGACGACGACAGATGCATGGGCGGCTCCGGAATGCGGAAACGCCAGTGGCCACGCTCGGGGTCCTCGCGGATCGGGCTTGCGTACTGCGGGAGTGTCTTGCCAGCGCCGGTGCGGCGGTGGCGAACGATCCCGTCCTGAGCGGACGGGACCCATCTGGGACGAACCCAGACCTTGGCGGTCCTGTCAGCTCGACAGCTGCAGCGTCGGTCTAGGATGACTGTCCAAGGAAGTGGCCTCTGGCCGGGAACGATGGGCGCGAAGTATAGCCAGCAACCGCGGTACCGCAACAGCGTCCGACGGGCGCCGGCGGCGAGCGTTCACTGGCCAGCAAGCACCAGCCGCGGCAGCGTCGCCGGGGTCTCGGCCTGGCGCGCGCGCAGCCAGGCCGCCAGCTCGCGCGGCGGCAGCGGCCGAGAGTGCAGATAGCCCTGGATCTCGTCGCAGCCCTGCTCGCGCAGCAGCGCCTCCTCCTGCGGCGTCTCCACGCCCTCGGCCACCACCTGCATGCCCAGCGCATGGCCGAGTTGCACGATCGCCTGGGTGACCTTGGCGGTGCCGCTGTCGATGAGCATGTCCTGCACGAAGCTGCGGTCGATCTTCAGCCGCTGCACCGGGAAGCGGTTGAGGTAATGCAGGTTGGAGAAGCCGGTGCCGAAGTCGTCCACCGCCAGCAGCACGCCTTCCTGCTCGAACAGTTCGAAGCAGCGGCGCAGCGATTCGGTGTCGCGGATCAGTGCCGATTCGGTCAGTTCCAGCTCCAGCCGCTTGGGCGACCAGCCGTTGCGCTGGCACAGCTCGATCACCCGCTCGGCGAAGCCGCGGTCGCGCAGCTGCATCGCCGAGACGTTGACCGACACGCGGTCGAAGCTCAGCCCCGCCGCATCCCAGGCCGCGGCCTGGCGGCAGGCCTCGTTGATCACCCAGTCGCCCAGGCGCACGATCTCGCCGCATTCCTCGGCGATGGGAATGAACTCGGCCGGGTTGCAATGGCCGTGGCCGGGGCGGTGCCAGCGCAACAGCGCCTCGACCGCCGGCGCGCGTTCGCCGGCCGCATGCACCAGCGGCTGGTACACCAGCGAGAACTCCTCGCGGTCCAGCGCGCCGTGCAGCGCATGCTCGATCTCCAGGCGCCGCTGCGCACGCAGCAACACGTCCTGGCTGTAGTAGTGGCAGGTGTTGCGGCCCGATTCCTTGGCCGCGTACATCGCCGCATCGGCGGCGCGCAGCAGGCTGTCGAAGTCCTGGCGCCCCTCCTCCATCAAGGCGATGCCGATGCTGGCGCCGATCTTGATCACGTTCTCGCCGTTGTGCAGCGGCTCGGCCAGCGCCGCGATCAGCTTGCGCGCCACATGGCCGGCATCGCCCGGCTCGGCCAGGTCGCGCAGCACCACCAGGAATTCGTCGCCGCTGAAGCGCCCGAACAGGTCGCTGGTGCGCAGTTGCTGGTGCATGCGCGTGGCCGCCAGTTTCAGCAACGCGTCGCCGGTGGCATGGCCGAAGGAATCGTTGATGCTCTTGAACCCGTCCAGGTCGACGAACAGCATCGCCAGGGTGCTGCCGCGCTCCACCGCGTCGTGCATCGCCGCTTCCGCCTGCTCGCGCAGCAGCTGCCGGTTCGGCAGCCCGGTCAGCAGGTCGTAGTGGGCCAGCAGTTCGATGCGCTCGCTGGCCTCGCGTTCGCGGCTGATGTCGCGGAACAGCACCACGAAGCGCGGCGGCAGGCCGTCGCGGTCGTCCAGTTCGATCAGCACCTGCACCCACACCCGGTGCCCGGAGGGGCGATGGAAGCACAGGTCCAGTTGCTCGGGCAGGCCGCCGTGGGCGATCCGCGCCAGCGCCGTTTCGAACGCGTCGCGCGAATCCAGCGTGTACAGCGCCAGCGCCTGGTCCAGGTCGATGTTTTCCTTGCGCAGGCCGTGGATGCGGTAGCACTCCTCGGTCCATTGCATGCGCCGGGTGCCGACCTCGATCTCGCAGCCGCCGATCTTGCCCAGCGCCGAGACGCGGTTGAGCAGTTCGGTGCGCCAGCGGATCAGCGCGTCGGTCTGGCGCTGCTCGGTGATGTTCTGCACCTGGCCGAGCACGCGCTGCACGGCGCCGTCCGCTTCCAGCTGCGGTTGCGCCCACACCCGCAGGTGCAGCGGCGCCTCGCTGCCGCGTACCAGCTCGACCTCGAAATTGGCCTGCTTGCCGTCGCGCTGCATGCGCCGCCAGGTGGAGATCACCTGCGCCGCCGACTCGCGGCTGAGCAGGCGCAGCCAGCCGCGGCTGCTCGGCACCTGATCCTCGGCCAGGCCGGTCACGCGCAGGAACTCGCGCGACCACCAGATCCGGTTCTGCAACGGATCCCACGACCAGCTGCCCATGCTGGTCATGCGCTGCGCCTCGCGCAGCAGGGTCTGCTGGTCGCGCAGGCGCTGCTCCAGCAGCTTCTGTTCGTGGATGTCGGTATGCGTGCCGACCATGCGCAGCGGGCTGCCGTCGGCGGTGCGGGCGACGATGCGGCCGCGGTCCAGGATCCAGCGCCACTGGCCGTCCTGCTGGCGCAGCCTGAATTCGCACACGTAGGTCGCGCTGCGGCCTTCGAAATGGGCGCGGATCGCCTCGCGCAGGCGCGCCTGGTCGTCGTTGTGCACCAACGGCAGCAGCGCGTTGAGTCCGTAGTCCGGCGCGTTGCCTTCGTAGCCGAGCATCTGCTTCCAGCGCTCGGAACGGAAGATCCGGTCGCTGGGGATGTCCCAGTCCCACAGGCCGTGTTCGGCGCTGTCCAGGGCGATTTCCCAGCGCGTGGCGCCGTCGCTGCCGACCGGCTCGGGCACGCTCAGGGTATAGGCCAACAGCGCGCCGGCATCGTCGCGCACCGCGCGCAGCCACCCGTCCAGGCGCCGCCCGGCGGTGCCGGGCAGCGCGCAGGCGAGCATGCTCTCGCCGTTGACAAGGCGCTCGCGCACGTCGCGCATCAGCTCGGCATAGGCCTCCACCGTACGCGGCAGCTCCAGCGCCTGCGCGGCCCGGTTCGCGGCCAGCGGCCGCCCTTCGGCGTCCAACAGGACCACGGCCGAGGTGAGCGGATGCTGCAGCAAGCTTGCGATGACGCCTTGATCCACGCCGAGGTGCTCCGTTTCTGCCGCGCTGGTGCTGGCGGACGAAGGTGATAACGGCACCCGGCGGCATTAATTGAGCGCCCGACCGGCCGCGGCGCCGGTCGCGCTGGGCCGCAATGGCCGCTTGCCGGTAAGATGGCGGCGGACGAATACCGCCGCATCGGGCTGTCGGGGCATGCAACCACAACGCGATCTCTCCCCGACCTCCCCGTCCTCGGGCATGCGTCTGGCGCAGCGGCTGGACCGGGGAATCTGGCGGACCGCGCTGCTGTACCTGCTGGTCGGCCTGATCTGGTCGCTGGGCAGCGACCTGCTGCTGGTTCGATTCGTGGACGACACGCAGACCCTGGCCATGCTGCAACTGGTCAACGACGCGGTGTTCCTGCTGTTGACCGCCATCGCCCTGTACTGCCTGCTGCGCCCGCTGGTGCGCGGGGCGGTGCAGGTGCACGCGCAGCTGGCGCTGTCCGAGGCCGGCTACCGGCAGATGTTCCAGGCCAATCCCAGCCCGATGCTGGTCTACGATCCGGAAACGCTGCGGGTGGTGGACGTCAATCCGGCGGCGATCGCCTTTTTCGGGTGGCCGCACGACACCTTCGTCGGGCTGGAACTGGGCCGGCTGTGGCCGCCCGGCGCCGCCGAGCGCATGAGCGACGTGATCCAGGCGATCCGCGACGCCCCCTCCAAGGTCTGCGTGGTGGCCGAGCCGCTGTGCCTGCGCGACGGCAGCCAGCGCATGGTCGAGGCGCGCAGCACCGGCCTGGACTACCGCGGCCGCGGCGCGCGGCTGGTGGTGATCAGCGACCGCAGCGCCGAGCACGAGGCGCAGCAGCGCCGCGACCAGGCGCTGCTGCGGCTGGAGGAAGCGCAGGCGATCGCCCGCCTCGGTTCCTGGCAACTGGACCCGGCCAGCGGCCTGGGCCGCTACTCCGACCAGGTCTACCGGATGCTCGGCCGGCGCGCGCCGGAGTCGCCGCGCCAGCATCGCCTGGAGGAATTGCTGATCCCCGCCGACCTGGCGTCGCAGGCGCGCATCCAGCGCATGCTCGAGGACCTGTGCGGCACCGCGCCGGTGCAACTGGACATGCTGCTGCCGGTGCTGGCCGCCGACGGTCAGGCGCGCATGCTGCACCTGCGCGCCGAATCGGCCAACGACGACGATGGCGCGGCCTGCGTGCGCGGCACCCTGCAGGACGTAACCGAGCACGAACGCTCGCGGCGCCTGCTGCACGAGCGCGAGGAACAGTTCCGCGAACTGGTGCGGGTGCTGCCCGACGGAGTGGCGATCCTGCACCAGGAACACGTGCTGTACGCCAATGCCGCCTGCGCCGGGCAGTTCGGCTACGAGGGCGAGAACCTGCTCGGCGAACCGTTGCAGGGCCTGGTCTACCCCAGCGATCTGCAGCAGGTGCGCGAGCAGATGCGCGATGCCGGCGACAAGGGCGAGCGCGGCGCCGCCGCGCGCATGCGCCGCCGCGACGGTTCGCTGTTCCACGCCGGGCTGTCGTTCGGCAAGGTGCGCTACAGCGGCCGCGACTGCAAGCTGCTGATCGTGCGCGATCTCAGCGAGCCCGAGCGCATGCGCGACGCGCTGGCGCTGAGCAACCGCGAGCTGCAGGCGATGGCGCGGCGGCTGTTCTCGCTGCAGGAGGACGAGCGCCGCGCGATCTCGCGCGACCTGCACGACGACATCGGCCAGGCGATCACCGCGATGAAGCTGTCCGCGCACGCGGCGCTGGACGAAACCGATGCCGAGCGCCGCCGCGAAGACCTCGACGAGATCGTGCAGCTGGCCGACAGCAGCATCACCAAGCTGCGCAACCTGTCCACCCTGCTGCGCCCGCCGCAACTGGACGCGCTCGGGCTGGAGGCGGCGCTGCGCTGGCAGGCCGGCATGCTGTTCCGCGCCTCGCCGGTGCGCCTGCAGCTGGAGATCGCCACCCTGCCCGCGCGGCCCAGCGGTGAGGTCGAGCAGGCCTGCTTCCGCATCGCGCAGGAAAGCCTGACCAATGTGCTGCGCCACGCCTGCGCCGGCGAAGTGCGCATGGCGCTGAGCGACGAGCAGCACCGGCAGCTGCGCCTGGAGGTGGTCGACGACGGCGACGGCTTCGATCCGGCCGGACCGCGCGGACTGGGCCTGATCGTGATGCGCGAGCGCGCGCAGAGCGCAGGCGGTACCCTGCAGATCGACACCGCGCCCGGTGCCGGCACGCGGGTGACGCTGTGCCTGCCCTACACGACGGCGGCGACGCCGACGCACCCACCTGGACCCTGAAGACGATGTGGAATCCCGCTGCCCCCGTGCCGCCAGACGACGAACTTCCGTCGCGCCTGGGCGCAGGCCACCCGGCGCTGACCGGCATGATCGCCGAGGCGCTGGCCGGCGGGCCGGGGGTGATGCTGCTGCACATCGACATCGACCACTTCGCCTCGATCAACGAGAACATGAGCGCGGAAGTCGGCGACCACGCGCTGGCGCTGCTGGCGCATCGGCTGCAGGCGCACCTGCGCGGGCGCGGCCTGCTGTGGCGCCACGGCAGCGACGAACTGGTCATGGCGGTGCCGCGCACCGCCGACGTGCCGCCGCCGGAGGCCTTCGCCGAAGAGGTGCGGCAGCAGATCGAACTGCCGCTGTCGGTACTGCCGTACACCTTGTTCATGACCGGCAAGATCGGCGTGAGCCTGTGCCCGGAACACTCCACGCGGCTGTCCACGCTGCTCGACTACGCCGAGGACGCGGTCTACCAGGCCGCGCGCGAAGGCGGCAACATGGTGCGCCTGTACGCGGCCGACGGCCCGCCCAGCGCGCACAGCGAGAGCATCATCTCGCGGCAGATCGTCGATGCGATCCCCAACGGCGAGCTGCGCCTGCGCTACCAGCCGATGGTCAGCGCCCGCGACGGCCGCGTGGTCGGCATGGAATCGCTGCTGCGCTGGCAATCGCCGACGCTGGGCATCCTGGTGCCGGAACGGTTCATGCGCACCGCCGAGCGGCTGGGCGTGATCGTGCAGATCGGCACCTGGGTGATGGAGGGCGCGCTGCGCCAGGCGCGGCTATGGCGCGACCAGGGTTTCGACGACTTCACCATCGCGGTCAACGTCTCCACCCTGCAGCTGCTGCGCCCGACCTTCTTCAACGAAGTGATGTCGGCGCTGCAGGCGGCCGGCGTGCCGCCGCAGATGATGGTGCTGGAGATCAACGAAAGCGCGCTGACCAACAACGTCAACTTCGTCCACGAGACCCTGGCCAACCTGTGCCGCGAAGGCATCAGCCTGAGCCTGGACAACTTCGGCACCGGCGATTCCAGCCTCAGTGCGCTGGTGCGTTATCCGGTGGACAAGCTGAAGATCGACCGCAGCTTCATCAAGAGCGCGCCGGCCGGCAACCGCGAGGCGGCGATCGCCCGCGCCATCATCGCCATGGGCCACCAGCTGGGCATGGTGGTGATCGCCAACGGCGTCGAATCGCAGGCGCAGCTGGGCTTCCTGCGCCGCAACGACTGCGACATCTTCCAGGGCTACCTGTTCGGCGAGCCGATGTCGGCCGAGGCCGCGGGCATGGCGTTGCGCCGGCGTTACCTGCGCCCGGAATCGTTCACCGAGACCCGTCCGGACCGCACCCTGCTGTTGCTCGACGACGAGGAGAACGTGCTGCGCTCGCTGGTGCGCCTGTTCCGCCGCGACGGCTACCGGATCCTGGCCGCCGGCAACGTGCGCGACGCCTTCGACCTGCTCGCCACCAACGACGTGCAGGTGATCCTGTCCGACCAGCGCATGTCCGACATGAGCGGCACCGAGTTCCTGGGCCGGGTGAAGATGCTCTACCCCGACACCATCCGCCTGGTGCTGTCCGGCTACACCGACCTGGCCACGGTCACCGACGCGATCAACCGCGGCGCGATCTACCGCTTCCTGACCAAGCCCTGGAACGACGACGAACTGCGCGAACACATCCGCCAGGCGTTCCGCACGCACGACGAACAGCGGCGGGATGCTGGGCCCTGACGGGCCGGGATTCGGGATTCGGCATTCGGGATTCGCAAAAGCCGCGATTCAGGCTTTTCCTCGACACGCACGGACCGGGACAGCAAGCGCAAAACCGCTCTTGCGAATCCCCAATCCCGAATGCCGAATCCCGGCTACTTCGGCTGCCTCACCGGAATCACGATCCGGAAGCTGGAGCCCTCGCCGACGGTGCTGGTCACGTCGATGCGGCCGTGGTGCTTGTTGATGATGCCGTAGGAGATCGACAGGCCCAGGCCGGTGCCGCTGCCGACCGGCTTGGTGGTGAAGAACGGGTCGAAGATGCGCTGCAGCAGGTCCGCCGGGATGCCGGCGCCGGAGTCCTTGAACTCGATCCAGACCTCCTCGCCGTCCTGGCCGGTGCTGACCACGATGGTGCCGCGCTCGCCGATCGCCTGGCCGGCGTTGAGCAGCAGGTTCATGTACACCTGGTTGAGCTCGGACGGCAGGCACTCGACCAGCGGCAGGTTGCCGTAGTGGCGGTCCAGGGTGACCTTGTACTTGAGCTCGTTCCAGATGATGTTGATCGTGGACTCGAGCCCGGAATGCAGGTCCACCAGCTTCCACGATTCCTCGCGGCCGGAGTACGAGAAATCCTTGAGGTCGCGCACGATGCGCGTCACCCGCTCGATGCCTTCGCGCGACTCGGCCATCAGCTGCGGCAGGTCGCGGCTGATGAAGTCGATGTCGAAGCGGTTGCGGATGTCGTCGATTTCCGGGATCAGCGCCTTGGGATCGGGCGCGCGCAAGGCGCGCTCGTAGGCTTCGATCAGGGTGAACAGGCTGCGCAGGTATTCCTGCAGGCTGCCCAGGTTGGAATGCACGTAGCCGATCGGGTTGTTGATCTCGTGCGCGACGCCGGCGGCGAGCTGGCCGATCGAGGCCATCTTCTCCGACTGCAGCAGTTTTTCCTGCGCGCCGTTGAGGCGCAGATAGGCCTGGCGCAACTCGGCGTGGCGCTGCTGCAGTTCCTGTTCGTAGTCCTGCTGGCCTTCGATGCCCTGGATCAGCACCAGAAAGTGGCCATCGTCGCCGTCGGCATGGAAATACAGATGCGCCAGCACCACGTGTTCTTCGGTCGGCAGGCTGCCGCTCCAGCGGCCATGGCTGCGCGCCTGCGACAGCGCATCGCTGGGCAGCCACTGTGCCAGGCGCTCGCCCAGGGCGCAGTCGTCGAAGACTTCGGCATTGCACAGGTGGCCGCGCGCGGCACTGTTGGCCAGCAACAGGCGGCCGTCGGCGCGGAACAGCACCAGGCCTTCGTCGATCAGCTCGCTCAGCGCGAGCAAGCTCTTGCGCGAAGGCAACGGCACCGTGTCGGTGTAATCGGGATCGGCGAAATTCACGAAAGGCAACGGGTAACGAGCGGACGCTCAATATACGCCGATGCCATCGCCAGGTGCGTGGATGCCGGCACATGGCCGGCATGCGGTGACGCGCCTGGCGTTTCTCAGGCGATCGCCAGCGGGCGGCTCATCCGCAAGGTGCTGGACTGGCCGTTGGCATCGTAGGACGAGGCGCTCTCGCTGCGCCCCAGATGCCGCAGCGCCCAGTTGACCTCGCGCCGCCGCCGCGACAGCAACGCGCCGTTGGCGCGGTTGGCGTCGGCCAGCTGGCGCAGCAGCGACTCGGCCTCGGCACCGGCCGGCACGTTGGCCTCCAGCGCCCGCAGCGCGGCCAGCTTGTCGCCGGTCGCCTGCATCAGGCCTTCCACGTTGTGATCCAACAACGCCTGCCGTTCGCCGGCGAGTGCGTCGCTGAGCTGCTGCAAGGGGTTGGTCACGGTCGTGTTCATGCGCTGAGCTGCTGGTCCATCTGCAGCATGCGGCTGGCGATCGCGTCCGGATTGATCTTGTAGCTGCCGCTCTGCAGCGCGCTGCGCACCGACTCGACGCGGTTGCTGTCCACCGCCGGCGCCGCCGCCAGCTCGCGCTGCAGGCTTTGCAGCCCGGACGCTTCGCCGGTCAGGCGCAGACTGTCGGTCGCGGCCGTGGCGCCCACCGCACTCGTCTTGCCGTCCTCGGACGCGCCGGAGGCGGCCTTGGTGTTGACGGTCGACGTGCGAAGGGTGGCCTGGGTCGGCGAATTCCCTTCAATTTTCTGGCTCATGACGAAATCCTGCTACGGGTTCGGTGTAGGTAACGGCCCTACACCGACGAACTTTAGGCCAGATCTCAACGCGTCACAAAAACGTCGCCATTTTGTGACACGGTTCCCTGAACGACGCGGCGAGACGACAGGTTTTCGACGGTCACCCGCTCGTTCTCGCCGCCGTCGCTGAGCGCGCGCCCCGCCATGCGCACTTCCAGCGCCCCGTTGCGCGCCACCAGCGCCACATTGTCGCCGCGCCGCACCAGTCGCTGCGCGACCAGATCGCTGGCCGACAGCAAGGTGCCGGCCGGCAGGGTGCGCCGCACCACCCTGCCGATCGCCGCGGCCGGATCGGTCATTGCCGCACCGACGATCCGCGCCGCGTCGCGCCTCTCGACGACCATATCGGCGGCACCGACGGTTTCTCCAGCGGCCAGGCCGCGGCCCAGCACCAGCACGTTCTGCAGGCGCCGCACCTTGACCGGCACGAACAGGCGCCAGCCGGCCTCGCGCGGACAACTCACTTCCACTGTCGTGGTCCCGGTCGGCTGCGCCTGCAGCGACACCGGGCACAGCGGCACGCGCACCGACGGGTCCAGCGTCGCCTCGGCTTCGGCATCGGCGCCAAGGGTGGACAGCGCCGCGGCGCGGATCGAGTCCACCGATTGGAATTCCGCGGCCCAGGCCGGCATCGCCGCCAGCAGGACCACTAACAGGATCAGGCGCATGGCCGTCTCTCTAATGAAGGTGTCGCCAGTCCCATGCAAAGCCCGTGCCGCAATTCGCGCCCGTCGCCGACAGCCCGGCCTCAAGTTCCGCCGCGAAGGCGCCGATATGAACCCCATGTCTCATGACCTGCTCAACCGAATCGACCAGCGCACCCGCTTGGCGGGCCACAATCGGCTTGCCCTGCTGCTGTTCCGGCTGGGCGGCCGTCAGCTTTTTGGCGTGAACGTCTTCAAGGTGCAGGAAGTGCTGCGCCGGCCGGAGCTGTTCCAGGTGCCGGGGCTGCCACTGCAATTCTCCGGGGTCGCCGATGTGCGCGGCCGTTCGGTGCCGGTGCTCGACCTGGGCCTGGCGATCGGCCATCCGGAACGCGAGACGCAGGCCGACAAGGCGCCCGGCTACCTGGTGGTCACCGAGTTCAACCGCTCGGTGCAGGGCTTCCTGGTCAGCGGCGTGGAGCGCATCGTCAACATCGCGGTGGAGGACATCCATCCGCCGCCGGAACTGGGCGCCGAATCCAGCTACCTGACCGCGGTGACCCGCTTCCAGGGCGAGCTGATCCAGGTCATCGACGTGGAAAGCGTGCTGGCCGACATTGCCCAGAACCGCACCGAGGCGCTGATCGACCCGTCGCTGGCGCTCACCGGCTCGCAGCTGCAGGTGCTGGTGGTGGACGACTCGCGCGTGGCGCGGCAACAGATCCGCAGCGTGCTCGACCAGCTCGGGGTCGGCGCCACCCTGCTGTCCGACGGCCGCCAGGCCCTGGACCACCTCCTGCAGATCCACGCCGGCGGCGAGAATCCGGCCGACCGCTACGCCATGGTGATCTCCGACATCGAGATGCCGGCGATGGACGGCTATACGCTGACGACGGAAATCCGGCGCCACCCCGGCCTGGCCGGCCTGTACGTGCTGCTGCACACCTCGCTGTCGGGGGTGTTCAACAACGCCATGGTCGAGCGCGTCGGCGCCAACGCCTTCGTCGCCAAGTACAGCCCGCACGAACTGGCCGACTATGTGCTGGCGCGGCTGCGGGTGGTCGCCGAGGCCCAGGCCGCCTAGCGTTTCGCGGCCCCGGCGCGCGACGCCGGGCGCCCAGCAGCACGCCTTCCGCCGCAATGGCGAAGGCCGTTCCCCCGCGCCGCACGGCGCGCCCCCCGGTTCTGGCACAGACCTTGCCTGTACTCCTGCAACGAACCGCGGGAGCGCGCCATGCCCAATCTGATTTCATCCTACCTAGGTGTCCACGGCGACGCCCTGCCGCTGCGCGAGCAACGGATGAAGCTGATCGCCAGCAACCTCAGCAATGTCGACACGCCCGGCTACAAGGCGCAGGACCTGGATTTCGACGCGGCGATGCGCGCCGCGCAGGGCCAGCGCGACGGCAGCCAGATGCAGGTCACCGACAGCCGCCACATCGCGGTCGGCGGCAGCACCGGGCTGAATCCGTTCCAGGTCACCCGCGAGGCCAACCAGCCCAGCCTCGACGGCAATACCGTCGATGCGGACACCGAACGTGCCGCCTACGGCCGCGCCGCGCTGGAATACCGCGCCTCGCTGAGCTTCGTCGAATCCAAGGTGCGCAGCATGCTCACCGCGATCACAGGCCAATAAGCATGAGCAATCTGCCGATTTTCGACGTCGCCGGCTCCGCGCTGCAAGCGCAGTCGGTGCGCCTGAGCACCATCGCCAGCAACCTGGCCAACGCCGATTCGGTGGCCGGGTCGGCCGAAGCGGCCTACAAGCCGATCGAGCCGATCTTCCAGGCGGTGCGCAACCCGCACGACAGCAGCCTGACCGCGGTCAACGTCAAGGAAATCACCCAGAGCAAGGATCCGCCGATCAAGCGCTACGAGCCCGGCCATCCGCTCGCCGACGCCGACGGCTACATCTACTCGCCGGACGTGGACCCGGTGTCGCAGATGGTCAACCTGATCTCCGCCTCGCGCAATTACCAGGCAGGCGTGGAAGTCCTCAACACCGCCAAGGAACTGGCGTTGGCCACCTTGTCCATGGGCCGCTGAGCCCTCCCTCCCGCCGCCTAACGGCCTAGGACGTACTGATGAGCACCGTTTCCAGCGACATCTATTCCAGCCTCGGATTGACCGCCTCCAGCACCACCAGCACGTCCAACAAGTCCTCGTCGCTGGACCAGGCCGACTTCCTGAAGCTGATGACCGAGCAATTGCAGCACCAGGATCCGCTCAAGCCGATGGACAACAGCCAGATGGTCTCGCAGATGGCGCAGCTGTCCACCGTGCAGGGCATCGGCGACCTCAACAAGACCGTGACCGCACTGTCCGATTCGATGAGCACCGACCAGATCCTGCGCGGCGCGCAGCTGGTCGGGCACAAGGTGCTGGTGCCGTCGGCGACGATGCCGCTGGGCAGCGACGGCGGCACCACCGGCGTGATCGCCGCGCCCAGCGCGGGCATCGTCAACCTCACCGTCACCGATGCCAACGGCAACGCGGTCAAGCAGATCAGCGTCACCGCCAGCAAGGCCGGCGAAGTCAATTTCAGTTGGGACGGCACCAACACCGCCGGCGAGCGCATGCCGGCCGGCGCCTACGGCGTCACCGCCACGCATACCGACAGCAAGGGCACCAACACCGCGCTGTCCACCTACGTCCAGGCCCCGGTCGAGAGCGCCACCATCGGCTCGGACGGCATCTACCTCGACCTGACCGGGCTGGGCACCGCCCCGCTCGCCAACGTGCTCCGCGTCAGCTGAGCCGGCCAATCCACAGGAGTCCATCATGGGTTTCAATACTTCGCTGTCCGGTATCAAAGCGGCCAACTCCGACCTCAACGTCACCGCCAACAACATCGCCAACGTCAACACCACCGGTTTCAAGGAGTCGCGCGCCGAGTTCGCCGACCTGTTCTCCGCCACCGGCTACGGCCTGGCGCGCAACGCGATCGGCGCCGGCGTGCGGGTCAGCAACGTCGCCCAGCAGTTCTCGCAGGGCAACGTCGACCCGACCGGGCGCAACCTGGACCTGGCGATCTCCGGCGACGGCTTCTTCACCCTGACCAACAACGGCGCCAAGGTCTATTCGCGCGCCGGCAACTTCCAGACCGACGAGAACGGCTACGTGGTCAACCCGCAGGGCGCCAGGCTGCAGGTGTTCCCGCCGGCGGCCAACGGCAACGGCTTCGCGGTCGGCACGCTGAGCGACCTGCAGCTGCTGACCACCGACAGCTCGCCCAAGCAGAGCGAAACGGTGAACCTGATGTTCACCCTGCCCGGCAACGCCAGCGTGCCGACGGTGACCACCTTCGATCCGGCCGACGCCAACAGCTACAACCATTCCACCGGCGGCATCACCGTCTACGATTCGCTGGGCGTCAGCCACACCCAGACTTCGTATTTCGTCAAGACCGCCAACGCCAACGAATGGCAGGTGCACAACTACGTCGACGGCACCGCGGTCGGCACGCCGAGCACGATCCAGTTCGACGGCAACGGCAAGCTCACCACGCCCGCCGACGGCAGGATCGCGCTGAGCACCTTCACCCCCAGCACCGGCGCCGGCACCCTCAACCTGACCCTGGACATCAGCGGCTCGACCCAGTACGGCGAGGCGTTCGCCTTGCGCGACGCGCGCCAGGACGGTTACGCCAGCGGCAAGCTCAACTCGATCAGCATCGACGCCAGCGGCGTGGTCTACGCGCGCTACTCCAACAACGCCGACAAGGCGCTGGGCCAGGTGGCGATGACCAACTTCGTCAATCCGCAGGGGCTGAGCTCGCTCGGCGACAACGTGTGGGCGGAAAGCTCGGCCTCGGGCAACGCGCGCACCGGCGCGCCGGGCACGTCGGACTTCGGCAGCGTCCAGTCCGGCGCGCTCGAAGCCTCCACCGTCGACCTCACCGAACAGCTGGTCAACATGATCGTCGCGCAGCGCAACTTCCAGGCCAACTCGCAGATGATCTCGACCCAGGACCAGGTCACGCAGACCATCATCAATATCCGTTAAGGCCGGGATTGGTGATTCGGGATTGGTGATTCGTCACGGCTGGCATTCCGTCGATCGGAAGCCAGCCTTGCACGCCACCCCTGATCGTTTGCGGCACCCCCGCTTCTTCGAATCCCGAATCCCCCATCCCGAATCACGGCTCACATCCATGGACAAAGCACTCTACGTCGCCATGACCGGCGCCCGCGCTTCGCTGCAGGCGCAGGGCACGGTGTCGCACAATCTGGCCAACGTCGATACCGCCGGCTTCAAGGCGGCATTGGCCAATACCGAGGCGTACCGCATCAAGGGCGCCGGCTATCCGTCGCGGATCGATGCGCTGCACATCGACCAGGGCTTCAATCGCGATGTCGGCGCGCAGCAGGTGACCGGCAATGCGCTGGACGTCTCGCTCAGCGCCGACAACTGGCTGGCGGTACAGGCCAGCGACGGCAAGGAGGCGTACACGCGCGGCGGCGAACTGGCGTTGACCCCGAACGGCCAGCTGGTCACCTCCAGCGGCCGCGCGGTGCTCGACGACCAGGGCAATCCGATGGCGATCCCGCCGCACCAGTCGCTGGAGATCGGCGGCGACGGCTCGGTGTCGATCGTGCCGCTGGGCGAAGGCCCGCAGGCGATGACCGTGGTCGGCAAGATGAAGGTGGTGCAGGCGCCGGCCGAACGCCTGGAACGCCGCCCCGACGGGCTGATGCGCAACATCAGCGACGATCCGACCCAGGCCTTCGCCCTGGCCACCGGCACCGCCGTGCACACCGGTGCGCTGGAAGGCAGCAACGTCGATGCCGCCGGCGCGCTGGTGCAGATGATCCAGCTGCAGCGCCAGTTCGAGATGCAGGTGAAGGTGATCAAGCACGGCGACGAGAACGCGCAGTCGGCCAACACCATGCTGCGCCTGAACGGCTAAGCCCGCCATGGGCGCCGCGCCGCTGCCGACGAAAAGCCGGCGCATTTGTGGCACGGCACATGCATCAGTCCCCCTGCCCCTCGCGGATCTCGGGGCCACCATCAGAGGAATCGGGTCATGAATCAGGCTTTGTGGGTCGCCAAGACCGGACTGGATGCGCAGCAGACGCGCATGTCGGTCGTGTCCAACAACCTGGCCAACACCAACACCACCGGCTTCAAGCGCGATCGCGCCAGCTTCGAGGACCTGCTGTACCAACAGGTGCGTCAGCCTGGTGGCGCGACCTCGGCGCAGACGCAGTTGCCCTCGGGCCTGCAGCTGGGCACCGGCGTGCGCGTGGTGTCCACCTCGAAGGATTTCGAGCAGGGCAATCCGCAGCAGACCGGGCGCGCGCTGGACGTGATGGTCAACGGCCGCGGCTTCTTCGAAGTGCAGATGCCCGACGGCACCTCGGCCTACACCCGCGACGGCAGCTTCCAGATCAACTCGCAGGGCGAACTGGTCACCAACAGCGGCTATGCGATCCAGCCCGGCATCCAGGTCCCGGAAGGCGCGCAGTCGCTGACCATCGGCACCGACGGCACGGTCAGCGTGCAGGTCGCCGGCACCGCCGCGGCGCTAGAGATCGGTTCGTTGACGCTGAGCGACTTCATCAACCCCTCGGGCCTGCAGGCCAAGGGCGAGAACCTGTACGCGGAAACCGCCGCCTCCGGTCCGGCGCAGAACGGCACGCCCGGTCTCAATGGCCTCGGCACCACCGTGCAGGCCTCGCTGGAAGGCAGCAACGTCAACGTGGTCGAGGAGCTGGTCAGCATGATCGAGACCCAGCGCGCCTACGAGATGAACGCCAAGGCGATCTCCACCACCGATTCGATGCTCGGCTATCTGAACAACAACGTCTGATCCCGACACTTCTTCTGGAAACCGCCATGTCGCGTCCGTCCTCCTTCTCTCTCATCGCTGCGCTGGTCCTGCCCGCGCTGCTCGGCGGCTGCGCCGGGCTGGGCATCGCCGCCGGCGACGTGCGCCCGTATGCGCCGATGGCGCCGATCGTGCCGGTGGTGGCGCAGCCCGCGCAGCCCAGCGCCGGCGCGATCTACGCCGCCGGCCCGAGTCTGTCGCTGTATTCGGATCGGCGCGCGCGCGACGTCGGCGACCTGCTGACCATCACCCTGGTCGAAAGCACCAACGCCAGCTCCACCGCCAACACCAGCATCACCAAGAAGGACGCGGTGACCATGGCCACGCCGACCCTGCTCGGCGCGCCGCTGACGGTCAACGGCATCAACGTGCTCGAAAACAGCACCAGCGGCGACCGCAGCTTCGCCGGCAAGGGCAACACCGCACAGAGCAACACCATGCAGGGCAGCATCACCGTGACCGTGGTGCAGCGCCTGCCCAACGGCAACCTGGTGATCCAGGGGCAGAAGAACCTGCGCCTGAACCAGGGCGACGAACTGGTGCAGGTGCAAGGCATCGTCCGCGCCGCCGACATCGGTGCGGACAACACCATTCCGTCCAGCAAGGTCGCCGACGCGCGCATCGCCTACGGCGGCCGCGGCGCCGTCGCCCAATCCAACGCGATGGGCTGGCTGAGCCGCTTCTTCAACTCGCGCATCTCGCCGTACTGAGGCCTGCCATGAACCTTCTGTCCCTGTCCTGCCGCCTGCTCGCCGCGTTCGCGCTGTGCGCCGGCCTGGCCGCCCCGGCCGCCGCCGAACGCATCAAGGACCTGGCCCAGGTCGGCGGCGTGCGCGGCAACGCGCTGGTCGGCTACGGCCTGGTGGTCGGCCTGGACGGCAGCGGCGACCGCACCAGCCAGGCGCCCTTCACCGTGCAGAGCCTGAAGAACATGCTCGGCGAGTTGGGCGTCAACGTTCCGTCGAACGTCAATCCGCAGCTGAAGAACGTGGCCGCGGTGGCGATCCACGCCGAACTGCCGCCGTTCGCCAAGCCCGGCCAGCCGATCGACATCACCGTGTCCTCGATCGGCAACGCGGTGTCGCTGCGCGGCGGTTCGCTGCTGATGGCGCCGCTGAAGGGCGCCGACGGCCAGGTCTACGCGATCGCCCAGGGCAGCCTGATCGTCGGCGGCTTCGGCGCGCAGGGCAAGGACGGCTCGCGGATCTCGGTGAACGTGCCCAGCGTCGGCCGCATTCCCAACGGCGCCACGGTGGAGCGCGCGTTGCCGGACGTGTTCGGCAGCAGCGGCGAGATCACCCTGAACCTGCACCAGAACGATTTCACCACGGTGTCGCGGATGGTCGCGGCGCTGGAGAACACCTTCGGCCCCGGCAGTGCGCACGCGGTCGACGGCGGCACCGTCGCGGTGCGCTCGCCCACCGACCCGAGCGCGCGCATCGGCCTGCTGGCGCGGATCGAGAACGTGGAACTGTCGCCGGGCGCGGCGCCGGCCAAGGTGGTGGTCAACGCCCGCACCGGCACCGTGGTCATCGGCGCGCAGGTGCGGGTCAGCCCGGCGGCGATCTCGCACGGCTCGCTGACCGTCACCATCAGCGAAGGCACCCAGGTCAGCCAGCCCAACGCGCTGAGCAACGGCCAGACCGTGGCCACGCCGAAATCGACCATCACCGCCACCAACGAAGGCAGCCGCATGTTCAAGTTCGAGGGCGGCACCTCGCTGGACCAGATCGTGCGCGCGGTCAACGAAGTCGGCGCCGCGCCGGGCGACCTGATCGCGATCCTGGAAGCACTGAAGCAGGCCGGCGCGCTGAGCGCGGAGCTGGAGGTGATCTGACATGCGCATCTCGGCCTCTCCCATCGAACTGAACGCGACCACCCAGAACGATCCTGCCCGGATCGACAAGGTGTCGCGCCAGTTGGAAGGACAGTTCGCGAACCTGCTCGTCAAGAGCATGCGCGACGCCAGCTTCGGCGATTCCCTGTTCCCGGGCGAGAACCAGACCTTCCGCGACATGTACGACCAGCAGATGGCCAAGGCGCTGACCGAGGGCAAGGGGCTGGGCCTGGCGGCGATGATCGCCAAGCAACTGGGCGGCGGCAAAAGCGCCGACGCGCCGGCCACCAACACGTCGATCGGTGCCGCGCAGGCGGCCAAGGCGTATTCGCTGGTGTCCGGCCAGGGCGGCGGCAGCGCCGGCAACAGCGCCGGCGCCGGTGCCTCCGCGCTTGCCGATACCGGCGCAGTCGCCGGTGCCGGTGCCGCTGCCTGGGGCGGCCTGGACGCCGCCGACGCGCCGCAGCAGCAGGTCGCGCGCGTGCTCGACCTGATCGCCGGCCGCGAGACCAGCGCCATGCACGAAGCGATCGGCAGCAATCCCGCCGACGGCAGCGCCAGCCTGGCCTGGACCGGGGCGGACGACCGCTGGTCGGATCTGGCGACGACGGCGGCCGACGACAGCATCGGCATCGATGCCAGCGCTACCGCCGCCGCCAAGGCCGCCGCGGCCAGCCTCGGCGAGCGCACCCCGGAAGGCTTCGTCGCGCAGATCTGGACCCATGCGCAGAAGGCGGCCAAGGAACTGGGTGTGGATGCGCGGGCGCTGGTCGCGCAGGCCGCGCTGGAGACCGGCTGGGGACGCCGCGGCATTTCCCGCGGCGACGGCGCCAGTTCCAACAACCTGTTCGGAATCAAGGCCACCGGCTGGAGCGGCGAGCGCGTCACCACCGGCACCCACGAATACGTCGGTGGGGTCAAGCAATCGCAGACCGCCGATTTCCGCGCCTACGCCTCGCCGGCCGAGAGCTTCGCCGACTACGTGCGCCTGCTGAAGACCAATCCGCGCTACCAGCAGGCGCTCAATGCCGGCACCGACATCCGCGGCTTCGCCCAGGGCCTGCAGCGTGCCGGCTATGCCACCGATCCGTCCTACGCCGCCAAGATCGCCGCGATCGCCGGCGGCCCGACCATCGGCCGCGCCGTCGCCGCGATCGGCAACGCCGCCGCCAGCGGCATCGAACGCGCGTTCGCCAGCACCTCCGATCCGTCCAACAGCGTCCTGCGCTGAGGTAGCCGTCCATGTCCGTCCTGTCCACCGGCACCAGCGCCCTCATCGCCTTCCAGCGCGCCCTGGCGACCGTGAGCCACAACGTCGCCAACATCAACACCGACGGCTACAGCCGGCAGCGCGTGTCGTTCGCGACCACCACGCCGACCCAGTACGGCTCGGACTACATCGGCAACGGCACCAAGATCACCGACATCTCCCGCGTCGCCGACCAGCTGGCGACCTCGCGGCTGCTGGACAGCAGCGGCGAACTGGCGCGGCTGAAGCAACTGTCGAGCCTGTCCGACCGCGTCGACGGGCTGTTCTCCGACAAGGCCACCAACATTTCCGGGCAGTGGTCGAACTTCTTCGACGCCACCACCGGGCTGTCTTCCAACGCCTCGGCCACCGCCAGCCGGCAGAACGTGCTGGACAACGCCAACTCGCTGGTGACCCGCTTCAAGCAGCTCAACGGGCAGATGGATTCGCTCGGCAACGAGGTCAACAACGGCCTGCTCTCGGCCACCACGGAAGCCAACCGCCTGGCCACCGAGATCGCCAAGATCAACGGCCAGATCGGCGGCGACGCCAGCTCGGCCGCGCCGGACCTGCTCGACCGGCGCGATGCGCTGATCACCCAGCTGGTCGGCTACACCGGCGGCAGCGCGGTGCAGCAGGACGGCGGTGCAATCAACGTCTATACCTCCGGCGGCCAGGCGCTGGTGGTCGGCACCACCGCCTCCACCCTGACCACGGTCACCGATCCCTATCAGCCCGGGCGCCTGCAGGTCGCGCTGAAGGCGCAAGGCACCACCATCACCCTGAGCGACAGCTCGCTGGGCGGCCAGATCGGCGGCCTGCTCGAGTTCCGCAGCAGCGTGCTGGATCCGACCAAGGCCGAGCTGGGGCGCATCGCCACCGGCCTGGCGGTCACCTACAACCAGCAGCACAAAGCCGGCGTGGACCTGTACGGCAACCTGGGCAGCGACTTCTTCTCGCTGTCCGCGCCCAGCGTCAACGCCAACGCCGCCAACACCGGCACTGCCAGCTTCAGCGCCAGCGTCAGCGACCTGAGCAAGCTCGACGGGCAGAACCTGCTGCTGAAGTTCGACGGCAGCACCTGGACCGCCAGCCGCGCCGACACCGGCGCCAGCGTGGCCATGACCGGCACCGGCAGCAGCGCCGATCCGTTCGTGGTCAACGGGGTGACCCTGCAGGTGTCCGGCAGCGCCGCCGCCGGCGACAAGTTCCTGCTGCAACCCACCGCCAACGCGGTCACCGGCCTGGCGGTGGCGATCACCGACCCGTCGCGTATCGCCGCGGCCACGCCGGTCACCGGCAGCGCCGACCTGGACAACCTGGGCACCGGCAAGGTCAGCAACGTGCGCGCCACCGACGCCAGCAACGCCAATCTGCTGACGCCCTCCAGCATCGCCTTCATCGACGCCAACCAGTACACCATCGACGGCGCCGGTCCGTTCGCCTACACCGCCGGGCAGACCATCAGCGCCAACGGCTGGAGCATGACCCTGGACGGCGCGCCGGTCGCCGGCGACACCTTCGCGGTCAAACCCACCGGCGCCGGCTCCAGCAACAACGGCAACGCGCTGACCCTGTCCAACCTGGACGACAGCAAGGCGTTCAACGGCGGCACCATCACCCTCAATGGCGCGGTGTCCGGACTCACCACCACGATCGGCTCGGCGGCGCGGCAGGCGACCTACGCGGCCGACGCGCAGGAAGTGATCCACACCAGCGCGCAGGACGCGCGCGACTCGGTTTCCGGCGTCAACCTGGACGAGGAAGCCTCGGACATGTTGCGCCTGCAGCAGGCCTACCAGGCCGCCTCGCAGTTGATCTCCACCGCCGACACGATGTTCCAGTCCATTCTGGGTGCGATCCGATGAGCAACCGTATCTCCACCGGCATGATGTTCAGCCAGTCGGTCAACAACATGCTGGGCAAGCAGGCCAAGATCTCGCATCTGGAACAGCAGCTGGCGACCGGCCAGCGCCTGGTCACCGCCGCCGACGATCCGGTCGCCTCCGGCACCGCGGTCAACCTGGACCGCGCGGTGGCCGAACTGGAGCGTTTCGGCCAGAACGCCAACAACGTGCAGAACCGCCTGGGCCTGCAGGAGAACGCGCTGTCGCAGGCCGGCGACCTGATGGCCCGGGTCAACGAATTGACCGTGGAAGCGAACAGCTCGGCGTTGACCACCGACAACCGCAAGGCGATCGCCTCCGAACTCAAATCGCTGCACGATAGCCTGCTCAGCCTGTCCAACAGCACCGACGGCAGCGGCCGCTACCTGTTCGCCGGCGCCGCCGACGACAAGGCGCCGTTCGCGGTGGTCAACGGCAGCGTGGTCTACAGCGGCGACCAGACCCAGCGCAGCGTGGAGGTGGCGGCCGACACCCAGGTCGCCGACGCCCTGCCCGGCAGCGAGATCTTCATGCGCATCCGCACCGGCGACGGCACCGTCGATGCGCACGCGGCCAGCACCAACACCGGCACCGGCCTGCTGCTGGACTACAGCCGCGACTCCGGTGCCGGCGGCTGGAACGGCGGCAGCTACAGCGTCGCCTTCACCGCCACCGACACCTATGAAGTACGCGACAGTACCGGCACCGTGGTCACCACCGGCACCTACGCCGCCGGCGAGACGCTCAGCTTCGGTGGCCTGAAGATGCGCCTGGACGGCGCGCCGGCGGTCGGCGACAGCTTCCAGATCGGCGCCTCCACCACCAAGGACGTGTTCTCCACCATCACCAATCTGGTCAATGCGCTGAACACCGACCCGATCACCGCCACCGACAAGGCCGCGTTGCAGAACACCCTGCAGTCGTCGATGCGCGACATCAGCCAGGCCTCGGCGAAGATGATCGATGCGCGCGCCGCCGGCGGCGCGCAGCTGGCCGCGCTCGACAGCGCCGCCGAGCTGCGCGAATCCAACGAAGTGACGCTGAAGACCACCCTGTCCTCGCTGCGCGACCTGGACTACGCCGATGCGATCGGCCAGTACCAGCTGGAACAGGCCGCGCTCAAGTCGGCGCAGACCATCTTCACCCAGATGCAATCGATGTCGCTGTTCAACATGATCCGTTGAATCCCGATTCCACTCCATACGCGAAGGCCCGGAGCGCAGCGATGCCTCCGGGCCTTTGCCGTTATACCGAGTTCGTCATCGCTGCCGATCCCGCCAAATTTCGTGCCAAGGCCGCTAAAGTTTGCCAAACCGCGGCCGAAACAAGCTCTTCGCCGCGAGTGCCACAGGCTCCCGGTTCGCCGCATCGCGATAATTTCCGCAGCGAATCGCTAAAGGTTGTTGACATCGCGCCGTTATTTATCTCAGCAGCGGCAACGGCCAATTGATGGCCCCCCTGCGGAGGCTCCAGGCACCGATGGGTTGCCGGATAAATCGCTTAGAGGAGATATCAAAATGGCACAGGTAATCAACACCAACGTAATGTCGCTGAACGCTCAGCGTAATCTCAACAGCACCAGCGCGAGCATGGCGACGACGATTCAGCGTCTGTCTTCGGGCCTGCGCATCAACAGCGCCAAGGACGACGCCGCCGGTCTGGCGATCTCCGAGCGCTTCACCACCCAGATCCGCGGCCTGGACGTCGCCTCGCGCAACGCCAACGACGGCATCTCGCTGGCGCAGACCGCAGAAGGTTCGATGGTTGAAATCGGCAACAACCTGCAGCGTATCCGCGAGCTGTCGGTGCAGTCGGCCAACGCCACCAACTCCGCCACCGACCGCGAGGCGCTGAACTCGGAAGTCAAGCAGCTGACCTCGGAAATCGACCGCGTCGCCAACCAGACCAGCTTCAACGGCACCAAGCTGCTGGACGGCTCGTTCTCCGGCGCGCTGTTCCAGGTCGGCGCCGATGCCGGCCAGACCATCGGCATCAACAGCATCGTCGACGCCAACGTCGATTCGCTGGGCAAGGCCGGCTTCGCCGCCACCCAGACCGGTTCGGCCGCCCTGGCCTCCGGCACCGCGACCGCCAGCGGCAGCTTCTCCGGCATGTCGGTCAACGGCACCACCATCGCCTCGGTTGCCGTCGCCGTCGGCGACACCGGCAGCGATATCTCCAAGAAGATCGCCGCCGCGATCAACGACAAGCTGGACCAGACCGGCGTGTATGCCTCGGTCGACAGCACCACCGGCGCGCTGAAGCTGGAATCGCTGAAGGCCGGCAAGGACTTCTCCTTCACCGCAGGCTCGGCCACCGGCGCCACCGGCGTCACCTTCAGCAGCGCAGGCATCGCCACCTCGGCCACCGCCGTCGCCGGCACCACCAGCACTCTGGAGGACCTGGACATCTCCACCTTCTCCGGTGCGCAGCGAGCGCTGGAAATCGTCGACAAGGCGCTGACCGCGGTCAATTCCTCGCGCGCCGACATGGGTGCGGTGCAGAACCGCTTCACCTCCACCATCGCCAACCTGAGCTCCACCTCGGAGAACCTGTCGGCCTCGCGTAGCCGCATCCGCGATACCGATTACGCCAAGGAAACCGCCGAACTGACCCGCACGCAGATCCTGCAGCAGGCCGGTACCGCGATGCTGGCGCAGGCCAAGTCGGTCCCGCAGAACGTGCTGAGCCTGCTGCAGTAACAGCCAGCTCGACACCAGTGTCATCCGAAGCCCCTCCGCAAGGAGGGGCTTTTTTGCGTCTGGCTGTGCGCAGGCACAGGATTTGCATCGCGCTGGGGCACTGGCGACGCGCGCGCGGCCTCAAGAACCGCTGTACGCCGCCGATACTCCTATCTACCGCTGGCCTCCGTGCCCGCCATCGTAAGGAAGCCCACCCATGGCTACTTCATCGCTGTCTTCTGTCGGCTCCGGTATGGACGTCACCGCAGTCGTCAAATCATTGGTCGCTGCGCAGCGCGCACCGCAGGAAAACCGAATCAACGCCGACGGTACCGCGTCCAGCGCCCAGCTTTCGGCGCTGAGCACGATCAAGGGTGCGCTGTCCAACCTGCAGACGGCGATGAACGCGATCGCCAAGAGCGCGGACAAGAGCGCGGTCAAGGCCACCGTCGCCGACGGCGCCGGCTATACCGCCAGCGTCACCGAGAGCGCCACCGCCGGCAACTACAGCGTGGAAGTGGTGAAGCTGGCCGAACGGCAGAAATTGACCTCGGCCGCCTATGCCAGCGATGCGGTGGTCGGCGACGGCACCTTGACCATCGCCTATGGCGACAAGACGCTGAACGTCACCGTGGCCGAAAACAGCAAGCTCAGCGACGTCGCCGCCGCGATCAACAAGGCCGCCGGCGGCAGCGGGGTGACCGCCAGCGTGGTCAGCGCCGACGATGGCGATCACTTGGTGCTCAACGCAGTCGATTCCGGCACCAAGGGCGCGCTGACCCTCACCAGCGCCGGCGGCAACGGCGGACTCGCCGCGCTGACCTACGGCAGCGGCAGCAGCGGCGGCCTGACCCAGACCGTGGCTGCGGCCGATGCGGTGGTGCGCGTGGACGGCTTCGAACGCACCTCCAGCAGCAACGCGATCGCCGACCTCGTGCCCGGCGTCACCCTGAACCTGACCAAGGCCGCGGAAGGCACGAAGTACAGCCTGAGCATCGTCAACGACAGCACCAGCCTGAAGGCGAACCTCACCGCGTTCGTGACCGCCTACAACACCGCCAACACCTTGCTGAAGTCCTCCAGCGCCTACGACGCCACTAACAAGAAGGCCTCGGCGCTGACCGGCGATTCGATGGTGCGCGGGCTGCAGCAATCGCTGCGCAAGCAGGTCAGCGACAACGTCGTCGACCTCAAGGCGCTGGGCGTGACCATCGACAAGGACGGGGTGATGAGCTTCGACAGCGCCAAGTTCGACAGCGCCGTCGCCAGCGACCCGTCGTCGGCCAAGGCGATGTTCGGCACCGACGGCAGCTTCACCGCCGGCATGACTACGCTGCTGGACAGCAACCTCGATACCACCAACGGCAGCATCACCCAGCGCACCGCCTCGCTCAACAAGCACATCACCGACCTGACCGACCAGCTCAGCGACCTGGACAAGCGGATGGAGACGCTGACCACCCAGTACACCGCCAGGTTCACCGCGATGGACACCATCGTGGCGCAGATGCAGTCGATCAGCGACACCCTCACCAAGCAGTTCTCGTCGTAGCGGCAACGGCGTCGGGAAAAGTCATTGCCGATGCTCAAGTACAAGCGGATAGCTGCCGATATCTTTAGCATCGACAGTCATTCCGGACTGGCAGCACGTACCGCCGCCGCGGCGCCTTCGCCGTCCGGCGCGGCAGCGCGGCACCAGGCCACCCGAGGGAGTTTTCCATGCACGGTTCCAGTCGCCAATACGCCGAGCAATATCGCAAGATGAGCGTGTCCACCAGCATCACCGATGCCGACCCGCACAAGCTGGTGGCGCTGCTGTTCGCCGGCGCGTGCCAGCGCATCCGCCAGGCCCAGGCCTGTCTGGCGCAGGGCGACCAGGCGCGCAAGGGCAAGGCGATCGGCGAAGCCTGCGCCATCGTCGGCCACCTCAACGGCTCGCTGGACCACGAGGCCGGCGGCGAGATCGCCAACAACCTCTCGGCGCTGTACGACTACGTGATGCACCGGCTCACCGAAGCCAACCTGCACAACGACGACAGCGCGCTGGTCGAATCGCTGGAACTGCTCAGCGAGATCGATGCGGCGTGGAACGCCATTCCCGTCCAGCAACGCGAACTCGCCGCGGTCGCCACCCTATGATCGCCGTCAGCATCGAATCGCTGCACGCCGAACTGCAGCAGCTGCAGCAGGTGCTGCACGGCGACGACCACGCGCTGGCCGAGCGCATGGTCGCCGAGCACGACCAGCACCTGCGCGAATACCTGCAGCAGGCCGGCAGCGACGTCTCGCGCGAGGGCATCGGTTCGCTGCTGAAACTGCAGCAAGCGGTGATCGCGCAGATGCTGCAGGCGCGCGACGAGGCCGGCGACTGGCTGCGCGCCAACCGCTTGTCCAACAATGCCGCGCGCGCCTATTCGCAGGCCGGATCGCTGAGATGAACAGCGCGTCCGACGGCGTCGTGCACCACCCTGCCGAAACGGAGCTGTTCCACGACACCCTCAGCTGCGAACTGGCATTGCCGGCCGACTTCAAGCTCGGCAACGGCATCGGCCGCTTCGGCGCCGGCGAAGCCCTGCTGCGCGGCCTGGCCCAGGTCGAGGACCTGCGCAGCGAGGACGGCGGCGAGGAGCGCAGCGACCAGCCACTGCAACTGCAGCGCATGGACGCCAAGCTCGACCTGATGCTGGTGCTGCTCGGCCGCCTGGCCCGGCAGCACGAGGAAGGCCTGCCGCTGCGCCCCGTGCGCTGGTCGCGCCGAGGACTGAGACTGGAATTGGGATCACGCTCGGGCGCGCTGCCGGGCGCGGCCGGCCTGTTGCGCCTGCAGCCCTCGGACTGGCTGCCCGATCACCTCGAACTGCCGGTCCAGGTGCTGGCCGAGGCCACCGCTGGCGGCGGTTTCTATCTCTGGCTACGATTCGAGACACAGCCACCCGGCCTGGAAGAAGCCCTGGAACGGCACCTGTTCCGCCTGCACCGGCGGCAGATCGCCGACAGCCGGCGCGCGCGCTGAATCGCCGCTGGCCGCCCCGCCGCGGCGCCGCGAGGTTGGCGGCGACGGCGCGCTCGGCTAAGGTGCGGTACTAGAGTAGAGAGATCTTCCCACTGTGCGAGTCATCATCGTCGACGATCACACCCTGGTCCGCGCCGGCCTGAGCCGGCTGTTGCAGACGTTCGCGGACATCGACGTGATCGCCGAGGCCAGCAACGCACAGGAAGCGGTGGACCTGGCCAGCCTGCACCGCCCCGACCTGGTGCTGATGGACCTGTCGCTGCCCGGGCGCAGCGGCCTGGACGCGCTGACCGACGTGCTGCAGACCTCGCCCAAGACCCGCGTGGTGATGATGTCGATGCACGACGATCCGGTGCACGTGCGCGACGCGCTGGACCGCGGCGCCACCGGCTTCGTGGTCAAGGATGCGGCGCCGCTGGAACTGGAACTGGCGCTGCGCGCGGCCAGCCTCAACCAGGTGTTCCTGAGCCCGCAGATCTCCTCGAAGATGATCGCGCCGATGCTGGGCCGCGAGCGTCCGGTCGGCGTCGCCGCGCTGTCGCCGCGGCAGCGCGAGATCCTGCGCCAGATCGGCCGCGGCCAGAGCAACAAGGAAATCGCCTCGGACCTGGGGATCAGCGTCAAGACCGTGGAGACCCACCGCGCGCGGATGATGGAATCGCTGGGCTGCCGGCGCGCCAACGATCTGGTCCTGCTGGCCGCGCGCCACCAGAACGAATTGACCTGAGCGGCCGGGAACGGGTTCCCGACGCGACGCACTGGCATGCGGCTTGCCTTAACCGCTCAGCTGCCGCCGTGAAACCGTCGAAGCCCGCCAGCGTTGACTCTGCAGCGCCGATCGACCGGCGCCCCCTACGGTCATGTAGGGATTTTCCCCACATGCTGTCGGGAATTTGACTACCTCACTCAGGAACGCCCTGATTCTGTTACCGTCAGGTGGCAAGCACTATGCATTCCACGGGCGCCAGAGGGTTGGCGCCAAACCGAGGAAGTTCGCATGAAGCCGACCGTCTCCGCCCAGCTAGGCCAGCAACTCCACCTGACCCCGCAATTGCTGCAGTCGATCCGGCTGCTGCAACTGGACGGGATGCAATTGGAAATGGAAATCCGGCGTGCGCTGGAAACCAATCCCTTGCTGGAACTGGAAGAGCCGGAAGGCGTGCTCGAGCCGGTGGTCGATCACGACACCACGCTGGAAACCGCCGCGTTCGACGAGCTGCCCGAATCCTCGATGTGGGACATTCCCGCCGCCGGCTGGAGCGAGGGCGAAGACGACCGCATGCAGCGCATCGCCGCCGGCGAGTCCACCGATCCGCAGCTGCGCGTGCTGCAGCGCCTGGCGCTGGAACTGGACGAACGCGACCTGGAAGTGGCCGCGTTCTGGCTGGAGCACAGCGACGATGCCGGCTACCTCGACGGCGCGCTGGACACCCTGACCCTGCTCGCCTGCGCGCGCTTCGACCGCTCCGCCGCGCAGGTGGAAGCGATCCGCCAGCGGTTGCTGCACGGCGACCCCGCCGGCCTGGCCGCCTGCGACCTGCGCGAATGCCTGAGCGTGCAGCTGGCCGCCCTGCCCGGCCGCGTCGCCGGCCGCCACCTGGCCGCGCGCATCCTCGCCGGCGACCTGAATCTGCTCGCCAGCCACGATTACCCGCTGCTGGCGCGCCTGCTCGACGCCGAAGCCGACGACGTGCGCGAAGCGGTGCGGCTGATCCTGTCGCTGCAGCCGCGTCCCGGCGACAGCCTGCTGCCGGAGAACCTGGGCCACGTGATTCCCGACGTGGTCGCCTGGCACAGCGACGGCACCTGGCGGGTGGCGCTGAACCCGGCCACCACCCACCGCGTCAGCGTCAACCCGATGCACGAACGCGCCCTGGCCGAGGCCGGCGAGGCGGCGGCGCCGTTGCGCGAAATGCTGCAGGAGGCGCGCTGGCTGACCCGCGGCCTGTCGATGCGCTACGAGACCCTGCTGCGCACCACCCGCGCCATCGTCGAACGCCAGGCCGCGTTCCTGGTCAAGGGCGAGGAAGCGATGGCGCCGCTGACCCTGAAGGAAGTGGCCGACGCGATCGGCATGCACGAGTCCACCGTGTCGCGCATCACCACCGGCAAGTACCTGCAGACGCCGCGTGGTACCTTCGAACTGAAGCATTTCTTCGCCGTGCGCCTGGAAGGCGCCGCGGTCTCGGGACAGGCGGTGCGCGCGATGGTGCGGCGCCTGATCGAATCCGAGCCGTCGGGGCGGCCGCTGGCCGACGAGGCGATCGCCGGCCTGTTGTCGCGCCAGGGCGTGAACGTGGCCAGGCGCACCGTGGCCAAGTACCGTGAACAACTGGATATCGCCCCCGCCCGCGAACGCCGTCGCGCCAAACCGCTGCTGGCCCGCGCGGGCTAAGGAAACACTACACATGAACAAATTGTCCGTGCTTCTGGTCGACGACCACGAAGGCTTCATCAACGCCGCGATGCGCCACTTCCGCAAGCTCGACTGGATGGAAGTGATCGGCAGCGCCGCCAACGGCCTGGAGGCGATCGAACGCTCCGAGTCGCTGCGCCCGCAGGTGGTGCTGATGGATCTGGCCATGCCCGAAATGGGCGGCCTGCAGGCCACGCGCCTGATCAAGACCCAGGACCAGGCGCCCTACATCGTGATCGCCAGCCATTTCGACGATGCCGAGCACCGCGAGCACGCCATGCGCGCCGGTGCCGACAACTTCGTCAGCAAGCTGTCCTACATCCAGGAAGTGATGCCGATCCTGGAGGGCTTACGCACAGAGGGAGTACCGGCATGAGCGAATCGCGCATCCTGGTGATCGATGACGACGCGGTCCGCGCCGAACGCACGGTAAGCCTGCTCGAATTCATGGACCTCAACCCGCGTTGGGTGACCGACGTGGCCGACGTCAACCCCGGCCGCCACCGGCAGAGCGAGTGGATGGCGATCCTGGTCGGCGGACTCGACGACCAGGCCCAGGCCGACGCGTTCTTCGGCTGGGTCGCGCGCAGTCCGCTGCCGCCGCCGGTGCTGCTGCTCAATGGCGAGGCGCAGGCGTTCGCGCAGCGCCACGGCCTGCACGAAGCCAACGTGTGGCAGCTGGAAGCGCCGCTGCGCCATGCGCAGCTGGAAACCCTGCTGCGCCGCGCCAGCCTCAAGCGCCTGGACGCCGAGCACCAGGCCGGCGCGGTGCAGGACAGCGGCCCGACCGGCAACAGCGCCGCGGTGGTGCGGCTGCGGCGGCTGATCGACCAGGTCGCCGCGTTCGACACCACCGTGCTGGTGCTGGGTGAGTCCGGGACCGGCAAGGAAGTGGTCGCACGCGCGATCCACCAGCAGTCGCCGCGCCGCGACGGCCCGTTCGTCGCGATCAACTGCGGCGCGATCCCGCCGGATCTGCTGGAAAGCGAACTGTTCGGCCACGAGAAAGGCTCCTTCACCGGCGCGCTGTCCGCGCGCAAGGGCCGCTTCGAGATGGCCGAGGGCGGCACCCTGCTGCTCGACGAGATCGGCGACATGAGCCTGCCGATGCAGGTCAAGCTGCTGCGCGTGCTGCAGGAACGCAGTTTCGAGCGGGTCGGCGGCAACGTCACCATCCGCTGCAACGTGCGGGTGATCGCCGCCACCCACCGCAACCTGGAAGAGCGCATCGCCGGCAACCAGTTCCGCGAGGACCTGTTCTACCGGCTCAACGTGTTCCCGATCGAGATGCCGGCGCTGCGCGAACGCAGCGACGACCTGCCGGCGCTGGTCAACACCATCGCCGCGCAGCTGGCGCGCACCGGGCGCGGCGAAGTGCGCTTCTCCGAAGAAGCCTTGCAAGCGCTGCGCGGCTACGACTGGCCGGGCAACGTGCGCGAGCTGACCAACCTGGTCGAGCGCCTGGCGGTGCTGCATCCCAGCGGCCTGGTGCGGGTGCAGGACCTGCCGGCGCGCTACCGCGGCGACTTCGCCTCCTCGATCGACGTGTCGGCGCCGCCGGCGCCGATCGCAGCAGCGGATCCGCGCCGCTTGCCCAACGTGGTCGACCTGCACGTCGGTCCCAAGGCGTTCTCCGATCCGTCCGAAGCGGCCGCACAGACCGCATCGACGCTGCCGGAGAGCGGCCTGGACCTGCGCGGACACATGGCCAACATCGAGTTGGCGCTGATCAACGAAGCGCTGGAGCGCACCCAGGGCGTGGTCGCGCATGCGGCCCAGCTGCTGGGCCTGCGTCGCACCACGCTGGTGGAGAAACTGCGCAAGTACGGCATCGACCGCGACCAGACCGAACTGGCAGGCTGAGCGCGCGTCGCGAGCAGAACCGCGTCGTCGCGCGCTTGCTGCGCTACGGAACGACCGCGGTTCGAAACTGAAGTACCCTCCCCTCCACGCATCGCATGCTTTCCGGACGTGCGTCCGGCCGGCCCGCTGCGGCTGTGTCGCGAACGATGGGGATCGTCGCGCGCTCGCACGCTTCTCGCAGGCGAACGCGGAAGCAGTGGACACGTCTGTTGGCATATGGCTTGCTTTCAGAACAGGAACCCCGTCGCCACGATCCGCGCCGCGGATTCTCCACACGTACCCACGCAGGCCACCATGCCCATTCCCGTCACCAGTCCGCTGCTGCCTCCCCTGGACGAGTTCGTGCCGTACCTGGAGAAGATCTGGAGCAGCCGCATCCTGACCAATGGCGGCGACATGCATCGGGCGCTGGAAAAGGCGCTGGCGGAGTACCTGGGCGTCGGGCATCTGGCGTTGCTGACCAACGGCACGCTGGCCCTGCTCACCGCGCTGCAGGCACTGCGCGTCACCGGCGAGGTGATCACCACGCCCTACTCGTTCGTGGCCACCGCGCACTCGCTGCTGTGGAAAGGGATCAAGCCGGTGTTCGTCGACATCGATCCGGTCACGCTGAACCTGGACCCGCAGAAGATCGAGGCCGCGATCACCCCGCAGACCACCGCGATCATGCCGGTGCACTGCTACGGCACGCCGTGCGACACCGCCGCGATCGAGCGCATCGCCGACACCTACAACCTCAAGGTCATCTACGACGCCGCGCATGCCTTCGGGGTCAGGGACGACGGCGGCTCGATCCTGCGCCACGGCGACCTCAGCGTGCTCAGCTTCCACGCCACCAAGGTGTTCAACACCTTCGAGGGCGGCGCCATCGTCTGCCCCGACGAAAAGACCTACCAGCGCATCAGCCGGCTGAAGAACTTCGGCTTCGTCGACGAGACCACGGTGGTGGCCACCGGCATCAACGGCAAGATGAGCGAGGTGAACGCCGCCTTCGGCCTGCTGCAACTGCAGCACATCGATCGTGCGCTGGCGCAACGCCGCGAGATCGACGCCGACTACCGGCGACGCCTGGCGCAGGTCCCCGGCGTACGTTGCCTGGCGCCGCGTTCCCCGGACCTGGCCAACTACGCCTCGTTCCCGATCCTGATCGAGGACGACTTCCCGCTGACCCGCGACGGCCTGCATCAACTGATGCGCGAGCATGAGATCCTGGTGCGCCGCTACTTCTATCCGCTGATCAGCGATTTCCCGATGTACCGCGGCCTGCCTTCGGCCGCGCCGGCCGGCTTGCCGGTCGCCCGGCAGATGTCCGAACGGGTGCTGTGCCTGCCGATCTATCCCGGCCTGAGCGGCGGCGACGTGGAGACCATCGCCGACCTGATCGCCGGCGCCGGTACAGCCGCATCAACCGCTGCAAAAATCGGTCGCCCTGCCGCGACCCTCCCTTCCTCCGCCCACTCCGTGGAACAAGAATGAGCCAAGCAACGTTTATCGAGAATTTCCTGTCGGCGACCGATTTCCAGACACCGGTCGAGGTGACGACGGACACCGTGCTGCGCGAGCTTCCCGAATGGGATTCGCTCGCCGCGCTCGGCGTGATCGTGATGTTCGACATGGAGTACGGCAAAACCATCACCGGCGAGCACCTGGCCGCCGCCGTCACCGTGGGCGACCTCTACCAGCTGACCGAGGCGTAGCATGCCGACTTCCACGCTGCACAACGTGCGCTTCGCCGGCATGGCGACCTGCGTGCCCAAGCGCGTCGTCTCCAACCTGACCGATTGCCGGCCGCAGATCCGTTCCGAGCGCGAGCGGCTGGTGCGCAACATCGGCATCGAGACCCGGCGCATGGCGCAGGAGTGGCAGTGTTTTTCCGACCTGGCGTTCGACGCGGCGCAGGTATTGATCGAACGGCTGCAATGGCAGCGCGAGGAAATCGATGCGCTGATCGTGGTCACCCAATCGCCGGACTATCCGATCCCGGCGACCGCGATCATCCTGCAGGATCGGCTGGGCCTGTCGCATGCCACCGTCGCCTTCGACGTCAACCTGGGTTGCTCGGCCTATCCGTTCGGCATCAACTTGCTGGGCTCGATGATCGCCGCCGGCGGGGTCAAGAAGGGCCTGCTGCTGGTCGGCGACCGCAGCGCCAACCTGGAAGACCCGATCTTCTCCGATTCCGGCACCGCCACCGCGCTGGAATTCAGCGCCGACGCCGCGCCGATGCATTTCGACCTCAACAGCGACGGCAGCGGCTACAAGGCGATCATCCTGCCGGTGGGCGGCCAGCGCGAGCCGGTCGGCATCCAGCACCTGATGCCGTTCCGCGCCGACGAGAACGACTACTGGCACCGCGGCGTGGACCTGCAGCTGGACGGCGTGGCGGTGCTGAGCTTCTCCACCCAGCGGGTGCCGCCGGCAGTGCAGAAGCTGCTCGACTACACTGGCGTGTCCAAGGACGAGATCGACTACTTCGTGTTCCACCAGGCCAACCGGATGATCAACGAGACCATCCGCAAGAAGCTCGGCCTGCCGGTGGAGAAGGTGCCTTCGACCCTGCGCGACTTCGGCAACACCAGCGGCGCCTCGCTGCCGGTGACCATGACCGCACGCATCAACAAGGAACTGGAATCGGGCCGCAAGCGCGTGCTGCTGTGCGGTTTCGGCATCGGCCTGTCCTGGGGTACCTGCCTGATTGATATCGAGGGCGCGGTGTTTCCGGAGTTGATCGAGTCGTGAATACCGACATCGATCCGAACGACCCGTTCGCGCTTCAGGGCAAACGCATCCTGATCACCGGTGCCTCGTCCGGCATCGGACGGCAGATCGCGCTGAGCTGCGCGGAGATGGGCGCGCAACTCGTCATCAGCGGTCGCAACGAAGCCCGCCTGGCCGAGACGTTCGCCACACTTGAAGGCACAGGGCATGAGCAGGTGATCGCCAATCTGGACAAGCAGGAGGACATCGACAATCTCGTGGCTTCGGTCGGTGTCCTGGATGGCGTCGCGCACGCGGCCGGAATCGCCCGGCTGGCGCCGTTCCGGCTAATGAACCGAGCGCATCTGGATGAAACCTTCGCCAGTAATGTCTATGCACCGCTGCTGCTGACGCGCGGCCTGCTGGCGAAGAAACGCATCAACGCCAACGGCTCGATCCTATTCATCTCGGCGGTGGGCTCGCACGTCGGTCCCGTAGCCACTGCCGCCTACTCTGCCAGCAAGGCGGCCCTGCTCGGCGCAATGCGTACGCTGGCGCTGGAAGTGGCCAGGCAGGGTATCCGCGCCAACTGCATCGCGCCCGGCTATGTGCGCACGCCCATGCTCGACGGGCTCAACCAGAGCGGCGGCAACATCGACGAGCACGCGAAGCTGACTCCTCTTGGACTCGGCGAACCGGAGGACGTGGCTTATGCGGCGGTGTTCTACCTGTCCGATGCCAGTCGCTGGGTCACCCGCAACTACTTCGTCGTTGACGGTGGTCTGACCGTGCCGATGGACATCTACGCATGAGCAATCCAACTCGCAAAGCCTTTTCCCTGGAGGGCAAGACCATTCTGGTCACCGGCGCGTCGTCCGGCCTCGGCCAGGAAATCGCACTCACCTGCGCACGGCGCGGCGCGCGACTGGTCGTCAGCGGTCGCGATGTCGCGCGTCTCCAGGCCACCCATGCGCAGCTGGCCGGCGACGGGCATGTGCAGGTGCATGCCGACCTGACTGTTGCGGAGGACCGGGAGCGCGTGGTGCAAGCCAGCCAGCGCATTGACGGCGTGGTGCACTGCTTCGGCGGACAGATGCTGTCGCCGATCCGCCAGCTGAAGGAAGAGCTGATGACGCGCATGTACGAGGTTCATTTCCTGGCCCCGGTCATGCTGACCCAGCGTCTGCTGCAGGCCAATGCCATTAACGCGCAAGGCTCCATCGTGTTCATGCTGTCCACCTCGGCGCACATTGGCACACGCGGCGTGGGGCCATACTCGGCAATGAAGTCCGGCCTGCTGGGCATTATCCGCTGCTTGGCGCTGGAACAGGCGAGGCACCGCATGAGAGTCAACGGGATTTCGCCATCGGTCGTGCCCACCCCGCGCCTTTGGGGCGAGGACAACGAGCATAACGAACCACTGAAGCAGCAACGCACGCGCCATCCTCTTGGTCTGGGCACGCCGCAAGATGTCGCCAACGCCGCGGTCTATTTGCTGTCCGACGCCAGCCGTTGGGTCACCGGCACCAGCCTGGTCATGGACGGCGGGGCGGTGCTTTGATGGAACGGGCACTCATTATCGGCGCCGGCGGCTGGGGGCGCGAAGTCCTGGAGCAAATGCATGACGACGTCGGGCATGGCAAGGACTGGCTGATCGGTGGGTTCCTGGACAGCCGCGCCGATATCCTCGACCGCTACGCCGTCGACACGCCGATCATCGGCGATCCGATGAGCTACCTGCCACAGCCTGACGATGTATTCGTCTGTGCGATGGGCAACCCCTACGACCGCCACCGCTACGCTCTGCCGATCCTCGAGAAAGGCGGGCGGTTCATTCCCATCCTTACCGACGTCCGTCTGGGTAGGCGGGTGCACTTCGGCCAGGGCTGCTTCTTCGGCCTGCTGGTCCAGTCCGGGCCGGACGTGCGCATCGGCGACTTCGTCACCATCCACGCCCAGAGCATGCTCGGGCACGATGTCAGCATCGGCGATTACGTGCACGTTGGCGCAATGGCATTCATGGGCGGCGGCGTCCAGATTGGTAACTTCGTCACCGTACATCCGCGCGCCACCCTGATGCCCGGCGTCAAGGTCGGTGACGGCGCGGTCATCGGGGCCGGCGCGGTGGTCATGAAAGACGTACCAGCCGGCGCCAGCGTGTTCGGCAACCCTGCCCGAATCGTGTTCCAGAAAGACATTTGACAAGGCAGTTACTCATGCGCTCGCGAATGCACCCCAGGTACTACCTGTCACCGGAGATTTTTGCCCGCGAGCAGGAAAAGATTTTTCGCAAGGTTTGGCTTTTCGCCGGTCTGAAGACCCTGCTGACGGAGAACAACAACTTCATCACCCGCAAGATCGCCGGCATCCCGGTGGTCATCCAGAATTTCAACGGCCAGTTGCGCGCATTCGAGAACGTGTGTCTGCACCGCAGCGCGCCGCTCCAGACCGCGCCGACCGGACGACGTCCGCTGGTATGCCCCTACCACGCTTGGAGCTACGACCAGGACGGCGCGATCAAGAACATCCCCGAATGTCGTGCCCTGTATCGCATAAGCACGGCCGAACAGCAGAAGCTCCGGCTGCGGGAGTTCGCCCTGCACGCCATCGGCAACGTGCTCTTCGTCAACCTGGACAGTGACCCGATGCCGATCGAGGAACAGTTCCCCGCGCACTTCATCGCCATGCTGGAAAGCAGCTCCAACCTGTACGACGGCGAGGTGATGGTGACCACCTGGCACTGCAAGTTCAACTGGAAGCTGGCGTACGAGAACCTGCGCGACGCCAATCACCCGCGCTTTGTCCATCCGAAGAGCCTCGCCCGGGAATTCGACTTCATCCCCTACGTCGATACTGAACTGGCGGCCGAAGGCCTCCGTCCCCTGGCCGACACCAGCCCCACCGGGTTGCGCGCGGAGATGCGCCGCTTCAGCTCGGCCGGCGCTGACGCGCCGATCACCGAGCCCAAGCCTCTGCCGTTCCATGACATGGTCGAGCGCTGGGGGGAACAGGACGCCTATTTCAACTGGCTGGCGTTTCCCAACATGCATATCGCCTGCCCCAACGGCGGCTATTCCTTCACCCTGGAACATCACATCCCCGTGGCCCCGGACAGGACCGACCTGGAAATCTATTGGTTCACCACGCGCAAGAAGAAGCCGTATGCCTTTTCCAGCTGGAACCTGCTCTCGCACATGCATGGCAGCCGGCTGGTGACAGGCGAGGACGTGGAGATCATGGAACATGTGCAATCAGCGCTGCACATGGACGCACCGATGCCGACCCAGGGGGTCTACGAGTTCACCAACCGCTTGGTGGAGCGCTGGTACGCAACACTGATGGAGACAGAACATGGCCTCTAGATGCGTCATCGGAACGGGCATCTGCCTGGAACAGGTCTTCAATGCCTGGAGGCAGGCCGAACCGCAGGCCGACGTGCGCAGGATCGAGATTTCGCTACGCACCGACTACGGCTTCGACCTGGACGTACTGGATGGCCTGGACCCGGCTGCGGACAGACTGTTCATCGCCTACGACGAACGCTTCGGCAATTTCAAGCGCATGGAGCTGATGCAGCTGGCGATGGCGCGCGGCTTTAGCCTGGAGTCTTTCGTGAGTACTACGGCCGTGGTCGCCGCCGATGCAGTGATCGGCCGCAACTGCTTCATCGGCGACGGCGTGGTGGTCGGCGCGGGCAGCCGTATCGATTACAACACGGTGCTGCATAGCGGGGTCAAGATCGGCGCAGGCGTGCATCTGCGCCCCTCATGTTGGTGCGACATCGGCGTAAGTATCGGCCAGGGCACGGAGATCGGCGCGCACTCCATCCTGCGTATGGGAGCGGTGGTCAGCCCTGGCGTCCGGATAGGCCGCCACTGCGAACTGGGCTGGCCACGCCTGTATGACCGGGACGTGCCCAGCCGCACGGTGTACGACACCCGCTATGACGAACCCATCCTGGTCTACGGACAGTAACGGAGGAGCCGGGCCGTACGCCTGCCACGCAATGAAAACCAACTACATATTCCTCTCCGGCATGGAGAAATGCGGGACCACGCCCCTGGCCGGTTGGCTGACCGGAAACGGGATCGCACAGTATCTGGTCGAGGACATCAAGGAACCGCATGGCTACCTGATTCCCGGCACGCCGCCGCAACTGCCCGCACCAGCGCAACTGCCGTGGCTGGATGCCAGCGCCGGCTACTCCCTCAGCCCCTATGCGATCTCGCGGCTGCCCGAACATGGCACCCGGATCGTGCTATGCCTGCGCAATCCCTTCGAGCGGACCTGGAGTTCCTACCGCATGAAGAAGATCAACGCCCTCCAAGGCAGCGAGGCGCTGGCGCTTTCCGACAGTTACCTGAAAGCCTCTGGAACCACCACGACCCAGGACGGGACGCGGCTGCAAAAGATCACCGCGTCCACTTCCTACCAGGAACAGAAGGACCTTCACCTACGCATGTTCCCTCGGGTTTCCTCTGGTTACATCGAGCAGCATTTCGATGCAGAGATCGATAGACTCCGGCAAGGCGACTTTGCAGGCCGGCTAAATTATGAAGCAGCGTTTTTGATGACTCGCCGGAGCTTCCCCTTCATGTCTGTGCTGGTGGCGAGCTTCTACTACGCCGGCATTAAGAGCTTCCTCGATCGATACCGCCCGGAAGACCTGATCCTGGTCTCACTCGACAAGCTAAAGGAGGAGGCGAACCGCGTGAAGTTCCTTTCAAGGCTGATTGGCGAGTCACCTGACACGGATGACATAAAGTTTGGCTTCTCCAGCCGGGACCTGCCCTTCGATGAGCAGGAGCCCGACTTCGACGCACCGAAGTTCGACTCGCTGCGGACAGCGTTGTCCTACGATTTGCAGCAGTACTCAGAGCTACTCGCCGCGCGCGGTGTGGCCACCGACCTGCTGGACTGGGACGACCTACGCCGGCACTTGCGCTAAGCGCACGCGGTTGTTCTTGCCGATGCCGATCCCGCGCCGATGCCCCCTTTTCAATGGTCAGCATCGTCGCGATCGCCTACAAACCCCGTTACATCGAGCGTGCTATGGACGGCTTACTCACTCAGACTTGGACTGCACTGGAATCGAGATCGGAGCAAGCGAAATAGGTAGACACTACGAAACGCTGTTGAGCGGCAAGCCCCGTCATTAGGGCATACGATTAATATTTGCAGAACATGACCCAGGGACCAATCATGCAAACCAATATACAAGCCAAAATTAATATCGATCCCCAGTCAATGGAAGAAATCTTTCTGCATGCTGCCCAGGGCCTGGCTGACGACCCAATGTTCGGCGTTCCCGAGGACGTGCGCCGCCTCATTGCCAAGCATGGCGGTGACACCAAGATGATCGTCCTCGGAACTGGAGGTTTCGGCGGGTACTTACTGAGCCTGAAAGAGGATCGGCCTTGCAACGTCATCGCCTCTGTGGACGACTTCCACTATCACTCCGGCGCTCTGCATTACGACACGCCCATCATCTCTACTGAAAAATTCGTAGAGCTGGCTAAATCCGGAGACATCATCGCCTTCAACACCTGCCGACGCGACAGCACTAAGCGTTTTTTTGATCAAGTATGCCGGCAACACCGCATTCCCCACCTCAATTTTGAACAGACCGTTCGCGCCTTCGGCTTGCAGGGACGGGTTGATTACAGGGTGGACGACTGGGGACAGGAAATCGTGCGCAACATCGCAAGATTTCAGCGCTTAGCAAAGCGTTTTTGCGATGATTACTCCGCGCAAACCCTGTTTTCCGTCCTGAACTTCCACCTAACCTGTGATCCTGAGTATTACCACGAAGTTGAACGCCCCTATACCACCTTGTATTTCCGCTCTGGCCTGCTGCGATTCGGCGATTCGGAAAAGATGGTGGATTGTGGGGCCTCCATCGGCGAATCCCTCACCGGCCTGATTGGCGTCACCAAAGGCCAATTCTCACGTTCGTGGATGATCGAGCCTGATCGCATTAATATAGGCACACTGAATAACGTGTTGCGCCGCTATGAAGGCACCCCTCTAGCATCCAAAATCAGTCTACACCGCTGCGGCGTGGGCGAGACAGAAACCAGGGTTCCATTCAAGCACGAGGGTGGGCACGGTGGCTTCATCAGGCCCTCGGGTGACGAATGCGAGCCTACAGACATGATCGACGTGCGTCCCATCGACAACATCATCGACGATGCGCCCACGTTCATCAAAATGGACATCGAAGGGTCGGAACTAGGTGCCCTAAAGGGTGCGGAAAAGACGATCAAACTGTGCAAGCCCAAAATGGCAATCTCTGCCTATCACAGGTCCACCGACTTGCTGGATCTCAGCGATTTGGCGCTCTCTTTGAACCCGGATTACAAGATCGGCCTGCGCCATCACACGCAAGATCGTTGGGACACATGCCTGTATTTCTATTGACTGTCCCCCGCAGAAATGAGTGGATTGATGACTGGCCGATTCGCGCCGGCACCGCATCCAATTCTGACGACCACCCACGCGCTCTCCTGCTCTGTTCAGCATCGTCATGCCGACCTACGAGCCGCGTTACTTCGCGCAGGCGCTGGACAGCGTGCCTATGCAGCGTTGTAGCGGGTGATCTGGACGCCAATGCCCATGCCGCCATTGAGGTGGTGCTGGCGTCCAGGTTGCTGGTAGCCCCCGTTCGCCACCATCAAGCAGCCAAGCATGGGCTATTAGGGGATATATCGATTTTCGGCGGCGCGTACACGTTCTGAGCTGGCAGCTCACTAGCTTGGCCAATCGCCGGCCTGAATGAGGAATGCCGGTCTTCACGAACGAAATTCTTAATATCAAGAATAACTTCCGCCGGTAAGAATGTACCCGGCCACGCTTCCCGGGAAAACACTTTGACCTTTCCCATTAACCCAAATCACCCCATTTGCATTGATTCCATACCGCGGACCCGTGGCAGCTCCGGAGAACGTAAATACTGAGTCCCCGCCATTAATGCTACCCACACGACCAACGGTAGCGAAGGCACCAGTAAAAGCCGGCACACCTGTCAAGGTGACGGTAATGTTTAAAATAGTGAACTGACCGCCATCGAATATCCCATAATGGGCGTAACCACCCCCAGTAATACTGTAGCTTCCTGAGGCAATGCCAACGCTATTGCGCGTAACGATGACTTGATAGCCGGTCACCGCTGCAAAAACGTGGCCGCCCTGGAAATAACACAACCCTCCATTGGTTATCACAATTCCGTTTACTGTGCTCCCGCCACCCAAAAGTGAAACCAGAAACATGAACCGAGTTACCTTCAGTCACTGTAAGGAGTTGTCCTGCAGTGTTACGCCAAATAGCAGATGAACTACCTACAAAACGCACGATGCCACCTGTCACGCCGCCCATCACAACATTTTCTACGTAAGTTCCGTCAGCAACATTTATAATTGCTGTATAGCCGCATAATGAATATCGTGTTCTCACCACATTCACAGCATGCTGGATGGTCTGGAATGCCGTCGCAGCGCTTAGCCCGTCATTAGAATCACTGCCCGTGTTGGAGACGTACAAAGACAAATCCTGAATCAAGGCAATGGCGTAAGTGGCGTAGCTATTCGCGCTAGTGCCCATCGCGAACCGACCTTCATCGGTGATGAAATATGGTTCACTGGCAGCGAGTTCACCAGCCGTCGCAGCAGCATCAAACTGCGCACGCGTACCGCTTTTTACATAAATATTTGCACCTGAGATTGCATCTGGCATGACATGAAACTCCTTAAACATTCAATTTCGAAGTGCATTATCCAAAAATTTACCTACCCCCATTATGAGGATTGTAAAAATAAGAAATTTTTGGAAATTCATCACTTCTCCAATAGCAGAGAGCATCTCGACCTTTAATATTTAATAATACCGGAATGTTGTCATCCTCCAGCAGGAATTCACGGTTCATTCAACTTACCATTGGCCTTGCTCGATTACTGAGAACCAGCCCGCATTTGATGATCGGCATCGGCGCAGCAAGCCGCGTCTCTGCGCATTCAGGCTTGGCTGAATTCAGCAACCTAGTGCCGCACAATCAAAATATTCATATTTCAAGTGGCGGATCACGCTTGCCCATGCCTGGTTGCACCCAAGACATTCGGCGTGCAAATAAAATTCCCATGAACTACGCCATCGTCATCCAGCGCGCCGCGACTCTTCGCGCCTGCCGGGTAAGCCGCTGCTCGCGCTGGACGGCGTTCCCATGATCGTGCGTACCTATCGGCAATGTGCAAAAGCCGCACCTGCCGAGCGTATCGTGGTGGCCACCGACTGCGACCTGATCTGCGCCACCTGCGAACAGGCCGGGATCCGCACGCTGATGACCTCAAGCGACTGCCTGATCCACCGCGTCTGGCGCCAGGTCTGCGCCTACGCGTTTCCCAGGCAGGCGCTGCAGGCGTTCGCCGCGCCTCCCCCAAGACCGCGCCTGGACGGGATCGAGGACATCGAGACCCTGCGCTTCCTGGAGGTAGGCTTCGAAGTCAGGATGGTGCAGATGAGCGACCAATCGATCGCCGTGGATACGCCGGCCGACGTGCTGCGCGTGGAGCAGGCGCTGCGCGCCCGGTAGCTCACCGAAGTGCTGGACGCGCAGCCATGAGCGCAGGCAGCGATCTGTCCGATCCCCAGTCGTCGGACTGAGTGTCGCTGGTTAAGCCACGGCCGGCACTTCCTCAATGCAGCCTTGCTCTGCATAGTGGCGTCGTGTCGAGCCGTCGGGGACGGCAATGAGCGCAGGTCACCTTGTAGGCACTCCACCGCACCAGTAACGAGAACCCGGCATGCTGCGTTCGAACATCACCGCACGTCGCATCGCGCTTCGGCTGCTGGCTGCGGCGATGGCCCTGGCCGCAACCGGCCCGGCGTTCGCGACATTCTCCATCGTGGCCTGCACGCCGTCCGGCACCTGCGGGGCGGCGGTGGCCACCAATAATCTCGCGGTGGGCGCGACGGTCATCTACGCCAAGGCGCAGGTCGGCGCGGTGGCGTCCCAATACGAGACCAACCCCTCCTATGGACCGAAGGGAATCGCTCTGCTGCAACAGCGCGCCTCGGCCCGCGCGGTGGTCGACGGACTGGTCCGAACCGACGATGGGTTCGAGGGGCAGGATGCCTCGTTCCGGCAAGTGGGCGTGGTCGGGATGCGCGGCGTAGGCGCGGCCTTTACCGGCGCGCAGGCCATGGCCTCGGCCTGGGCCGGGTCGATCACCGGGCCGGGCTATGCGATTCAGGGCAATGGCCTGACCAGCGAAGCGGTCGTCGCCGCGATGCGTGACAGTTTCCTCGGCGGCCACGGTACGCTCGCCGATCGCCTCGTCGCCGCCCTCGCCGCCGGCCAGCCGGCCGGCGGCCAGAGCACCGGCAAGATGTCCGCCGCCCTGCTGGTGCGCACGCCGCAGGGAGGATTCGAGGATATCGATCTGCGCGTCGATGCCGCCAGCGAGCCGGTGCCCGAGCTGCGTCACCTGCTCGATCTGAATCAAGCCAACAGCGCGATGGCCCGCGCCGAGCGCGCGCAGCGGCGGGGCAACGCCGGGCAGGCGCGGGACGCACTGGACGAAGCGGTCAGGCTCGGCGCCGACTGGGACAGGATCTGGCGCCGCGCGGCGCGCCTGCAGATGGCGCTGGGCGACAGCAATGGCGCGCGGCAAGCGCTTGCCGCCTTTGCGCACCTGAACCCGGCATGGGCGCAACTGGAACGGCAAGACCCGCTGTACTCCGCCCTGCCCTTGGAAGCGCCGCAGCAAAGCCCGCCCTCCAGTTCCGAATAGACTGCGTCGGGTCTGGTGCTCGGGTCGCGCCACGCGGCAGCGGCGGCGATCCGCCTGCTGCGATCCAGGCAACCGGCCCACCGATCCACGGTCGCATCCTCACCTGGGCGCGGAGCGGCGGAGCCGCGGAGGGCCTGATCCAACGCCTGCGGCACGCATGTTGCATCCCCAGCGGATTGGCGGTGACAACGCCGGCATCCGTACGTGCGGGAGCCGACACCGCGACCGCCCCCCCTCTTTCCTCTCAGAGACCATCCGTCCCAATGAGTGTCAACGCCCTGGTCAGCATCGTCATGCCGGCCTACAAGTTCCGCTACTTCGAGCGGACGCTCGACAGCGTGCTGGGCCAGACCCATCCGGCGCTGGAACTGGTGATCTGCGACGACAACCCCGATGGCACGATCGCCGCGGCGGTGGAGCGCAGGCGTGCCGCGGCGCGCTTCCCGATCCGCTACCAGCGCAACCCCAGCCGCCTGGGCGAACTCGGCAGCACCATCAAGGGCATCGGCTTGGCGCAGGGCGACTACGTCAAGTTCCTGCACGACGACGACGTGCTGGAACCGGACTGCATCGCCGCGCTGGTGAAGGCTATGCAGGCCGGCCCCGACGTGGTGCTGGCCTCCTCGCGCCGGCAGCGCATCGACGGCGACGACGCGCCGCTGCCTGACATCCACGCCACCAGCTTCCCGTTCGCCGGCGACGTGCTGCTCGATGGCCCCGAACTGCTGTCCTTCCTCGCCGACCACACCATCAACTTCATCGGCGAACCCAGCTGCGTGCTGTGCCGGCGCCAGGATCTGCTGGAGATCGGCGACCAGCTGATGATGCTGGACGGCAAGGTGATCCACTGGGTCGGCGACCTGGCGCTGTACGCCAAGCTCCTGCACCGCGGCAACCTGGCCCTGCTGGCCAGGCCGCTGACCCGCTTCCGGGTGACGCGGGACCAGTACAGCCAGGCCGGCCGCGACCAGCCGGGGATCGGCGACCAGGGCCACGACGATTTCCGCCGCGGCGTGCGCGCCATGGGCTGGTACCGCGGCGACGGCGACGTGCGCCTGGTCCATGTGACCCCGCTGGACGGAGGCCGCGCCGAACCGGTCGATCTGCTGCAGGCGATCCAGGCCGCGTATGCGCGCGGCCGCGCCCAGCTGGCGCTGCGCGACTGGCAGGCGCAGCGCCAGCTGCCGCCGGCCAAGCGCGCCCTGTTCGACGCGCGCCTGGCGGAACTGGGCGGCGGCGCGCGGCTGGCGGTAATGCTGGACGCGCGCAACGCCGATGCGGCCGCGCTGCAAGCCAGCCTGCACAGCCTGCTGCTCGACGGCGCCGCCTTCGCCACGCTGAGCGTGGCCGTGCTCGGCGCCGCGACGGCCACGCCGTGGCCGGATCCGCGAGTCCGGCATCTGCCGCTGGCGTCCGCCGACGAGGCCGCCGACCGCAACGCCGCGCTGGCCGAACTCGACCGCTCTGACTGGTTCCTGTGCGCCCGCGCAGGCACCGTTTTCTGCGCGGGCGGCCTGCTGCGCTTGGTGCTGGAGCTGGCGCAGCAGCCGCACTGCAGCGCGCTGTATGCCGACGAATGGCTGGCGCTGGACGGCCAGACGCTGGCCCCGGTGCTGCGCCCGGATCCGGATCTGGACCTGCTGCTGGGCAATCCGCTGGCGACCGCCGGGCACTGGGTGTTCCGCCGCGCCCTGGTGCAGGAGCTGGGCGGGTTCGATCCCGATCACGACGGCGCGCTGGAACTGGAGCTGATCCTGCGCCTGTTCCAGCGCGATGCCGGCGCCAGCCTGGGACATCTGCCCGAGCCGCTGCTGATCGCGGCGCCGGCCGACGCCGCCGCGGGCGCCGAGGCGCGCCAGCGCGCCGTCGCCAGCCACCTGCGGGCACGCGGCTATGCCGACGCCAGGATCGACACGCTGCCTGGCGGACTGCATCGCATCGACTATGGCCATGCGCAGCAGGCGCCGGTCTCGATCGTGACCATCGCCCAGGACAATCTGCCGGCCCTGCAGCGCCTGGTGGTCGGCCTGCTCGAGACCACCGCCTACCCGGCCTACGAATTGCTGCTGGTCGACAACGCCAGCGACGCGCCGGCAGTCGGCGCATGGCTGCAGGCGGTGGCCGAACTGGGCAACGGCCGCATCCGCGTGTTCGCACTGGAGCAGCGCGTGGCCCAGGCCGAGGCGCGCAACCTGGCCGCGACCCAGGCGCATGGCGACTACCTGCTGTTCCTGGACGCCGACAACGCCGTGGTCCAGGGCCGCTGGCTGCACGAACTGATGAACCACGCGCAGCGCCCGGAGGTCGGCATCGTCGGCGCCAAGGGCGTGTCCGCGGACGCCACCATCACCCACGCGGGTCTGCTGCCCGGGCTGTTGCCCGGCGCCGGCCACGCCTTCGCCGGCGAGCCGATGGCGCAGGCCGGCTACATGGGCCGGCTGCAGGTGGCGCACCGCTACAGCGCCGTGTCCGAGCGCTGCATGCTGGTGCGGCGCGACCTGTTCGAACGCTTGTCCGGCTTCGATGCGGGCGGGTTCGGCGACGGCGGCGCCGACGTGGACCTGTGCCTGCGCGCCGCCGCGCTGGGCGAATGGACGCTCTGGACGCCGGAAGCGCTGCTGCTGCAGCCCCCCGCGCCGCCACGGCCGCAAAGCGCGGACGATGCGCTGCTGCAACGCTGGCTGCCGGTCATGGCGCACGATCCGGCCTATTCGCCGAGCCTGGGCCTGGAGCAGCCGGGCGGCTTCAAGCTCGGCGAATCCGAGTTCTCCTGGCAGCCGCTGGCGTGGAAGCCGCTGCCGCGGATCCTGGCGCATCCCGGCGACGCCTTCGGCAGCGGCCACTACCGGGTGATCCAGCCGTTCCAGGCACTGGCCGAGGCCGGGCAGATCGACGGCGTCTACTACGCGCGCCTGCTCGACCCGGTGGAGATGGAGCGCATCGCCCCGGATGCGGTGGTGGTGCAACGCCGGGTCGGCGACGTCGAACTGGCCAAGATGGAGCGCATGCGCCGCTTCTCCACCGCGTTCAAGGTCTACGAACTCGACGACTACCTGCCCAACCTGCCGTTGAAGAGCGTGCATCGCGAGCAGATGCCCAAAGACGTGCTGCGCTCGCTGCGCCGCGCCGCGGCGCTGGTGGACCGGGTGGTGGTGTCGACCCCGACCCTGGCCGACGCCCTCGCCGGCCTGCATGCGGACATCCGCGTGGTCCACAACCGGCTGGATCCGCGCATGTGGGGCGATCTGCCCGCACCGACCAGGACCAGCGCCGGCGCCAAGCCGCGGGTCGGCTGGGCCGGCGGCGCCAGCCACACCGGCGACCTGGAACTGATCGCCGACGTGGTGCAGGCGCTGGCCGGCGAGGTGCACTGGGTGTTCATGGGCATGTGCCCGGAGCGGCTGCGCCCGCATGTGGCCGAAGTGCACCCGGGCGTGGACTTCGAACGCTATCCGCAGGCCCTGGCCGCGCTGCGCCTGGACCTGGCGCTGGCGCCGCTGGAAGACAATCTGTTCAACCGCTGCAAGAGCAATCTGCGCCTGCTCGAATACGGCGCCTGCGGCTACCCGGTGGTGACCAGCGACCTGCCGCCCTACCAGCACGGGTTGCCGGCCACCTTGGTCAAGAACCGTTTCCGCGACTGGGTCAACGCGATCCGCATGCACCTGGCCGATGCCCCCGCCCGGGCTGCGGCCGGCGACGCGCTGCACGCGGCGGTGCGCCGCGACTGGATGCTGGAAGGCGCCAACCTGCAGGCCTGGCGCGCGGCCTGGCTGCCGGACTGAGCGCAGCGGCCGCCGGGACCGGCACCAGGATTGCATCTGCTGATCCGGTCCAGGACCCGAGCCGGCACGGCGCGTCAATCGGCCGTCACCAGGGCAGCGACGACCGCGGCCGGACTGCGTCGGGAAGCCGACGCCGCCGCCCGCCCTCGCACGGCGCGCGCTTCCCTTCTCCCCCCGGGAGAAGGTGCCCCGAAGGGGCGGATGAGGGTAAGGGCGAAGCTTCGTGTCGTTCGATGCGGGCATGCGTTCGCCCGTCCTTCCGGGTAGCCGATCGGCACCCGCCGGATTTCGGCACACCGCTTGCATCCATTCCGGGTAGCCGCCCCGGCATGGACATCCCCGTATGAGCGACTCCATCAGTTCCATCCTCTCGCAGATCCGCAGCTACCAGAGCCAGGTCGGCCAGGCCGCGCCTGCGCAGGTGGCCGATGCCGGACGCAGCAATGCGATCGAAGGCCTGACCGGGACCCAGGGCACGCAGGCCCCGAGCTTCAGCGAGACCCTGCGCAGCGCGATCAGCGGCGTCAACGAAACCCAGCAGAAGGCCGGCGATCTGGCCAAGGCGTTCGAAATGGGCGACCCCAACGCCGGCCTGGCCAAGGTGATGATGGCCGCGCAACAGTCCCAGGTGGCGTTCCGCGCCACCGTGGAAGTCCGCAACCGACTCGTCCAGGCGTACCAGGACGTGATGAACATGCCGCTGTAAGGTAGACAACGATGGCTCTTGCGCTCAGCAAAGACACTCTCAGCGGCGAAAAGGCAGGCGCCTGGTTCGATCGCCTGCAGAGCCTGCAGATCACCCGCCGCATCGGGCTGATGGCGATGATCGCCGTGGCCGTGGCCGCGGGCCTGTTCGTGTTCTTCTGGTCGCAGAAGCCCGCGTACACCCCGCTGTACACCGGCCTGGACGAAAAGGGCACGGCTGAGGCCACCGATCTGCTGCGCACCGCGCAGATCCCGTTCAAGCTCGACCAGACCACCGGCGCGATCACCGTGCCGGAGGACAAGCTCTACGACGCGCGGCTGAAGCTGGCCGGCTCCGGCCTGACCGACACCGGCAACATGGGCTTCGAGGTCATGGAGAAGGATCCGGGCTTCGGCGTCAGCCAGTTCGTCGAGAACGCGCGCTACCAGCACGCGCTGGAGACCGAACTGGCGCGCACCATCGCCAGCCTGCGCCCGGTGCGCGAGGCGCGGGTGCACTTGGCCATCCCCAAGCCCAGCGCGTTCACCCGCCAGCGCGACGTGGCCAGCGCCTCGGTGGTGCTGGAACTGCGCGGCGGCACCACCCTGGAACGCAACCAGGTCGATGCGATCGTCAACATGGTCGCCTCCAGCATCCCCGACCTGACCCCGGAGCGGGTCACCGTGGTCGACCAGAGCGGGCGCATGCTGACCATCGCCGACCCGAACAGCGACGCGGCATTGAACGCGGCCCAGTTCGAGCAGGTGCGGCGCCAGGAAAGCTCCTACAACCAGCGCATCCGCGAACTGCTGGAGCCGATGACCGGCCCCGGCCGGGTCAACCCGGAAGTCAGCGTGGACATGGACTTCTCGGTCACCGAGGAAGCGCGCGAGCTGTACAACGGCGAGCCGCCGAAGCTGCGCAGCGAGCAGGTCAGCGACAGCAGCATGGCCGCGGCCGGCCCGCAGGGCGTACCCGGCGCAACCAGCAATTCGCCGCCCGGCGCGGCCGCGCCCGGCCAGCCCGGTGCCGCCGGCACCCCGGGCGCGACCCCGGCCAACACCCAGCAGGCGGCCGCCGCGACCCCGACCGAAACCTCCAAGAGCGCCACCCGCAACTACGAGCTGGACCGCACCCTGCAGCACACCCGGCAGCCGCCGGGCCGGATCAAGCGCGTGTCGGTGGCGGTACTGGTCGACCACGTGCCGCGGCCGGGCGCCAAGGGCAAGATGGTCGAGCAGGCGCTCAGCGCCGCCGAGCTGACCCGCATCGAAGGCCTGGTCAAGCAGGCGGTCGGTTTCAACGCCGAGCGCGGCGACACCGTCTCGGTGATGAATGCGCCGTTCGTGCGCGAAGCGCCGGAAGCGGCGGACAAGCCCGGTTGGTGGGAAGATCCGCGGGTGATGAACGGCTTGCGCCTGCTGCTCGGCGCGGCGGTGGTGCTGGCCCTGCTGTTCGGCGTGCTGCGCCCGGCGCTGCGCCAGATCGCCGGCCCGGCGCCGGCCAAGAACACCGGCAAGGACAAGTCCGAGCCGCACAACGCCAATGTGTCGATGCTGGACGACGACGACCCGCTGCTGCCGTCGATGGCCGAAGACACGGCCAGCATCGCCGGCGGCAGCCGTCCCGCGATCGCCCTGCCCGACGCCTACGAAGAGCGTCTGCGCCTGGCCCGCGAAGCGGTCAAGCAGGATTCCAAGCGTGTCGCGCAAGTCGTGAAGGGATGGGTCGCCAGTGAAGCCTGATGCCAGTGCAATCAATGGAGTGCAGCGCGCCGCGGTGCTGCTGCTGTCGCTAGGCGAAGCCGACGCGGCCGAGGTGCTCAAGCACATGGACCCCAAGGAGGTGCAGAAGATCGGCATCGCCATGGCGACCATGAGCGGCATCTCGCGCGACCAGGTCGAGAAGGTCATGGACGAGTTCAACAACGAACTCGGCAGCAAGACCTCGCTGGGCGTGGGCGCCGACGACTACATCCGCAACGTGCTGGTGCAGGCGCTGGGCGCGGACAAGGCCGGCGGCCTGATCGACCGCATCCTGCTCGGCCGCAACACCACCGGCCTGGACACGCTGAAGTGGATGGACCCGCGCGCGGTCGCCGACCTGGTGCGCAACGAACACCCGCAGATCATCGCCATCGTCATGGCGCACCTGGACAGCGACCAGGCCGCCGAGGCGCTGAAGCTGCTGCCCGAGCGCGTGCGCGCCGACGTGCTGATGCGCATCGCCACCCTCGACGGCATCCCGCCGAACGCGCTGAACGAACTCAACGAGATCATGGAGCGGCAGTTCTCCGGCAACCAGGGCCTGAAGTCGTCCAACGTCGGCGGGGTCAAGGTCGCCGCCAACATCCTCAACTTCATGGACAGCGGCCAGGACCAGGGCGTGCTGGCGGCGATCGGCAAGATCGACGCCGAGCTCAGCACCCGCATCCAGGACCTGATGTTCGTGTTCGACAACCTGGTCGAACTGGAAGACCGCGCGCTGCAGACCCTGTTGCGCGAAGTCAGCGGCGACCGCCTCGGCCTGGCCCTGCGCGGCGCCGACATCAAGGTGCGCGAGAAGATCACCAAGAACATGTCGCAGCGCGCCGCCGAAATCCTGCTCGAGGACATGGAAGCGCGCGGTCCGGTGCGCCTGGCCGACGTGGAAGGTGCGCAGAAGGAAATCCTCACCATCGTGCGCCGGCTGGCCGATGAAGGCGTGATCAGCCTCGGCGGCGCCGGTGCGGAGGCGATGGTATGAGCGGCAACGTGGTGCGCTGGTTCGCGCCGGAGCTCAACGCCGCGCCGGTACCCGAGCCGCAGTTCGAGGACGCCCTGCCCGAAGAGCCGGTCCTGCGTCCGCCCAGCCTGGAAGACATCCAGGCGATCGAGGCAGCCGCGCAGCTCGAAGGCTTCGAGCGCGGCCACAGCGAGGGCCTGGCCCAGGGCCAGGCCGAGATCCGCCGCCTGACCGCGCAGATCGAAGGCATCCTGGACAATTTCTCGCGGCCGCTGGCGCGGCTGGAAAACGAAGTGGTCGGCGCGCTCGGCGAACTGGCGGTGCGCATCGCCGGCAGCCTGGTCGGCCGCGCCTACGAGGCCGATCCGGCGCTGCTGGCGGACCTGGTCGGCGAAGCGCTGGACGCGGTCGGCGGCGCGCGCCGCGAGGTCGAGGTGCGCCTGCATCCGGACGACATCGCCGCGCTGACCCCGCTGCTGGCCTCGATGGCCGACGGCACCCGGCTGGTGCCGGACCTGACCCTGAGCCGCGGCGACCTGCGCGTGCATGCCGAAGCGGTGCGCATCGACGGCACCCTGGAAGCGCGCCTGCGCGCGGCGCTGGAGACGGTGATGCGCAAGTCCGGAGCCGGCCTGTGAGCGCGCTGTCCGGCACCCATCCGGCCGACTGGCTGGACGCGCGCAACCTGCGCCTGGCCTCGCGCCTGGGCCAGCTCGACCTAGACGCCGCCGCCGGCCGCGGCCTGATCCGCGAAGGCATCCTGCGCCGCGCGGTCGGGCTGACCCTGGAAGCGGTCGGCTGCGAGGCGCCGATGGGCGCCACCTGCAAGGTCGAGGTCGACGGCGGCTGGGTCGATGCCGAAGTGGTCGGCTTCTCCGGCGAACGCACCTCGCTGATGCCCAGCGCCGAAACCCATGGCCTGCTGCCCAACGCGCGGGTGGTGCCGGTGCGCCGCCGCGGCGGCGTGGAAGTGGGCGAAGGCCTGCTTGGCCGGGTCATCGATTCGGACGGCGTGCCGCTGGACGGCAAGGGCCCGATCCGCGCCGAAGGCTCGGTCGGCATGGCCGGCATCTCGATCAATCCGCTGGCGCGCGAGCCGATCACCATGCCGCTGGACGTGGGCGTGCGCGCGATCAACGCGCTGCTGCCGATCGGCCGCGGCCAGCGCGTGGGCCTGTTCGCCGGCTCCGGCGTCGGCAAGTCCACCCTGCTCGGGATGATGACCCGCTACACCGCCGCCGACGTGATCGTGGTCGGGCTGATCGGCGAACGCGGCCGCGAAGTGCGCGATTTCGTCGAGACCACGCTGGGCGAGGAAGGCCTGCGCCGCGCCGTGGTCGTGGCCGCGCCGGCCGACCGCCCGCCGCTGGCGCGCCTGCACGGCGCCTACCGCGCCACCGCGATCGCCGAATGGTTCCGCGACCAGGGCCTGAACGTACTGCTGCTGATGGACTCGCTGACCCGCTTCGCCCAGGCGCAGCGCGAGATCGGCCTGTCGGTCGGCGAACCGCCGACCACCCGCGGCTACCCGCCGTCGGTGTTCGCCAAGCTGCCGGCGCTGGTCGAGCGCGCCGGCAACGGCGCCAAGGGCCGCGGCTCGATCACCGCCTTCTACACCGTGCTGACCGAAGGCGACGATCCGCAGGATCCGATCGCCGACGCCGCCCGCGCCATCCTCGACGGCCACATCCTGCTGTCGCGGCGCGTCGCCGACAGCGGCCTGTATCCGGCCATCGATGTCGAATCCTCGGTCAGCCGCGTGGTCCAGGACATCGCCGACGAGCCGTGGCGGCTGCGCATCCGCGCGCTGAAGCGGCTGGTCTCGGCGTACTCGGCCAACCGCGACCTGATCACCATCGGCGCCTACCAGCGCGGCAACGATGCGGCCGTGGACGAGGCGCTGGAGCGTTGGCCCGAAATCATGGAATTCCTCGGACAGGATGTCGCCAAGGCCGCAGATCTGCCCCACAGCCAGGCCGCGTTGAAGCGCCTGGTCGAACGTGAGAACTAAGCCATGATGCAATCACAGCGTATCGATCCCCTGCTCCGCCGCGCCCAGCAGCACGAGGACGAGGTCGCCCGCGACCTGGCCGAGCGCCAGCGCGCGCTGGAGACCCACGAGTCGCGGCTGGAAGAACTGCGCCGCTACGCCGAGGAATACGCCAACAGCCAGATGGCCGCGACCAGCCTGGCGCAACTGGCCAACCGCCGCGCGTTCCTGGATCGCCTGGAAAGCGCGGTGCAGCAGCAGTGCCAGACCGTGGACCGCAATCGCGAGAAGGTGGAAATGGAGCGCAGCCGGCTGTTGCTGGCCAGCCGCGACAAGCAGGTACTGGAACAACTGGCGGCCAGCTACCGCGCCCAGGAACGCAAGGTCGACGACCGCCGCAGCCAGCGCGAGATGGACGACCTCGGCGCGCGCCGGGTGCGCCTGGCGGTGGCCGCGGCCGACAGCGACAACGACAACGGAGACAGCCGATGAGCAACGCACTTTCCGCGCTGGGCGGCAACGCCCGCGCCAGCGCCAGCGCCTCCGGCAACAGCGCCGACACCCAGGGCCGGGACCGCAGCGGCGGCCAGGACTTCGACAAGCTGCTCGGCAACGACAGCGCGCGCGCCGCGCCGAAGCCGGCGCCGCGGTCGAGCGCCAAGTCGCAGCAGGCATCCGCCGACAAGGACGCGGCGGCGAAGCGGCCGGAGGCGGCGGACGACAACGCCAGCGAACCGGCGCGCAGCGCGCAGGCCGGCAACCAGGCCGCCCGCGACAGCGAAAAGAGCAGCGAGGACAGCAAGGCGCCGAGCAAGGACAGCAAGGCCGCCGCCAAGAAAGGCGAGGACGGCGAGGAAGACGCCGGCTGGCCGCCAGCGGGCCTGGCCGGGATCGGCATGAGCCTGTTGCCGACGCTCGCTGCCGCGCTGCCGGCGGCGAGCGCCGGCCCGCTGGGCGCAGCCGGGCTGGCGATCGGCGTCGCCGGCGCCGCCGCCCAGGGCGTGGCCGCGTTGCTCGGCGG
>NZ_JACSQX010000020.1:0-53045 GCF_014836395.1 Xanthomonas bonasiae
CCACCCGCTGACCCGCCGCACTGTGCGCACGTGCTTCCCACAACCCGTCCTCGTACTTCAGGTCGTGGACCTGCGTGACACCAAGCGCCTCAATCCCCCTCCGCGCTCACCACACGCCCGTCCAACGGGTTCGCGTATACCTCCAGTCGAACGCCCGTGGCCAATCCGAGCGATCCCGCGACGGCGTACTTGGTTCCCCTGGCCTGCCTGCCACGATGGTTCGCTCCGTTCCACCGGCGATGCGTGCTTTTAATGCATCGCGGCTTAGACTTTTCGTCTGCCGTGCCAGCCGGCTTCGACCTGCGCTGTCGGCTCCGACGACACCGGAGTCCCTCAAGCCGCTACCCCTTCCCCCGTCACGAGAGAACTCTCCCATGAGCCAAGCCAATGGATACGCCGCACTGGCGTCCGATCAGCCGCTGACCCCTTACGCGTTCGAGCGCCGCGCGACCGGGCCGCAGGATGTCAGCATCGAGATCCTCTACTGCGGCGTCTGCCATTCCGACCTGCATACGGCGCGCAACGAATGGCAGAACACCCAATATCCGTCCGTGCCGGGACATGAAATCGTCGGCCGCGTGACCGCGGTCGGCGAGCAGGTCGAGGCCTTCAAGGTCGGCGACCTGGCCGGCGTCGGTTGCATGGTCGATAGCTGCCGGCATTGCGCGTCCTGCGCGGACGGCGAAGAGCAGTATTGCGAAAGCGGCTTCGTCGGCACCTATAACGGCCCGATGTTCGGTGGCGAGAATACCTATGGCGGTTACTCCGACCATATCGTGGTCGACCAGAAGTACGTGCTGCAGATCCGCCATGCCGAAAAGGACCTTGCCGCGGTGGCGCCGCTGCTGTGCGCCGGGATCACCACCTATTCGCCGCTGAATCACTGGAAGGTGGGACCGGGCAAGAAGGTCGGCATCGTCGGCCTGGGCGGTCTGGGCCATATGGGCGTGAAGATCGCGCACGCGATGGGCGCGCATGTGGTGCTGTTCACGACTTCGGCGAACAAGAGGGAGGATGCGCTGCGTCTGGGCGCCGACGAAGTGGTGGTGTCCAAGCTGCCGGAGGAGATGGCGGCGCATACCAACAGCTTCGACTTCATCCTCAATACCGTCGCGGCCTCGCACGACCTGGACGCGTTCCTGACCTTGCTCAAGCGCGACGGCACGATGACGCTGGTCGGCGCGCCGGCCGAGCCGCATCCGTCGCCGACGGTGTTCAATCTGATCATGAAGCGCCGGCAGTTGGCCGGCTCGCTGATCGGCGGCATCCGCGAGACCCAGGAAATGCTCGATTTCTGCGCGAAGCACGGCATCGTGTCGGACATCGAGACGATCGAGATGGCGCAGATCAACGAGGCCTACGAGCGCATGCTCAAGGGCGACGTGAAGTACCGCTTCGTCATCGACATGGCTAGCCTGGAGAAAGCCAAGCAGGCCGCCTGACGCAGCGGCATGGTCGGCCGCGCAACGTCGCGGTCGGCCCATGCGCTATAAACGTTCGACGATGCGCCTGGACACGCGAGTGTCCAGGCGTTTTTTATGCGCGTCATGCGCCATGACCTTGCGTTGGAGCGGTTTGCGTCCCGGTGGTTAACAGGCAACGAAACTCGTAGAGGCGGCTCGGGGGAATCCCAGGACCATCAGCTGCAACAGGCCATATCGGGAACGCCTGTCGCGGCTGAAGCCGCTCCTACAGGAAAGCGCGGGCTCATGCGCCAGCGGCGATGGCCGATAGTTCGAAACGACAACGGCGCCGCAGCGCCGTTGTCGTGACCATCGTCAGGAACGCGTCAGCCGATCATTTGCCCGGCGTCGCCGCTGCCTGCTTGGCATTGCCCATCATGCTGTCGCGGGCGGCCTTGAACGGATTGTCCTGATACCAGTTGGGCCATGCGTCGCCCGCCGCCAGTCCCTTGCCGACGCCGTAGACGGCCTGCAGGTCGTCCATCACCCCGTCGAGTTTCCAGGTCGCCGGATCGTACTGGTCGGCGGGCGTGTGGTAGCGATGCTTGCCGTAGTCCTCGGCAGCGCGCTTGCCGGCATCGATGCCACCGTCGACCAGGTCTTCGCCGCCATCGATGTACAGCGCCGGCACGCCGGCCTTGGCGAAGTTGAAGTGATCGGAGCGGAAGTAGAAGCCGCTCTGCGGCGAGGACTCGGCATGCAGCACGCGGCCCTGCGCGGCGGCGATCGGCTTGAGCAGGTCCTCCAGTTCGGAGCTGCCGAAACCGTTGACCACCAGGTCCTTGGCACGGCCGGCGACCGGCATCGCGTCGAGGTTGATGACGCCGGCGATCTTGTTCAACGGGAAGGTCGGGTGGGCGACGTAGTACTTGGAACCGAGCAGCCCCGACTCTTCCAGCGTCACCGCCAGGAACACCACCGAGCGTTCCGGCTTGGGCTGCTGGTGCACGAATGCGTCGGCGATCTCGAGGATGCCGGCGACGCCGGTCGCATTGTCGACCGCACCGTTGTAGATGTTGTCGCCGGTCTCGCCCTCGTGCTTGCCCAGGTGATCCCAGTGCGCCATGTACAGCACCGCTTCGTCGGCACGGCTGCTGCCGGGCAGCACGCCGACCACGTTGCGCGATTTCTTCTCGGAGATCGTGCTCTTCAGGTCCACCGACAGCTTGGCCTTCAGCGGCACCGGCTTGAAGCCGCGCTTGCTCGCGTCCTTGTAGGCCTGGTCCAGGTCCAGCCCGGCGTCGGCGAACAGCTGCTTGGCGGCCTGCGCGGTGATCCAGCCCTGCGCCGGGATGCGCGGTTCCGGATCGTCCTTGGCCGGCAGGTCGTACTGCGCGCCGGACCAGGAATTCTTCACCACGTCCCAGCCGTAGCTGGCGCCGGGGGTGTCGTGCACGATCAGTGCGGCGGCCGCGCCCTTGCGCGCGGCTTCCTCGAACTTGTAGGTCCAGCGCCCGTAATAGGTCATGCGCTTGCCTTCGAACAGCGCGCCGTCCTCGGTGTGGAAGCCGGGGTCGTTGACGAACATCACCACCGTCTTGCCCTTCCAATCCTGGTCCGCGTAGTCGTTCCACTTCTGCTCGGGCGCGTCCACGCCGTAGCCGACGAACACCATGTCGCTGGCGTCGATCTTGACCTCGGTCTGGCCGGTGCGGGTGCCGATCACCATGTCGGTGCCGAACTTCAGTTCGCGCGGCTTGCCGTTCTGCTCCAGCTTCAGCGTGGTGTTCGGATCGGCCGTGGTCTCGGTCATCGCCACGTCCTGGAACCAGCTGTCGCCGTTACCCGGCTGCAGGCCGATGCGCTGCATCTGATCGCGGATATAGGAGACCGTCTTCTCTTCGCCCGCCGTGCCGGGACCGCGGCCTTCGAACGTGTCCGAGGACAGGGTCTTGACCAGCTCGCCGAAGTCGGCCGGCGTGATCTCGGGAGAAAAGGCGTGGCCTGCGGCGGCCACAGGAGCGGGCGCGGGCGGCGCGGCATCGGCGGCCGGGGCCGGCGCCTCGCGCTTGCACGCGGTCAGCGCGGCCGCGGCGGCCAGGCACAGCACAAGCTTGCGGGACATGGGGGCTCCTGGGGTGTGAGGAATCCCGATTCTATAGGCAAGTCCCGCGCGCGCGCCGCCGGCAGTGCGGACGACGCGGCCGGATCAATTCTCCGGCGCGGTGTCGCCGTCGAATGGCTGCGCGGTGGCGCCGCTGATCGGGCCGGTCTTCGCGCTGCGATGCACGTACAGGGTCACCTCGCGCTCGAAATGCAGCGGACCGTCGATCACCGCGCGCGGACCGATGATGATGCGCGGCTTGCGCGTCGGCTTGAACGAGATGCTGAAGCTCGGCTTCTTGATCTCGATGCCGCCGCCGAGGTGCGAATCGTGGCCGACGGTGATGTCGCCGTTGACCGTCTCGATGCCGCCTTCCAGTTGCGTGGCGACCAGGCCGATGCTGCCGTTGACGCTCTCCACGCTGCCGCCGATGCGGCCGCCGCGGTCGACGAAGATGCCGCCGTTGACCGTCTCGATGGACTCGGAAATCTGCACCTGCTGGCCCACACGGATGCCGCCGTTGACCGTGGACAGGCCTCCGGTCTGCGCGTTGTCGGCGATCTTGAGGCTGCCGTTGACGGTTTCCACATCGCCGACGCTGGCGCCGGATTCGACGGTGATGCCACCGTTCACGGTTTCCAGGTCGCCGTACTGCTTGCCCGATTCGGCGGTGATGCTGCCGTTGACCTTGCTGATGCCTTCTGCGGCCAGGGCGGGGCCGGCGGCCAGGGCCAGCGCCAACAGGACCGATACATGCGTACGCTTCATCACCCACCTCCGGGACGCCGGCCAGTCGCGGCACCTACTTGTGCGGCGATCACAACATGCTTCGTTACAATCCGCACCTGCCTGAAGTCATTGGACCAGCCCTTGCCCGCAACCGCCTCCGCTTCGTTGCGCTCCGCCTCGCCTGCCGCGCCGGGGCGGCGCCTGCGCGCGCCTGGGCACGCGGCAACGAGGTGGCTGGCGGGGACGGTGTTGCTGCTGATCGCGACGCTGGCGCTGGCGCAGAACCCGCGCGAGGCCGAGCGCCGCCTGGAGAAGGTGCGCGGCGAGCTGAAGAGCGTGGCCGAGGAGCGGCGCCAGCTGGAAGGCAAGCGCGGCGATGCCGCGCGCCAGCTGCGCGAGGCCGACGAGAAGGTGGCCACCACCGGGCGCAGCCTGGCGCAGACCCAGCAGGCGCTGCAGCAGCACCAGCAGACCCTGGCCGAACTGGAGCGCAAGCGCGACACGCTGCGCAACGGCCTGGTGCGACAGCGTGCCGAACTGGCGCAGCTGTTGCGCGCGGCCTATGCGATCGGCGGCAATGCGCCATTGAAGCTGCTGCTGGCGCAGGACCGGGTGGCCGACGCCAACCGCCTGCTGGCCTACCACCGCTATCTGCAGCGCGAACGCGCGCAGCGTATCGCCACACTGACCCATGAGCTGCAGGCGCTGGAACAGGTACAGCACGAGGTCGCGGCAAAGCGGCAACAGCTCAGCGTAGCGCAGCGCCAGCAGCAGGAACAGGCGGCGGCGCTGCAGCGCGACCGCAAGCAGCGCGCCAGCCTGGTGTCCGAACTGGACGAGCGCTACCAGGACCGCAGCGAGCGCGAGAAGGCGCTGGGCCAGGACGCCAAGGCGCTGGAGACGTTGCTGGCCAATCTGCGTGCGGCGGCGGCGCGGGCCGAGGCCGAGCGCCGTGCGGCAGCCAGGCGCGCGGCCGCCGAGCAGGCCGCGCAGGCCAAGGCCGCAGCGAAGAATCCGTCGCGCGGCGGCAGCAAGGTGCCGCCCAAGGTGGTGGCCTCGGCGCCGGCGCTGAAGGTCGGCGGCCTGGGCTGGCCGCTGTCCGGCGACCTGATCGCGCGCTACGGCGGCAAGCTGCCCGATGGGCGCACCAGCAACGGCGTGCTGATCGCCGCGCCGGCCGGCAGCACCATCACCGCGGTGGCCGACGGCACGGTGGTGTTCTCCGACTGGATGACCGGGTACGGCATGATCCTGATCGTGGACCACGGCAACGGCTACATGAGCCTGTACGCGCACAACGACACGCTGTTGCGCGATCCCGGCGCGCGGGTCAAGCGCGGCGATGCGGTGGCCAAGGTCGGCAATTCCGGCGGCCAGGGGCGCCCGGCGCTGTATTTCGAATTGCGCCGCAACGGCCAGCCGGTGGATCCGTCGTCGTGGCTGCAGCGGCGCTGACCACCACCGAGGCCGTGCATTCAACGCGGATTTAGCCCGCTTTCGCGCATAATCCGGACAGCTGCGCCGTGGACGGTGCAGGTCATCCCCCAATCGGAGTGCTTCATGCGCGTAGTTCTGTCCGCTGCCCTGTTGCTTGCTCTGGCGCCGCTGCCGTCGATGGCGCAGAGCGCCGGCGAACAGACGCCCTCGGCCTCCACCGCCAGTGCCGACGATCCGGACGCCACCGAATCGGCCACCTCGCGCGTGCCGCTGGACGAGATCCGCCGCTACGTGGCGGTGTACAACGCGGTGAAGGAAGCCTACGTCGATCCGGTCGACGACAAGAAGCTGATGCAGTCGGCGATCCGCGGCCTGCTGCTCGACCTGGATCCGCACAGCACCTATTTCAGCAAGGAAGACGCCGAGGCCTTCGACGAACAGGCCACCGGCGCCTACGACGGCATCGGCGTGGAACTGCTGCAGCTGCCGGACAACACGCTCAAGGTGGTGTCGCCGATCGACGACACGCCGGCCGCGCGCGCCGGCGTGCGCTCGGGCGACATCATCGTCGCCATCGACGGCAAGCCGATCAGCGCGGTCAAGGCGATGGAGCCGTTGCGCGGCGAGTCGGGCAGCAAGGTGGTGCTGACCATCGTTCGCGAGAAGGTGGACAAGCCGTTCGACGTGACCCTGACCCGGCAGACCATCCGCGTGGCCAGCGTGCGCAGCCGCATGCTCGAGCCGGGCTACGGCTACATCCGCATCAGCACGTTCCAGGCCGATACCGGCGCGGACTTCCACAAGCAGCTGCAGCAGTTGCAGGCGCAGTCCGGCGGCAAGCTGCGCGGCCTGGTGCTGGACCTGCGCAGCAATCCCGGCGGCCTGTTGACCGCGGCGGTGCAGGTGGCCGACGACCTGCTCGACAAGGGCACCATCGTGACCACGCGCGGGCGCATCTCGGTCAGCGATTCCAAGTTCGATGCCACGCCCGGCGATCTGCTCAACGGTGCGCCGATGGTCGCGCTGGTCGATGCCGGATCGGCCAGCGCCTCGGAAGTGCTGGCCGGTGCGCTGCGCGACAACAAGCGCGCGCGCATCGTCGGCAGCCGCACCTTCGGCAAGGGTTCGGTGCAGACCGTGCTGCCGCTGGACAACGGCGATTCGGTCAAGCTGACCACGGCGCGCTACTACACGCCCAGCGGCAAGTCGATCCAGGCCAGCGGCATCGTGCCGGAGGTGATACTGCGCCCGGAAGAGAGCAAGGAAGACGCGGACAAGCCGGCGGTGCTGGCCGACTACAGCGAAGCGACGCTGCCCGGCCACCTGCACGGCGACGACGAAGGCGCCGAGGGCTATAGCGCCGGCGACGTGCTGCCCGGCGACGCACCGATCGCGCAGGCGCTGGCCGAACTGAAACAGCCCGGCGCGGTGGCCAGGGCCGCTGCGGCCAAGCAGGCCAAGGCCAAGCCGAAGGCGGCCGCGCCGACCGCGGCCAAGCCGGCGACGCTCGCGCCCAAGAGCGTGGCGCCGAAGACCGAAGCGCCGGCCGCAGAGACGCTGAAGGTCGATCCGCCCAAGACCGACACGCCGACGCCGCCTTCGGGCGACTGACGCGGCGCTTGCCGTTCGCCGCGCCGGCAGGGTGCGCGGCGTGGTGCGCCGTGCATGGCGCGCCACCTGCGATCGAGCGCAGTGCGATCCGCACGATGCTCTTGCAGGAGCGGCTTCAGCCGCGACCGGGCGTTACCGGCAACGCCCGGTCGCGGCTGAAGCCGCTCCTACAAAAGCACTGGATGCCGACAGCGGCGTGGCGCTGACCGGCACTTCACCCCGCATGCGCTCAGCGCGGTTTGCCCGGCATCGGGAACGGGGTGATCACCTTTTCGCCGGTGGCCGCGTCGCGGATCGCGGACTGGCCTTTCTTCTCCACTTCCTCGATGCGCACGATGCTCTGCATCGGCAGGTGCAGCATCTTGGTGTCGCCGAATTCCTCGCGCAGGCGTTCTTCGGTGGGGTCGACGACCAGGCCGTCGTGCAGGTCGAACACCAGCCCGCCGATCTCGCTGAAGCCCCACAGGTGACTGCTGCCCACGTGCTGCGCGTACAGCTCGTACACCTTGCCGTGGTTGAGGAACGTCACTTTGTACAGGGACTTGGCCATGCGCGAAGTATAGAGCGCCGTAGCGCGATGGCGTGGCGGATCAAAAGCCCTTGCGCTTGCGCAGGCGCCGCGCGATCGCCGCGCGCACGTACAGCCCGTACGCCATGCCCAGGGTGAAGCCGGTCAGGTGCGCGGACCAGGCGACCATGCCGAAAGCCGGGCCGATATAGGCGAACACCACCTGCAGCGCCGCCCAGGTGCCGATCAGCAGCGAGGCCGGCGCGCGCACGAATTCCAGGAACAGCCCCAGCGGCAGTACCACGCCGAGCTTGGCGCGCGGGAACAGCGCCAGGTAGGTGCCGATCAGCGCCGAGACCGCGCCGCTGGCGCCGATGATGACCCGGTCCGGAGTGCCGATCGCGAACACCGCGGCCAGGTTGGAGAGGGCGCCGCCGCCCAGGAACAGCAGCAGGAAGCGCCACGGCCCGAGCACGCGCTCGGCGGGCAGGCCGAAGATCAGCAGGAACACCAGGTTGCCGAGCAGGTGCGACCAGTCCGCATGCAGGAACAACGCGGTGAACAGCCGCAGCACGCTGCCGTCCTGCACCGTCGCCAGCCAGTCGCGCGGGCTGGCGACGCCGGCCGACAGCGCACCCCAGTCCAGCCACAACGTGGCGCGGGCCTGGTTGGGGCGGCTGATCGACCACAGGAACGCCAGCCACATCGCCGCGAACAGCAACGGCGTGGCCCAGCGCAGCGTGGTCCGGTCGCGGGAGGGAATGGAGACGAACATGCCAGTACCGGGGGACGCGGCCCGTAACGATACCGGCTCCCTCCGGCTGAACGCACGCCTACTCCGCGCGAAACTGAACGGGCGGTATTGTTATTGTTCGGTTAACGCAGAGGGGTATACTGCATACGGCGTCGTATGTCGGGAGGGGACTCCGGCGCGCATTTCCGGCTTGCTCAGCGGGGATGCGCAGACGCGAACACAGACATTTTCGTCTTCCGGAGAGTAACAAGCCATGCAAAACGCAACCCAGTTCGTCCGCTTCACCGCCCTGGCCGTCGGCATCGTCGGCGCCCTGACCATCGGTCAGGCGCACGGCGCCGCGTTCCAGCTCAAGGAAAACAGCGCCAAGGGCCTGGGCCGCGCCTTCGCCGGCTCCGGCAGCGCCCCCGGCGACGCCTCGATCATCGCCAACAACCCGGCCGGCATGCGCCAGCTCGACGGCAAGGTGTTCCAGGCCGACGTCAGCGCGATCCAGTTCGCGGCCAAGTACGACGGCACCGGCACCTACGCCACCGGCTCGGCGATCTCCGGCGGCAACGGCGGCGATGCCGGCACGATCGCGCCGGTCCCGGCGGTCTACTTCCACTTGCCGTTCGGCGAGAACAACAACATGCACTTCGGCACCTCGCTGACCGTGCCGTACGGCTTCAAGACCGAATACGACCGCGACTGGGTCGGCCGCTACAACGGCGTCAAGACCGAGCTGCAGGCGATCGACCTCAACCTCGCCTTCTCCTACGACGTGAACCCGTACGTGTCGTTCGGCGCGTCGGTGTTCGCCGAGCGCCTGGACATCGATCTGTCCAACGCGATCGATCTGGGTTCGGTCCTGGCCGCGCGCCGCGTGCCGGGCTTCGCGCCGGGCAGCGCCGACGGCTACTCGCGCATCAAGGGCAACAGCACCGATATCGGCTACACCCTGGGCGGCCTGTTCAGCATCGACGAGAACACCCACATCGGCTTCAGCTACCGGTCGAAGGTCGAGCACAAGATCACCGACGGCACCGCCGACTTCACCACGCCGGCCAACGCCGCCACCGTGCTGGCCGTCGCTGCGCCGGGCACCTTCGTCGACACCAAGGGCCGCGCCACGGTCACGCTGCCGGCCAGCGCGACCGCCAGCTTCACCCACACCATCAACGAGCAGTGGACGGTGATGGCCGACGTCAGCCGCACCGCCTGGAGCAAGTTCGACCAGGTGACGGTGGACTTCGCCAACAACCAGCCCGACAGCGTGCTGAACTTCGCCTACAACGACACCACCTTCGTCTCGATCGGTGCCGACTACCGCATGAGCGACACGCTGACCCTGCGTGGCGGCCTGGCCTACGACGAAACCCCGACCAGCAACGAGCACCGCGACGTGCGCGTGCCCGACGCGAGCCGCAAGTGGGTCTCGCTGGGTCTGAGCTGGCGTCCGTCCGAGCAGGCCGAGTACAGCTTCGGCTATACCCACCTGTTCACCAGCGATCCGAGCATCAACTCGACCACCGCCACCGGCAACACCCTGATCGGCAGCTACGACGTCAGCGGCAACGTGCTGGCGGCGTCGGTCAACTACAAGTTCTGATCGAGCGCTTGCGCGACAGTCTCGCGGCGCAGGCCGCGAGCCACCAAAGCCCCGCTTCGGCGGGGCTTTTTTGTGCGTGTTTCCCTTCCCCTGACGCGGCTTCGCGCATATCGCCACGAATGCTTGACAGACATCCCACCCGGGCGTAGAAGGCTTGTGAAGCCGATGGGGATGTGACATCGGCATGCGGCCACGGCAGTCATGCCGTCGCCATCCGGCCTGCGGTCGTCGAATGGGAGAGGTTGGCAATGCACCACCGCGAATCGACTCCTTCGTCCTGCGCTGCAACGCCGCTGTTTTCCTGTACCGCGCCTTCGGCACTGGCTGCCGTCCGCGTTTCCCGAGGCGAGCCGGCATGACCGTTCGCCACAAGCTGAGTGCCCTGCGCTCACGCGACAAGTGCGTCGCCGGCTACTCGCCGCCTCGACGCTAATCGTGCATCGCGGTCTGATCTGACCGACGCCGTCGCGTTTGTTTCCCGTGTCCCGTTGCCCGTGCGCGCCCGTTTTTGCGCGCAGCGCCGCAGCGTGCGCGCCATGCATTCGCCGTGCGTCCGGTCGGTCCCAACGACATCCGGGTTGCCGACATGCGTCGCGCCCGGTGCATGGCACTTTTGGCGAGGGGAAGCATCATGTGCAGTGGCAAGCGTTCGAACGGCAAGATTCTGGTTGAGGCGATCCTGGCGGTACTGGGGGCGAGCGCCGCATTGACGGCGGTGGCGGGGACGGTGACCGGTCAGGTCAGCGTGCAAGGCGGCAAACCCGCCGCGAACGCGCGGGTCGGCATCGCCGGGACCGCGTATGGCGCGGTGACCGATGCCAATGGGCATTTCGCCATCGCCGATGTGCCGGCGGGGCAATACGCGCTGGAATCGAGCTATCCCGGTTTCAGCGCGGCGCAGACCAGCTTCGAGGTGAGCGACACCGGCACCACCGCGCTCACCGTCGCGCTGGACGAGGTCAAGCAGCTGAAGAACATCACCGTCGTCGCCAACCGCTACGACGCCAGCAACCTGAAGATGAACGCCGTGAACACGGTGGACGTGCTGTCCGCCAACGACCTGCAGCACACCGCGGTGCACAACGTCGCCGAGGCGCTGGGGCTGATCTCGGGCATCAACATCACCACCACCGGCTCGGGCTATTTCGGCGGCGTGGATGGCGCGGCGCGCGGCGAGGGCATGTTCGCCTCGGTGCGCGGATTGCCGTCGGAGTACAACGTCAACCTGATCGACGGCGTCACCGTCGCGCAGGGCATGCCGTATAGCCGCAGCGTGCAGCTCAGCCTGCTGCCGCCGTCGGGATTGCAGACCATCGTGGTCAACAAGACCTCCACCGCCGACATGGACGGCGATGCGATCGGCGGCACCATCGACTTCCGCACGCCCACCGCGTTCGATTTCAAGCAGACCACCAGCGGCAGCGTGACCGGCAGCGGCCGGCTGGAGAGCCGTGCGCGCGACTACGGCGGCGACGGCCTGGGCGGCGGCCTGGCCGGCGAGTTCCAGCACAAGTTCGGCGACGAACAGCAGTTCGGCTTCTATGCCAGCGCCTATTACGACTACCGTACTTCGACCAACAGCGAGGTCGCCGCGGCGACCAGCGCGCTGAACGACCATTCGTGGGCGTTCCTGCATGCCGATGCCGACGGCGGCAACGCCGCCGGTTACGATCCGCAGCACAACCTGACCAGCACCGGCATGAACGTCGGCGTGGTCGCCGGCTGGGAACGCCGCTACGGCGGCAACGCCTCGTTCGACTGGCAGGTCGACGACAGCCTGTCGCTGTACGCGCGCGCCACCTACGCCTACGCCAAGACCGATCAGGGCACCACCTTCGTGCAGCTGCTGCCGCAGGACGTGACCTATGTGCCGAGCGCGACCGCAGGCGTCTACACGCCGAACATCGGCCGCATCGCCTCGCGCTTCTGGTACGAGACCAATCCGGAAATCGCCGACCTGGCGACGTTCCAGATCGGCGCGCGCAAGACCTCCGGCGGCTGGACCTTCATGCCGAATCTGTTCTACAGCTTCGGCGACAACGACCGTCCCAACCATGTCGAGATCGACGGCCGCGAGGACAAGTTCTCGCAGACCAACTACGCCTACTCCGGCAGCAGCCTGGTCAACTACGGCAGCGGCGCCTTCCCGTATCCGCAACTGACTCCGGCGTTGCTGGCGCAGGTCAACAATATCCCGTCGCTGTACGCCAGCAGCTACGGCGAACTGACCAAGATCTATTCCGGGCAGAAGAAGGGCGGCGCCAAGTTCGACGTGCGCTACGACTTCGAGGACGGCGCGCTGTCGGCGCTGCAGTTCGGGATGAAGTACAGCAAGAGCTCGCGCAATTTCAGCAACCGCGACTGGTGGACCGGCGGCGTCGACGACACCAGTACGCTCGGCGACCTGGGCATCTTCAACGGCAACTACAGCGCGATCTTTCCCGGTAAATATCCCTGGGTCACGCCCAAGGTCAGCGAGACCGCGGTCAGCAACGTCATCTACAGCCATCTGCGCGACGACGATCTGGACAGCTGCGGCAAGGCGTATTACGTCAACAACTGGAACTGCAACACGATGCGCGGCACCGAGGCGGTCGCCGCAGCCTATGCGATGGCGACCTTCTCGCTCGGCAACCTGGAAATCGTGCCGGGCGTGCGCTTCGAACACAGCAGCATCCACAACACGTTCTGGGTGACGCCGTCCGACGCCGACGGCAACGAAACAGTCGGCTATTTCGACAGCAACCACACCGCCTACGACGAACCGTTGCCGAGCGTGTTCCTGACCTGGCGGCCCGACGCGCGCACCGCCTACCGCGCCTCGCTGTGGACCAGCTATACCCGGCCCGCGTTCGTGCAGTTGGGCGGCGGATCCAACATCAGCATCTCCAACAGCGTCCCCGCCGTCACCACGATCACCCAGGGCAACCCGGACCTGAAGCCGATCGAAGCGACCAACCTGGACCTGTCCGGGGAATGGTCGACCGAGCACGGCGGCTTCTTCTCGGTCGCCGGCTTCTACAAGCGCCTGCGCAACTACATCTACGACGCCGGCTCCGGCCAGGCCAATCCCGGCACCAGCGGCAGCGGCACGGTGTTCTATTCGATGCCGACCAATGGCGGCGACGGCCGCGTCTATGGCCTGGAGGTCAGCGCGCGCCAGCGCTTCCAGGATCTGCCCGAACCGCTGAACGGCCTGGGCGTGAGTTTCAACGCCACCCGCCAGCATGCGCGCGCCGACCTGGGCATGGACGGTTTCGAGAACGAGCACATGCAGTCGGCGCCCAATGCCATGGCCAACGTCGAGCTGTTCTACGAACGCGAGCGGTTCTCGGTGAACCTGAGCTACCACTTCAGCAGCTCATATCTGCTCAGTTACGACTATCTGCACCAGGGCGCGACCTGGGACGACCTGTGGGCGCGTCCGACCCGGCGCGTGGATCTGCATGCCGGCTACCACTTCGACAACGGCCTGAGCCTGGATCTGTCGATCTCCAACCTGACCAAGGAGTACAGCTACTGGGCGCACGTGGGCCGCAGCGATCTGGCGGTCTCGGACATCGTCGATGCCGGCATGACCACGTTGCTGACCGCCAAGTACGCGTTCTAGCCAGTTCTCCGCGGGATCGGGGCGATGCAGGCCTGCATCGCCCCGTGCCGCGCTGCCCACGGAGACTTCGATGAAACGTCGCCATTTTTGTTTGCTGAGTGTGCTGGCGCCGCTCGGGATGGCGGCCGCGCCAGCGGGTGCCGCCGCCACGGCCGTCGCGCCCGAACCGGATGGATGCCCGCACGCGTTCGGTTTCGCGCAAGGGCAGTTCGTGCTCGACGGCCAGCCGTGGCAGATCCGCAGCGGCGAGATGCATCCGCTGCGCATTCCGCGCGAGTACTGGTTGCAGCGGATCCGCATGGCCAAGGCGATGGGCCTGAACACCATCGCCCTGTATCTGATGTGGAACGCGCTGGAATCGGCACCGGGCGTGTTCGACCTGGACAGCGATCGCCGCGATTTCGTCGCCTTCATCCGCCTGTGCGCGCAGGAAGGCATGTGGGTCTATCTGCGGCCGGGTCCCTACGTCTGCGCCGAGTGGACGCTCGGCGGCCTGCCCGCCTATCTGTTGCGCGAACCCGGCATGCGCCTGCGCGACGCCGGCGATGCGCGCTACATGGCCGCAGTGCGGCGCTACATCGCGGCGGTGGCGCCGCGCATCGCGCCGTTGCTGGCGGCGGCCGGCGGGCCGGTGCTGATGCTGCAGATCGAGAACGAGTATTCGATGTTCGGCGACGACGTCGGTTATCTGCAGGCGTTGCGCGCGCTGTGGCAGGAGCACGGCATCGACGGGCCGTTCGCGGTCGCCGACGGCATGAAGGACCTGCGCCGGCGCAAGGCGTACCTGCCCGGCGCGGCGCTGGGCCTGGACGGTGCCGACCTGGCCGATCTGGAGCACGGCCGCGTGTTCGCCGGCGACGCGCCGGTGTGGGTGGCCGAGGGCTATCCGGGCTGGCTGACGCACTGGGGCGAGGCGGACTTCGCGCGACGCGACTACCTGCCGACGCTGCGCCGGCTGCTCGCGCATGGCCATTCGTTCAACCTGTACGTGGTGCATGGCGGCAGCAACTTCGGCCTGAGCGCCGGCGCCAATGCCGACGACGACGGTTCCAACTTCCAGCCGGCGTTGACCAGCTACGACTACGGCGCGCCGATCGACGAGCGCGGCGCGGCGACGCCGGCGTACTGGGCGATGCGCGACGCGATCGCCGCGTCTGTGCCACAGCGCTTGCCGCTGCCGCCGGCGGCGCCGCCACGCACGACGTTCGCGCCGACCCTGGCGCTGCCCTATGCGTCCTTGTGGGACAACCTGCCCGCGGCACCGGTCGCGACCGTGGCGCCGGCCGGCAACGAACTCCTGTTCGGCCAAGACCAGGGACTGGTGCTGTATCGTCGCCGCATCGGTCCCGGCGCGCAGTTGCGTGTGGACGGCGCGCACGACTACGCGGTGGTGCAGGTGGATGGCGAGGAAGTGGGGCACGTGTCGCGGGTGCGGCATCGCACGTTGCAGTCCTCGCCGCAGCTGACGCTGCCGCGGGCGCAGCAGGCCGAGCGCACGCTGGAGATCCTGGTCGACAGCTTCGGCCATGTGAACTTCGGTCCGGCGCTGGGCGATGCCAAGGGGCTGGTCGGCGCCGTGCAGTTGCAAGGCGCGCCGCTGCAGGAGTGGCAGGCGTATCCGATCGCGCTGGACGACGCCTGGATCAAGACGCTGCAGCCGCTGCGCGCGGCGGCGTCGCGGCCGGGGCTGTTCTTCCGTGCGGAGATCGTGGTCGAGACGCCCGGCGACGCCTACCTGGACATGCGCGAGTGGGACAAGGGCTATCTGTGGGTCAATGGCCGGTTGCTCGGCCGCTATTGGCGGATCGGGCCGCAGCAAGGCCTGTACTGCCCCGGGCCGTGGCTGCGTCCAGGCCGCAACGAGGTGCTGGTGCTCGATCTGCATCGCCGCCGCGCCGCCGCGATCCATTGCGCGGACTCGCTGCGGGGAACACACGCATGAGCCTGCGCCGCGTACACACCCACCGTCTCCATCCGATCCACTGCGTCGCGCCGGCGACAAGGGAGTCTGCATGCTGCTGACCACGCCCGATGCGACGCGCCACGATGCCGAGCACGTGCCGCCGCGCGCGATCGGATTCTGGGGCGGGCTGTCCGCGAACCTGCTGAACATGGTCGGCATCGGCCCGTTCATCACCATCCCGTTGGCGTTGTCGGCGCTGGCCGGACCGATGGTGCTGCTGGGCTGGGTGGCCGGCGCGCTGCTGTGCCTGTGCGACGGCCTGGTCTGGGCCGAACTGGGCTCGGCGATTCCCAAATCCGGCGGGCCGTACCACTACCTGCGCGAGGCTTATGGCCGCGACCGCCTGGGCAGCCTGTTCGGTTTTCTCTACCTGTGGCAGACGCTGCTGACCGCGCCGTTGTCGATCGGCGCGGCGGCGGTCGGCTTCACCCAGTACCTGGCCTTTCTGGCGCCGGGCCTGGCGCCATGGCAACTGACCGCGATCGCCGCGGCGCTGTGCCTGTTCAACACCGCCTTGCTGTACCGCGAAGTGCGCTCGGTGCAGGTGCTGTCGCTGCTAGTCACCGCCGCGGTGGTGGCGGCGGTGGTGTGGATCGTGGCCAGCGGCCTGCTGCATTTCGACATGGCGATCGCGCGGCGTTTCCTGCATGCCGGTGCGGTCTCGCCGCACGGCTTCTGGCTCGGCTTCGGCGCGGTGGCGCTGATCGCGGTGTACGACTACGGCGGCTACAACAACGTGTGCATGCTCGGCGGCGAGATCCGCCAGCCGCGGCGCAACATCCCGCTGGCGGTGCTGTGTTCGATCCCGATCGTGGCGGCGCTGTACCTGGGCTTGAACGTGGCCATCCTCGGCGTGCTGCCGTGGCAGCAGGCGGCGCAGTCGAAGGCGGTGGTCGCCGACTTCATGCAGGCGATCTACGGGCATGTCGGCAGCACCATCGCGGTCGCGCTGATCATGCTGGCCAGCTGGGGCTCGGCGCTGGTGGTATTGCTGGGCTATTCGCGGGTGCCGTACGCGGCGGCGGCCGAGGGGCAGTTCTTCCGGGTGTTCGCGCGGCTGCATCCGCGCGGGCGTTTCCCGACCGTGTCGCTGCTGTTCGTCGGCGCGACCTCGGCGCTGGCCTGCCTGCTGTCGCTGGACGACCTGATCGCCACGCTGATGGTCATCCAGATCATGTTCCAGTTCATGGCGCAGTGCCTGGCGGTGGTGCTGCTGCGGCGGCAGGCACAGCGTCCGCCGGAAGCGTTCTCGATGCCGCTGTATCCGTGGCCGCTGTGGGTGAGCGTGGCCGGCTGGCTGTACATCCTGGCCACCAGCCAGGGCCGCCACCTGCTCGCGGCGGTCGTGGCGTTGTGTGTGGGCACGGCGCTGTTCTTGATTCAAGCCAGGAGGCAGGGTACATGGCCTTGGGTAGCGCGATGAGCGCGTGCGACGTCGCCGTGGTCGGCGAGATCTACGCCGATCACATCCTCAGCGGGTTCCAGCGCTGGCCGCAGCCGGGCGAGGAAGCCCTGGCCAGCGCCTATCTGCGCGAACTCGGCGGCGGCACCGTCAACACCGCCTGCGGGCTGGCGCGGCTGGGGCGCAGCACGCGGCTGATCGGCCTGATCGGCGAGAGCGACCGGCCGTGGTTCGAACAGCGCCTGGGCCAGTTCCAGGTGCGCAGCGACGGCTTGCGCAGCGACCCGGCCGGCACCGGGATCACGGTCAGCGTGTCGATGCCCGACGACCGTGCGTTCTTCACCTACCTGGGCGCCAACGCCAAGCTCGACGCGCTGCTCGCGCGCGCCGAGGTGCTGGACGAACTGTGCGCGGCGCGCCACGTGCATTTCGCGATGCCGCTGTCGCGCGCGCTGGCGCAGACGCTGCTGCCGGCGCTGGCTGCGGCCGGCTGCACGACGTCGCTGGACGTGGGCTTCAGCCCGGACTGGCTGAGCGCGCCGCACAACCTGGCCACCTGCCGCGAGGTGGACTATTTCCTGCCCAACCAGAAAGAGGCCGCGCTGCTCGGCTGCGGCGACGGCGCCGAGGCGTGCCGCCAGTGGGCGCAGACGCTGGGCTTGCGCCATGCGGCGATCAAGCTCGGCGGCGCCGGCGCGATGGCGGTCGATGCGGCCGGCGCGCGCCTGGTGGCCGCGCCCGCGGTGCAGGTGCGCGACACCACCGGCGCCGGCGACGCCTTCGACGCGGGCTTCATCGATGCGCTGCTCGACGGCGCAGGACTCGACGACTGCCTGCGCCGCGCCTGCTTCTGCGGCGCGTCCTGCTGCGCCGCGCTCGGCGCGCTGGACGGCCTCCCCGATTTCGACCAACTGAGGAACCGCAATGACAGCAACGAATCGTAAGATCGCCTTGATCGGCGGTGGCGGGGTGCGCTCGCCACTGGTCGTGTATGGGGTCAACGAGGCGGCCGCGGCACTGGGCGTGGAGGAGATGGTGCTGTACGACCCGGATCCGGAGCGCGTGCAGCTGATGGTCGCGATGGGCCGCGCGGTGGTGAGCGAGTTCGGCGGTGACTTGCGCCTGCGCGCGGCCGATTCGCTGGAGGATGCGATCGAAGGCGCGGACTTCGTGCTCAACAGCATCCGCATCGGCGGCATCGCGCAGCGCGCCGCCGACGAGCGGGTGAGCATCGACCAGGGCTATCCGGGGCAGGAGACCACCGGCCCGGCGGGCGTGGCCATGGCCTTGCGCACCGTGCCGGTGTCGATCGCGCAGGCGCGGCTGGTCGAGCAGTTGAGCCCGGACGCGTGGCTGGTCAACTTCACCAATCCGGCCGGGCTGATCACCCAGGCGGTGACCACGCATACCCGCGCCAAGATCGTCGGCATCTGCGACACCCCGACCGAACTGTTCCACAACATCGCGCATGCGCTGGGCGCGCACCACGACGCGGTGGAATGCGATTACGTCGGCCTCAATCACCTGGGCTGGGTGCGCGGCGTGCGCCTGCACGGCGAAGAGGTCATCGACCGGCTGCTGCAGGACGACGCGCTGCTGCGCCAGCTGTACCTGGCGCCGCTGTTCGACTTCGACATGATCCGCGAGCTGCGGCTGATTCCCAGCGAATACCTGTTCTTCTACTACGAGCGGCGCCGCGCGCTGGCCAACCAGCGCACGCAGGGCGGCAGCCGCGGCGCCGAGATCGAGACCTTGAACCATGCCCTGATCGCCACGCTGGGCAGCCGCCTGCAGGCCGGCGACGGCCACGGTGCGGTGCAGACCTATGCGGCGTATCTGAACCAGCGCTCGGGCTCGTACATGAAGCTCGAGGCCGAAGGCGGTTCGGCGTTCGATGCCGGGGTCAGCCTGCAGGCCGATCCGTTCCGGGTCAGCACCGGCTACCACCGCATCGCCATCGACGTGATGAGCGCGCTGACCGGCGCGGTGCCGGCGAAGATCGTGGTCAACGTACGCAACCAGGGCGCGATCGCCGATCTGCCCGTCGACGACATCGTGGAGATTTCCTCGCACATCGACCGCGACCGCATCGTGCCGTGCCCGACCGCGCCGCTGCCGGATGCGGTCCATGGCCTGATCCGCGCGGTGAAGGCCTACGAGCGCGCGGCGATCGAGGCGGTGCTGTCGGGCAGCCGCCTGACCGCGCGCAAGGCGATGCTGATCCATCCGGCGATCGGCGAATGGACGCCGTCGCACGATTTGCTGGAGAGCCTGTTCGGGCATCTCAGCGACGACGGCCAGTGCCTGTGCCAGGGGCCGATGCACTGGCATGGCTGATGGGTGCATGAAGACGTGGCGGCGGAGCCGTTGATCCGCCGCCAATTGCGCTTCGCTGTCGTGTAGGAGCGGCTTCAGCCGCGACATTGGCTTACCGGAGAGTGCCTGTCGCGGCTGAAGCCGCTCCTACAGAATGCCGCAGGGAACTCTTGCGCCGATCAGTCGCCCAGGGTCAGCAGCGACGCATTGCCGCCGGCCGCGGTGGTGTTGACCGTCACCACCTTCTCGGTGGCGAAGCGCAGCAGGTAGTGCGGACCGCCGGCCTTGGGGCCGGTGCCGGACAGGCCCTGGCCGCCGAACGGCTGTACCCCGACCACCGCGCCGATCTGGTTGCGGTTGACGTAGACGTTGCCGACCTGCACGCGGGCGGCGATGCGCTCGATGGTCTCGTCGATGCGCGAATGCACGCCCAGGGTCAGGCCGTAGCCGGTGGCGTTGATCTGCTCGATCACCGCGTCGAGCTGGTCGGCCTTCCAGCGGATCACGTGCAGCACCGGGCCGAAGATCTCGCGCTGCAGCTGCGCCAGCGACTGCAGTTCGTAGGCGCGCGGGGCGAAGAAGCTGCCGTGCGCGGTGCCGTCGTCGCTGGCGGCCACCGCGATCAGGCGCGCTTCGCGGTCCATGCGCGCGGCGTGGTCGGTGAGGAGTTGCAGCGCGTCGGCATCGATCACCGGGCCGACGTCGGTGGACAGCAGGCCCGGGTCGCCGATCTTCAGTTCGGCCATCGCGCCGGCGAGCATGGTCATCACCTTGTCGGCGATGTCGTCCTGCACGAACAGCACGCGCGCGGCCGAGCAGCGCTGGCCGGCGGAGATGAAGGCACTGGAGATCGCGTCCTTGACCACCGCCTCGGGCAGCGACGAGGAGTCGGCGATGAACGCGTTCTGGCCGCCGGTCTCGGCGATCAGCACGCCGATCGCGGCGTCGCGCGCGGCCAGCGCGCGGTTGATCGCGCGCGCGGTCTCGGTCGAGCCGGTGAAAGCGACGCCGGCCACGCGCGCATCGCGGGTCAGTGCGGCGCCGACGGTGGCGCCGTCGCCGGGCAGGAACTGCACCGCCGCTTCCGGCACGCCGGCCTCGTGCAGCAGCTTCACCGCGGCATGGCCGACCAGGTTGGTCTGCTCGGCCGGCTTGGCGATGACGCTGTTGCCGGCGGCCAGCGCCGCGGCGACCTGGCCGAGGAAGATCGCCAGCGGGAAGTTCCAGGGGCTGATGCACACGAACACGCCGCGGCCGTGCAGCTGCAGTTCGTTGGACTCGCCGGTCGGCCCGGGCAGGCGCTCGGGCGCGCCGAACTGGGCGCGCGCCTGGCCGGCGTAGTAGCGCAGGAAATCCACCGCCTCGCGCACTTCGGCGACGCCGTCGGGCAGGGTCTTGCCGGCTTCCTTGACGCACAGCGCGATGAACTCGGGCATGCGCGCTTCCAGCAGATCGGCGGCGTGCTCGAGGATGGTGGCGCGGCTGGCGGCCGGGGTGCGGTTCCAGCCCGGCTGCGCGGCGACCGCGTTGGCCAGCGCCTTCTCCACGGTGGCGGCGTCGGCCGGTTGCCAGCGGCCCACCACCTGGCGGCGGTCGGCGGGGTTGGTCACGTCCAGCGGCGCGCTGGCGATCACCGCGCCCGGCACCAGCGGCACGGCCTGCCAGGGCTTGATCGCGGCGTTGAGCTGGTCGGCCAGCGCGCGCAGGTCGTTGTCGTTGGCGAGGTTGGCGCCCATGGAATTCTTCCTGTTGTGGTTCTGGCTGCGCAGCAGATCGGCCGGCAGCGGAATCTTCGGATGCGGGATGGAGGCGAATGCGGACACGGCTTCGACCGGATCGCGGATCAGGTCCTCGATGGCCACGTCCTCGTCGGTGATGCGGTTGACGAAGCTGGAGTTGGCGCCGTTCTCGAGCAGGCGCCGCACCAGGTACGGCAGCAGGTCCTCGTGCGAGCCGACCGGCGCGTACACGCGGCACGGCACGCCCAGGCGGTCGGCGGGAATCACCTCGGCGTACAGGTCGTCGCCCATGCCGTGCAGCTTCTGGTGTTCGTAGTCCTTGCTGCCGGCGATGGCGCGCACCGCGGCGATGGTCTGCGCGTTGTGGGTGGCGAACATCGGGTACAGCGCGTCGCTGTGCGCGAACATGCGCTTGGCGCAGGCCAGGTACGACACGTCGGTGTTCTGCTTGCGGGTGAACACCGGGTAGCCCGGATGGCCCTCGACCTGCGCGCGCTTGATCTCCGCGTCCCAGTACGCGCCCTTGACCAGGCGCACCGGGATGCGGCGGCCGACGCGGCGTGCCAGGTCGGCGAGGAAATCGATCGTGTACGGGGTGCGCTTCTGGTACGCCTGCACCGCCAGGCCGTAGCCTTCCCAGCCGTCCAGCGACGGATCGGAGAAGGTGGCCTCGATGATGTCCAGCGACAGTTCCAGGCGGTCGGCCTCTTCGGCATCCACCGTGTAGCCGATGCCGTAGGACCGGGCCAGCTGCGCCAGTTCCAGCACGCCCGGCACCAGTTCGGCCATCACCCGCGCGCGCTTGGCGTGCTCGTAGCGCGGATACAGCGCGGACAGCTTGATCGAGATGCTGGGCGCGGCGAACACGTCGCTGCCCTTGTACGAGCCATTGGGGCCGCTGCGGCCGATCGCGTGGATCGCCTGGCGGTAGGCGTCGAGGTAGCGGTGCGCGTCCTTCATGGTCAGCGCGCCTTCGCCGAGCATGTCGAACGAGTAGCGGTAATGCGCGTTGTCGCCCTTCTTCGAGCGCGACAGCGCCTCGCCGATGGTACGGCCCATCACGAACTGGTGGCCCATGATCTTCATCGCCTGGCGCACCGCCAGGCGGATCACCGGCTCGCCGACGCGGCCGATCAGGCGCTTGAACGCGCCGGCCACGTCGGCGCGGGTCAGGTCGTTGATCTGCACCAGCTTGCCGGTGAGCATCAGCCCCCAGGTGGAGGCGTTGACCAGCACCGAGTCGCTCTCGCCCATGTGCTTCTTCCAGTCCGCGTCGCCGAGCTTGTCGCGGATCAGCTTGTCGGCGGTTTCCTGGTCGGGGATGCGCAGCAGCGCTTCGGCCACGCACATCAACAGCACGCCCTCTTCGCTGCCCAGGTCGTACTGGCGCATGAAGGCTTCGATCGCGCCCTGGTTCTGGGCGCGGGCGCGCACCCGGGTGACCAGGTCGGCGGCCAGCGCCTGCACCTTGGCCTGGTCGGCGGCGGGCAGGCGCGCCTGCTCGAGCAGTTCGCGCACGTGGTCGGCCTCGTCCTTCAGCCATGCGGCGGTGATCGCGGCGCGCAGCGCGTGGGAGGCGGGGGGCAGTTCGGGGGCAAGCAACGGCGAGGGAGACGCGGACGGCATCGCCGGTGAGGAACCGGCGCCAGACAGAGCGTTCATGCAGGGAGGACCAGGGAAGATGCGCGCATTTTATGCCAGCGCCCGCTCGTGCAGCGCGTCGGCGCGGTGCACGGTTGTCGGCGGCGCGCGTCGATGGCTGAACGCCTGCGGCGAGAATTTGGTTGCAATGCAGCATTTTTTATGATGAACGCGCGCTTGCCGGCGCGCAGGCCCGGGGCTACCATCGAATCGTTGCTCGCGGCTGGCAAAGCGCGGCGGCTCGGAAGCGCGGTTCGACATGATCGAAATGTGTCCGTTTTCTGCGGAGGGAGCGGGTACGCAGCTGCGGCTGCGGCCGCCGCGGGCGCTCAGTGCCCGGCAATTCGTGATGTTGTTCGCGGCGCTGGCCGGGGCGATGTGGGTGGTGGCGGTGCTGGGGTGGTTCGCCGGCAACGTGTTCGCGCCGGCGTTCGCCTTGTTGCACAGCATCGTGGTGGCGCTCGCGCTGCGCTGGTCATGGCGCAGTGGCGAGCGCGAAGAGGACATCCGGGTGGGTCCGGGCTGCGTGGAAGTGACCCGCACGAATGCAGGAACGCCGGCGTTCCGCGCCCACCCGCATTGGGTGCGGTTGCGGATCGAAGGCGACGACAGGGTGGTGCTGGCGTGCAGCGGCAAGCAGGTCCGGGTCGGCGAGTTTCTCGGCCCGGGCGAGCGCCGCGAGCTGGCGCAGACCCTGGAAGGCTTGCTGGCGGCCGCGACCGGCCGCAACCGATGACGCTCCAAGGGGTCTAGGCAATGAAGCAAAGCGGCAGATGGAAGCAACAGGCGGTCAGGGGCGGGATGGCATTGGCGGCGGCGCTTGCCGTCCCGATGGCGTGGGCACAATCGGCCGATCCGAAACCCTGGCAGTTGAACATGGGCCGCGGCGTCACCCAGAGCGCACGCAACGCCTACGATTCGAACATGCTGTCGCTGTGGATCTGCGCGGTCATCGGCGTGCTGGTGTTCGGCGCGATGGGCTATGCGATGTTCAAGTTCCGCAAGTCCAAGGGCGCGGTCGCGGCGCAGTTCAGCCACAACACCAAGGCCGAGGTGATCTGGACGGTGATCCCGGTGCTGATCCTGATCGCGATGGCGTGGCCGGCTACGGCCAAGCTGATCGCCATGTACGACACCCGCGACGCCGAGCTGACGGTCAAGGTCACCGGCTACCAGTGGATGTGGCGCTACGAATACCTGGGCGAGAACGTCTCCTTCACCAGCCGCCTGGCGCGCGACTCGGACCGCATGCGCCAGAGCGGCCAGGTGCCGAGCCTGGAGAGCAATCCGCACTACCTGCTCGACGTGGACAACCGGCTGGTGCTGCCGGTGAACACCAAGGTGCGCTTCGTGATCACCTCCGACGACGTGATCCACGCCTGGTGGGTGCCGGCGCTGGGCTGGAAGCAGGACGCCATCCCCGGGATCATCAACGAAGCCTGGACCGACATCGACACCCCCGGCGTGTACCGCGGCCAGTGCGCCGAACTGTGCGGCAAGGACCACGGCTTCATGCCGATCGTGGTCGAGGCGGTGTCCAAGCAGGACTTCCAGAAGTGGCTGGCGGCGCGCAAGCCGGCACCTGCGGCGGCCCCGGCCGCGCCGGCCGCCGCACCTGCCGAAGCGCCCGCCGCGCCGGCGGCTCCCGCTGCGCCCGCGCCCGAGGCCACTGCGCCGGCGGCGCCGCCGCAGGCCCTGCTGCCCCGTCTTCGTTCCGGTTCGCACCTGACCGTGCAAGCCGCCTGATCTCCTGCATTCTTTTTTGAGGTAGCCGCCATGGCCCATTCCGCAGTCGATCACCACGACGAGCACGGGCATCAGCAGAGCTTCGTGGAACGGTGGTTCTTCTCCACCAACCACAAGGACATCGGCACGCTGTACCTGCTTTTCAGCTTCACGATGTTCATCGTCGGCGCGGCGATGAGCGTGGTGATCCGTGCGGAGCTGGCGCAACCGGGCCTGCAGTTCGTCAAGCCCGAATTCTTCAACCAGATGACCACCGTGCACGCGCTGGTGATGATCTTCGGCGGGGTGATGCCGGCCTTCGTCGGCCTGGCCAACTGGATGATCCCGCTGCAGATCGGCGCGCCGGACATGGCCCTGCCGCGCATGAACAACTGGTCGTTCTGGCTGCTGCCGGTGGCGTTCACCCTGCTGCTGCTGACCTTCTTCCTGCCCGGCGGCGCGCCGGCCGGCGGCTGGACCCTGTACCCGCCGCTGTCGCTGCAGGGCGGCTACAACGTCGCCTTCAGCGTGTTCGCGATCCACGTCGCCGGCATCAGTTCGATCATGGGCGCGATCAACATCATCGCCACCGTGCTGAACATGCGCGCGCCCGGCATCGACCTGCTGAAGATGCCGATCTTCTGCTGGGCCTGGCTGATCACCGCGTTCCTGCTGATCGCGGTGATGCCGGTGCTGGCCGGCGCGGTGACCATGCTGCTGACCGACAAGTTCTTCGGCACCAGTTTCTTCAATGCGGCCGGCGGCGGCGACCCGGTGATGTACCAGCACATCTTCTGGTTCTTCGGGCACCCGGAGGTCTACATCATGATCCTGCCGGCGTTCGGCGTGGTCAGCGAGATCATCCCGACCTTCAGCCGCAAGCCGCTGTTCGGCTACCAGGCGATGGTGTACGCGATCGCCGCGATCGCGTTCCTGAGCTTCATCGTCTGGGCGCACCACATGTTCACCGTGGGCATGCCGCTGGGCGGCGAGATCTACTTCATGTTCGCCACCATGCTGATCTCCATCCCCACCGGGGTGAAGGTGTTCAACTGGGTCAGCACCATGTGGCAGGGCTCGCTGACCTTCGAGGCGCCGATGCTGTGGGCGGTGTCGTTCGTCATCCTGTTCACCATCGGCGGCTTCTCCGGGCTGATGCTGGCGATCGTGCCGGCCGACTTCCAGTACCACGACACCTACTTCGTGGTCGCGCACTTCCACTACGTGCTGGTCACCGGCGCGGTGTTCGGGCTGATCGCCGCGGTGTACTACTGGTGGCCGAAGTGGACCGGGCGCATGTACAGCGAGGCCTGGGGCAAGTTCCATTTCTGGTGGACGATGCTGTTCGTCAACCTGCTGTTCTTCCCGCAGCACTTCCTCGGCTTGGCCGGCATGCCGCGGCGCATTCCCGACTACAACGTGGTGTTCGCCGACTGGAACCTGGTCAGCTCGATCGGTGCGTTCGGCATGTTCGTCACTCCGTTCCTGATGGCCGGCATCCTGCTGGCGTCGCTGCGCAACGGCGCACGCGCCGAGGCGCGGGCGTGGGAAGGCGCGCGCGGCCTGGAATGGACGGTGCCGTCGCCGGCGCCGGCGCATACCTTCACCCTGCCGCCGGTGCTCAAGCCCGGCGACCTGGCCCACGACGACATCAGCCACTGATGACCGCGCAGACGCCGCTCGACGATCTGGCCCTGCGCCGCAAGCGCGCCGTGCGTACCGCGCTGGTGGTGGGCGCGGTCGCGGTGCTGATCTATGCCGGCTTCATCCTGTCCGGGGTGATCGGCCGATGAGCGCGCCGGCGCCGCGCGTGCACAGCAGCGCCGGGCTGTTCAAGCTGGTCGGCGTGGCGCTGGCGGTGTTCGTGCTGACCTTCTCGCTGGTGCCGCTGTACCGCATCGCCTGCGAGAAGGTGTTCGGCGTGCGCCTGGAGCGCGGCCCGGGCGAAGGCCCGCAGGCCGGCAAGCCGCTGCTCGGCAAGCGCACGGTCAAGGTCGAGTTCGACGGCGGGGTGAATTCCAAGCTGCCGTGGTCGTTCCATCCCGAGCAGCTGACCATGCAGGTGGTGCCCGGCGAACTCAACGAAGCGCTGTACTACGCGCGCAACGACGGCGAACGCGCGATCGTCGGCAGCGCGGTGCCGTCGGTGGCGCCGGCGCGCGCCTCCGGCTACTTCACCAAGACCGAGTGCTTCTGCTTCACCGCGCAGACCCTGCAGGCCGGCGAGAAGCGCGACATGCCGGTGCGCTTCATCGTCGATCCGAACCTGCCCGGCGACATCACCACCATCACCCTGTCGTACACCTTCTTCAAGAACGATGCGCTGAGCGCGGAACTGGGATCGCCGAAACTGGCCGGTTCCGCGCGCGCGGCCCCTTGACCTCACCCGGAACGCCCGCCATGGCCCAGCCCAGCACCGACGCCACTGCCTATTACGTGCCCAGCCAGAGCCGCTGGCCGTTCATCGGCTCGATCGCGATGTTCGTGACCATGATCGGCGTGGCCAGTTGGCTCAACGACGCGGCCTGGGGCAAGTGGACCTTCTTCATCGGCATCGCGATGCTGGTGGCGACCTTGTTCATGTGGTTCGGCGATGTGATCCGCGAATCGATCGCCGGCCATTACAACCGCCAGGTCGACGTGTCGTTCCGCATGGGCATGGTCTGGTTCATCTTTTCCGAAGTGATGTTCTTCGGCGCGTTCTTCGGCGCGCTGTTCTACACCCGTACCTTCATCCTGCCGTGGCTGGGCGGCTCCGGCGACGGGGTGATGACCAACGCGCTGCTGTGGGACGGCTATTCGGCGGCCTGGCCGACCAACGGCCCGGGCGCGATCGGCGGCCAGTTCCAGACCATCCCGGCGTGGGGCCTGCCGCTGATCAATACGCTGATCCTGCTCAGTTCCGGCGTGACCCTGACCATCGCCCACCATGCGCTGAAAGCCGGCCATCGCACGCGCCTGCTGGTGTTCCAGGGGTTGACCGTGCTGCTGGGCTGCGCCTTCCTGTACTTCCAGGCCGAGGAATACATCCACGCCTACAAGGAGCTCAACCTGACGTTGGGCTCGGGCATCTACGGCTCGACCTTCTTCATGCTCACCGGCTTCCACGGCGTGCACGTGCTGCTGGGCACGATCATGCTGCTGGTGATGTGGCTGCGCTCGGCGCGCGGCCATTTCAGCCGCGACAACCACTTCGCCTTCGAAGCGGCGGCATGGTACTGGCACTTCGTCGACGTGGTGTGGTTGGCGCTGTTCCTGTTCGTCTATGTACTTTGAGAGCTGGGAATGGGGAATCGGGAATGGGGAATAGGAACAGCGGAAGCGCGCCGCTCTTGCCATTCCCTATTCCCGATTCTCCATTCCCGGCTAGGCCGCGTCAGCGGCCTAGCCCATGCGGCTTGATCACGCCGGTGTAGATGCCCAGGATCACCAGCAGGATCAGGCATACCGATAGGCCGATGCGCCAGGTCAGTGCGTTCACCGTGCGCTTGCTCTGGCCGCGGTCCACCAACAGGTAGTACAGGCCGGCGCCGAGGTTCCACAGAATGACCAGCAGGAACGCGACGATCAGCAGGGTTTTCAGCGAGTCGTTCATGGGCGTCTCGGTGCACGGTATCGCCGCATTATGACCCTCGCCGCGTCCTCGCGCGTCGCCGCGCGCGCGCGCATGCCGCTGTGGCTGGGCTGGAGCATCGCCTTGGCGGTGGCGCTGGGATTCTGCGCCCTGGGCCGCTGGCAATTGCTGCGCATGCACGAGAAACAGGCGCTGCTCGCGCAGGCCGCGCACATCCGCGATCGTCCGCAGGCCTTGGCCGCTGCGCTGCGCGCGGCGCGGCCGACGCAGCTGGCCTGGGTGCACGGCGCTGGCCGTTTCCTGCCCGGGCAGATCCTGCTCGACAATCAGCTGCGCGAGGGCCGCAGCGGGGTCAAGGTCTACCAGCCGTTCCTGGCCGATGGCGCCTCCGCGCCGCTGCTGGTCGAACTGGGCTGGTTGCCGCTGCCGGCCGATCGTGCGCTGCCCAGGCCGCTGCCGTTGCAAGGGCGGTACACGCTGGTCGGCCTGCTCGGGCCGGTGCCGTCGCACGGGCTGACCCTGGGGCCGGCGCTGGTCGCCGCGCCGGCGCCGCAGCTGTGGCTGGCGATGCGCATCGAGCCGGCGGCGATCGGCCAGGCGCTCGGCCGCCGCGACATTTTGTCGCAGGTGCTGCGCCTGGATCCGGCCCTGCCGCTGGGCTATCCGCGCGACCTGGATATGCTGCCGAACACGCTGCCGCCCGAGCGCCACTTGGGTTACGCGGTGCAATGGTTCGGCCTGGCGCTGGCCGTGCTGATCACTGCGGGCCTGCTCAGCTGGCGCGCGCGCAAGGGGCGAGGCGGGCGCTGAGCGCGCGCGCATGAGAAAATCCCCGGCATGAATGCCTCCCCTTCGGCTCCACGCCAGGCGACCGCACGCGGTCGCTGGACGTTGATCGCGCTGTTCGCCCTGTTCTTCGGCTCGATGCTGGTCGCCGGCGCGCTGCGGTTTTCCGGCTGGCAACCGCCCGGCAGCCGCAACCATGGCGAGTTGCTGAAGCCGCCGGCCGACCTGCGCGCGCTGCAGCCGCGGCTCGACGACGGCAGCGTCTACGCCTGGCAACCGCAGCAGCGCCTGTGGCGCATCGCGCTGGCGCCGCCGCGCGACTGCAACAGCGCCTGCGAGGCGCTGGCGCGCGACCTGGACAAGGTCTGGCAGTTGTTCGGCCACGACGCCGACCACGTGCAGATCCTGTGGATCGGCACGCCGCCGGCGGCGGTGCGCGCGTTGCCGCAGGTGCGCGTGCTGCGTGCCGACGCCGCGTTGCTTGACGGTCTGCCGCGCGTGCACGACGCGGCCGGGGTGCCGGTCTACGTGATCGATCCGAACGGCTTCGTGGTGCTGCGCTACGCGCCGGGCTTCGACCCGGCCGGGCTACGCGCGGACCTGTCGAAGCTGCTGAAACTCCTGTGAGCCGTCCCCCTATGAATCTGTTCGCGCCACCGGCGCTGTTTCGGCACTTCCACCGCATGGCCTGGCTGGCGGCGCTGTTCACCGCCAGCACGATCATGTTCGGTTCGTTCGTGCGCCTGTCCGATGCGGGCATGAGCTGCCCGGACTGGCCGACCTGCTATGGCCGGGTGACCTGGCCGCAGAGCAACGCCGAGGCCAACGCGCACGCGGCCAGCAAGATCCGCCCGCTGGAGACGCACAAGGCCTGGCGCGAGCAGGTGCACCGTTTCCTGGCCGGTGCGCTGGGCGTGGAAGTGCTGGTGCTGTCGCTGCTGGCCGCGCGCCGGCGGCGCCTGGGCATCGTCCAGATCGTCGGCGCGGCGCTGCTGGTGGCGTTGTCGATCCCGCTGTACATGTCCGGCTGGCCGTCGCTGGCGATGGCGCTGGCCGCTGCCGGCGAAGCGATCCTGCTGCTGGCGGCGTTGCGCTGGTCCAATAGCGACCTGGCGCGCGCGGCGGTGCTGACCCTGGCGGTGGTGATCTTCCAGGCGCTGCTCGGCATGTGGACGGTGACCCTGCTGCTCAAGCCGATCGTGGTGATGGGGCATCTGCTCGGCGGCCTGCTGATGTTTTCGCTGCTGGTGTGGATGGCCTGGCGCGCCACCCACCTGCCGATCACCCTGGCCGACGCGTCGCGGCTGAAGTGGCTGCTGCGCATCGGCGTGGCGCTGCTGGCGTTGCAGATCGCGCTCGGCGGCTGGGTCAGCGCCAACTATGCGGCGCTGGCCTGCGGCGGCGGCAGCTGGTCGGCCGACAACTTCCCGCGCTGCGTCAGCCAGTGGTGGCCGCCGCACGATTTCCGCGAAGGCTTCACCCTGTGGCGCGGCATCGGCGTGGACTACGAAGGCGGCGTGCTCGACGGCGCGGCGCGCATCGCGATCCAGATGGCGCACCGGATGATGGCGCTGCTGGTGGCGACCTACCTGCTGTGGCTGGGCTGGCGGCTGAGCCGCTCGCCGGGCATGCGCGGCTGGGCCGCAGCGCTGGCGCTGCTGCTGGTGGCGCAGGTCAGCCTGGGCATCCTCAACGTCAAGCTGGCGCTGCCGTTGCCGGTGGCGGTGCTGCACAACGCCGGCGCGGTGGCGCTGCTGTTCGTGCTGGTGTCGCTGCTGGCACGCCTGCGGGCGCCGCAATGAGCGCCAAGGGCATCCACTGGCGCGACTACTGGGACCTGACCAAGCCCAAGGTGGTGGCGCTGATCGTGTTCACTGCGCTGGTCGGGATGTGCCTGGCGATTCCGGGCGTGCCGACCTGGGCGCAGGTGCGCACCGGTTTGATCGGCTTCTTCGGCATCTGGCTGGCGGCATCGGCCGCGGCGGCGATCAACCAGTTGCTGGACGCGCGCATCGACGCGCAGATGGCGCGCACCTCGTGGCGGCCGCTGGTGGTGGGCAAGGTGCTGCCGTGGCAGGTGCTGCTGTTCGCCACGGCGCTGACCGCGCTGTCGATGGCGATCCTGGTGATCTGGGTCAACACCATCACCGCGGTGCTGACCTTCGCCTCGCTGATCGGCTATGCGGTGATCTATACCGTGTTCCTCAAGCGCACCACGCCGCAGAACATCGTCATCGGCGGCCTGGCCGGCGCGGCGCCGCCGCTGCTGGGCTGGGCCGCGATCACCGGCATGCAGGGGCAGTGGGACTGGGCCTATGCGTCGCTGCTGGTGCTGATCATCTTCGTGTGGACGCCGCCGCACTTCTGGGCGCTGGCGATCTTCCGCCGCGCCGACTACGCCAAGGCGTCGGTGCCGATGTTGCCGGTCACCCACGGCGTGGCGCATACGCGCAAGCAGATCCTGGTGTACACGCTGCTGCTGGTGGTGGCGACGCTGCTGCCGGCGGCGGTGGGCATGAGCGGCGTGTTCTACCTCGGCGGCGCGCTGGTGCTGAACGCGGTGTTCGTCTGGTACGCCTGGCGCATGCTCGACCCGCCGGACGAGATGTTCTCGATGCGCATGTTCGGCTATTCGATCGTGTACCTGATGGCGCTGTTCGCGTTCCTGCTGGTGGATCACTGGTTGCTGCCGGCACTGCCGATGCCGACCGGCGCGTGAGCCGCCTGCGCCACGCCGGGTTGCTGGCGCTGGCGGCGCTGCCGTTGCCGGCATCGGCGTGGGACACGCCGGAACAGGCGATCGACGCCTACCTGGCCTTCGAGCTGGACGGCGGGCGGCTGCAGGCCTGGCCGTTCGCGCGCTACCTCGTGGCGCCACGCGGCTACGACGAACCGGGCTGGGACGTGCTGCACGCGGTGCGCGGCTGGCAGCGCGGCGCGGTGCGCTGCGACCATCCCGCGCGTTGCGAGGTCGTGGTGCTGTTCGAATACGCCGACACGCTGGCCCTGCCGGCGGCATGGCAACTGATACCGCATCCGCATGGCGGCAGCGAGCGGGTGCGCTATACGCTGCAGCAGCAGCCCGCGCCGGACGGCTGGCGCGTGGCCTCCACGCTCGGCCCGCCGCGGGTCAGGCTGAAGGTGGTGGCGACGCTGTGGCCGGAAACTGCGGCCGACTGAGCCGCGCCGATCGACCGCGGCGCGCGGGCGCTGGCGCCGCAGCCGGTGCAGGCCGGAGCGGCTCCGATGGTGCACGGCCTTCGTTCGATGGCGCCCGGTGCGGCGCGCGCGCTGCTCGGCAAGCGCGTGCGCCAGCACCGACGCATGCCGCGATGACCCGGGCGCTCAGCTCAGCCAGTGCTGGCAGCTGTCGCGGTCCTGGCTGCCGCAGCTTTGCTGCATCTTGTGCTGCAGGCGTGCGAGCACGGCGCTGCCGCCATGGCCCTTGCTCCAGCCCTGCAGGGTCTTGGCCAGGGTGTCGAAGCGCTGCCTGGTGCGCTGGTGGTAGCCGCCGGGCTGCCCGGCCAGTTCGCCGATGACCTGGCCGGCGGCGGCCTCGATCGCGGCCGCATTGTCCGGCTGCAGCCGGATCAGGCCGTCGACGTAGAGCACGCCCCACTGCACCCGGGTGGCGGGGCCTTCGGCGCTCTCGTAGGCCTTCTTCAGCCAGTACAGCGCGGTCTGCTTGTCGCCGCGTGCTTCGGCCAGACCGGCCAGTTCCGGCATGTAGTAGTACGGCGTCTTGCTGCGTCCCAGCTCGGCCAGCAGCAGCTGTTCGGCGCCGGCGCTGTCGCCGGCGTCGTCGAGCAGGCCGGCGGCATTGCTGATCGTGGACTGGCGTTCGTAATCGGTCTTGGCCGCCTGCTCGGCCCACTGCACGCGCTGTTGGACCTTGGCGACCACCGCGGCCGGCAGCGGCGGATGCGGCGCGTCGCCGGCGTCGGCCGGCTGACCCTGCGCCAGCCGCGCCAGCTGGATGTCGGCGTACGCGGTATCCAGGCGATCGCTGATCGGCAGGCTGCTGTCGGCGTAGACCCGGTCCAGCGCGCCGGTCAGCGCATTGGACAGTGTGGTCCGTTCGCTGGCATCGGCCGCCGCGGCCTGCACCAGTTCGCGCGCCGAATAGGTCAGGGTGCTGCGGTTGGCGCGCGCCTCGGCCGGATCGGCGAGCACCGCCTGCAGCAGGCGGCGATCGGCGGCGCGGCGCTTGGCGTCCGTGGCGCCGGCCTTGTCCGGTTCCCGCGCGGCCAGCGCCAGCAGCGCGAAGCGGCGCTGCAGCGCCGGCTGCGGCGCGGCCGCGGCCAGTTGCGCGAGCACGCCGGCGGCCTGCTCCGGCTTGACCAGCCGGCTCGCATCCACCGCCCAGCCGTATTCGCCGAGCAGGGTCCAATCGTCGGCGCTGAGCGTGGCCGGCGCCTGCAGTGCCTTCTGCAGCAACTGCGCCGAGGTGGTGGTGCGGGTCGCGGCCACGCGCAAGGCCTCGGCCAGGCGCCCGGTGTCGCTGTCGCCGGCCAGGCGGGTGATCTCGCTGCGATCCGGGCGCAGCACGATGATGGTCGGGTAGCCCTTGATGCCGAAGCGTTCGCCCCAGGCCTGCGCGCCTTCCGAATCGCCGTCCAGATGCACCGCGACGAAGGCGCGGGTACGGGCGATGAAGGCCGGGTCCTTGAACAGCGTGGCCTTGAGCCGGTTGCACGGCGGGCACCAGGCCGCGCCCCAGTACAGCAGCACCGGCTTGTTCTGCTCGCGCGCTTCGGCGAAGGCGTCGTCGACGTCGCCCTCGCGCCAGGCGATGCCGGCGCTGTCGGGCGCCCTGGCCGGCGCGATGGCCTGCGGCTTGGCGGGAGCGGGCGGCTTGTCGCAGCCACCCAGCGCCAGCAGTGCGGCAAGGCTGGCGGAGGTCATGACGGAAAGGCGGAGCGTACGGCGCATACGTCGGTCACCGGGCGAAGAGGGGAGGGCGGCAACGGCGGATGCCGTGCAGGCCATGGCGCCAATCGCGCACTCTACCTAGCCGATCGCGCTGCGGGTACCTGGCGGACATGCCGGTTGCGCATTTGCATATGCCGCGACTCAGCGGCGGCGGCCAGCGCGCTTGCGGCTCGCGGCACCGGCGATGGTGCGGCGCCGGGCGGGCGCCATTGCGCAGCGTTATCGCCAGCACAGACCTGATCGATCTGCGTGTGGCGCCCGAACGCGGGCAGCGGCCGCGGCTTGAACTGGGACGGGCCGCGCCGGGCCGCGCCGGGCCGCTGCCGCCGCGACGGGCCGCGGTCGCTAGTCGTGCTTGGCCGTCTTCGCATCGCGCGCATAGCGTTGCGCGACGAAGGCGCAGACGATCAGCTGGATCTGGTGATAGATCATCACCGGCAGCACGATCGCGCCCAGGCTGCCGCCTGCGAACAGCACCTTGGCCATCGGCACGCCGGTGGCCAGGCTCTTCTTCGAGCCGCAGAACACGATCGGGATCTCGTCGCGGCGGCTGAAGCCCAGCCGCCGCGCGGCGAAGGTGATCAGCCCCATCGCCAGCGCCAGCAGCAGCGCGGCGACCAGCGCCACGCCGAGCAGCGCCGGCAGCGGCGTCTTGCGCCACAGGCCCTCGATCACCGCGGCGCTGAAGGCGGTGTACACCACCAGCAGGATCACGCCCTGGTCGGTGTAGCGCAGCACTGCGCGGCGCCGCTCGACCCAGGCGCCGACCCAGGGCCGCAGCAGGTGGCCGGCGACGAACGGCACCAGCAGCTGCAGCATGATCTTGCCCATCGCCTCCAGCGGGTTGGCCATCGCGCTCTGCGCGCCGGCCAGCAGGCCCATCAGCAGCGGGGTCAGGAACACCCCGAGCAGGCTCGACAGCGAGGCGCTGCACACCGCCGCCGGCACGTTGCCGCCGGCCATCGAGGTGAACGCGATCGACGACTGCACCGTGGACGGCAGCGCGCACAGGAACAGCACGCCGATGTACAGCTCCGGGGTCAGCAGCCAGTGCGACAGCGGCTTGAGCAGCAGCCCCAGCAGCGGGAACAGCACGAAGGTGGCGGCGAGGATGGTCAGGTGCAGGCGCCAGTGCAGCGCGCCGGCGACGATCGCCTCGCGCGACAGGCGCGCGCCGTGCAGGAAGAACAGCGCGGCGATGGCGATGTCGGTGACGCCGTCCATGATCGCCGCGGCCTGCCCTTGCACCGGCAACAGCGAGGCCAGCAGCACGGTACCGAGCAAGGCCAGGGTGAACGGTTCGATGCGCAGGCGGGCGAGCCAGTGTCTGATCATGGCGGGGAGGTGGGCGAGGGGAGGCTCATTCTAGGAAGCGCTGCGCGCGGATGCGAATCCGTCAGCAAGCCGTAGACAACTCGCAGACATGTTGCTGCGTACGCCGCTCCGGCCACAACCGGCGATCGCGTGCTTGCTAGATTGCCCACGCCCCGTCGATGAGCGCGGCGAGCGAGCGTTGGGTCACGCGATCGTCGGCGCTTGCCTTTCCAAGGATCGCAACGGAGAAGGAGCAAGCCATGCAATACGATCAATACCAGACCGTGTTCGCGCTCTCGAGCCTGTCCAACTGGGTCAGCACGCGCAAGGGAACCGCGCAGGCGCTGCAGGCCGACTACCAACATGTGCTGCATGCGACGCTGGCCTCTGCGGCGGCGCAGAACGCCATCGGCACCTGGGAGCTCGTCTGGGGACCGCAGGTCTGGCAGGCGCCGGACTCGCAGCGGTCGGACAATGCGATGTTCGTGGCCAAGGCGGGTACGGTGCCGGGCATCGAAGGCGATGTCTATGTCGTGGCGATCTGCGCCACCAATCCGAATTCTCTCTACGACTGGTTGGTGGAGGATTTCGATGTGTCCGTGGTGGTCGATTTCGCCACTTACGATCCGTTGGCCGGCACCGCCCCGGTCAGGACCCCGAAGCCGGTGGCGCCGGGGACGGTCGTCATTTCGATGGGAACCGCGCTGGGGGTATGGCATCTGCTCAACATGGTCAGCCCGGGGTCGGCATCGGCGCCAGGCACGACCCTGGCCAGCTTTCTGCGAACCGCCGCGAACGAAAACGCGACCGTGATCTTCGCCGGCCACAGCCTGGGCGGCGCGCTGGCGCCGACCATGGCGACCTGGTTCGAGCGCACCGGCAGGCTCGATGGCTGCAAAGCGGTGTACTGCTATCCGACAGCAGGCGCCACGCCAGGAAACACCGATTTCGCGGCGCTCTTTCAGGCGACGTTGCCGCCGGTCATCGGGGACAAGCCGTACCAGACTTGGAATCGCGATCTGTGGAACACGCTCGACGCGGTGCCGCATGCATGGGTGTTGGCGATGCTGCGGCAGATCAAATCGCTCTACGGCAACAAGCCGATCGCGGGTGTCGATGCCCTGGTCTCTTTCGCCAGGGCCAATGCGCGCGCCTCAGGGGTCATCTACAGCCAGATCGCCAATCAGCCGCTGCAGGGGACGCGCAGCGGCGATCCGCCGACCACCACGCTGGCCTTCCTTGAGCAGATGCGGATCCAGCACGGCACGGCCTATGAAGCGCTCATCGCGGACTGGTTGCAGCCGGTGGTGCCGCTCGGGCGCGCGTTGCAGACCGCCGAGGTGGACATGGATGCCCTGCTGGCCGAACTGGCCAGGCGTCTGGATGCGGGCAGCGACACGGTAAAGGCATTGGAGGCCGAAGAGCGCGCCGCACTCGGGGAATGATCGCCGCCGCCGCTCGCGGGATCGGGCCATGGCCTGATCCCGCCTGCCGCCCTCAATGCAGCGCCGCGCGCGCCTTGAACAACTCGCGCAGTTCGTACTTGTCGGTCTCGTCCAGGCCTTGCGCGCGCTGCTTGGCCTGCAGTTCCTCTAGCCGCTGTTGCAACGTCTGCCGTTCCAGTTGCACCACCACGTCGTGCAGTTCCTGGCGCCAGCTGGCGGTCTCGCCGGGAATCTCCTGCACCGCCAGCTTCTGCAGCGCGGGCAGTTCCTCGCGCTCGTGGAAATGCTCGAGCAGGGCGCCGGTGGAGATGTCCGGACGCGTGTGCACGATCTCCAGCAGCTCGATCATCAGCTCGATGCCGGGCAGACGCAGGCCGGCGAACGGGTAGGGCGGCGGCAGGTCCAGCGCCAGCGAGGGCGTGTGCAGCAGGCGCACGATCGCCTCGCGCACCAGGCTGCGCTTCTGCGTCGGCCGTGCCGCTGCGCGCGGCGGCGGCTTGGCCAGCTGCGCGGCGGCGGGCGCAGGGCCGCCGATGCCGGTGATCTCGGCCAGGCGCTGGCGCATCAGGTCGCCGAACGCGCCATCGGGAATCTGCGCCAGCATCGGCCGCGCGCGCTCGGCCAGCCGCGCCTTGCCGTCGAGCGTGGCCAGGTTGACCTCGCGCGAGAGTTCGTCGAAGAAGAACTGCGACAGCGGCGTGGCCTGCTGCAGGCGCGCGGCGAAGCCGTCGGCGCCTTCCTTGCGCACGATGCTGTCCGGGTCCTCGCCGTCGGGCAGGAACAGGAAGAACGCCTGGCGCCCGTCCTTCATCCGCGGCAACACCGATTCCAGCGCCTTCCAGCCGGCGCGGCGGCCGGCGGCATCGCCGTCGAAGCAGAAGAACACGTCCGGCGCGTTGCGGAACAGCAGCTCGGCGTGTTCGGAGGTGGTCGCGGTGCCCAGTGTCGCCACCGCCTGGGTGACGCCGAACTGGAACAGCGAGACCACGTCCATGTAGCCCTCGACCACGATCAGCCGCTCGATCTTCTGGTTGGCCTGGCGCACCTGCCACAGGCCGTACAGCTCGCGGCCTTTGTGGAACAGCGCGGTCTCCGGCGAGTTCAGGTACTTGGGGCCGTCGTCCTTGTCCATGACCCGGCCGCCGAAGGCGATGACCCGGCCGCGGCGGTCGAAGATCGGGAACATGACCCGTTCGCGGAACTTGTCGTAGACGTGGCCACGCTCGTTCTTGGAGAACAGCCCGGCGCGCTCGAGCAGCTTGTGGCGGCGCTCGTCGGTGCCCAGCGCGTCCTTCAGCGCGCTGTAGCCGTCCGGCGCGTAGCCGATCTGGAAACGCGCGCGGTTGTCCGCGTCCACGCCGCGGCCGTCGAGGTAGCTGCGCGCCTTGTCGCTGCTGTCGAGCTGGCGCTGGAAGAACTTGGTCGCCGCGTCGAGTGCCGAGTACAGGTCGCGATGGTCGTCGCCGGCGGCCTGCGCGGCGCCGCGCTGTTGCGCGTCGCGCGGCACTTCCATGCCGGCGCGCTTGGCCAGTTCGTCGACCGCGTCGAGGAACTCGAGGCGGTCGTAGTTCATCAGGAAGCTGATCGCGGTGCCGTGCGCGCCGCAGCCGAAGCAGTGGTAGAACTGCTTGGTCGGCGACACCGTGAACGAGGCCGAGCGCTCGTCGTGGAACGGGCAGCGCGCCGCGTATTCCTTGCCCTGGCGCTTCAGCGGCACGCGCGTGCCGACCACCTCGACGATGTCGGTGCGGGCGAGCAGGTCGTCGATGAACGCGTCGGGGATGCGGGCCATGGGCGATAGGATGCCATGCGTCCGCGCCACCGCCACGGATCGGCCCGCAAACCCTGGCGTTGCGGTGCTACAGCGGCGGCGGAATCGCGGTGATCGCGCTGGCGTCGATCCCGGCCGCGGCGAGCTTGCGCCGCGAGCGCAGGCGCTCGTCGATCACCGCGGTGATCAGTGCGCCGACGAAGAACACCACGGTGGCGTAGTAGATCCACACCAGCAGGATCACCAGCGCGCCCATCGAGCCGTAGGCGCTGCCCGGCGCGGCGGTGGCGATGTACAGGCCGATCGCGTAGCGCCCGGCCACGAACAGGCAGGCGGTGATGGCGCCGCCGATCACCGCCTGGCGCCATTCCACGCGCCGGTCCGGCAGGTAGTGGTAGAGCACGGCGAAGGCCAGCACGTAGATCGCCAGCGTGGAGGCGTAGCCGACCGCCGGCAGCAGCGACGGCAGGCGCGCGAAGGCGACCTGCAGCACCGTGGTCAGGATCATCGAGATCAGCAGCAGGAAGCCCAGCGCGAACACCACGCCGAACGAGAACACGCGCTTCTTCAGCCACGCCACGATGCCTTCCAGGCGCTGCTTGTCGGTGCGGAAGATCAGGTTCAGCGCGTTCTGCAGCTGCGCGAACACCGCGGTGGCGCCGACGAACAGCAGCAGCGTGCTCCACAGCCCGGCCAGCGAGCCGACGTTGGGCTGGTTCTTGGCGTTGTCGATGATGGTCTGCGCCACTTCGCGCGCGCCGTGTCCGGCCAACTGCCCGATCTGCTCGATGAAGGCCTGCTGCGCCTGCGGGTACAGCGAGGCGGTCAGCCACAGCAGCAACACCAGCAGCGGCGCCAGCGACAGCAGCGCGTAGAACGACAGCGAAGCGGCCTGGGTCATTACGTCGATCTCGACGAAACGCCGCAGCAATGCCGCCGGCAGGCTCTGCTGCAGGCGTTCGAGGTGTTTTTGCAGACGGGTGGGCGACAGCGACAGGGACATGGGAGCGGCAACGGCCTTGCGGCGGGCGCGGCAGGTGATGCCGGGCCCGCGGATGCGCGTGGAAGGTGTCGCAGGCTCGCCGGGGTTGTAGCAGCCCGGCGCCGAAAGGCGGGTGAAGCCCGCCTGCGCGATCAGCCGGCCAGTTGCTGCTTGACCAGCACCGAGACCAGGCTCATGTCGGCCTTGCCGGCCAGCGCCGGCTTCAGCACGGCCATCAGCTTGCCCATGTCGGCGGCGCTGCTGGCGCCGGTCTGCGCGATCGCGGCCTGGATCGCGGCGACGATCTCCGCCTCGCCGAGCTTGGCCGGCAGGTAGCGCTCGATCACCACGATCTCCTCGCGCTCGATCGACGCCAGGTCCTCGCGCCCGGCCGCGGCGTACTGGCTCACCGAGTCCTTGCGCTGCTTGACCATCTTGTCCATCAGCGCCAGCACCGCGGCGTCGTCCACGTCCTTGCGCTCGTCCACTTCCTTCTGCTTGATCGCGGCGTTGATCAGCCGGATCACGCCCAGGCTGTGCGCGTCGCGGGCCTTCATCGCGGCCTTCATGTCGTCGGTGAGCTGCTGCTTGAGGGTCATGAGGGGCTCCAGGGGAAAGGGAAGAAGGGGGTGGACATTCTAGGCGCTGCGCCGCATCGGTCCGGACACGGCGCAGGCGGCCACGCGCCGAGGCGGGCGCAGGGGGCGGTGGCGGGTGCGCCGGCGCGATGCGGATGCGGATGCGGATGCGGAGAGGGCCGGTGCGCCGCGACGCGGGCTGGCCGGGCTTGACCCACGGCCACACAAAAAGCCGGCGACGCTTGCGCGTGCCGGCTTCGTGGGCTTACCGTAGCGGATGCCGAAACCGGCACAACCCGCTACCGCAAACCGCGATCCTCAGTACAGACGCTGGCGCTTGGTGACGTCGCGAGACGTACGGCGCAGCTGACGCTTCACCGCGGCTGCGGCCTTGCGCTTGCGTTCCTGGGTCGGCTTTTCGTAGAACTCGCGCTTGCGGGTTTCGGCCAGCACGCCGGCCTTTTCGCAGGTGCGCTTGAAGCGACGGAGCGCAAACTCGAAGGGCTCGTTCTCGCGGACTTTGACGCTGGGCATGGAATCTCCGGGACACAATGGTGACCGGGTCACGCCCGGCGAGCCGCACATTATAGCGACTGATTTCCTGGCTGCAAGCGGGACGTTTGCCTGCCGCCGATTCGGCCCCACAATGGCAGCCATGAGAGTCCTCGGCATCGAATCCAGTTGCGACGAAACCGGCGTCGCCGTCTACGACACCGCCCTGTCCGGCGCGGCCGCGCTGCGCGCGCACGGGCTGTACAGCCAGATCGCGCTGCACGCCGAATACGGCGGCGTGGTGCCGGAACTGGCCAGCCGCGACCACGTGCGCAAGCTGCTGCCGCTGATCCGCCAGACCCTGGCCGAGGCCGGGTTGCAGGTGCGCGACATCGACGGGGTCGCCTATACGGCCGGCCCCGGCCTGGTCGGCGCCTTGCTGGTCGGCGCCGGCGTCGCCCGCGCGCTGGCCTGGGCGCTGGAGGTGCCGGCGATCGGCGTCCACCATATGGAAGGCCACCTGCTGGCGCCGCTGATGGAGGATCCCGACCCGGTGCACGGCGTGCCGGCGCCGCCGTTCGTGGCGCTGCTGGTGTCCGGCGGGCATACCCAGCTGATCGCGGTGGAGGCGATCGGCCAGTACCGGCTGCTCGGCGAGACCCTGGACGACGCCGCCGGCGAGGCCTTCGACAAGACCGCCAAGATGATGGGCCTGCCGTATCCGGGCGGCCCGCAGCTGGCCGCGCTGGCCGCGCAGGGCACGCCGGGCCGGTTCCGCTTCGCGCGGCCGATGACCGACCGGCCCGGGCTGGATTTCAGTTTCTCCGGACTCAAGACCCAGGTGCTGCTGGCCTGGCGCGGCAGCGACCAGAGCGAGAGCACCCGCGCCGACATCGCCCGCGGCTTCGAGGATGCGGTGGTGGATACGCTGGCGATCAAGTGCGAGCGCGCGCTGCAGGCCGCCGGCAGCGACACGATCGTGGTCGCCGGCGGCGTCGGTGCCAATGTGCGCCTGCGCGCCAAGCTGCAGGCGATGGCGCAGGCGCGCGGCGGCCGCGCCTGTTTCCCGCGCCCGGCGCTGTGCACCGACAACGGCGCGATGATCGCCTTCGCCGGCGCGCTGCGCCTGCAGGCCGGCCAGTCCAGCGACGCGGCGGTGCGGGTGACGCCGCGGTGGGACATGGCTTCGCTGCCGCCGTTGGCGGCAGCGCGGGATTCGGGAGTGGGGAATGGGGATTCGTAGAAGCGGCTCCGTGCGGCTCCTGCCTGTGCTTTCGCCTCTGCTTTTGCCTTTGCTCTTACCATTCCCGAATCCCCAATCCCGAATCCCGGCCCCCAATGGATAAAGTTTTCATCGAAGGTCTAGAAATCGACGCGCTGATCGGCATCTACGATTGGGAGCGGCGGATCCGGCAGACCTTGCGCTTCGATCTGGAGATGGGCTTCGACAACCGGGTGCCGGCCGCCAGCGACGACATCGCCGATACGCTCAACTACAAGGCGGTCAGCAAACGCCTGGTGGAGCTGGTCGAGCAGTCCGACTACGGCCTGGTGGAGACGCTGGCCGAGCGCTGTGCGGCCGCGGTGCTGGACGAGTTCGAGGTGCGCTGGCTGCGGCTGAAGCTGAGCAAGCCGGGCGCGGTGCGCGGCGCGCAGGCGGTGGGCGTGATCATCGAGCGCAGCCGCGACGCCGGCTGAGCGCGCGTCGGCGCGGCATCGGCGCAGCCGCTTGACGCTCATTCCGGTTCCGGGCATGTTGCTGTGCAACGCAACACTCGGCCGATCGCGCCCGGTGGCGTACACCGACGGGGCACGATGGACTGGAGCAAGTACCGCACGGCCACCTACGACGAGCTGATCCAGGCAGATGGTCAGCCGCGTCCCGCCGCCCGCCGGGTCATCGAATACCTGTCCAGCCTGTCCGGCCGCGAACTGTCCGAGCGCCAGCTCGCCGCCGATGTCGCCGCGCGGGTCATGGGCATCACCTTCACCGTCTATTCCGATGGCCGCAACGTCGATCGCACGCTGCCGTTCGACCTGATCCCGCGGGTGATCCCGCTGCGCGAGTGGCAACGCACGGAGGCCGGGCTGAAGCAGCGCATGCGCGCGCTCAACCTGTTCATCGGCGACGTCTACGGCGCGCAGCGCATCGTCAAGGACAAGGTGTTTCCGGCGATGCTGCTGGAGCATTCGGTGAACTTCCGTCCGCAGTGCGTGGGCATCACCCCGGCGCTGGGCGTGTGGGCGCATATCTGCGGCTCGGACCTGGTGCGCGATGCCGACGGCACGCTGTACGCGCTGGAAGACAACCTGCGCATTCCCAGCGGCGTGTCGTACATGCTGGAAAACCGCATGGTCGCCAAGCGCGTGTTTCCCGAACTGTTCGAGACCAGCGCGATCCTGCCGGTGGACGAATATCCGGCGCAGCTGTACGACACCCTGGCCGCGCTGTCGCCGCGTCCGGGCGACCAGCCGGTGATCGCACTGCTGACCCCGGGCATCTTCAACAGCGCGTATTTCGAGCACGCCTACCTGGCCCAGGCGATGGGCATCGAGCTGGTCGAGGGCGACGACCTGTTCGTCGCCGACGACGACTGCACCTACATGCGCACCATCTACGGGCCGCGCCGGGTCGACGTGATCTATCGCCGGGTCGACGACCTGTTCATCGATCCGGAAGTGTTCCACCCCGATTCGGTGCTCGGCGTGCCCGGGCTGATCCGCAGCTGGCGCGCCGGCAAGGTGGCGCTGGCCAATGCGCCCGGCGCCGGCGTGGCCGATGACAAGGTGGTGTTCGCCTACGTGCCGAAGATGATCCGCTACTACCTGGACGAAGAGCCGATCCTGCCCAACGTGCCCAGCTACCTGTGCCACGACGACAAGGACCGCAAGTACGTGCTCGAGCACCTCGACCAGCTGGTGGTGAAGCCGGCCAACGAATCCGGCGGCTACGGCATGCTGATCGGGCCGCGCTCGACCAAGCGCCAGCGCGACGAGTTCCGCAAGCTGATCCAGGCCGATCCGCGCAACTACATGGCGCAGCCGACGCTGGGCCTGTCCACCGCGCCGATCGTGACCGAGGTCGGCCCGTCGGCGCGGCATCTGGACCTGCGCCCGTTCATCCTGTCGCGCGAGGACGTCTACGTCACTACCGGCGGGCTGACCCGGGTGGCGATGGAAGAGGGTTCGCTGGTGGTCAATTCCTCGCAGGGCGGCGGCGCCAAGGACACCTGGGTGGTGGACCTGGACGAGGAGATGGACTGATGCTGTCGCGGGTCGCCGACAACCTCTACTGGTTCAGCCGCTACGTGCGCCGCGCCGAGACCACCGCGCGGCTGGTCGGCGTGGGCAGCCTGCTGCAGCTGGACCTGCCGCGCTCGGTGCGTTTCGCCTGGCGGCCGATGATCGACACGGTCGGCGCCGGCGAGATCTTCAACGTCTGGTTCCCGAACGCCGGCGACGACGTCGGCGACGCCGACGTGGTGCGCTTCCTGCTGCTGGACGAGCGCAATCCGTCCTCGCTGCGCAGTTCGGCGCGGCAGGCGCGCGAGCTGCTGCGCGGCATCCGCGACACGCTGCCGCAGGAAGTGTGGGAGGCGGTCAACGACCTGCACCTGTACATCGACGCCAACGGCGAGCGCAGCGTCGGCCGCCGCTACCGGATGGAATTCCTCGGCCACGTCACCGACGCCTGCCTGAAGGTCTCCGGCCTGCTCACCGCCAACGTCAGCCGCGACATCGGCTTCCAGTTCCTGCGCCTGGGCACGGCGATCGAACAGGCCGACATGACCACGCGCATCATCGACGCCGGCGCCTCGGGCCTGATCACCCCGCGCAAGGCCGACGATCTGGAGGCCTACCAGAACATGCAGTGGATGAGCGTGCTGCGCTCGCTGGCCGCCTACCAGATGTACCGGCGCCACGTGCGCCAGCGCGTCACCGGCGAGCATGCGCTGCGCTTCCTGCTGCAGAACAACGATTTCCCGCGCAGCGTGCATTTCTGCCTGACCCGCGCCCAGCACATCCTGCCGACCATGCCGCCGCGGCCGACCGTGGAGCGCGCGCTGATGCGGATCAACGGGCTGGTGCGCAATGCCGACCCGTCCTATCTGGCGCGGCACAATCCGGCCGAGTTCATGGACGAGATCCAGACCCACCTGGGCTACCTGCACAGCGCGATCGCCGAGGCCTACTTCAGCTCGTGAGCGGCGCCTGGCCGGCGCGGCGCCGGTTGCCTCGCGTTGCCGCCCGGGGTGTGCGGCCAGCGCGTCGCAAGGCGGTTGAGACGCAATCCGGCATGGACCCAGGGCGCAGGACCGCTACGATCGCAGCCGCGCCCGCTGGGCACGAGACACCTGCGCCGGCCAGTGCGGAGTGCGACGCGCGCGGCGCAAACGGTTCAGCAGCGGGATGCGGGGGCGTATGGCGGCGTTGGGCGCCAGCGGCGGGCGACGGTAGACAGTTCCCTGAATAGGCGGATCCGGCGCCGGGATTTGCTCTTTCGTCTGGCCGGAGAGCTAGAATTGACGGCTATGTAAACGTTTTCTCAAAGGACCCCATGGCTTCGGATCGTATCGAATCGCTCATCGCCCGCATGACCGTCGAGGAGAAGGTCGGCCAGCTCGGCGTCTTCGCCGACATGGTGCGCCCGTTCGCGCCGGACGTGAATCCGGAAGCGAACGTCAGCAATGCCGACGAGGTGCTGCAGCAGGTGCGCGCCGGCCTGGTCGGCTCGCTGTTCAACGGCGTGGGCGCCGAACTGGGGCGGCGGATCCAGCGCACGGCGCTGGAAGAGAGCCGCCTGGGCATTCCGGTGATCCTGGCCGCGGACGTGATCCACGGCATGCGCACCGTGTTCCCGATCCCGCTGGGCGAGGCCGCCAGCTTCGAGCCGGAGCTGGCCGAGCGCACCGCGCGCGCCACCGCGGTCGAGGCCACCGCCGCCGGCATTCACTGGACCTATGCGCCGGCGGTGGACATCGCCCGCGATCAGCGCTGGGGCCGCGGCGCCGAGGGCGCCGGCGAGGACGTGGTGCTGGGCTGCGCGTTCGCCGCCGCCCGCGTGCGCGGCTTCCAGGGCCCGGACCTGCGCGCGCACGACGCGCTGCTGGCCACGCCCAAGCACTTCGCCGCCTACGGCGCGGTCGCCGCGGGCATGGAATACAACAGCGTGGACATCGCCCCGCAGACCCTGCGCGACGTGCACCTGCCGCCGTTCCAGGCCGCGTTCGGCGCCGGAGCGCTGAGCGTGATGACCTCGTTCAACGACATCAACGGCGTGCCGGCCAGCGCCAACCACGAACTGCTGACCGAGATCCTGCGCGGCGAATGGAAGTTCCCCGGCGTGGTGATCTCCGACTACACCGCCGACATGGAACTGATCGCGCACGGCTATGCGGCCGACGAGCGCGACGCGACCAAGAAGGCGTTCCTGGCCGGCATGGACATGAGCATGCAGAGCGGTTTCTACGCCGCGCACCTGCCGTCGCTGGTGGAGGATGGCGAAGTGCCGATGGCCGCGCTGGACGAAGCGGTGCGGCGGGTGCTGGCGCTGAAGGAAACCATCGGCCTGTTCGACGATCCGTACCGTTCGCTGGACCCGCAGCGCGAGGCCGACCAGTCGCATATCGCCGCGCACGATGCGCTGTCGCGCGAGGCGGCGCGGCGCTCGATCGTGCTGCTGAAGAACGACGGCGACGTGCTGCCGCTGCACAAGCGTGGACAGAAGATCGCGCTTATCGGGCCGTTCGTGCAGGACCGCGAGAACATCGAGGGTTGCTGGACCCTGTTCGGCGACAAGACCCGCTACGTGACCCTGGAGGCCGGCGTACGCGCGGCGCTGGACGACGCCGATGCGCTGAGCGTGGTGCCGGGCTGCGAGCTGGAAGCGCCGCTGGACGGCGGCATCGACGCGGCGGTGGCCGCCGCGCGCGCCGCCGACGTGGTGGTGCTTGCGCTGGGCGAGCCGCAGCGCTACAGCGGCGAGGCGCAGTCGCGCACGCAGATCGTGTTGCCGCCGGCGCAGCAGGCGCTGGCCGAAGCCGTCGCCGCCACCGGCACGCCGCTGGTGGTGTTGCTGCGCAACGGCCGCGCCCTGGCGCTGCAGGGCGCGGTGCGCGACGCGGCGGCGATCGTGGTGACCTGGTACCTGGGCACGCAGACCGGCCCGGCGGTGGCCGACGTGCTGTTCGGCGACTACAACCCTTCGGCGCGGCTGCCGGTCAGCTTTCCGCTCGATCCGGGCCAGCAGCCGTACTTCTACAACCACGCGCGCACCGGTCGGCCGGAACTGCCGACGATGAGCGAGTTCAAGGCGCGCTGGCGCGAGATCCCGAACGCGCCGCTGTATCCGTTCGGCCACGGCATCGGCTACACCCGCTTCGCCTACGGCGCGCCGCAACTGGATCGCGTGCAGCTGGGCTGGGACGACACGCTGACCGTGACCACCCGCATCGACAACGTCGGCGAGCGCGACGGCGAGGAAGTGGTGCAGCTGTACGTGCACGACCGCGTCGCCAGCCGGGTGCGCCCGGTGCGCGAACTGAAAGGCTTCCGCAAGGTGCGGCTGGCGCCGGGGCAGGGCATGAATGTGGTGTTCACCCTGGACCGCCGCGCCCTGGCCTTCAGCGGCCGCGACGGCCGGTTCGAGGCCGAGCCGGGGTTGTTCGACCTGTGGGTCTGCGCGTCGTCGGCCAGCGGCGAGCCGGTCGGCTTCGAACTGCTGCCGCAGGCCTGACAGCCGCGCGCAGGCGGCCGCGTCACGGTCGTCTGCGCGCACGTCTCCCTTGCCCGCCGTTGCGTCGCGCGCAGGCCGCTGTCTACGCCGCGCGAACGCCGCGCGTGACCGCGGCCACGGCTTGGCCATTGCATGCTTGCCGTCCACACCTGCTTTGCTAGGTTCGGCCTTCGACCCCATTCGATAGGTGCGCGTCATGCAACGTTCTCCCCTGGGTTTGGCCTGTGCATTGGCGATGAGTCTGGTCGTGTCCGCGGCAAATGCGGCGCCGCCCGCCAAGAGCGCCGAACGGCGCGGCGACTGGCCGTTCTCGGCGACGCCGTTCGCCACCTTCAACGAACCGTGGGCGATGAGCTTCCTGCCCGACGGCAGCGCGCTGATCAGCGAGAAGCGCGGCACGCTCAAGCGTTTCGACCCGGCCAGCGGCCGGACCGGCACGGTCAGCGGCGTGCCCGCGGTCGCCTATGGCGGCCAGGGCGGTTTCGGCGATGTGCTGCCGCATCCGGGCTTTGCCCAGAATGGCTGGGTGTACCTGAGTTATGCCGAGGCAGGCAGCGGCGACACTCGCGGTGGCGCGGTGGCGCGCGCCAAGCTGACCCTGGACGGCAATGGCGGCGGCGCACTGTCGCAGCTGAAGGTGATCTGGCGCCAGCAGCCCAAGGTGTCCGGCAACGGCCATTACGGCCACCGCCTGGCGTTCGGGCCCGACGGCAAGCTGTGGATCAGTTCCAGCGAGCGGCAGAAGTTCGATCCGGCGCAGGACATGAGCGGCAACCTGGGCAAGATCGTGCGCCTCAACGACGACGGCAGCGTGCCGGCCGACAATCCGTTCGCGCGCCGCGGCGGCGTCGCCGCGCAGGTGTGGTCGCTCGGCCACCGCAACGTGCTCGGCCTGGCCTTCGACGCCAACGGCCAGCTGTGGGAACACGAGATGGGCCCGGCCGGCGGCGACGAACTGAACCTGATCCAGCGTGGCGCCAACTACGGTTATCCGATCGTCTCCAACGGCGACCACTACGACGGCCGGCCGATCCCTGACCATTCCACGCGCCCGGAATTCGCCGCGCCCAAGGTCAGCTGGACGCCGGTGATCTCGCCGGCCGGTTTCGTGATCTACAGCGGCAGCAGCTTCCCGCAGTGGCGCGGCAACGGCTTCATCGGCGGGCTGTCCTCGCAGTCGCTAGTGCGGATCGAATTCAACGGCGAGAACGCGCGCGAAGCGGCGCGTTACGACATGGGCAAGCGCATCCGCGAAGTGGAACAGGGCCCGGATGGCGCGCTGTGGCTGCTGGAAGACGGTAGCGGCGGACGTTTGCTGCAGCTGCAGCCGGTGGAGAGCTGACGCCACCCGAGCCGCCGGGTGATGCGTTGCCGCGCCGCTGAGAGCGGCGTGGCGACTGGTGGCGGGATGTGGCCGCTATGCGTGGGAAATGGTGTGCGTTGCGGCCGTTATCGGCCGCTCGATTTTTTGCGTTGGTCGCGGCTGAAGCCGCTCCTACAAGGTGTGCCGCGCGTTATTGGGCCGCTTCGTGTAGGAGCGGCTTCAGCCGCGACCAAAACCGTCCGCATGAGACGCTCGCCGAAACGCACAAGCTCATCCGACATCGCGCAAACCCGAATCCGCGCCACGTCGATTAGCCGTGCAGCGATTCGGAAAGACCCACCGAAGCGACCGCAACGGTAGCCCTTCCAGCCGCGATCACCCTCAGTCCTGACCCGCCCGCTCCCAGGCACGGCGCACCGCATGGCGGGCCTTGCTCCAGCTCAGGGTCTGCGAGCCCTTGGTGCTGTCCCAGTTGCGGTGCAGTTCGGCCTCGACCTGTTCGTAGGCCAGATTGAAGTTGCGTACGCGCGCCTCGTGTCCGGCGTGATAGGCTGGCTCGTAGTCCTCGAAGCGTTCGCCGTCGCTGTAGTAAGGCTCCTCAGCGAAACGCTCGCGCCAGTATTGCGACACCAGGCTGCGATCGTCGTCGTTGGGCGCGCGACCGGGGATCTGATAAGGAACGCTCATCGTTGTCTCCTGTGCGAATGGGGTATCCGACGTTAGCGACGGCGCCGTTAATGCGATTCCAGCATCGCGTGATCGAGGCATGAAGCACGGCGCGGCGGTCGATTGCCGCCGCCGCGACGGCGCCGGCTACGCCACGGGCCACGGATGGATTACGATCCGGCAACGCCGCTCGTCCCCCGTCGCAGGATTCCATGGCCGCCACCGGTATCGCCTTGCTCACCCCGTACCTGGCCACCGCCGGCATCGGCTGGTTGTACTACCGGCGCATCCGCCGCTATTTCGGCCGCCAGCCATGGCAGCCGCGGCGGACCGTGGCGCGGATGCTGCTGCTGGCGCTGGCGGCGGCAGGATTGACCTACCTGGCGGCGGTAGTGCCGCCGGTCCGCCTCGGCATGGCGCTGGGGGTCCTGGCCGGCGCGGCGCTGGGGGCCTTCGCCTTGCACCACACCCGCATCGACCTGATCGAGGGCCGGCGCTATTACACGCCCAATCCCTGGATCGGCGCCGGACTCAGCGTGCTGCTGATCGGACGCCTGGCGTGGCGTTGGGCCAGCGGTGCGTTTTCCGGCGGTAGCGCGCAGTCGCTGCAGAACGCCAGCCCGCTGACCCTGGCGATCGCCGCGGTGCTGATCGCGTATTCGTTGGTGCACACCGGCGGCTTGCTGCTGCGCATGCGCGCGCTGGCGCCGGCGCAAGCCTCCTAGCGGCGCGAAGCCTGCGCCGCCTGCAACGCGCAGGGGCGCGTCATTGCGCGGCAGCGGCGGACTGGTAGGGCAGCGCGATCGTGCCGGCGCCACGCAGTGCCGCATCGGCGGCATCGAGTTGCGACGCTTCGCCCTCGATCACCACCAGGATGCGGCCGGCCTCGATTTCCTCTTCGAAGTTGCGCCGCACCGGATCCGGCACGGTGGCGCCGACCAGGGCCGAGGACCAGCTGCCGACCAGTGCGCCGGCGATGGCCATCACCCCGGCGCCGGCCAGGGTGATGCCCAGCGGCGGCACCGCGATCGCCGCGAGTCCAGCGAGCAGGCCGGCCGCGCCGCCGCCCAGCGCACCGCGTGCGGCCGCGGGCAAGGCGTCGGTCTTGACGTCCTTACGCTCGTCGGGGATCGCGTCCAGTTCGATGTCGCTGCGGGCGATCAACGACAGGTCGTCGTTGTCGATGCCGGCGCTGCGCGCCGCTTGCAGGGCACGGGTGGCGGTGGCCAGATCGGGGGCGCTGTAGACACGGCGTAGTTTCATCGCGGACTCCATCGCTGAGGCTGGTGCCCAGAGTCGAAGCGATGCGGTTACCCGCACGTGACAGCGGCGCAAGGCCGCGTGAAGGTGCTACGGCGCCTTGCGCGGGAAGCGGTAGAACAGCGCACCGACCAGCAGCGCCACGCCGGCCGCGGCCAGGTTCTGCCAGCTGGCGCTGAGCAGCAACGCCAACGCCAGCAGCAACGCGGCGACCGGGATCAGCGGGCCGCCCGGCAGGTGCAGCGCACCCGGCCGGTCGCGGTAGCGCCGTGCCAGCACCAGCACCGCCGCGGCCGTGCCGATGTAGGCGAACAGGCGGGTGACCATCGACAGCAGCGCCAGCTGCACGAACGAGCCGGACAGCGCCAGCGCCAGCGACAGCACGCCCTGCAGCAGGATCGCCGCGGCGGGCGTGCGGAAGCGCGGATGCACCCGCGCCAGGAACGCCGGACCGTAACCGTCCTGCGCCAGCGCGAACAGGAAGCGCGGCCCCAGCATCACCGTGTTGCTGGTGGTGCCGAGGATGGAGATGGTGGCGCCGACGGTGAGGATCAGCGCCAGCGCCTCGCCGCCGAAGCCGCTGGCGGCATCGGCCAACGGCGTCGCCGACTGCGCCACGTTCGCCAGCGTGCCCTGCGCGACCACCTGCACCGCGGCATAGATCAGGGTGACGGTGACGATCATCGTGATCAGCGCAAACGGCACGTCGCGGCGCGGATTGCGGTATTCGCCGGCAGCGGCGGGGATGTTCTCGAAGCCGGCGTAGGCGAACAGCAACAGCAGCGCCGCTTCGCCCATGTTGCCGAAGTCGCGCGGGTCCGGCGCCTGGCCGGAGAACGCCCACGACCAGTCCACGTAGAACAGGCCGATGGCCACGAACAGCAGCAGCGGCACCAGCTTGCCGATCACCAGCGCCACGCCGGTGCGCGCGGCCGATTTCACCCCGATCACGTTGATCGCGGTGAGCAGGCCGAGCGAGCCGACCACGATCGCCAGGCGCGCGCCGCCACCTGCTGCGGCCGGCCAGAAGCGCACCACCGCATCGGCCAGGCCGTTGCCGAGCGCGGCGGCGGAACTGATCCGGGTCAGCCAGATCATCCAGCCGATCTCGAAGCCGGCGAAGCGGCCGAACGCCTCGCGCGCATACAGGTAGCTGCCGCCGGGTTCGTCGAAATAGCTGGCCGCCTGCGCGTAGCACAGCACCAGCAAGCCCACCGCCAGCCCGGCCAGCAGCACCGCCCACAGGCTCATCGGTCCGAGCAGCGCGGCGGTGGCGGCGGGCAGCAGGTAGATGCCGCTGCCGATGACGTCGTTGATCGACAGGCCGACGATCTGCCAGCGGCTGACCGCGCGGACCAGGCTCGGTTCGGGTGCGTTGCTCATGGTGCCGGCTCCACGGCCGGCAGCGCCCAGGCGCCGCGCAGGCGTGCGTAGTCGTTGCGCGGCAGCAGCACGAACAACGGCGCGGCATCCGGCCGCAGCCAGGCCAGCAGGCGCTGCATGTCGGCCGGCTCCATCGCGGTGCAGCCGGCGGTGGCCTCGCCCGCGGCACGCCACAGGTGGGCGAAGATGCAGCTGCCGGCGCCGGGCCGCGCCTGCTGGTTGTGGCCGATCACGAAGCCTTCCTGGTAACGGCGGTCGCCGTCGTGGTGCAGGTCCAGGCGCATCGGCTCGGTCGAGCCGGCCACCGCCTCGGCGCCGACCCGGTCGGCGTCGACGATGCGGTTGTACAGCGGCGAATCGGGCACGTCGATGCAATAGCTGCTCTGCTGCATCGGCTGGTACGGCAGCGCGCTGTCGATGCGCTGCGCATAACCGAACGCTTCGCCGATGGTGAAGATGCCGGCCGGGCTGCGGCCGTCGCCTTCGCGTTTCTGCGGGCCGTCGGTCTGCGCCGGGTGCAGGCCCAGCCCCCAGGCGCTGCCGTTGCGGCCGAGCGCGACATCGAAGCGCTGGCCGTGCGCGCGCCAGCCCTGCGCCGTGCGTTCGAACGCCTGCAGTTGCCCGCGCGGGCTGTCCCAGTCCGGGGCCACGACCAGCACCAACTGGCGCGCCTGCTGCAGTGCCGGCGGCATGGTGTCGCCGGTGGCGGCCAGGCACGTGCCGGTCACGGCGGTGCACAGCACTACTGCCATGGCCGCCAGGCAGCTGCGGCGGACGCGGCCGGTCTGCGTCAGGGCGGACCACCATGGGAATTTCGGCATGCGCATCTCCGGTCGCAATCGGGCATCGAGCGGGTGCTGGGCCCGCTGCAGGTTCACCGCCGGCTGCCGCCTGCGGTCGGGGTGGGTTTGGCGCGTCGGCCCGACCGCGAAGTCGAGCAGATGCGGCAATGCTGCACGGTACAACAGTTGTTCGATCTGCGGCGCGGGATCAGGCACGGAGACCGGCCGTGCGGTGTCGGTAGGCGCTGTGGATTGGTGCGCCGATGGTGTGGTGTGCTTGGGGCTGTTGGCAGTGACCGACGCAGCAAGCTCGGTCCGCTTGCTACGCAGTTCGATCGTGTGGTGCGTTTGCGTTTGCTTTTGTTTTTGCTTTTTTTGCTTTTGATCTTGATTTACCGGGTCCCTTACGTAGCGGCGAATAGGGCGGGAAAAACCCCGAAGGGGCGGCGCACAGGGATGTGCGCCGTTCGCGGCAGGGGCAGGATGC
>NZ_JACSQX010000021.1:0-19569 GCF_014836395.1 Xanthomonas bonasiae
CGCTGGTCGTCCGACGGCAGCCTGGAGTTCGCGGGTCGCAACGACTTCCAGGTGAAGATCCGCGGCTTCCGCATCGAACTGGGCGAGATCGAAGCCAGGCTGGTCGAATGCCCCGGCGTGGGCGAGGCGGTGGTGGTCGCGCGCGAGGAAGGCGGCGAGCCGCGGCTGGTGGCGTACTGCCTGAGCGATGGCGCCTCGGACGAGGGGTTGGACGCCGGTGCGTTGCGCGAGCGCCTGGCGAGCCAGTTGCCCGAGTACATGGTCCCGGCGGCGTTCGTGCAGATGCACGCGTGGCCGCTGACCGCGCACGGCAAGCTCGATCGCAAGGCGCTGCCCGCGCCCGACGACAGCGCCTATGCGCGGCGTGCGTACGAGGCGCCGCAGGGCGAGATCGAACACACCCTGGCGCAGTTGTGGAGCCAGTTGCTCAGGGTCGAACGGGTCGGCCGCCACGACGGCTTCTTCGAACTGGGAGGGCATTCGCTGCTCGCGGTACAGCTGAGTTCGCGCGTGCGCCAGACCCTGGGCGTGGAACTGCCGCTGCGGTGGGTGTTCGAAGCGCCGGTGCTGTCGCAACTGGCGCAGCGCCTGGCGACTGGAGAAGCCGCGCAACTGACCGCGATCGCCGTGGCCGAGCGTCGCACCCACATGCCGCTGTCGTTGGCACAGCAACGCTTGTGGTTCCTGACCCAGATCGATGGCGCCAGCGCCGCTTATCACTCGGCCGGAGCCTTGCGTCTGAGCGGCCGCTTGAATGTAGATGCACTGGAGCGCTCCTTGCGACGGATCGTCGCGCGCCATGAATCGTTGCGCACACGCTTCGTGCTGGTCGATGGCCAGCCGATGCAGAAGATCGATGCAGAGGCGACGCTGCAGCTGCGCTTCGAAGATCTGCGTGGCGAACAAAACCGCGAGGCGTTGCGCGCGGCCCGAGGCGAAGCGATCTACGCCGAACCCTTCGACCTGCGCACCGATCTGCCCCTGCGGGTGCTGCTGGTGCAGCTGGAAGACGAGGACTACGCGCTGTACGTAGTGATGCATCACATCGTCTCCGACGGTTGGTCGATCGGCGTGATGCTCAGTGAACTCGGCCGGCTGTATACCGCCGAGGTCGAAGGTGCGGCCGATCCCTTGCCGCCGCTGCCGATCCAGTACATCGACTATGCGCAATGGCAACGACAGTGGCTGGCCGACGGTCAACTCGAGCGGCAGACCGCGTATTGGCGCGAAGCGCTGGCCGGCGCGCCGACCTTGCTGGAAGTGCCGACCGATCGCCCGCGTCCGGCGCATCAGAATTTCGCCGGCGCCGCACTCGCAATCGATCTGGATGCGGGGCTCACCGCGAGCCTGAAAGCGCTGAGCCAACGCCACGGCGTCACGCTCTACATGACCCTGCTGGCGAGCTGGGCGGCGCTACTGGGCCGCCTGTCCGGCCAAGACGAGGTGGTGATCGGCAGCCCGATGGCCGGCCGCAACCGGGCCGAGATCGAGCCGTTGATCGGTTTCTTCGTCAACACGCTCGCCCTGCGGATCGACTTGGGCGATGAACCGACGGTAGCCGAGTTGCTGGCGCGTACGCGCCGACAAGTCCTCGATGCGCAGTCGCACCAAGACCTGCCGTTCGATCACGTGGTCGAAGTGACCAAGCCGGTGCGCAGCACCGCGCACACGCCGATCTTCCAGGTGATGCTGGCGTGGCAGAACCAGGACGAAGCGCGCTTGTCGATGCCCGGAATTGCGACAGAGGGATTGGCCCAGGACACCAGCAAGGCCCGGTTCGATCTGGCCCTGGACCTGGGCGAACGTGATGGCGCCATCGTCGGTGCGCTGACCTATATGACGGCGCTGTTCGACGAAGCGACCGCGGCCCGCTACGCCGGCTACTGGCAGCGTCTGTTGGCGGGAATGGCGCAGGACGAATCCATGGCCGTGGCGCGTCTGCCGCTGCTCGACGAAGCCGAGCGCATGCGCATGCTGCACGAGTGGAACGCGGCCCGCGAAACGCATCCGGAGTCGACCGTGCACGCGCTGTTCGAAGCGCAGGCACGGCGCACGCCCGATGCACCGGCGCTGATCTGCGAAGACGACACGCTCAGTTATGCCCAACTGAACCGTCGTGCCAACCAGGTGGCGCATCGCTTGGTCGCCCTGGGCGTACAGCCCGACGATCGGGTGGCGATCTGCACCGAGCGCAGCCTGTCGATGATCGTGGGTCTGCTCGGCATTCTCAAAGCCGGCGCGGCCTACGTGCCGTTGGATCCCAGCTATCCGGCAGATCGTCTGGCCTACATGCTCGAAGACAGCCGGCCCAGGGCATTGCTGACGCAAGCACAGGTGCACGCGCGCTTGCCATTGCTGCAGGCTGCGCAAGCGCCGGTACTGGTGCTGGACAACGGTAGCCTGGATGCGGCGGACGCGCACGATCCGAGCATCGCGGGTCTTACTTCGCGCCACTTGGCCTACGTGATCTACACCTCCGGCTCGACCGGTCAGCCCAAGGGGGTGATGGTCGAACATCGCTCGCCGGTCAATTTCTGGCGGGCGATGCGTCAGACCACCCATCGCGAGTTGGCGCCGAATTCGCGCGTTGCCTTGAACGCGGCATTCTCTTTCGACATGTCGCTGAAGGGCATTCTGCAGTTGCTGTCAGGCCACTGCGTGGTGCTGGTGCCGCAGGCGATCCGCGCCAACGGTCCGGCCTTGTTGGCCTTCTTCGATCGCTACCGGATCGAAGCGATGGACAGTACGCCGTCGCAATTGGAGGTACTGCTGTCTGCGGGCCTGCTCGAGTTCACTGGGCATCGTCCTACCAGCATCTATCTGGGCGGCGAGCCGGTGGGCCGCCGCATGTGGGAGCGCCTGAAGGCCTCGCCGAAGATTCACTTCCACAATATGTACGGCCCGACCGAATGCACGGTCGATGCGACCATCGGCAGCATCCGCGAGTCGCTGGGTGGCCCTGTGATTGGCAAGCCGATCCTCAACACGCCGGTGTATGTGCTCGACGCCTATGGCGAGCCGTCGCCGGTCGGCGTGCCCGGGGAGATGTTCCTCGGCGGCGTGCAGGTCGCGCGCGGCTATCTGGGGCTTGCGGAGCTGACCAGCGAGCGCTTCCTGCGTGATCCGTTCGCGATGCAGGCCGGTGCGCGCATGTACAAGACCGGCGATCTCGCTCGCTGGACCGCGAACGGCGAACTCGAATATCTGGGCCGCAACGACTTCCAGGTGAAGATCCGCGGCTTCCGCATCGAGTTGGGCGAGATCGAGGCCAAGCTGGCCGCATGCACCGGTGTGCACGAAGCGGCGGTCGTGGCGCGCGAGGATGCGTCGGGCGAGAAGCGGCTGGTCGCCTACGTGACGCTGCGCTCCGGGGCGACCTCGTCGATCGCCGACTTGCGCACGCAGTTGCTGTCACAATTGCCGGATTACATGGTCCCGGCGGCATTCGTGGTGTTGCCGTCGCTACCGCTCACCCCAAACGGCAAGCTCGATCGCAAGGCCTTGCCGGCGCCGGACGATGCCGCTTACGCGCGGCGCGAATACGAAGCGCCACAAGGGCGTGTGGAAACCGCGCTTGCGACGATCTGGGCCGACTTGCTGCACGTCGACCGGGTCGGCCGTTCCGACGATTTCTTCGAACTCGGCGGTCACTCGCTGATGGTGTTGGTGGTGATCGACAGGCTCGCGGCCCTGGGCATCGAGTTGAAGATTCCCGACATCTACCGGCTCGGCACGGTGCAGGCCATCGCGGCCGCGATCGAGGCCGATAGCGATGCGGCCGCCGCCGACCTCACGATGGAAGCGTGGCTGGATCGTCGCGGCTGGAGTTACCGTGCCGAAACCGTCGAAGGGCGTCGGACCCTGCGCCTGTCGCCGGCCACGCCGGCCGACATTATGGCGTTGAAGAAGTTCAGCGCTTCGCTGAGCGGCGCGGCGAATCCGAGCCGTATCGTCATCGGCGAGGAAGCGCCCGCGGCCAGCAACGCACGCTTCGATCAACGCGCGTTCCTCGCAGACCTGGACGCCTCGCTTGCGCAAAGCGAACGCGCCATCCGCGCGGCGGGCGTCGCCGAACGGTATGCCTTCAGCGAAGTGCAGAAGTCCGGCATCGAATGGCACGATCGCGTCTCCCAGCACGTCGTGCCGGTGAACGGCTGGTGGTCGGCGGATGAGTTGCGCGCTGCGTTCGCCGTGCTCGTGCGCAGTCAGGACATGCTGCGTGCGGCCGCCGATCTCGACACGTTGAGCTGGGACGTGCTGGAACCGGCGGCGTTCCGTGCCGACGACGTGCCGTGGCTCGACCTGCGCCAGCTCTCGTCCAGCGATGTCGATGCTGCCTGGCCGGCGATCGTCGCCGCGCTGCATCGGGCGCAGTCGACGTCACGCCTATGCCATGCCGCCGTGCTGCTGTCGCACAGCGATACCGAACATCGCTTGCTGATGGTGAACGATCACCTGATCAGCGACGGCCGCTCCTTCGAAGCCATCGCCGACGGGCTGCGTCGGGTCCTGATCGGGGACGGCGAACCGACCCGGGGCTGCTATCGCGAGTTCGTGGCGGCGTGCGCGCAGGAACACGATCCGTCCTTGCTCGACCGGCTGGCGCTCGGGCTGGACAACACGGGCATGGCGCAGGCGACGCGGGCCACCGCCGATGCACTCGCGGCGAATGCGGATCAGCCCACACGCATGTTGGTGATCGAAATGCCGGCGGCATCCTCCGACGGCGCGGCCAAGCAAGCCTTCGATCTGTTCCGCACGCTGGTCGCAACGGTCACCGGGCTGGACCGCTTCGCGATGGCGATGACCCATCACGGAAGACAACTGGCGAACCGCGGGTTCGCCGGTCAGTTCGGCCTGTTCCTCGACAAGATTCCGGTCGCCGTCGGCCCGGAGAGCGCGCTCGAGGATGCGATCGAACGCGCCAACCTGCTGCATCGCCAAGGCGTTCGCTTCCTCGACTGGTATCGCTCCGGCGACGCCCGCGTCGCGGGAACGCTGGCTTCGGCACAGAGCGAAGTCGCCTTCAATTTCCAACGTGTCGCCGGCCAAGGACTGGACCACTCGCATGTCGACTTCCAGGCGCTGCACGCCAAGATCGAAGCCGTGCAGGGCGTCGTGTTCGACGCCTACGCCGGCAGCGAAAGACTCGACGCCATATTGGTATTCAAAGGAAGCAGTGCGATGGTCGAAGAAGTGAACGCCTTGATCGCGTCGGCGGGAGGGATGCTCCGCACCGCAGACGCCAGCGCCGGCGCCGATCCGGTACCTGCGCCTGTACTGGCGGCGGCACCGATCCTTGCGGTGTTGGCGCCGTCGGTCGCAGTCGCGGAACCTGCCATCGTGGTGCAGGACGTGTACAAGCGCTATGGCGATGTCGAGGTGGTCAAGGGCCTTACCTTCAGCGTGCCAAAGGGGACTTGCTTCGGCATCCTCGGCCCCAACGGCGCCGGCAAGACCTCGCTTCTGGGCATGATCGAAGGCATCGTTCCGATCACCTCCGGCCGTATCACCATGCTCGGCATGGACGTTGGCACGCAGATCCGCAAGATCCAGCCGCGGCTCGGCGTGCAGTTGCAGAGCAGCAACTACTTCCAGTTCCTCACCGTCGAGGAATTGCTGACCTTCTACTCGCAGTACCGCGCCGCGGCGAGCGGCAAGCGCAGGCTCGACACGACCGCACGCTTGCTCGATCGCCTGGATCTGGCCGACAAGATGAAGTTCAAGGTCGACGACCTGTCCGGCGGGCAGAAGCAGCGCCTGTCGATCGCGATCGCCTTGCTCGGCGATCCGGACATCCTGTTCCTCGACGAACCCAGCGCCGCCCTCGATCCGCATAGCCGTCGCCATCTGTGGGAGTTCATCGAAGAACTCAAGCAGGAGCGCACCCGCACCATTGTGCTGACCACGCACTACATGGAAGAGGCCGAGCGTCTGTGCGACGAGATCATGATCATGAATCAGGGGAAGATCGTCGATCGCGGCGATCCGAAGTCCCTGGTGGCGCAGTTGAACGCGACCCAGCAGGTCGTGGTCAAGCTCGGCATCGGCGCGCCCGGTGAAGAGATCGCCGTGGAAATGGCGCCGAAGTTCGTCGCGACCTGGGACGCCTTCACCGACTCGCTGCGCATCCCCACCGACGACGTGACCGGCGCGATCCGCCAGATCCTCTCCATCACCGAAGCGCGCGGCGTCGCGGTGGCCGGCATACAGGTCGACCGTTTGAATCTGGAAGACGTGTTCTTGAACAAGACAGGGAAGGAACTGAAGTCATGAGAACGGTTTGGGTGTTCTTCAAATTGCGCATGCGCCAGCTGCGCTACGACAAGGTGGCGCTGGTGTTCTGCTATATCTTCCCGGTGGTGCTGCTGCTGGGTATCGGCTATCCCTTGGAGTTGTCCGGCAATCACAAGATCAAGGTCTCCTACCTGGAAACCGAGATCGCGCCGGCCGGAAAGTCCTTGGTCGACGCGCTCGGCAAGCAGGACCTCGTCCACGTCGTGCCCTTCGTGGGCGAGCGCGGGCAGGCCGAGAGCGCGCTCAAGAACAACGAGATCCAGCACCTGCTGAGCGTGTCCGGCTCCTCGGAAGGCGGGCCGGCGAACGTGACGATCGAAAGCAACTCGCTGGAAGAGAACCGAATCTCGGCGATCGCGCTGGCGTCGATCCTGAAGGCGAACGCCTCCGCCTCGCCGGCAGCCAACCTGCGCCTGCAGAACGTGCAAGTAAGCCGGCGCTCTTCCTATCTGGCCACCTTGTTGCCGGGCCTGATCGGGATGACGATGCTGGTGATCGGCTTGAGCGGTTTCGGGTCGGTGCTGATCGGCGAGGAAAGCGCAGGGCTGTTCAAGAATCTGAAAGCCATCGACGTTTCGCCGACGCCGTTCTTCGCCGGACTGTTTCTCTCGCGCGTATTGGTCGCCTACAGCGTGGTCGCCGGCATGCTCGCCGTCTCGGTGCTCGGGCTCGGCGTGTCGGCCGACATCAACTATCCGTTGCTGTTGCTGGCGGTGACCATGGGCGCGACGACCTACCTCGGCATCGGCCTGATCGTTTTCCTGTTCAGCCGCTCGGTGATGGCGTTCAGCGGCATCGTCAGCTTCATCCAGGTGCCGATGCTGTTGCTCGGAGGCGCGTTCTTCTCGATCAAGCTGTTCCCATCCTGGTTGCAGCCGATCGCCGAGCATTCGCCGTTGGCACCATTCACCTCGATCCTGCGCGAGCTGATGTTCGGTGGCGTCGGTTTGCGCGACGTCTCGCAGCTGTATCCGTCGCTGATCACCATGTCGATCTGGATGGTGGTGATTCTGTTGCTGGCGCGCTGGAGATTCCGATGGTGAGCGCTGCGCCTGTGTGGCGGATAGGCGTGGGCATCGTCGTGCAGGTCGACGGAATATTCATGCGCGGCCGCAGCAGGCGCGGGGCAGGGCGGCATGGAGGGTGTGCCGTACGAAACGAACGGCAGCGGCGATTATCGCATCCGGATATGAGAGACAGTCCCCAGTTTCGATCCATGTATGCCATCAGTTGGGTGCAAATGACGGGTACATCCATTGATATTGGCAGTGCTGGTGTTGTGGCTATCTACAGCACCATTTATCTAGCGCAGGGAAGTGCGATGGATCACACGCTCGGAAGTTCTCACGTCGTCTCGTTCGCTCCGCCATCGTCGGCACAGCTGGCCGCGCTGGCGACGGAGCGTCAAGAGGTGGCCGCCGCGCCGACACAGGCGCAATCGCCGCAGCGGTTCGATGTGCACATGTCGCTGGCTCGTTCCTACCGTTCAAATACCGAAGTGGCCTCGCCATGAAAATGCGTCCCATGATCTACGCTGTAACCTTGCTTGGCACCGGTTTGGTGTTGGGGCTTTTGCTCAGCGGCCGGCCCGCGAAGTCTGCCGTCACCACCAACCAAGCCACGCCGCCACTGACGGTCAGCATCGTCAAGCCGCAACGCAAGGCGCTGGCCGAGGCGGTTTCCGTGGTCGGCGCGACGCGCAGCCGCGAGAACGTACCGGTGATCCCGCAGTTGTCGGGCCTGCAGGTGCAACGCGTGGAAGCCGAGGTCGGCGACTACGTCAAGGCCGGGCAGGTATTGGCGGTGCTGGACGGCAAGGGCATGGGGATCTCCAGCAACGAGCTGCGGTCGGACTTCGAGCGCGCGCAGGGCGACTACGAGCGCATGCGCCTGTTGCTGCCGCAGCAGCTGGTCAGCGTGGAGTCGTTCAAGCAGAAACAGGCGGATTTCGAGGGCGCACGTGCGCGCTACGAGAACGCACGACTGAGCGTGCAGCGCACCAGCGTAGTCGCTCCGGCCGCAGGCTTCGTCTATCGGCGCACCGCCGAGATTGGCAATCTCACCAGCGATAGCGTCGCCTTGTTCGAAATCGCGAAGGACGGCGAGATGGAGATGGATGCCAGCGTGCCCGAAGCGGTGGTCGTGCGTCTGAAGCCGGGCATGAGCGCGAGCGTCAAGCTGGCCGGGCACGCCGAGCCCATCTCCGGCGAGATTCGGCTGATCACCCCGAACGTGGACAGCACCACCCGTTCGAGCGAAGTGCGGATCCGTCTGCACACGCAAGACGTCGTTCCGGTCGGCATCTTCGCTCAGGCGCGCATCGACCTGGCGCAGGTGGAAGGCTGGACGATTCCGCGCACGGCGATGCAGCAGGATTCGCTGGGCAGCTATGTCTGGCGTGTGGGCGACAAGGGCCTGGTGTCGCGCATGCCGATCACGCCGACCTTGCAGACCGTCGACGAAGTGGTGGTGTCGGAATCTCTCGGCGATCTGCGCATTGTGGCCAAGGCCGGTCCGTTCCTGCGCGAGAAGGACAAAGTGCTGATCGCCGACGCGAGTCGCTGACCGCGCGCGTCGATGATCCAGGTACCGCAACGCTCCACCTGCCGCACTTCCTCATTGGATAGAGACCTTTCGAAATGAACTTCGGCTTCTCCACCTGGGCGATCCGCAATCCGGTGCCACCGATTCTGCTGTTCGTCATGCTCACGCTGGCGGGCATCGTCGCCTTCATGCAGTTGCCGATCACCGCGATGCCCAACGTGGTCACGCCTGTCGTCGACGTGTTGATTCTGCAGCCAGGCGCGACCCCCACCGAGCTGGAGACGGAGACGACACAGAAGGTCGAAGATGCGGTGGCGTCGATCCCGGGCATCAAGCGCATCGTGTCGACAGTGACGGAAGGCCAGTCGACGACGCAGATCGAGTTCAACCTCGATATCGGCGTCGACCGCGCGACCAACGACGTACGCAACGCGGTAGCCGCGATCCGGCAGAATCTGCCGGCGACAGTACGCGAACCCATCGTGCGCCGCGCTAGCGATACCGGCCGGCCGGTCGGCATCTACATCGCCGAAGCGCCGGAAATGCCGATGGAAGACCTGAGCCGGTTCGTCGACCAGACGGTCGCGCGCGAACTGCTTACGGTCAAGGGCGTATCGCGTGTCGACCGCAGTGGCGGCAGCGATCAGGAAATCTCCATCGTGCTCGACCCGGCGATACTGGCGTCGCTCGGAATCAGCGCAGCCGACGTCAGCCAGCAAATGGTGGCCAGCAACGTCAATTCTCCGGGCGGACGCTTCACCCTCGGCGCGACGGAATACGCGTTGCGCACGATCGGCCGCGCCGACAGTCTGGATGCCTTGGCGGGAACGCGCATCGCGGTGCCGGGCGGACGCAAGGTGAAGCTGTCGGACATCGGTGTCGTTTCCTACGGCCCGTCGGAGGTGCGCAACATCACCAAGGTCGATGGTCGCCCGGCGGTGACCTTCATGGTCTACAAGGATCCCGCCATCAGCGAGGTCTCGGTCGCCAAGGCGGTACGCGAGCGTCTGGAAGCGTTGTCGAAGACGGGTGGGGTGAAGTTCCGTGTAGCCTTCTCGGATATCGATTTCGTCGAGATCGGCTATCGCGCGACGATGTTCAACTTCTTCGAAGGCGCCATTCTCACCGTGCTGGTGGTGTTTTGGTTCCTGCGCAATCGGCGCGCCACCTTGATCGCGGCGCTGACGATCCCGTTGTCGATCATTCCCACGTTCCTGGTCATGCAATGGCTGGATTTCAGCTTGAACATGATCAGCCTGCTGGCGATCACCTTGGTCACCGGCGTGCTCGTCGATGATGCGATCGTCGAGGTCGAGAATATCGACCGGCATATGCGCTCCGGAAAATCGGTCATGCAGGCGGCGATCGAAGCCTCGGAAGAGATCGGCCTGTCGGTGATCGCGACGACCTTGGTGATCTGCGTCGTGTTCATTCCAGTCAGTTTCATGGGCGGGCTGCCGGGCCTGTACTTCCGCCAATTCGGTCTGACCGTGGCGGTCGCCGCGTTCTTCTCGCTGATGGTGGCACGCTTGCTGACGCCGATGTTGGCGTCGCGACTGATGAAAGTGCCGACCACGGATCATCCGCAGGACGGCGCCTTGACGATCCGATATCTTGCGATCGTCCGATGGACGCTCAAGCACCGCATCAAGACGCTGGTGATGGCGCTGCTCGGCGTGGTCGCTTCGTTCGGGCTGGTGCCCTTGTTGCCGCTCGGCTTCATGCCGTACGACGATTACTCGGTCTCCAGCATCACTCTGGAAGTTCCGCGCGGCAGTACCATCGAGCAGACCGATCAGGCAGCGCAGCAAGTCGCCGCAGTGGTGAGCAAGCACGCGGAGGTCGAGTACGTCCTCACCCTTTCCGGCGGCGCCGACGGCGCGGTCAACAAGTCGCGGATCTACGTCAAGCTGGTTCCTCCAACCAAGCGCGACATCAGCGAGCGCGAATTCACCACGCGCGTCTATCCGGAGATCGCCAAGCTGGCCGACATGCGGGTCAGTTTCGACAGCCTGTCGGGTCGAAAGGACGTGTCGATCGCGCTCGTAAGCGACGACGATCGCGCGCTCACCCGCGCGGCCGATGCGGTGAAACGCGACATGCAGAAGATTCCCGGGCTGATCGGCGTCGATACCAGCGTCGGCCAGGAGCAGCCGGAAATCGTCGTGCAGATGGATCCGCTCAAGTCGGCCGAGTTCGGCATCACCGCGCAGCAGGTCGGCGAGGCCGTCAGCACCTCCACGATCGGCGACGATATTCCGCGCCTGTCCAAGTTCAATTACATGAGCAGGGAAATTCCGGTGCGCGTTCGCCTGCCGCGCGAATACGGCACCGATCTGGGCATCTTGCAGAATCTCAAGCTGCGCACGGCCGCTGGCGACAGCGTGCCATTGGCGTCCGTGGCCACGCTGCGATTCGGCAAGGGGCCGGCCACCATCGAGCGCTACGACCGGCAGCGTCGCATCGATCTGCAGGCCAATCTCGACGGCGTCGCCCTCGGTACCGCGATGGAGGCGGTCAACGCCTTGCCATCGATCAAGCACCTGCCGCCGGGCGTGCGTGTGCTCAATACCGGCGACGCCGAGTTCGTGAACGAGCTGATGGTGAGTTTCCTGAAGGCGCTCGGTACCGGTCTGTTTCTGGTCTATGCGATCCAGGTCTTGCTGTATCGCGACTGGTTGCAGCCATTGGCGCGGATGATGGCGTTGCCGCTGTCGATCGGCGGCGCGTTCCTGCTGCTGTTCGCGACCGGCATGGAGTTGAGTCTGCCTGCCTTGCTCGGCATGCTGATGTTGATGGGTATCGCCGATAAGAACTCGATCCTGCTCGTGGATGCCATGTTGGAGAACATCCGCGAAGGCGTGCCGAGATTCGACGCAATCATGCTGGCCTGCCGCGCCCGTGCGCGCCCGATCGTGATGACCTCGGTGGCGATGACTGCGGGCATGCTGCCGTTGGCGTTCGGCGTATCGCTGGACTCCGCGTTTCGCGCGCCGATGGCCATCGCGGTGATTGGTGGACTGATTTCCTCGACCGTGCTCAGCCTGATCCTGGTCCCGGTGCTCTTCAGTTTCGTTCATGACATCGAGCTGTGGCTCGCGCGGAAATTTGGTCCCAAGGTGCAGGCGATCGTGTCCAGTGCGGCGTGATCGGGTGCATGACGAGCGACGAGCCAATGGGAGGGGCGAGTGGCGATGCATGGGCAATCGCTGTTGCCGCAATGCAATCGGCGTGCGGTGCCTTGGTAGTGCGCGCTTGCCGAGCTGATCCGATGGCGTTTCTCATGGAGCATCTCATCCACTCCGTCTTGCTGGCGTGCGAAACCTGGGGTCATGACGAAAGTCGAACATAGATGCCCATCCGTGCTGAACATTCCGCCAGGGGTTGGCGGGGCGGGCATCGATGTCTGGCTCGCGTTCTATGACGACATCGCCGAAGACGCACTTGCCGGCATTCTGCCCTTGTTGAATGCGGACGAACGCAGTCAACACGTGCGGTTCTTGCTCGAAGATGATCGCAAGCGCTACCTCGTGACCCGTGGCATGGCGCGTACGGTGTTGTCCAAGTATGTGGATGTGTCGCCGGAGGACTGGAGTTTTCTGAAGGATGGCTTCGGGCGTCCACACATCGCGGATCGGCATGGGGTTGATGCGTGCAGTCTGTCCTTCAATATCTCGCATACGCGTGGGTTGATCGCCATGGCCGTTACCTCGCGCCGCGCGGTGGGCGTGGATGTCGAGCAGATCGTGGCGCGGCAGGTGTCCATGGGAGTGGCGAACAGCAATTTCGCCCCCGAGGAGATCGCCGATCTCGCCTGCGTGCCTACCGATCAACAGCAGGATCGCTTCTTCGAGTATTGGACCTTCAAGGAATCTTACGCCAAGGCGCGCGGTCTGGGGATGTCCATGCCGTTGGAGAAATTCGGCTTTCGGTTGGGGGACGGACGCTCAGTGCGGTTGGTGGCAGATCCGAGCCTGGACCACGACGTGAGCCGCTGGCGCTTTTGGCAATGCCGGCCCACGCGCGATCACTTGTTGGCGCTTTGCGTGGATGTCGGCGATGACGCGGTGCCGCAGGTCATCATCCGCCGCTGGATTCCAACTGGCGCGCATGCCGTGCTCGATCTGGAGTTTCTGAAGACCTCGTGAGAGATCCGGATGATTCAAGTGCTCCGTGTCGAGCGGGGTGCTCGCGTATGCCTCTGGCCCGCGAGTGCGAACGCTGGTTCCGGAAAAGCTGTGTGACTGGCAAGGAAGATTCGCCGCTATGGGCCGACTGGACATGAGGCCCTTGCCTTGGCTGCATTTGGCTGATGCGAAAGAGCGCGCCGGCGCAGTCTGGCCGCTACGAATCGACTGTGACCAAAACGGGGGCAGATCCGAAGATCTGCCCCATGTCAACGCGAGTACGCCGGTCTGGATGGATGCCGACAACCGGAACTTCGTCAAAGGCGTGTTATGGGCGATACGCCCGGCCACGCCTGGCCCATTACTGCAAGCCGCTGTCCGCGTGCATCATCGCGAAACTCCCTGGAGCGCCGATGGCTTGGCCCTGGCTGTGGTGCTCGAAACCGGTTGCTCGGGATCCAAGCAAAGACGCCTCGAAGCCATCGTTCAAAGACTTGCGCCCAGCGAGGTCTTGGAAGCGCTGCGGCGCTGCTCAGTGGCGAGCGTTGTCCCGTGCCTTGCCGACTTCGCTCTGAACCTTGCCTGCGCCCTTCTGCAGTTTGCCTTCGACTTCCTTCAACTTGTTGCCGGTGACCTTGCCGACGACTTCCTTGACGGTGCCCTTGACCTGGTTCTTGGCGCCTTCAGTGCGATTCTTATCCATCGTTGACTCCGCGAGTAAGTTAGAGCCCTTGAGCGGGCATCGCCAAACTGCGCGTGCAGCGGTATGGCGCGAGTGAAGATTGGGCGCAGTCGGAAGTGCCGTTTAATCGCTGGAAAGTTTGGGCGCCGAGGCGATGCTTCGGTCCGGTTCTCGTGTCGTCCATGGGCGCAGCCTGCACGCGATGCCATGGGCCATGGCGCTGCGCTGTTGCGCATCGGCGTTGGCTCCCGGGATCGTGCGTCTTGACGTGTCCACAGGCGTACAGACAGCGGCGAGCGGGTCGCTGCGATGGTCGGAATGCTGGAATCGTGGCTTTGCGATCCGCCAGCTTTGGATAAGACTGGCGATGACCTATTTCCGCTTTTTCCTCCTCCTTGGATGTCCGATACCAGCCGCCAGATGCGGCGTGCCGACTATTCTGAAGGCTGGATCCGGGCTGCGCTTTCCGCGGCTGCAGCACGCCGCATGCGACACCCGGCTACCGCTCGCGGCCTCCGGGTGGCGCATGTCGTCACTGAGGCTGCGACGCTTGGCACTCGAACACGCTGACGCTGCGCGGCGGCGCCAGGAACTCGCTGGCACCTGCGGGCATGCTGTCGATCTGCAATGCGTCGTCGGTGGACAGCACCAGCTTCCAGTGCAGTTCCTCCTCCGACGAGGGCAGGGTGAAGTTCACCCCTTCGTGGTAGGCGTTGATGACGATCAGCAGCGTGTCGTCGTTGGCCAGTTCCCTGACCCCGGAGGTCTGCGCCTTGCCTTCCAGCAGCAGCCCGACCACGCGGGCGCCGGCATCGGTCCAGTGCGCGTCTTCCATCTCGGTGCCGCCGGGATTGAGCCAGGTGAGATCGCGCACGCCGGCTTCTTCGTTGTACTGGCCGTTGAGGAAGCGCCCGCGGGTCAGGATCGGGTAGCGCTTGCGCAATGCGCTCAGCGCTTTCACGAACTCGGTCAGCCGGCCTTCGGTTGGGTCGTTGTCCCAGTCTAGCCAGGTGATCTCGTTGTCCTGGCAATAAGTGTTGTTGTTGCCTCCCTGGCTCTGCGCGCGTTCGTCGCCGGCGAGCAGCATCGGCGTGCCTTGCGCCAGCAGCAGCGTGGCCAGCAGGTTCTTCATCTGCCGCTCGCGCAGTTGCAGGATCTCGGCGTTGTCGGTCGCGCCTTCCTCGCCGTAGTTGCAGGAGCCGTCGTTGGACGAGCCGTCGCGGTTGTCCTCGCCGTTGGCGTCGTTGTGCTTTTCGTTGTAGCTGACCAGGTCGCGCAGGGTGAAGCCGTCGTGCGCGGTGATGAAGTTGACCGAGGCCCAGGGCCGGCGGCCGCGGCGATCGAACAGGTCGGCCGAGCCGGTGAAGCGGGTCGCGAACTCGGCGAGCATGCCGTCGTCGCCCTTCCAGAACGCGCGTGCGTTGTCGCGGAACTTGTCGTTCCACTCCGACCAGCCCGGCGGGAAATGCCCGACCTGGTACCCGCCCGGGCCGCAGTCCCACGGTTCGGCGATCAGCTTCACTTCCGACAGCAACGGATCCTGGTTGCACGCATCCAGGAAGCCGCCGCGCTGGTCGAAGCCGGTGGGTTCGCGGCCGAGGATGGTGGCCAGGTCGAAGCGGAAGCCGTCCACGTGCATCTCGCCGGCCCAGTAGCGCAGCGAGTCGTTGACGAACTGGATCACCCGCGAGTTGCTCAGGTTCAGCGTGTTGCCGGTGCCGGTATCGTTGATGTAGTAGCGCTTGTCTTCGGCCAGGCGGTAGTAGCTGGCGTTGTCGATGCCGCGGAACGACAGGGTGGGGCCCAGTTCGCTGCCTTCGGCGGTGTGGTTGTAGACCACGTCGAGGATGACCTCCAGGCCCTGGCGGTGCATGGCCTTGACCATGTCGCGGAATTCGTCGCGATGGCCGCTGGCCAGGTAGCGCGACTTGATCGCGAAGAAGCCCAGCGTGTTGTAGCCCCAGTAGTTGCGCAGGTCCTTGTCGAGCAGGTGCTGGTCGTCGAGATAGGCATGCACCGGCAGCAGTTCCACCGCGCTGACGCCCAACTCCTTGATGTAGCGCAGCACCGGTTCCTGGGCCAGGCCGGCGCAGGTGCCGCGCAACTCCTGCGGTACCTGCGGGTGGCGCATGGTGTAGCCGCGCACGTGCGTCTCGTACACCAGGGTGTCGCTCCACGGGGTCAGCAGCCGGGCATCGTCGCCCCAGTCGTAGGTGTCTTCGACGACCACGCACTTGGGCATGAACGGCGCGCTGTCGCGTTCGTCGAAGCTGAGGTCGCCATCCGGATGGCCGACGGTGTAGCCGTAGAGTTCGTCGGCCCAGATCAGGTCGCCCTCGATCTCGCGGGCGTAGGGGTCGAGCAGCAGTTTGTTGGGATTGAAGCGATGGCCCTCGCTGGGCGCGTACGGGCCATGCACGCGGTAGCCGTAGCGCTGGCCGGGCTTCGCATCGGGCAGGTAGCCGTGCCAGATCTCGTTGGTGTACTCGGGGAGGTCCAGCCGCGTTTCCGTGCCGGATTCGTCGAACAGGCACAGCTCCACGCGCGTGGCGTGCGCCGAGAACAGGGCGAAGTTGGTGCCCTGGCCGTCGAACACGGCGCCGCGGGGGAAGGGGCGGCCCTGGCGGATGCGCGAGGGGGTGGCGTAGACGGCGCTGGTGGGGTGTCGCATCGGTGCAGGGCTCTTGGCCGGCATGCCGGCGTGTGGGGAAGAACGCAAGCATTGACGCGGATGCCGTGCAGGACGCGTCACGGCCTGTCGAGGGGCGCGTGAGGAGCGGGCATTGCGGCACCGGATCCGTGCCTGGCGTTGCGATCGGCGCGCTGCGCGGTGGCTGCCAGTGCCGCCACGGATGCGCGCTGCGCCGTGCGAACACGCAGAACCCGCCATCGGGCGGGTTCTGCGGGCGCCGCCTGTGCTGCGGCATCGGTCGGGCCGGCGCTGCGGCTCAGCGCGGCAAGTCGAACAACAGGAATTCCGTGTCCCGCGCATCGGCGAAGGTCAGCTCGGCCTCGTCGACGATCTGCGCCGCGTCGCCGGCCTGCAGCGCCTGGCCGTTGACCGTCAGCGAACCGCGGATGACCTGCACGTAGGCGCCGCGCCCGTCGGCCAACACATGGTCCACGCGTTCCTCGCCGTCCAGGATGGCCGCATAGATGCGCGCATCCTGGTGGATCCGTACCGCGCCGTCCTCCCCCTGCGGCGCGGCGATCAGGCGCAGTTGGCCGCGCTTGGTCTCCGGGGCGAAGTGCTTTTCCTCGTAGCCGGGTTCGATCCCGGCGCGTTCCGGCAACAGCCAGATCTGCAGGAAGTGCACCGGCTCGCTGGCGGAGTGGTTGAACTCGCTGTGGGTGACCCCGGAGCCGGCGGTCATGCGCTGCACGTCGCCATAGCGCAGCACCGAGCCGTTGCCCATGCTGTCCTTGTGCTCCAGCGCGCCGTCGAGCACGTAGGAGAGGATCTCCATGTCGCGGTGCGCATGGGTGCCGAAGCCCTGGCCCGGCTGCACCCGGTCCTCGTTGATCACCCGCAGCGGTCCGAAGCCCATGTGGCGCGGGTCGTGGTAGTGGCCGAAGGAGAAGGTGTGGCGCGAGGACAGCCAGCCGTGCTCGGCGCGGCCACGGGTGTCGCTGGTGCGGATCTGCAACATGGGAAGCTCCTGGTAGTGGCGATATGTGCAAGTGGATCGATAAGGCAGGGCGGTGGCGATATCTGGTTGATTTCGTGGCCGCCTTGCGGTGAGGGAAAGTATCCGCACTGTCGCCGGGTTTGAAAAACGGATAGATTCGGCACCTATCATCGAAAAATTCGAATGCTCAAGATCAGCCTCGACGCGCTGCAGATCATCGACGCCATCGACCGCCGCGGTTCGTTCTCGGCCGCCGGCAAGGCGCTGTACAAGGTGCCGTCCACTATTTCCTACACGGTGGCCAAGCTGGAGGAGGACCTGGGCGTGCAATTGTTCGATCGCCTGGGTCCGAAGGTGGCGCTCACCGCGGCCGGGGCCGAGCTGTTGCGCGAGGGCCGCCACCTGCTGCGCGCGGCCGGGGACCTGGAACTCCGCGTGCGCCGCGTCGCGTCCGGCTGGGAGACCGAGTTCGCGCTGGCGTTGGACTCGGTATTCGCCCCGGACTGCCTGGCCGAGGACATCGCCGCGTTCTATGCGGTCGCCGACCAGACCCGGTTGCGGATCGTGCAGGAATCGCTGTCCGGCACCTGGGAGGCGCTGCTGGACCGGCGCGTGGACCTGCTGGTCGGCGCGGCCGGGGAGGGGCCCAGCGGCGGCGGCTATGTGGCCGAGGCGTTCGGCACGCTGTCGTTCGTGTTCGTGGTCGCGCCCACGCATCCGCTGGCGCAGGCGGCCGAGCCGCTCGGCCGCAGCCAGCTGGCCGAGCATCGCGCGATCGCGGTCGCCGATTCGGCACGGCGGCTGCTGCCGCGCACGGTCGGGCTGCTGTTCGGCCAGGATGCGCTGACCGTGCCGGACATGCGCAGCAAGTACCGGCTGCAGGTGGCGGGGCTGGGCTTCGGTTTCCTGCCCGAACCCTACGCGCGGGCGGCGCTGGCGCGCGGCGCTCTGCTGCGCAAGCAGGTCGAGGAGCCGAAGCCGGACGAGGTGTTCCAGTTGGCGTGGCGCAGCGGCGAGGAGGGTGCGGCGCTGGCCTGGTGGCGCGCGCGCATGCGCCAGCCCGGGGTGTTCGAGGCGTGGCTGGCGCGGCTGCAGGCGCGATTGGACTGAGTGTGGGCGGGTCTGTTCCGCTGGTGAGGCGGCATCGCGCGCGCCGGGCGGCGATGCCGGGAGGATAATGGCGCATCCCTCTCTCCCCCAGGCGCAGGCTCGGCCATGCAGGAACTGATCGCGCGTTACGGCCTGGGCCTGGTCTTCGTCAACGTGCTGGCGTTGTCGCTGGGCCTGCCGGTGCCGGCCCTGCCGACGTTGATCCTGGTCGGCGCGACCTATGCGCTGCTCGATGGCAGTGCGGTGTGGAGCAGCCTGCTGGCCGCGCTGTCGGTGTCGATCGTGGCCAGCCTGATCGGCGACCTGGTCTGGTTCGGCGCCGGCCGCCGCTATGGCAACCGCACGCTGCAGTCGCTGTGCCGCCTGTCGCTGTCGCGCGATACCTGCATGAAGCAGACCGAGCGCTTCTATACCCGCTGGGGCGTGCGCGTGCTGGCGGTGGCCAAGTTCGTGCCCGGCCTGTCGATGGTGTCGGTGCCGATGGCCGGGGCGATGCGGGTGCGGCCGGGCGCGTTCCTGCGCTACGACGCGCTGGGCGCGGCGCTGTGGGCCGGTTGCGGGCTGCTGCTGGGCCTGGCATTCGCCGACCAGGTGCAGGACGTGCTGGACTGGCTGAGCCTGCTCGGCTCGCGCGCGGTGCTGCTGCTGGCGGGCGCGCTGGCGCTCTATATCGGCTATCGCGCGTGGCGCCGGCATGCGCTGCTGAAGTCGATGGAGACGCTGCGCATCGACGTCGACGAGCTGTACGCCCTGATGCAGGGCGAGGCGGTGCCGGTGCTGCTGGACATCCGCGCGCCGGGATATCGCGCGCTCGAGCCGTATGCGATTCCGGGCGCGATGGAGGTGGACGATCGCCGTATCGACGCCATCGTCGAGGCGTTGCCGCGCGATCGCAAGATCGTCATCTACTGCGCCTGCCCGAACGAGGTGTCGGCGGCGGTGTTGGCTACGCGCCTGCGCCAGCGTCACTACGAGGACGTGGTGCCGCTGCGCGGCGGGCTGGATGCGTGGCGTGCCGCGGGCTATGCGGTGATCGAACTGGGCGGCGGCGCGGCAGCGCCGGCGGCCGACCTCGGCGGCAAGGTCGCCGCGTAAACGCGCGCGCTTGCGGCGCGAGCGCGGGCAAGCGGAAATGCAAAAAAAAACGACAAGCGCAGGCTTGTCGTTTTTCATCTGACTG
>NZ_JACSQX010000021.1:19669-52535 GCF_014836395.1 Xanthomonas bonasiae
GTGCGCCCGGAGAGATTCGAACTCCCGACCGCCTGGTTCGTAGCCAGGTACTCTATCCAACTGAGCTACGGGCGCGTTGTCAGGCGCGGGATTATTCCCGAGTTCTGCCGATTCGTCTACAGCGGCGTGCGCCGATGCGTCGTTGCGCTGCGCAACGTCGCGGTCGCATGCCCGCAATAGCAGGCGAACGCGCAAAAAAAAACGACAAACCGAGTTTGTCGTTTTTCATCTGACTGGTGCGCCCGGAGAGATTCGAACTCCCGACCGCCTGGTTCGTAGCCAGGTACTCTATCCAACTGAGCTACGGGCGCGTCGTCAGGAGCGGAATTATTACCGAGTCCCCCGGACCCGTCAATGCCCTTCGCGGAAAAAATTCAGTCTGCGCTGCCGAGCAGGGCCTGCGCCACGGCCGCCGGTCGCTTCATCCAGGCGAAATGGTCGGCCGCAGCGCCCAGCTGCGCCGCATCCAGCGAGTGCAGCTCGAGCGTGCGCGGCGCCAGTTTGCGCAGCAGGGCGCGCAGCGAGGTGGCCGGCGCCAGCCAGTCGTCCTGCAGCACCACGCCGCGCACCGGCGCGGTCACATGCGCCAGCAGCGCTTCCAGATCCGCGGCCATGCCGGCCGCCGCATAGCGATTGCTCAGGCCCACCCGCGCCCAGTCCGCGATCAGCGAGCGCGCCTCGGTCCCGCCGAAGCCGAGCCTGCGCCCGTGCAGCACGCCCTGGTGCTGCGCCAGCCACGGCAGGAAGCGGTACGCCAGCGGCAGCAGATAGCGACGCGGCGCGGCGAACTGGCGCCAGTACGGCGTGCCGCTGGCGACCAGCCACAGCTGGGCGAAGGCCCGCGGATGCAGCGCGGCGTAGCAGCAGGCGATTTGCCCGCCGAGGCTGTGGCCGCCGATGGCCAGCGGCAACGCGGCGCGCTGCGCGATCGCCGCGTGGCTGGCCGGCAGATCCTCGCACAGCAGTTGCCGATAGCCCCAGTCCTGCGCGCGCGACGGACGCAGCGCGCTGCTGCCGTTGCCGCGCCATTCGTGCAGGAACACCGCCACGCCCTGCGCGGCCAGCGCTTCGGCCAGCGGCAGGTAGTGGCGCGCGGCCACGCCGAGCGCGGGCAGCCACAGCAGCGCCTGGCGCGGCACCGCGGGGATGCGTGCGAGCAGCGTCCAGCGGTGGCCGTCGCCGGCGACGGCCGGCAGCGCCTCGCTCGCCGGCCCGTGCGGGCTCATGCGTTGCGCGCGGCGCCGAAGTGGTCCAGCACCACCACCTCGCTGCGGCCGGGACGGTAGCCGCCCTGCAGCGCGCGGGCGACGTAGTCGATCGCTGCCTCGCAGGCCACCGGCAGCGCCAATCCCTGGCACAGCTGCGCGGCGATCGCCGCGGCGAGGGTGCAGCCGGTGCCGTGCGCCTGCAAGTCCAGCCGCGCATGGCTGAATTCGCTGCGGCTGACCCCGTCGTCGTAGCGGTCGATCACCCGATGGCCTTCGGCCAGGTGGCCGCCCTTGAGCAGCACCGCCTGCGCGCCGGCCTCGAGCAGCGCGGCGGTGGCGTGCTCGGCATCGTCGGCGTTCTCGATCGTGCGGCCCAGCAGCAGCTGCGCTTCCGGCGTGTTCGGCGTGACCAGGGTCGCCAGCGGCAGCAGGCGGCCGCGCAGCGCATCGAGCGCGTCGTCTTCGAGCAGCTTGGCGCCGCTGGTCGCGACCATCACCGGGTCCAGCACCACGAACGGCGGGCGGTGCTGTTCCAGCGCGTCGGCGACCAAGTGGATCACCGCGGCGTTGGCGAGCATGCCGAGCTTGACCGCGCCGATGTCGAAATCGGCGAAGCAGGCGTCGAGTTGCGCGCGCAGGAACGCCAGCGGCGGCACGTGCACGGCGCTGACCCCGCGGGTGTGCTGCGCGGTCAGCGCGGCGATCGCCGACAGCCCGTGCACGCGGTGCGCGGCGAAGGTCTTCAGGTCGGCCTGGATGCCGGCGCCGCCGCCCGAGTCGGTGCCGGCGATGCTCAGTGCGGATACGACGGTGGGTTCGCTCATGCGCCGATTGTGCAGCGCCCGCCGCGGCTTGGCGACCGCGGGGTCAGCGCTGCTGGCGGCGGTAGTGGGCCTGCAGCGCGTAGATGGTGCCGACCAGGCCGGTCAGCAGCGCTGGCGCCAGCAGCGCATCGAAGCCGACATGGCGGTAGGCCCAGGCGCCGAGCACGCCGCCGAGCAGGAAGCCGCCGATGATCAGCAGGCTCAGGCGGATGCGCCGCCGCGGCAGCGGCAGGCCGCGCAGGGCCTGGCCCAGGCCGATGCCCAGGTCGGTGAACATGCCGGTCAGGTGGGTGGTGCGCACCACCGCGCCGCTGTAGGTGGTGGTCATCGCGTTCTGCAGGCCGCAGGCGGTGGCGGCGAACAGCGCGCCGACGAGCTGTTGCTGCTTGAACGCCTGCATCGCCGCCAGCAGCAGCAATGCTTCCAAGGCAAGCGCCACGCCATAGCGGCGGCCCAGGCGCAGCCGGCTGTCCTGCACCACGATGCCGCTGAGCACGGCGCCGCCGAGGAAGGCCAGCACCACGCCCAGCAGGTTGCCGATCACGCGCATGTCGCCATCGGCCAGCGCCGCGCCGAGCAGGGTGGTGGTGCCGGTCAGGTGGGTCACCGCCTGGTGCTCGAAGCCCAGATAGCCGACCACGTTGACCATGCCGGCGACGCAGGCCAGCGCGCCGGCGAACGCCCAGGCCCAGCGCGGCAACTCGAAGTTCATGCGCCGGTGCGGCGCCGCGGCGCGGCGCGCGACAGGCTGGGCGAGGGCTGGCGGCGCATGCGTCGCGGCCTATTTCGCGCCGTTGACGGCGATCTCGGAGAACGTGCCGCTGTCCGGGTCGAACACCGCGCCCCAGAAGCCGCCGCCGCCGCCGCACACGCGCACCGCGTCGACGCTGGGATCCAGGTCGCTGTCGTCGTGCGGCTTGAACGCGTTGACGTAGATCGCCTGCTTGCCGCGGTAGAGGATGCCGACGTACTGGCGGTCGGCGCCGGCCGGATCGGCGATGTCCGGCTGCAGTTGCGCCAGCCGGGTTTCCAGCTGTGCGATCTGCTCCACGCTCGGCACCCAATAGCCGCTCACCGCGCCGTCGTGGCGCGCCGGGCTGTCGCGCGAGCAGGTGTCGAGCACCTGCGCGGCGGTGCTGTTGCGGGTGACGATCCACGATTGCCCGGCCTTGATCGCGGTCGGCACGCTGGTCGGCCCGCGCGTGGTGGTGCACGCGCCGAGCAGGGCCAGGGCCAGCGCCGCGCCGCCGAGACGGCACGCGCCGGCGGCGTTCACAGGACCTCCGAGGCGTAGTCGGCCAGGCGCGAGCGCTCGCCGCGGCGCAGGGTGACGTGCGCGCTGTGCGGCCAGGCCTTGAACCGGTCCACCGCATAGGTCAGGCCCGAGGTGGTCTCGGTCAGGTACGGCGTGTCGATCTGCTCGACGTTGCCCAGGCACACGATCTTGGTGCCGGGGCCGGCGCGGGTGATCAGCGTCTTCATCTGCTTCGGGGTCAGGTTCTGCGCTTCGTCCAGGATCAGGTAGCGCGACAGGAAGGTGCGTCCGCGCATGAAGTTCATCGAGCGGATCTTGATCCGGCTGGCGAGCAGGTCGTTGGTCGCCGCGCGGCCCCAGGCGCCGCCTTCCTGGTTGTGGGTCAGCACTTCCAGGTTGTCGGTCAGCGCGCCCATCCACGGCGTCATCTTCTCTTCCTCGGTGCCGGGCAGGAACCCGATGTCCTCGCCGACGCTGACCGTGGCGCGGGTCATGATGATCTCGCGGTAGCGCTGCTGGTCCATGGTCTGCGCCAGGCCCGCCGCCAGCGCCAGCAGGGTCTTGCCGGTGCCGGCGGTGCCGAGCAGGGTGACGAAGTCGATTTCCGGGTCCATCAGCGCGTTGAGCGCGAAGTTCTGTTCGCGGTTGCGCGCGGCGATGCCCCACACCGCGTGCTGGCCGCTGCGGAAGTCGTCGACCAGCGCCAGCGTCGCCTTGCGCTCGCCGCTGACCTTGACCACGCGCAGTTCCACTTCGTCGTCGCCGGGCAGGTACAGGTACTGGTTCGGATACCAGTCCTCGTCGTCGGCCAGCGCGATCTCGTAGCAGGTGCGGCCCTTGTCGCTCCAGCTGCGCAGGTCCTGGTTGTGCTTCTGCCAGAAATCCTCCGGCAGCTCGATCGCGCCGGTGTACAGCAGGCTGAAATCGTCGAGCGCGCGGTCGTTCTCGTAGTCCTCGGCGATCAGGCCGCTGATCGCCGCCTTGATCCGCAGGTTGATGTCCTTGGACACCAGGATCACCGGCGTTTCCGGGCCGTCCTCGCGCAGCGCCAGCACCGCGGCCAGGATCTTGTTGTCCGGCGCCACGGTGCCGAAGCTGCGCCCGGGCTCGACCGGGCGGGTCTGGAAGTACAGCCGGCCGATGCTGCCGCTGCTCTTGAGCTGGATGCCCTGCGGATGGCTGAGCGGGATGCCCGACTCGATCTGCTCGGCGCCGGCGCCCTCGATCAGCTCGTTGAGGAAACGGCTGACCTGGCGCGCGTTGCGGCTGACTTCGGACATGCCCTTCTTGGCGTTGTCCAGCTCCTCGATCACCTGCATCGGCAGGAACACGTCGTGTTCCTCGAACTTGAACAGCGCGGTCGGGTCGTGCATCAGCACGTTGGTATCCAGCACGTAGATGCGCTTGCCTCGGGTCATCGTGGATTCCTGGGAGTGGGACAGGGAAAGACCATCACGGCCTGCGCAGGGCAGGGTGATGCGACGTGCGGGAAACGCGAATGATCACTGCTGGGCGGCGGCCTGCAGTGCGTCGAACACGGCCTGGGCGTGGCCGGGAACCTTGACCTTGCGCCAGCTGCGCAGCAGCCGGCCCGAGGGCGAGATCAGGAAGGTGCTGCGCTCGATGCCGAGCACCTGGCGGCCGTACATGTTCTTTTCCTTGATCACGTCGAACGCGCGGCACAGGGCCTCGTCGGCGTCGCTGACCAACGGGAAGCGGAAGCCCTGCTTGGCGCAGAAGTTGTCGTGCGACTTCAGCGAATCGCGCGAGACGCCGAGCACGGCGGCGTTGGCCTGCTCGAACTGCGGCAGCAACGCGTTGAAGTCGATGCCCTCGGTGGTGCAGCCGGGGGTGCTGTCCTTCGGATAGAAATACAGCACCAGCCAGCGGCCGGCGTAATCGCCGAGCGTGGCGCTGGCGCCGCCGGACAACGCCAGCGGCAATGCCAGCGTGGTGCGGTCCAGGGTGTCGCCGTCCTTCATGGGGTGTCCTCCGCGTGCATCGCCATCATCTGCGTTCGAATGCATCGATGTCCAGCGCGGATCAGAACTTCATCGGGTCCATGATCGCGTCCAGGTTCAGGTGGTCGCAGAACTCGAGGAAGTCGTCGCGCAGCGCGGCGATGTGCATGTTCGCCGGCACCCCGATCGTCACCTGCGCCGAGAACATCTCCGCGCCGGTCTGCATCGCGCGGTAGCGGGTGCTCTGCAGGTTCTCGATGGTGATGCCCTGGCGGTCGAAGAAGTCCGCCAGCTGGAACAGGATGCCCGGCTTGTCGGCGGCGATGACCTCGACGATGTAGGGCAGCAGGTTGGACTGCGCCTGCTTGGCGCCGGTGCGGTACCACACCAGCTTCATGCCTTCCTCGCGGTCGAGCCGGGTCAGCATGGCTTCGAGCTTGGCGACCGAATCCCACGAGCCGGTCGCCAGCGCGGTCACCGACACGTCGCGGCCGACCGTGGCCAGGCGCGCATCGACGAGATTGCAGCCGCTGTCGGCGATACGGCGCGTCACCGGCAACAGCGGCGACTCCGGATGCGTCGTATAGGCGTTGATCAGGAGGTGGTTTTCGGTCGGCGCGGGCCGGGGCGTGGTGTCTGTCAAAGGGGCTTCCGGCATTGCGTAGGATTGCGTAAGGCTGAACGGCGTCCGGGCGGTCGCTCGGCGCAGTATGCAGCATACTTGCCCGCGCTTTCGGGCCGCAAGTAACATGCGGGACGAATCCCGTCCGTGCGGGCTGCACGCGGCCCTCTCCAAATCACAGCGAGCATCACGCATCTTGTCCCTCTCCGGCATCATCACCGCCCTGGCCACGCCCTTCCAGGGCAATGGCGACCTCGACCTCGACGCCTGGCAGCGGCTGCTCAAACGGCAGCTGGACGGCGGCGTGCAGGGCGTGGTGGTGGCGGGATCGACCGGCGAGGCGGCCACCCTGCTGGACGAGGAGTACGACCTGATCCTGCGCGAGGCGGCGCAGGCGATCGGCGGGCGCGTGCCGCTGCTGGCCGGGACCGGCCTGTCCGGCACCGCCAAGACCGTCGCGCTGACCCGCCGCGCCGCCGCCAACGGCGCCCAGTACGCGCTGGTGGTGACGCCGCCGTACGTGCGCCCGACCCAGGCCGGCCTGCTCGCGCATTACCTGCAGGTGGCCGAGCACGGCGGCCTGCCGGTGGTGCTGTACAACGTGCCCGGGCGCACCGGCTGCGACCTGCTGCCGGAGACGGTGGCGCAGCTGGCGCAGCATCCGAACATCGTCGGCATCAAGGAAGCCAGCAGCGATCCGCAACGCATCGCCGCGCTGCTGGCGCTGCGCAGCGACGGCTTCGCCGTGCTCAGCGGCGACGACGGCAGCGCCGCGCAGGCCATGCTCGGCGGCTACGACGGGCTGATCTCGGTCGCGTCCAACGCCTTGCCGGCCGCCTACCGCCGCCTGTGCGACCTGGCGCGTGCGCGCCAGGCCGAGCCGGCGCAGGCCTGGGACGCGCGCCTGCAGCCGTTCCACGCCTTCTGCGGCATCGAATCCAACCCGATCCCGGTCAAGGCGCTGCTGCAGCGCGCCGGTATCGGCCAGGGGCTGCGGCTGCCGCTGCTGCCGCTGTCCGCGGCGCACCACGCCACGGCCGACCGTCTCGCCACCGACGCAGCCGCGTTGGAAGAACTATCCAGCCGCGAAACGCTCGCGGCCTGACCCTCAGGAGATTTATCGATGCGTGCTTCCGTTCCCTACGTCCGCGTGCTGTCGGCCGCCGTGCTGGCGACCACCATGGTCGCGGCCACCAGCGGTTGCAGCTGGTTCCACAAGGGCAAGCCGCGTGGCGACTATGCGCTGGCTCCCGAAATGCGTCCGCTGGAAGTGCCGCCGGATCTGACCGCGCCGGATACCTCGGCGGCGATGAAGGTGCCGGCGCTGGCCTCGGCCACGCAGCGCCCCGGCGCCGGCAGCGCGCCGGCCCAGGCGCCGGCGGCGTCGAACAGCGGTTTCGTGGTGCCGGGCGCGCGCGACCAGGTGTTCGGCCAGGTCGGCGACGCGCTGGGCGGCATCGAGGGCGTCACCATCGCCAGCCGTGCGCAGGTGCTGGGCTCCTACGACGTGGCCTACGAAGGCAGCAACTTCCTGGTTCGCGTGGTGGCGGTGGATGCCGGCGTATACGTGTCGGCGGTCGATCCGCGCGGCATGCCGGCCAACGGCGATGCCCCGGTCAAGCTGATCGCGGCGCTGAAGGCCAAGCTCGGCCATTGAGCCTGCGTCGCCGGCCGGCGTGCGCGCCGGCTGTGGCGATGGACAGAGACGGGCGCCGCAGGGCGCCCGTTTCGTTTTTGGGGAAGATGCGGATTGCGCCCGGATGCTGCGGTTTCAGGAATCCGCTGTAGGAGCGGCTTCAGCCGCGACAGGCCTTACCGATGGAGCCTGTCGCGGCTGAAGCCGCTCCTACAAAAACCGCTCGCGCAGCTCGGGTTGCCTCGACGGCGCTGCGCGCCGGTTACTTCAGCAGCAGTGGCAGCTTGTTCGGCTTGCCGTCCCACTCGGCGGCGTCGGGCAGCGGTTCCTGGCGCGTGGTCAGCACCGGCCAGGCCTTGGCCAGCTCCGCGTTGAGCGCGACGAAGCCTTCCTGTCCGGCCGGCACGTCGTCCTCGGGATAGATCGCGTTGGCCGGGCACTCCGGCTCGCACAGGGTGCAGTCGATGCACTCGTCCGGATCGATCACCAGGAAATTGGGACCCGCGTGGAAACAATCCACGGGACACACTTCCACGCAGTCGGTGTATTTGCACTTGATGCAGTTTTCGGTGACGACAAAAGGCATGGTTCGATCCGGCGGTTAAGCGCGCAATTCTAAAGCAGTCGGCGCCGGCGCGTGGAGAATGCGCGTGGCGGTGCCGGCGCGGGTCCCGCCGCGCCGCGGCAGGCGGGTCTTGCGGCGCGGCTTGCAGGCGGCGCCGGGGACGGTGCGGGGATCAGACGCCGATGCCGCCGCGGCGTTGCGCCAGGCGGTACAGGCCGCGTGCGGCAAGGTCTTCCGGGTGGCTGTGGACCGCGCTGCCCAGCGCGCGCAGCGCGTGCGCGTAGCGGTTCAGCAGGCCGCTGCCGCCGATCAGGTGCACGCGCGGCGCCAGCGGCAGGCGCGCGCGCAGTTCGTGGCCGATCAGCAGGCCGGACAGGTAGGACGGCGCGGCCGCCGCGCTCAGCCGCTCGAACAGGCCCAGGCTGCGCACGCCGAACAGGTGGTGCAGCAGGCCGCCGGGCTCGCCGCTGCGCTGCAGGCCGGCGTCGAAGCCGGCGCCGTCGAACTGCGCGTCGTCGGCATCCATCAGGCGCGCCAGCAGGCTGTGCTGGCGCAGCAGCGCGTACAGCTCGCCGGTCATCATCGTGGCCAGGGCGGCGATGCGACCGTGTTCCAGATCGACCCATTTGCTGTGGGTGCCAGGCAGGCACACGCTGTGGCGGCCCGCGTCCCGGGCGTCCTGCGCCAGGACGTCGAGCAGCCCGATCAGTTGGGTCTCCTCGCCGCGCATCACGTCCGGCACCGCCTCGGCGCCGCTGGCCACGCCGGGCACGAACCACAGCGTGCGCCCGGGCAGGGCCGGGTCCTGCAGCGGCTGCATCGCCGCGGCCAGTGCGTCGGCGTCGGCCGGGCAGGGCGCGTAAGGCAGTTCGATCCAGCCGTTGCGGCTGCCGATCATGCCGCACAGCACCGCGTCGCCGGGCCAGCCGTCGATCAGCGCCGCCAGGGTCGCGGCGAAGCGGCCCTGGCAGGCGCCGATGCCCTGGTCGCTGCGGCGCTGCTCGAGGACGCGGCCGTCGGCGGCGAGCCGGTAGCCGCGCAGGCTGCTGGTGCCCCAATCGATGGCGATCATGCGCTGGCGATGCGTCCTTCGGGCAGGCCGGCGATGCCGACCGCGGCGACGAACAGGCCGCCGGCCTGCGGCGTGCGCGCCAGTTCGGCGTCGGCGTGGTCCATGCGCGAGGTGCTCAGGTACAGCGTGCGGCCGTCGGCGCCGCCCAGTGCGGGACAGGTCGGATGCTTGACCGGCAGCGCGACGCTACGCTCGACGCTGCCGTCGGGCCGGTAGCGGACCACGCGCCAGGCGCGCCATTGCGCGTTCCACAGGTGGCCTTCGGCATCGACGATGGCGCCGTCGGGTTCGGCGCCGGGGTGATCGAGTTCGGCGAACACGCGGCTGTTGCCGGTCTGGGCGTTGGCGGCGTCGTAGTCGCAGCACAGGATCTGCGGGCGCACCGAGTCGCAGTAGTACAGGGTGCGGCCGTCGGCGCTGAAGCAGATCGCGTTGGGGATCGCCACGCCGGGCAACGGCAGGCGGCGCAGGCCGTGGCGCGCGGACCACTGGTAGAAGCTGCCGACCGGGGCCTGGTCGGCGCGTTCGCTCATGGTGCCGAACACGAAATTGCCGTGGCGGTCGGCGCGGCCGTCGTTGGCGCGGGTGTCGTCGCGCTCCGGTTCCAGATCGGCCAGCTTGTGCAGCGGCAAGTCGGTTGCGTCGGCGGCGCTGGCGTCGGGATCGGCGGCGTACACGCCCTTGGCCAGCGCCAGCAGCAGGCGGCCGTCGTCGAACAGGCCCAGGCAGCCGGGGCGGTCGGGCAGGGCCCAGTGACGCGTGGCGCCGCTGGCCGGGTCGTGGCGCCACAGCTGGCGTCCGTCGATATCGACCCAGAACAGCACTTGCCGGCGTTCGCACCAGACCACGCCTTCGCCGTGGGTGCAGCGGCTGTCCACCGCCAGCGTGGCGGTGTGTGCGGATTCGGTGCTCATGGGCTCACTCACCATTCGGCGATGCTGCCGTCGGCGTGGCGCCAGACCGGGTTGTGCCAGTCGGGCGGATTTTCGTTGGCATGGCGCAGGCGCTCCTCGTCGATTTCCACGCCGAGGCCGGGCTTGGGCAATGCGGCGATGCTGCCGCTATCGTCGCACGCGAAGTCTTCCTTGTTGATCACGTAGTCGAGCAGGTCGGCGCCTTCGTTGTAGTGGATGCCGATGCTCTGTTCCTGCAGCACCGCGTTGTGCGAGACGAAGTCCACCTGCAGGCAGGCGGCCAGCGCGACCGGGCCGAGCGGGCAGTGCGGGGCCAGGCCGACATCGTAGGCGTCGGCCATGCTGGCGATCTTCAGGCATTCGGTGATGCCGCCAGCATGCGACAGGTCCGGTTGCAGCAGCGACAGGCCGCCGGCCTGCAGCACCGGCTTGAAGTCGAAGCGCGAGAACATGCGTTCGCCGGCCGCCAGCGGGATCGGCGTGGACGCGGCCAGGCGCGGATAGTATTCGGCCAGTTCCGGCAGCACCGGTTCCTCGACGAACAGCGGCTTGAACGGCTCCAGTTCGCGCAGCAGCACGCGCGCCATCGGCGCGGCGACGCGGCCGTGGAAGTCGATGCCGAAGTCGATGCTGGTGCCGAACGCCTCGCGGATCTGCGCGACCTTGGCCACCGCCGCGTCCACCGCGCGCGGCCCGTCGATCAGCTTCATCTCCTCGGTGCCGTTGAACTTGAAGGTGTCGAAACCCAGCTCGCGGTAGCCCTGGATCTGCGCGATGGTCGCCGACGGGCGGTCGCCGCCGACCCAGCGGTAGGTCTTCATGCGGTCGCGCACCAGCCCGCCGAGCAGTTCGTACACCGGCACGCCCAGCGCCTTGCCCTTGATGTCCCACAGCGCCTGGTCGATGCCGGCGATGGCGCTCATCAGGATCGGCCCGCCGCGGTAGAAGCCGCTGCGGTACAGCAGTTGCCAGAGGTCGTTGATCCGCGCCGGATCCTTGCCGATCAGGTAGCCGCTCAGTTCGTGCACCGCGGCGTCGACGCTGCGCGCGCGGCCCTCGATCACCGGTTCGCCCCACCCGGTGATGCCTTCGTCGGTTTCGATCTTCAGGAACAGCCAGCGCGGCGCGGCGTGATAGGTGGTGAGGCGAACGATCTTCATGCGTGGTCCAAGTAGGCTTGGCGGAAGGCGGCGGCCTGCGCCCGGGTCTGCGCGAGCGCCTGGCCGGGCCGGTACAGTTCGCCGCCGATGCCGGCGCCGATCGCGCCGGCGGCCAGGTAGTCGTGCAGCGTGTCGGTGCTGACCCCGCCGACCACGAACAGCGGCACCGTCGGCGGCAGCACCGCGCGCAACGCGCGCAGGTGGCCGGGACCGTAGGTGGCGGCCGGGAACAGCTTGAGCATCTGCGCGCCGGCGTCGAGGGCGTCGAAGGCTTCGGTGGCGGTGGCGAAGCCGGCCACCACCTGCAGGCCGCGCGCGACCGCGTGGCGGATCACCGGCGGCCGCGTGTTCGGGGTGACGATGAAGCGCGCGCCGAGATCGGCGAGGACATCGACGTCGGCGATCTTCAGCACGGTGCCGCCGCCGATCCAGCAGCGCTGGCCGAACGCCTGCACCGCCGCGCCGATGCTGTCGGCCCAGCGCGGCGAGTTGAGCGGGATCTCGATCGCGTCGTAACCGGCCTCGGCCAGCGCGCCGACATGGTCCAGCGCGTCGTCGGGGGTGAGGCCGCGCAGGATCGCGATCAGGGGAAACTGGAACGGGGAGACGGCGGACATCGGCTTACCTGGCAACGTGCGTGGAGCGGAAGGCGTCCACTGCGACGTCGTCATCGCGCGGCCGCAGTGGCGCGCAGGTGAGCGACCGTCCCGTTGGCGACGAACGGGCGGGCGCCATCGACCGGTGCGCTGGCTGATCGTCCTGCTCATCTACGCTGGCGCGGTGCGCCGGCGCCTTCACGAGGCGGGTGTGGCGGTGGGACGGCGTCGCGGCCGGAGTCGCGACTGGCCGATAGCCTGCGCGCGTGAAGATATGCTCGGCAAATGAAATTTTAGACATATGCTATTCCGGTGGTGAATACGCATCTTCTCGCTCAGGACGCTTTCCGCTTATGACCGCTACCGCCAATCCCTGGTTCAACGCCGCCCGCCTCAAGACCCGGCATCTGTTGCTGCTGTTGCAATTGCACGAGCATCGCTCGGTGCTGCGCGCGGCCGAGGCGGCGAGCATGACCCAGCCGGCGGCGTCCAAGCTGCTGGCGGAAATGGAGGACCTGCTCGGGGTCAAGCTGTTCGAGCGGCATGCGCGCGGGGTGGAGCCGACCTGGTACGGGCAGGTGCTGATCCGCCGCGCGCGTTCGGCGATGTCGGAGATCGGCCGCGCGCAGGAGGAGATCGCCGCGCTGCGCGAGGGGCGCATGGGCCAGGTCTCGATCGGCACCGTGGTCAATCCGGGCACCAACCTGGTGCCGCAGGCGATCGCCGAGGTCAAGCGCGAGTTCCCCGGCATCCTGGTGCGGGTGGAGATGGACTACAGCCGGCCGCTGGTGGCCAAGCTGCTGGACGGCCAGCTCGACATCGTCATCGGCCGCATCCTCGGCCCGTATGGCGGCGACGAGCTGGAGTTCGAGCCGCTGGCCGACGAGCCGCATTCGGTGGTGGCGCGCGCCGGGCATCCGCTGTCGGCGCGCGCCGACCTGCGCCACGCCGACCTGGCGCGCTACGGCTGGGTGCTGCCGCCGGTGGACAGCGTGCTGCGCGCGCGGCTGGACGCGATGTTCATGGAGCACGGGGTGCCGACCCCGCAGAACGTCATCGAGACCTCGTCGTTGCCGGTGATGACCAGCCTGCTGCGCGGCAGCGACCTGCTGGCGGCGCTGCCGGCCGACGCGGTGGCGCCGTACGTGCAGGCCAAGCTGCTGACCGTGCTGCCGATCGCGCTGGGGGTACGGATGGAATCGTTCGGCATCATCCGCCGCCGCGACTACATGCTGCCGCCGGGTGCCGAACGCATCCTGCTGGCGCTGCGCAACGCCGCCAAGCGCCTGTATCCGGATCGGGCGCCGGGTTGAGCGAAGTCCGAGGGACACCGTCTGCTGGTGCGGGGCAGGGTGACTCGATGGAATACGCGCCGTTGAGTGGCATCTGGCGGCATGCATTGCCACGTTCTGGTTACGTTTTGCCTGGTCCGCCAGGTGGTTTTGTGGTGCCGTCCAGGTAGTCGAAAAGCACATAGATTGGCGTGAATTTTTCATTTGCTTAACGCGAAATTCACTTCTAGGCTCAGCCGATCGTGACCGATGTCGCGGCGCGTCGCTCGGTTGCGACGCCCGCCACGCCTAGCGATACGGCAGCGGGCCATGGCTTGCCGCCGTCACAACCAGCAAGGCGGCGCGCACGCGCGACCGTCACCCGTGTGTGCATGTGTCCTGGGAGGGAAACATCATGTCATCGCGTCATTACCGTGGTCCGGCCTCGCCGACCGCAGCGGTTCGTACTACCTGTCTTTTGCGTCGTTCGGCCATGGCGCTGAGCATCGGCCTGTTGTTGAGCGCGCAGGCGATGGCACAGGACGCCGAGGACAGCAGCAAGAAGAAGAGCGCCGATCCGGTGACCCAGCTCGACGCGATCGAGGTCAAGGGCGTGCGCGCCAGCCTGATCAAGTCGCAGACGATCAAGCATGATGCCGAGCAGATCGTCGACTCGGTCAGCGCCGAGGACATCGGCGCGCTGCCCGACCGCAGCGTCACCGAGACCCTGCAACGGGTCAGCGGCGTGACCATCGACCATTTCATGGCACGCAACGACCCCGACCATTTCTCCGCCGAAGGCAGCGGCGTGATGATCCGCGGCATGACCCAGGTGCGCGGCGAGCTCAACGGGCGCGACAGCTTCAGCGCCGCCAGCGGCCGCGGACTCAGCTTCGAGGACGTGCCGGCCGAACTGATGGCCGGCGTGGACGTGTACAAGAACCCGTCGGCCGAGATCATCGAAGGCGGCCTCGGCGGCACGGTCAACCTGCGCACGCGCATGCCGTTCGACCAGCCCGGCCGGGTGATCGGCTTCACCGCCGACGAGAACTACGGCGACTTCAGCAAGACCTACAAGCCCTCCGGCTCGTTCCTGTTCAGCGATCGCTGGAACACCGGCGTCGGCGAGATGGGGCTGATGCTGGACGTGGCCTATTCGGAACTGGCCACCCGCAGCGACGGCATCCAGGTGGAGCCGTTCGTGCGCCGCACCGATCCGGCGTTGCTGGCCGGCACCGATTTCGACAAGGTCTACGTGCCCGGCGGCGTCAACTGGCGGCAGCTGGACTTCGAGCGCAAGCGCAAGGGCGTGGCCGGGGCGTTCCAGTGGCGGCCCAGCGACGACACCGAGATCTATGTGCAGTACATGCGCTCCACCTACGACATGAACTGGCAGGAGCGCGCGGCGTTCTTCAACGACGACACCAACGCGATCAGTCCCGCGCCCGGCACCACCTTCACCTACGACGCCGACGGCCGTTTCGTCAGCGGCTCGCCGGTGTCCAGTTCCTGGCGCGGCAACGTCACCGGCAACGATGGCGTGCGCTTCTACACCGACAACCGCTACGCGCAGCAGAGCACCACCACCTCCGACCTGTCCGGCGGCTTCACCCACAAGCTCACCAGCAACCTCACCGTGCGCGGCGACATGCAGCTGGTGCAGTCGGAAAGCGATTCGCTGGACTTCACCGTGTTCAGTTCGATCTACCTGCCGGGCCTGACCTTCGACCTGAGCGGCAAGTACCCGTCGGTGTCGATCGCCGACACCAGCTATACCTCCGACCCCTCCAATTATTTCTGGAGCGCGGCGATGGACCACCTGGCGAAGAACCGCGGCCGCGAGCTGGCCACGCGCTTCGACCTGGAATACACCTACGACGACAACCCGTGGCTGCGCACCTTCCGCGCCGGTATCCGCGCCACCGACCGCACCCAGACCAACAAGAACTCCGGTTACAACTGGGGCGTGATCAGCGACAACTGGGCGATGATTCCCGGTACCGCCAACGGGACCGGCCTGGCCGACCTGGCCAGCTACTCGCCCGAGTCCTCGGAGCTGTATTCGTACTCGAACCTGTTCCGCGGCAAGATCAGCGTGCCCAATAGTCTGTATTTCCCGAGCAATGCCGCGGTCAAGGACTATGCCGGCACCTCCAAGCTGATCCAGCAGCTGGTGGCGCTGCGCGGCTGGGGCTGGGCGCCGGACCAGTACCAGCTGCAGGACACCAACCGCCAGTTCGAGCGCACCCAGGCGGCCTACGCGGTGCTGTACTTCGGCAACGACGACGCACTGGGCGTGCCGGTGGACGGCAACGTCGGCGTGCGCATCGTGCAGACCAAGACCGAGGCCACCGGCTACGGCCAGTTCCCCGACCTGTCGGCCACCGCCGCCTCCGATGCGCTCAAGGCGCAGTACACCGGGCAGTTCTTCGCCAACAACGCGCAAGGCAGCTACACCAACGTGCTGCCGAGCTTCAACATGCGCTTCAAGTTCTCCGATGCGCTGCAGTGGCGGATCGCCGCGTCCAAGGCGATGGCGCGGCCGGACTACACCCAGCTGCAGCCGTACCTGCTGCTGGCGGCGACCACCGAGGAGGACGGCACCGTGTCCAAGTGGACCGGCACCGCGGGCAATCCGAACCTCAAGCCGATGAAGGCCAACCAGTACGACACCGCGCTGGAATGGTATTTCGACACCAGCGACATGATGTACCTGACCCTGTTCTACAAGAGCGTCAAGGACTACTTCTCCACCCAGACCACCACCGAGACCTACGGTGGCCAGGACTGGCTGGTGACGCGGCCGTACAACATGTCCAAGGGCCGCATCCGCGGTTTCGAGTACGGCTACACGCAGTTCTTCGACTCGTGGCCGGGCTGGCTGAGCGGCTTCGGCGTCAATGCCAACTTCACCTTCGTGGACAGCAGCGGCGGCGTCAATTCCGCGACCGATCCCTACACGCAGACCACCGTCACCGGTGTGAGCCTGCCGCTGGAAGGCCTGTCGCGGCGCAGCTACAACCTCGCCGGCATCTACGAGAAGGGGCCGTTGTCGGTACGCCTGGCCTACAACTGGCGTTCGCGCTACCTGCTGACCGCCAGCGACGTGTCGACCAAGCTGCCGACCTGGTCGGACGATTACGGCCAGCTCGACGCCTCGGCGTTCTATCGTTTCACCCCGCATCTGCAGCTCGGTGTCCAGGCCAACAACCTGACCAATACCGTGACCAAGGTGTTGATGGGGCCGACCTCCTATGCCGACGGCGAGGTCGACAACCACCTGTACACGCGCAGCTGGTTCGTCAACGACCGCCGCTATTCGCTGGTGCTGCGCGCCAACTGGTAAGCGACGTTCGCCAGGACGCTGTCCTCGGCCCGCATGCGCGACGCATGCGGGCTTTTTTTATGGCGTTGCGGATGCGGTCGGCGTCGCGCCGAAACGAAACAGCTACGCAGCGGCGGTATGCGGCTGTTTACAGGCGGACTCGCTTTTCGTATGTGGAAAACATATAGCTAACTGTAAATATTTCATTGGATGGCATGGTGACTGCAACCTATTCTCAGGTCCGAGTCGTGATCGTCTCCGATCGCGTGCGCGCTGCGGCAACCCCGCTCGTGTCCGACTTGCGGCCAGCATCCCATTTCGGCAGGTGCGGCCGGACAACTTAGAAACGGCGACGTTGCCCTTGGCACGATCGCCGAATCGTTTGTACATGTGTCCTGGGAGGGAAGCACCATGTCAGCGCCCCATAGCCATTGTCCGCCTGCGCGGACCGTGGCGCTCCGTTCTACCCGTTCGATTTCCGGCCGCGGCGTCCGCCGCTCCGCCATCGCCCTGGCCGTCGCCGCGCTGGTCGCCGCGTCCGCCGCGCAGGCCCAGCAAGCCGAGCAGGCCGCGCCTGCGCAAGCGGACGACGCCACCACGCAGCTGGATACGGTGCAGGTCAGCGGCACCCGCAGCAGCGTGACCAAGGCGCAGCTGGTCAAGCAGAATTCCGAGCAGATCGTCGACTCGATCGTGGCCGAGGACATCGGCAAGCTGCCCGACAACAACGTCGCCGAGGCGCTGCAGCGCATTTCCGGCGTGCAGATCGCGCGCAACTACGGCGAGGGCAGCAGCATCGCGATCCGCGGCCTGACCCAGGTCCGCACCGAGCTCAACGGCCGCGACATCTTCACCGCCAACGACGGCCGCGGCCTGAGCTTCGAAGACGTGTCGGCCGAACTGCTGGCCGGCGTCAACGTCTACAAGAATCCGTCCGCGGACATGATCGAAGGCGGCCTGGGCGGCACCGTCGACCTGCGCACGCGCCTGCCGTTCGACTACGACGGGCGCAAGATCGCCGGCAGCGTGCAGTACAACCACTACGACCTGGCCGACGACAGCAAGCCGGCGTTCTCGGGCATGTACAGCGACCGCTGGCAGACCGGCATCGGCGAGATCGGCCTGCTGGTGAACTACTCGCAGCAGACCAGTCCGTTCCGCCAGGACACCATCTCCATCGAGCCGTGGTACACGCAGACCGATCTGCCGGGCTATGAAGGCCAGGAGATCTCGGTGCCGCATGGCGCCGGCACCAACACCACGGTCGGCGAGCGCAAGCGCAAGACCGGCGCGTTCGCGCTGCAGTGGCGGCCGAACGACGACGTCGAGGTCACCGCGCAGGTGCTGCGCTCGGACTACGATTTCCGCTGGCACGACTATTCGTTCTTCGCCTACAGCGGGCAGAACCCGATGCAGGGCTACGACGACATCGTGGTCAACGACCGCAACGAGTTCGTCAGCGGCACGTTCCAGAACACCCCGGCCGATTCCAACACCAGCCTGACCGAGCGCCATTCGGTGACCACCGACTACTCGCTGGGCGCCAAGTGGACGGTATCGCCGAACCTGACCCTGAGCACCGATCTCCAGTACATCGATGCCACCACCAAGGGCACGCGCTACATCCTCGGCACCGGCATGGACACCACGCCGCGCTACACCATCGACTTTAGCGGCGACCTGCCGCGCCTGTCGGTGACCGATGCCGCCGGCAACCCGGGCTACCTGGCCGACCAGGCCAACTACAGCGGCTGGAAGTTCCACCTGGACAACAAGGACGACAACAAGGCCACCGAGTTCGCCTGGCGCAGCGACATGGACCTGGCGTTCGACGACAGTTTCGCGCGCAGCTTCAAGGCCGGCGTGCGCTATACCGACCGCGATGCGCAGAACAAGGGCAACGTGTGGCGCTACATGTACCTGGGCGCGCCGTTCTCGCAGTACCCGGATGCGCAGGTGATGCAGAATCCGATCACCGATTTCTTCCGCGGCGATTCGCAGACCTTCGGCCCCAGGCTGACCCCGTCCGACACCCTGGTCGACGACTATGCGCGTGCATTGCAGGTGTTCGGCGCCTCGCCGCTGACCTTCGCGCCGAACAACATCAACGGCCAGGGCGAGAAGACCTACGCCGCCTACGGCGTGCTGCGCTTCGGCGTGGACAGCGGCGCGATCCCGTTCGACGGCAACATCGGCCTGCGCATCGTGCGCACCAAGGTCGATTCGCAGGGCGTGCGCACCGGCACCGACGCCGAGGGCGGCGGCCTGCTGCCGGTGGACGTGCAGCAGACCTACACCGACGTGCTGCCGAGCCTGAATCTGCGGTGGATGCTCACCGACACGCTGCAGTGGCGCTTCGCCGCCTCGCGCGGCATCTCGCGTCCGGATCTCAACGAACTCAATCCGAACCTGAGCCTGGGCACCGCCACCGGCAACGACGGCACCACCCGCCGCACCGGTTCGGCCGGCAATCCGGACCTGCGGCCGATGAAGGCCGACCAGTTCGATACCGCGCTGGAGTGGTACTTCGGCAAGGGTTCGATGATGTACGGCACGGTGTTCTACAAGAAGGTCGACGGCTTCATCGCAGATGCCGTGTTCGAGGAGGTCTACGGCGGCCAGACCTGGGAGATCACCCGCCCGGTCAACGGCAAGGACGGCCGGATCAAGGGCGCGGAGCTGGGCTATACCCAGTTCTTCGACTTCCTGCCGGGCTGGCTGAGCGGCTTCGGCCTGCAGGCCAACTACACCTACGTGGACAGCGAGGCGCCGAGCCCGACCGCCACCGACACCAACGGCCAGGCGCTGACGGTGCCGTTGCAGGGCCTGTCCAAGAACAGCTACAACCTGATCCTCAGCTACGAGATGTCGCGCTTCCAGGCGCGCGTGGCCTACAACTGGCGCAGCGACTGGCTGGTGACCACGGCCGGCAACGGCACCGGCAATCTGCCGGTGTACAACAAGGGCTTCGGTCAGCTGGACGCGTCGGTGCGCTACAACATCGACGACGTATGGTCGGTGTCGGTGGATGGGGTCAATCTGCTGGATACCCGCAACGAGAGCTACCTGGGCGTGGAATCGCGTTACCGCGACTTCGTGATCAACGACCGTCGTTACGGCCTGACCCTGCGCGCCAGCTTCTGAGCACGGCGCGGTCGATCCGCTCCGGCGCGCGCAGCGTGGCCGGAGCGGGGGTTTTCCTGCCGACGGCGTGGCCGTCGGTTGCACTCGGAGTAGGGCGCACGATGCGGCAACATCGCTTGCTAGGATCCGACGCACTGCCTGGCATGTCGCAGCGTGCCGGGCGGCTGCGTTCGGCCTGGCTGGCGCTGCTGCTGGCCTTGCTGTGCGGCGCGGTTCCGGTGCTCGCGGCGCCGCCAGTGCCTTACCAGTTCCGCAGCGTCGCCATCGGCGGCGGCGGTTTCGTCAGCGGCCTGCTGTTCCACCCGGCGCAGCAGGGGCTGCTGTATGCGCGCACCGACGTCGGCGGCGCCTATCGCTGGGACGCCGCGTCCGCGCACTGGGTCGCCTTGACCGACTGGCTCGGGCCGGCCGACCAGAACCTGATGGGCATCGATGCGTTCGCGATCGACCCGCACGATCCGCAGGCGCTGTACCTGGCCGCGGGCACCTATCTGCACGAGCGCGCCGGCAACGCCGCGATCCTGCGTTCGCACGACCAGGGGCGCCACTTCGTGCGTACCGATCTGCCGTTCAGGCTGGGCGGCAACGAACTGGGCCGCGGCAACGGCGAACGGCTCGCCGTCGACCCCAACGATGGCCGCGTGTTGCTGCTCGGTTCGCGCGATGCCGGCCTGTGGCGCAGCGCCGACCGCGGCGCGCACTGGCAGCGGGTGCAGTCGTTTCCGGCGGTGGCCACCGGGCCGTCGGCCAGCGCGGTGAACCATGCCGGGCGTCGCCAGCAGGTCGGCATCGCCTTCGTGCTGTTCGACCCGGCCAGCGCCGCCAGCGGTGGCGCGTCGCAGCGGATCTACGTAGGCGTGTCCACGCCGGAACAGAGCCTGTTCGAGTCCGCGGATGGCGGGCGCAGCTGGCGGCCGGTGCCGGGGCAGCCGACCGGATTGCGCCCCAGCCACATGGTGCGTTCCAGCGCCGGCATCTACTACCTCAGCTACGGCGACCAGCCGGGTCCGGACCTGATGGCCGACGGCGCGGTCTGGAAGTACGAACCGGCCGCGGCGCGCTGGACCGACATCACCCCGGTGCCGCAGCCGCGCAGCGGGCCGGGCTTCGGTTGGGGCGCGGTGGCGGTGGACCCGCGCCGGCCGGACACGCTGATCGCCAGCACGTTCCGCCGCTACCAGCCGGGCGACGACATCTACCGCAGCACCGACGGCGGACGCAGCTGGGCACCGCTGTTCCCGCGCTCGCGCTTCGCGCACGACGCGGCGCCGTGGACCGCGCAGGCGCGCCCGCACTGGATGGCGTCGCTGGCGATCGATCCGTTCGACAGCGATCGCGCGCTGTTCGTCACCGGCTACGGCGTCTGGGCCTCGCGCAACCTGCGCGCGTTCGATGCCGCCGATGGCGTGGTGCAGTGGTGGTTCGCCGACGCCGGGCTGGAGGAAACGGTGCCGCTGGACCTGCTCAGCCCGGCGCAAGGCGCGCACTTGCTCAGCGCGCTCGGCGACATCGATGGCTTCCGCCACGACACCCTGGACCGCGCGCAGTCGCAGTTCGCCGGGCCGCGCCTGACCAACGGCGAGAGCATCGATGCCGCCGGCCAGGCGCCGCAGTTGATGGTGCGCAGCGGTACGTTGCGCGAGCGGCGCAACGACGAGGTTCGCGCGGCGTGGTCGCGCGATGGCGGCGCCAACTGGACGGCATTCGCCAGCGAGCCGCCGGTGGGCGAGGGCGCCGGGCATATCGCGATCAACGCCGACGGCAGCCGCGTGATCTGGTCGCCGCGCAACGGCGGCAGCGCCTGGGCCAGCGACGACTGGGGCCGGCAGTGGCAGCGCGTGGAAGGTTCCTCGGGCAGCTTGCTGATCGAGGCCGACCGGGTCGATCCGCAGCGCTGGTACGCGGTGGATGCGGCCAGTGGCCGCTTCTTTCTCAGCGAGGACGGCGGCCGCCGGTTTCGCGACAGCGGCGTCCAGGTCGGCGCGCCGTCCGCTGCCGAGCGCACCCGCCCGCAGCTGCGTCCGGATCCGCTGCGCGCTGGCGTGGTCTACCTGGCCAGCCCCAGCCACGGGGTGCTGCGCTGGCAGGACGGCAGGCTGCAGGTGCTGTCGAACGTGCAGGAAGCGCGCTCGCTGGGCCTGGGCCGGGCGCCGCGCGAGGGTGCGCCGCCGATGCTGTTCCTTGCCGGTACCGTGGACGGCGTCGGCGGGCTGTTCCGCTCCGAGGACGAAGGCCACCGCTGGCAGCGCATCGACGACGACGCGCACCGTTTCGGCCGCCCCTACGCCGTCACCGGCGACCCGCGTGTGGTCGGCCGCGTCTACTTCGCCACCGGCGGCCGAGGCATCTTCTATGGCGATGCGCCGTAGTCCGCGCGGCCAGCGCGTTGCATGCGGCCGTGCGCGCGCCTGCGCGGGCGCTGCGCTGGCTTCCCTGTTGCCGTGCGCGCCGCCGGCGGCAACGACCGATGCAGGAACGATCCGATGAACGCACGCTCGACCCGTTGTCTGTACTGGCTGGCCGCCTTGGCGCTGGCGGCATTGCCCGCATCGGCCTGGGCGGAATTGCAACTGCCGTTGCTGTTCGCCGACGGCGCGGTGCTGCAACGCGATGTGCCGATGCGCGTGTGGGGCTGGGCCACGCCGGGCGCGCGCATCCAGGTGCGCCTGGACGGTGCCGCGGCGACCGCCGTCGCCGCCGCGGACGGGCGCTGGCAGGCGCAGCTGCCGGCGCATGCGGCCGGAGGGCCGTATGTCTTGGAGGTGCAGGGCGACGGTGCGCAACGCCGTCTCGGCGACGTGCTGGTCGGCGACGTGTGGCTGGCCAGCGGCCAGTCCAACATGGAGTGGCCGCTGGCGCAGGCGCGCGACGGCGCGCGCGAGGTGGCCGCGGCGAACGATCCGCAGTTGCGCCATTTCAAGGTGCCCAAGTCGTGGTCGCCGCAGCCGCAGCGACAGCTGGCCGGCGGCGAATGGAAGGCCGCCACGCCGCAGGACGCCGGCGCGTTTTCCGCGGTCGGCTATTTCTTCGCGCGCGAGTTGCGCAGGAGCACCGGGGTGCCGATCGGCATCGTCGACAGCAGTTGGGGCGGCAGCGCGATCGAGGCGTGGATGGATGCCGCAGCGCTGGGCATGGATGCCGCGCAGACCGAGCACAGCATCGCCGCGCTGCAGGCCAAGGACGCGCAGACCCTGGCCGCGGTGCGGCAGCGCATCGCGCGCTGGCCGGCGGTGGCCGATGGCGCCGAACAATGGCGCGCCGCCGACCTGGACGACAGCGACTGGGACCGGATTGCGGTCGATCGCAACTGGGAGGCCAGCGGCTACGACGGCATGGACGGCATCGCCTGGTACCGCACCGCCTTCACCCTCAGCGCGGAGGAGGCCGAGGCCGGCATCACCCTGGGGATCGGCCAGGTCGACGACTCGGACATCACCTATGTCAACGGCCAGGCGGTCGGGCATACCGAGCAGCGCTGGAACCTGCCGCGCGTATACCGCGTGCCCGCAGCGGCGCTGCACGCCGGAGTCAACCGCATCGCGGTGCAGGTGACCGACCTCAGCGGCGGTGGCGGCCTGCACGGCGACGACAGCGAACGCTTCGTGCAACTCGGCGACGGCACGAAGCGCCCGTTGCCGGAATGGAAATTCCGTCCGGCCAAGGTGAGCATGACGCTGGACGACGGCAGGAACCAGCAGCCGACGCTGCTGTACAACCGCATGATCCATCCGCTGCAGCCGTTCCCGCTCAAGGGCGTGATCTGGTACCAGGGCGAGAGCAATGCCTACGAAGGCGGCGCGCTGCGCTACCGCGAGCAGTTCGCGACCCTGATCCGCAGCTGGCGCGAGGAACGCGCACAGCCGCAGTTGCCGTTCCTGTGGGTGCAGCTGGCCAACTTCCAGGCAGGCTCCGACAAGGGCGACCTGAGCCCGTGGGCGCAGCTGCGCGAATCGCAGTCCAGGACCCTGGCGCTGCCGGCGACCGCGCAGGCGGTGACCATCGACATCGGCACGCCCGGCGACATCCATCCGACCAACAAGCAGGACGTCGGCCATCGCCTCGCGCTGGCGGCGCGGCATGTGGCGTATGGCGAACAGCTGGTCTACAGCGCGCCGGTATTCGCGCAGGCCGAGTTCGGCCGGCATGCGGTCGCGTTGCGTTTCGATCCGATGGGCAGTGCGCTGGCGATACGCGGTGGTGCCGCGCAGCTGCGCGGTTTCAGCGTGGCCGGCGCCGACCGCCGCTTCCATCCGGCGCAGGCGCGCATCGACGGCGACCGGGTGGTGGTGGTCGAAAGCGCCGAAGTGGCGCAACCGCAGGCGGTGCGCTATGCCTGGAGCGAAAACCCGGCCGAGGCCAACCTGGTCAACCGCGAGCAGTTGCCCGTTTCCCCCTTCCGAACCGATACCTGGTGACACGGAGTCCTATCCGCATGCATTCCCTCGCTTCCCGCACGTTCCTCGCACGCCGCCGCTGGCGCCCGCTGCTGGCCGCCACGCTCGCGCTTGGCCTGGCGGCGTGCGCGCCCGAGCAGGCGCCGCCCGACGCTGCTGCGGCCAAGCCCGGCGCGGCCAAGCCCGCTGCCGACCAGGCCAGCGTTGCACCGGCGGCGCCGGCACCGATCCCGCAGCTGGTCAGCAAGGACGGCAAGCACGCGCTGCTGGTGGATGGCGCGCCGTTCCTGATTCTCGGCGCGCAGGTCAACAATTCCAGCAACTATCCCGCCGCCCTGGAAAAGGTGTGGCCGGCGATGCAGTTCCTTGGCCCCAACACCGTGCAGGTGCCGATCGCCTGGGAGCAGGTGGAACCGGAGGAGGGCAAGTTCGATTTCTCCTTCGTCGATACGCTGCTGGCGCAGGCGCGCGAGCACAAGATGCGGCTGGTGCTGCTGTGGTTCGGCACCTGGAAGAACAACGGCCCGGCCTATACGCCGCACTGGGTCAAGACCGACAACGTGCGTTTCCCGCGGGTCGTCACCCGCGACGGCAAGGCGCTGGGGTCGCTGTCGCCGCTGGCGCCGGCCACGCTGGACGCCGATCGCAAGGCCTTCGTCGCGTTCATGAAGCACCTCAAGCAGGCCGATCCGCAGCGCACCGTGCTGATGGTGCAGCCGGAGAACGAGCCGGGCACCTACGGCAGCGTGCGCGATTTCTCGCCGCTGGCGCAGCGAGCCTTCGATGGACCGGTGCCCGAGGCGCTGCTGCAGAAACTGGGCAAGCAGCCCGGCACCTGGGCCCAGGTGTTCGGCGCCGACGCCGACGAGTTCTTCCACGCCTGGCATATCGGCCACTTCATCGACCAGGTGGCCGCGGCCGGCAAGGCCGAGTACCCGCTGCCCATGTACGTCAACGCGGCGCTGCGCGGTCCGTTCAATCCCGGCCAGCCCGGCCAGTACGCCAGCGGCGGTCCCACCGACAACGTGCTCGACGTGTGGAAGGCCGCTGCGCCGCACATCGACCTGCTGGCGCCGGACATCTACCTGCCCGACTACACGCCGTACATCACCGTGCTCGATCGCTACGCGCGGCCGGACAACCCGCTGTTCGTCGCCGAGACCGGCAACCGGCCCGAATACGCACGTTACCTGTACGCCGCGCTCGGCCACGACGGCATCGGCTGGTCGACCTTCGGCATCGACTACAGCGGTTATTCGAACTGGCCGCTGGGCGCCAAGAAGGTGGACGAGCCGACCATGGCGCCGTTCGCGCTGGGCTTCAAGGCGGTGGGCATGGGCATGCGCCCGTTCGCCAAGGCCGCCTCCGAAGGCAAGCTGCACGGCACCACCGAGGAACCCGGGCAGCCGGTGCAGGAGCTGCGGCTCAACGCGCGCTGGAGCGCGACCATCACCTACGGCGTGCCGCAGTTCTGGTTCAAGGGCACGCCGCCCGGCAATCCCGAGCCGACCGGCGCGGCACTGATCGCCGAACTGGGCCCGGACGAATTCCTGGTCACCGGCTACCACGTGCGGGTGAACCTGCACCCGGCCAGCGAAGCGACCGCCAACATGGTCTACGACCGCGTCGAGGAAGGCTTCTACGATGACACGCAGTGGAAGTTCCAGCGCAACTGGAACGGCGATCAGACCGACTACGGCGTCAATTTCTCCGATGTGCCGCAATTGCTGAAGATCAAGCTGGCCACCTACTGACACCTCGGCGCCGCCAGCGTGCGGCGCCGTCACCCGCTACAGAGGGAGTGAACATGTACAACGCGAACCGTCCCGTCCGCCTGGCGATGAAGCCGCTGCCGCGCCTGCTGGCCTTGTCGCTGGCGCTGCTCGCCGCCGGCGCGAATGCGCAGGAAGTGAAGAAGGACGCCGATGGCGTCACCGTGCGTCCCAGCGCCAAGGGCGCCGCGCCGGTGCGGCTGCAGGTGGTGGACAGCGGCATCATCCGCGTCAGCGCCGATCCGGACGGCGATTTCAAGCGCACCCCGAGCCTGATGCGGGTGCCGGTACAGGGCGACACCGCCTACCAGTTCGACGAGCAGGGCGACATGGTGCGGATCAAGACCGCCAAGGTCACCGCGCAGGTGTCCACGCGCGACGGCCATGTCAGTTTCGCCGATGCCGACGGCAAGCCGCTGCTGGCGGAAGTGGCGGGCGGGCGCAGCTTCGCGCCGCTGAAGGTGGAGGGCAAATCCTATCTGAGCACGCGCCAGCGCTTCGCCTCGCCCGACGACGAGGCCTTCTACGGCTTCGGCCAGCACCAGCAGGGCTGGATGAACCAGAAGGGCCGCAACGTCGAACTGCTGCAGAGCAATATCGACCTGGCGGTGCCGTACCTGGTGTCCAGCCGCAACTACGGCATCCTGTGGGACAACAATTCGATCACCCGCATGGGCGACCCGCGCGGCCTGCAGCCGCTGCCGGCGTCGCTGAAGCTGTACGACGCCAAGGGCAAGCCGGGCGCGCTGACCGCGCGTTATTCGGTCAACGGCAAGCAGGTGCTGGAGCGCCGCGAGAAGGAGCTCAATTACCAGTACATCAAGGACCTGGCCAAGTTCCCGGCCAAGGCCAAGCCCAGCGACAAGAGCCGCATGCAGGTCAGCTGGGAAGGCGAGATCGAGGCCAGGAGCGGCGGCGAGCACAGCTTCTCGCTGTACTCCAGCGAGTACGCCAAGCTGTGGGTCGACGGCAAGCTGGTGGTCGACCGCTGGCGCCAGAACTGGAACCCGTGGCACAACGAGTTCACCCTCGCGCTGCAACCGGGCCAGCGCCACAAGATCAAGGTCGAGTGGGACCTGATCGACCCGAGCTACATCGCGCTGCTGCACCGCGACCCGCTGCCGGCGGCCGAGGCCAAGGACCTGTCGCTGTGGTCCGAGGCCGGGCAGATGATCGACTACTACTTCGTCGCCGGCGCCGACGCCGACCAGGTCATCGCCGGCTACCGCGAACTGACCGGCAAGGCGGTGCTGCTGCCGAAGTGGGCCTACGGTTTCTGGCAGAGCCGCGAGCGCTACAAGAGCCAGGACGAACTGGTCGCCGCGCTGGCCGAGTACCGCAAGCGCAAGCTGCCGATCGACAACATCGTGCTCGACTGGTCGTACTGGCCGGAGAACGCCTGGGGTTCGCACGACTTCGACAAGGCGCACTTCCCCGATCCGGACGGCATGGTCAAGTCGGTGCACGACATGCACGCGCAGATCATGATCTCGATCTGGCCGAAGTTCTATCCGACCACCGCCAACTACAAGGAACTCGACGCCGCCGGGCACATGTACAGGCGCAACGTCGAAGTCGGCGAACTGGACTGGATCGGCAAGGGCTACAAGAACTCGTTCTACGACCCGTATTCGGTCGACGCGCAGGCGATCTACTGGCGGCAGATCAACGACAAGCTCAACAGCAAGGGCTTCGATGCCTGGTGGATGGATGCCGACGAGCCGGACGTGCACTCCAACCTGGACATCGGCGAGCGCAAGGCGCGCACCACGCCGACCGCACTGGGCCCGTCCACCGAGTTCTTCAATTCCTACCCGTTGCCGCACACCCATGGCGTCTACGCGGGCGACCGCGCCGCCGACGGCAAGCGCGTGTTCATCCTCTCGCGCAAGGGCTATGCCGGCACCCAGCGCAATGCGGTGGCGGTGTGGAGCGGCGACATCGTCTCGCGTTGGGACGACATGCGCGACCAGATCTCCGCCGGCGTCAACGTCTCCATGTCCGGCCTGCCGAACTGGACCTTCGACATCGGCGGTTTCGCGGTGGAGAAGCGCTACGAGGACCAGGACCCGGCGCACCAGAGCGAATGGCGCGAGCTCAACACGCGCTGGTTCCAGTTCGGCGCGTTCGTGCCGCTGTTCCGCTCGCACGGCCAGTTCCCGTTCCGCGAGATCTGGAACATCGCCCCGGAAGGCACGCCGTACTATGCGAGCATGGCGTACTACAGCCGCCTGCGGTATGCGCTGTTGCCGTACATCTACACGCTCGCCGGCGATACCTATCACCACGACGGGGTGATGATGCGCGGCCTGCCGATGGACTTCCCGCACGATCCCAAGGTCGCCGACATCAACGACGAGTACCTGTTCGGGCCGGCGTTCCTGGTCGCGCCGGTGACCCGTTTCGGCGCCACCTCGCGCCAGGTCTACCTGCCGGCCGGGACCTCGTGGATCGACTTCAACAGCGGCAAGCGCTACGACGGCGGCCAGAGCATCGACGCCGCCGCGCCGCTGGAGCGCATGCCGCTGTTCGTGCGCGCCGGGGCCATCGTGCCCACCACCACCGTGCAGCAATACGTGGACGAGGTGCCGAACGCGCCGCTGACCGTGGTCGTCTACACCGGCGCCGACGGCCAGTTCTCGCTGTACGAGGACGACGGCAAGGGTTATGGCTACGAGAAGGGCGAGTTCAGCCGCATTCCGCTGAGCTGGAACCAGGCCAAGGGCGTGCTGACCATCGGCGCGCGCGAGGGCAGCTGGCCGGGCATGCTGGCCAAGCGCACCATCAACGTGCGCTTCGTCGATGGCGTGCGCGAGGAGACCGGGGCGCTGGAGCCCAAGGCCGACGCCAGCGTGCAATACAGCGGCAAGAGCCTGAGCGTGGCGCGCAAGGCGGTGAAGGGCGCCAAGCGCAACAAGGGCAGCAAGGCGAAGTGATGGCCGAGGTGCGCGGCAACCCGGGCAGGGGCGGCGGCGTGACGCGGGCGCCGCTGCGGCGCGTTTGCGGCGCGAGCGGTGCCGCTGCGCGCCCGGATTCGGTCCGGGTCCGGTGCGCGCGGGCGGCCTGCACCCGCAGCGCGTGGCGGCGCGTGCGTCCGCCGCATGCGGGCGGGGGCGCAAAGTGAGCATCGCGCTGACCCGCCGCGAGCTGTGCAAGGCGATCGGCGGCGGCCTGGTCGCCGGTCTCGCCGTGCCGGGCGCTGCGCTCGCTGCCGATGCTGGTGCCGGTGCCGCGCGCGTGCCGGTACCGGCGACCGCCGCCGAACCGGCCGCGCTGCAGCTGTGGTACCCGCGCCCGGCCACGCAATGGGTGGAGGCGCTGCCGGTCGGCAACGGCCGGCTCGGTGCGATGGTCTGGGGCGGCATTGCCCACGAGCGCCTGCAGTTGAACGAAGACACGCTGTATGCGGGCCAGCCCTACGATGCGACCTCGCCGGAGGCGCTGGCGGCGCTGCCGCAGGTGCGCGCGCTGATCTTCGCCGGCCGCTATGCCGAGGCCGAAGCATTGGCCGACGCGACGATGCTGTCGCGCCCGCGCAAGCAGATGCCGTACCAGCCGCTGGCCGACCTGCTGCTCGACTACGACCGTGCCGACGGCATCGACGGCTATCGGCGCGAACTCGATCTGGACACCGCGGTGGCCAGCACCCGCTTTGTCTCGGGCGATGCCACGCATGTCCGCGAGGTGTTCGTCTCGCCGACCGAACAGTGCATCGTGGTGCGCCTGTCCTGCGATCACCCCGGTCGCATCTCGCTGCGCATCGGCATCGACAGCCCGCAGGCCGGCGAGGTCACCGAAGAGCAGGGCGCGTTGCTGTTCGCCGGGCGCAACGCCGGTTTCGCAGGCATCGAGGGAGGGCTGCGCTTCGCGTTGCGCGTGCTGCCGCAGGCCACTGGCGGGCAGACCCGCATCGAGCGCGGGCGGATCCGCATCGAAGGCGCCGACGAGTTGGTGCTGCTGCTGACCGCGGCCACCAGCTACCGGCGCTACGACGACGTCGGCGGCGATCCGCTGGCGCTCAGCGCCGCGCAACTGCGCAAGGCGGCGGCGCTGCCCTATGCGCAGTTGCTGCAGCGGCATCTGGCCGAACACCGGCGCCTGTTCCGCCGGGTGGCGATCGACCTGGGCGGCAGCGCTGCCGCGCAGCTGCCCACCGACGAGCGCGTGCGACGCTACGCCGACGGCAACGATCCGGCACTGGCCGCGCTCTACCACCAGTACGGCCGTTACCTGCTGATCAGCAGCTCGCGGCCGGGCAGCCAGCCGGCCAACCTGCAAGGCGTCTGGAACGACCTGATGCAGCCGCCGTGGGAGAGCAAATACACGGTCAACATCAACACCGAGATGAACTACTGGCCCAGCGAGGCCAATGCGCTGCACGAATGCGTGGAACCGCTGGAAGCCATGCTGTTCGATCTCGCCGAAACCGGCGCCCGCACCGCGCGGGCGATGTACGCCGCGCCGGGCTGGGTGGTGCACAACAACACCGACCTGTGGCGCCAGGCCGGGCCGGTCGACGGGGTGAAGTGGAGCCTGTGGCCGATGGGCGGCGTCTGGCTGCTGCAACAGCTGTGGGACCGCTGGGACTACGGCCGCGACCGCGCCTACCTGCAGCGCATCTATCCGCTGTTCAAGGGCGCGGCCGAGTTCTTCGTCGCCACCCTGGTGCGCGATCCGCAGACCGGCGCGATGGTGACCAACCCGTCGATGTCGCCGGAGAACCGGCATCCGTTCGGCGCCGCGCTGTGCGCCGGCCCGGCGATGGACGCGCAATTGTTGCGCGATCTTTTTGCGCAGTGCATCAAAATGGGCCGCTTGCTGGGCGTGGACGCGGCCTTCGGCGAGCGCCTGGCGGCGCTGCGCGCGCAGCTGCCGCCGGACCGCATCGGCGACGCCGGGCAGCTGCAGGAGTGGCAGCAGGACTGGGACATGCAGGCCCCGGAAATCCACCATCGCCACGTCTCGCATCTGTATGCGCTGCATCCGTCCAGCCAGATCAACCTGCGCGACACCCCCGAGTTGGCCGCCGCGGCGCGGCGCTCGCTGCAGATCCGCGGTGATAGCGCTACCGGCTGGGGCCTCGGCTGGCGCCTGAACCTGTGGGCGCGACTGCACGACGGCGAGCACGCGCATCGTATTCTGGCGCTGCTGCTGGCGCCCGAGCGTACCTATCCGAACCTGTTCGACGCGCATCCGCCGTTCCAGATCGACGGCAACTTCGGCGGCACCGCCGGCATCACCGAAATGCTGCTGCAGAGTTGGGGCGACAGCATCTGGCTGTTGCCGGCGCTGCCGCAGGCCTGGCCGCAGGGCCAGGTGCGCGGGTTGCGCGTGCGCGGCGCGGCCGGCGTCGATCTGGCCTGGCGCGATGGCCGCCTGCAGCATGCGCGACTGAGCAGCGAGCGTGGCGGGCACTACACTTTGGTTTACGGCGGGCAGACCCTGACCGCCGATCTTTCTCCTGGAGCGACGATGGAACTGGGTTTGCACGACGATCGGCTGGTGCGGCAATGAGTCTGTACATCGGCCTGGACGTGGGCACGCAGAGCGTCAAGCTGCTGGCCTACGATGCGGACAGCCGCCGCGTGGTCGCCACGCACGGCCATGCGTTGGAACTGATCAGCCGCGACGACGGCACCCGCGAGCAGCAGGCGCAATGGTGGATCGACGGCATCGTCGCCTGCTTCGCCGCGCTGACCGCGGAGCAGCGTGCGCAGGTGCGGGCGATTTCGGTGTCCGGGCAGCAGCACGGCTTCGTGCCGGTGGATGCGCAAGGGCAGGTCACCGCACCGGTCAAGCTGTGGTGCGACACCAGCACCCAGCTGGAGTGCGAGGAGATCATGCAGGCCGCCGGCGGCGAACAGCGCTGCGTGGAGCTGGCCGGCAACCCGATCCTGGCCGGCTACACCGCCTCCAAGCTGCCGTGGACGCGCAAGCACCGCAGCGACGCCTACACCGCGATGACCTCGGTGCTGCTGCCGCATGACTACGTCAATTTCTGGCTCACCGGCGAGCGCTACACCGAGTTCGGCGACGCCTCCGGCAGCGGCTGGCTGGACGTGCGCACCCGGCAGTGGTCGGCGCCGCTGCTGCAGGCGATCGATCCGCAGCGCGACCTGGCCGCGGCGCTGCCGCCGCTGGTGCCGACCGAGACCACCTTCGTCCTGTCCGCGGCCGCGGCGCAGACCCTGGGCCTGCCGCGCGACGTGCGCGTGGCCACCGGCGGCGGCGACAACATGATGGCCGCGATCGGCACCGGCAACGTGGTGCCGGGACGGCTGACGATGAGCCTGGGCACCTCCGGCACGCTGTTCGCCTACGCCGATCGTCCGGTGGTGGACGATGCCGCGCGCTGGGCCGCGTTCTGCTCGTCCAGCGGCGGCTGGCTGCCGTTGATCTGCACGATGAACTGCACCGTGGCCACCGAGACCATCTCGCGCCTGTTCGGGATCAAGACCGGGCAGGGCGAGGCCTTGCTCGAGGCCACCGCACCCGGCGCCGGCGGGCTGGTGTTGCTGCCGTTCTTCAACGGCGAGCGCACCCCGAACCTGCCGGCCGCGCGCGGCTGCATGACCGGCATGGACCTGCACAACACCACGCCGGCGCATTTCTACCGCGCGGCGATGGAAGGCGCCACCTACAGCCTGCGCAACGGCTTCGACGCCTTCGTCGATGCCGGGCTGGCGTTCGACTCGATCTACGTCACCGGCGGCGGCAGCAAGAGCGCCGGCTGGCGGCAGCTGATCGCCGACCTGTTCGGCTTGCCGGTGCACGTGCCGGCGCAGGCGGAGGGTGCCGCGTTCGGCGCCGCGCTGCAGGCGCTGTGGGCCGACGGCCACGCGCAGGGCGACCAGGCCAGCCTGGCCGAGGTGGTGCTGCAGCACCAGCAGGACGAGGCGACGCTGTCGGCGCAGCCCGATCCGCAACGCGGCGCGCAGTACCAGGCGCACTACCAGACCTTCTTGAAGCACTTGCACGCCATTGGCCCGCTCTACGCCGGCTGATCCACTTTTTCCCCCACAAACGCACACCAGGACTTCGTCATGAGCAACTCCGTCTACATCGGCGCAAAGGAATACTTCCCGGGCATCGGCCGCATCGCGTTCGAAGGCAAGGCCTCGGACAACCCGCTCGCCTTCAAGGTCTA
>NZ_JACSQX010000022.1:0-39161 GCF_014836395.1 Xanthomonas bonasiae
CTCCTACAGGGGGCAGCAATCCCTTGTAGGAGCGGCTTCAGCCGCGACACACCGTGTCAGCAAATCCATTCGCGCCCGATGGCGTCAAGACGCTATGGGGCGCTCTCTGACAAACCCTGTCGTGATCGGAATCGGATCAACAAACGGCTCGCGTCAGCCGCGAACCACCCTACCAGCGCCGTCATTTCGTGTCCGCAGGCTGCAGCAGCGACGGCGACAGCAACTGTAGCCCCCCGCCTTCGTGATTGAGATCGCGCAGCCGCGCGCCCACTGTCGCCAGATTCGTATCGATCTGCCGCAGTTCCGCGCGCAGCGGTGGCGGCAGCAAGGCGTGCAGGCGCGCCTGCAGCGCGGCGCCGTCGCTGCGCAGCGCGTCGATCCGCGCCTGCCCCTGCTGCTGCAGCCATGCGCGCTCCTGCGCCTGCGGCAACCCATAACCGGGCTGGCCCTGCAACAGCGTCGACGGTTGGCTCAACAGGCCTTGCTGCGCCAGCACCGCGCGAACTGCGGCAGCGGCATCCCGGGTCTGCGAACCCGCCGCGTCGGCGACCGTGGCGCCATCACCGGCACCGGCATCCGCGCCGACGCCTGAATCGGCCGTCTTCGGCGCAGGCAGATGCGCCCTGGCCAGATAACGCCGCTTCAACGCATCGCGGCCGCGCTGCTCCTGGCGCCGGCGCGCGGCGTTCTCCAGCAGCAGCAGTGCGGCGCTGGCACGCAGGTCGCCACGCTGCAGCCAGGGCGCGCGCTGCGCCGCCGGCAGGTCCAGCCAGGTTTCCACGCTGCGCGCCGGCAGTGCCAGCCGCGCGCGCGCGACCGCGAACATCGCCGCGTAGTGCGCGCTTGCCGGCGCGAAATAGTAGCCCTGGCGTGCGGCGGCTTCGGCATCGTCCAGCACCGCGGTGTCGGCGATGCCGGCGCGGCCCAGGCGCCGCAGCAGGCCGGTCGGGCTGATCCCGGCCAGGCGCGCGCCGGCCAGCCGCGGCACGCCGTCGTGCAGCAGCTTGTAGGTTTCCACCGCGCAGTTGTTGCTGAGAAAGTAATAGCGCCCGTCGTAGCTCCAGTGCAGCTGCGCGGCGCGCTCCAGCAACGTCGCGCGCTCGTCCGCGGTCAGCCGCAGCGGAATCGACTGCAGCCCGCGCAGCTGCACCTGGGTGTAGTCGTCCACCACCTGGCGCAGCGGCAGCACGAACAGCCGCGACGGATACGAACCGATCAGACCGCGCACGCTGGAGATCTGCACGTCGTCGACGAACGCGCGGAACGACAGCACCTTGTGATACGCCAGGTCCAGGCGGCAATCGGGACCGGGCGCGCGTCCCGGCGCGCAGATCACCAGCCGCAGCATGCTGTGGCCCCAATGGCTCATCGGCTGCGCGTTGCCCTCGGCCAATAGGTAATCGATCGCGTAGACCCGCGCCGGATCCAGTTGCAGCAGCGCCGTCTCGTCGGCCAGCGGATCCTGCAGATAGGCCAGGCCGGGCGCGCAGGCGCTCGCCGGGGGCGACCAGCCCAGGCGCTGCGCGAAATACCGTGCCAGCGCCGGGCGCCGGCACGCGTAGTCGGGATCCAGCAGGAAATGCTCCAGGTTGACCGCGACGAATTCCGTCGGCGACGCCAGTTCGTAGCGGTCCGGGCTGCGCTCGCTGAAGGCGTTGCGGCCCATGCGCAGGCCCAGCCGCATCGGACTGACCTGCCAGCCGGCCAGATCCAGCAGGCGCGGATCCGACGACAGCCGGCCGGCCGCGGAGCGGTCGTAGAAATGCGCCAGTTCGTGCATCAGCGCAGCGACCGCCGGACGCCTCGCCGGGTCGGCGCCGCCGTCGGCGGCACCGGCGGCAGGCGGCGCCATCCACGCGCGCAGCAAGGCCTTGTTCAACAGCAGGTACCGCGTCTGCGCCCTGCCGTGCACCTGCTCGGGCAGGTCGTCGCGCCATTGCAGCGTCAGCGGCGCCTCGATCGCCGCGGCCCAGGCCGGCGGCAGCGTCGGCAGCGTCGCGTCGAGCAGGGCCTGGCTGGCCGCGCGTTCGGAAGCGCTCAATCCGCTTGGATCGACCTGCAACCGCACTGCCTGCGCAGGCAGCGCGCAAGCCAGCCCAAGCAGCGCCAGCCACGCCAGCCGGCGCAGCCGCAGGCGCGGCATCACAGCGCCAGGATGGCCTGCGCCAGTTGCAGGTCGCTGGCCTGCTGCGCCTGCGGGTTGCGCTCGCGCAGCACGCGCAGCGCCGCCTCCAGCTGCACGCCGCGGATGCGGCCGGCGCTGGCGACGAAGCCGGCCGCGTCGTCGCGCGCCTGCAGCACCAGCTTGTCGTCGCCGGAGCTGCTGTCCGAAGACGCGGAACTGCCGGCGGAACCGGCCGAAGCGGAACCGGCGGAACTGCCGGCGAAGCTGGAAGCCTGCGCGAACGCGGGGACGGTCAGGATCAACAACAGGGCGCAGCGCGCGGTCACTCGGTTCATCGCATCGGTTCCAACGGGATCGGGAAAGAGGCGCGGCCGTGGCCGCGCCGGCATAGCCTAGCCGGCCGCCGCCGCGAGCGCGAGCGCCGCCGCCGCCGCGCGCATGCCTGCACGGCGCGCGCGGCTCAGGGATCGAACAGCTTGCCCGGATTGAGCAGCCCGGCCGGATCGAACACGCGCTTGACCGCGCGCATCAGCGCGATCTCCTCTACGCTGCGGGTACTTTCCAGGTACGGCTTCTTGACCAGGCCGATGCCGTGTTCGGCGGAGATGCTGCCGCCATGCTCGGCCAGCACCTGCGCCAGCAGCTTGGTGACCTGCTCGCAGGCGGCGATGAAGTCGGCGTCGGCGGTGGCGTCGGGCTTGAGCACGTTGATGTGCAGGTTGCCGTCGCCGATATGGCCGAACCAGACCACGTCGAACTGCGGATACGCTGCGCCGAGCAGTGCCTGGGTCTGCGCCAGGAACGCCGGCATCGCCGAGATCCGCACCGACACGTCGTTCTTGTACGGCTTGTAGCGCGCCACCGCCTCGGTGATGCCTTCGCGCAGGCGCCACAGCTGCGCCGCCTGCGCATCGCTCTGGCTGATCACCCCGTCCAGCACCCAGCCCTGCTCCATGCAGGTTTCGAACGCGGCCAGCGCCGCGGCCTCCTGCGCCTCGTCGCCGCTGGCGTACTCGGTGACCACGTAATACGGATAGACCGTGTCGAACGGCGCCTGCGCGCCATGCGCCAGCACATGCTGCAACGCGCGGTCGGTGAAGAATTCGAACGCTTCCAGTTGCAGGCGGCCGCGGAACGCGGCGAATACCTGCATCAGCACCTCGAACGAAGGCAGCGCCAGCAGCATCACGTTGCTCGGCGGCGGCGGATCGGTCAGCCGCAGCGTGGCCTCCACGACGATGCCGAGGGTGCCTTCCGAACCGATCAGCAGCTGGCGGAAATCGTAGCCGCTGGAGTTCTTGATCAGCCCGCGGTTGAGTTCGAGCAGCTCGCCGCTGCCGGTCACCACCTTGAGTCCGGCGATCCACTCGCGGGTATTGCCGTAGCGGATCACGCGGATGCCGCCGGCATTGGTGGCGATGTTGCCGCCGATCGAACACGAGCCGCGCGCGGCGAAATCCACCGGATACACCAGCCCGTGCTCGCGCGCCGCGTTGTGCACCGCCTCCAGCGGCATGCCGGCCTGCACGGTGAGGGTGCGATCGACCGCATCGAACGCCAGCGCCTTGTTCATCCGCTCCAGGCTCAGCACCAGTTCGCCGTGCGCGGCCACCGCGCCGCCGGACAGGCCGGTGCGGCCGCCGGAAGGCACCACCGCCACCGCGTGCTCGTTGGCCCAGCGCAGCGTCGCCTGCACTTCCTCCACCGTCGCCGGCAGCGCGATCGCCAGCGGCGCCGGCGTCCAGCGCCGGGTCCAGTCGCGACCGTAGTGCTCCAGGTCGGCGGGGTCGGTCTTCAGGCGCAGTCCGGGAACGGAGTGCGTAAGGGCGTCCAGGCGCGGGTCGGTCATGGGTCGGGATCGGGCGAAGGCAAGCGTTCAAGCCTGCCAGCGTTGGCTAGCGGCGTCCAGTTGGGCGGGACTCGGGACTCGCAGGGAGCCTGGGTCTGACCTTGCCCTCTCGCTTCATGCTGATGCTCCTGCTCTTCCGAGTCCCCAGTCCCCAGTCCCGAACAGATGCAACTGAAACCTTTGCCAGCGTTGCGTCTGCGCGCCCCCGGCGTCCTATTGCGACGCACCAAAACGCAAACGCATCTGGCATAGTGACCGACCTTTCCGCCTCGCCTCGCCGCCGCAATGTCGCCCAAGAAAACCTCGTTTCCGAAGCAGGACATCCGCGTCCTGCTGCTCGAAGGCATCAGCCAGACCGCCATCGACGTGTTCCGCGCCGCCGGCTACTCGCAGATCGAACTGCACGCCAAGTCGCTGCCGGAAGAGGAACTGAAGGCGCGCATCGCCGACGCGCACATCGTCGGCATCCGCTCGCGCACCCAGCTCAGCGCCGAAGTGCTGGCGCAGGCCAAGCGCCTGATCGCGGTCGGCTGCTTCTGCATCGGCACCAACCAGGTGGACCTGGACGCGGCCGAGCTGGCCGGCATCCCGGTGTTCAACGCGCCCTACTCCAATACCCGCAGCGTCGCCGAGCTGGTCATCGCCGAGGCGATCCTGCTGTTGCGCGGCATTCCGCAGAAGAACGCCGAATGCCATCGCGGCGGCTGGTCTAAGTCGGCTGCCGGCAGCCACGAGACCCGCGGCAAGGTGCTGGGCATCGTCGGCTACGGGCATATCGGCACCCAGGTCGGCGTGCTCGCCGAATCGCTGGGCATGCAGGTGATCTTCCACGACATCGAGGCCAAGCTGTCGCTGGGCAACGCGCGCGCGGCGACCGACCTGGACGACCTGCTGGCGCGCTCGGACGTGGTGACCCTGCACGTGCCGGAGACGCCGTCGACCAAGGACATGATCGGCGCGGCGCAGATCGCGCAGATGAAGCCCGGCGCGCACCTGATCAACGCCTCGCGCGGCACCGTCATCGACATCGCCGCGCTGGACGCGGCATTGACCTCCGGCCACATCGGCGGCGCGGCGGTGGACGTGTTCCCGGTCGAGCCGAAGGGCAACGGCGACGTGTTCGAATCGCCGCTGGCCGCGCACGACAACGTGATCCTGACCCCGCACGTGGGCGGCAGCACGCTGGAAGCGCAGGACAACATCGGCGTGGAAGTGGCGGCCAAGCTGGTGCGCTACAGCGACAACGGCAGCACCCTGTCGGCGGTGAACTTCCCCGAGGTCACCCTGCCCGAGCACGCCGAGAGCCTGCGCCTGCTGCACATCCACCGCAACGTGCCGGGCGTGCTGTCGCAGATCAACGAACTGTTCTCGCGCCACAACGTCAACATCGACGGCCAGTTCCTGCGCACCGACCCCAAGGTCGGCTACGTGGTGATCGACGTCGCCGCCAGCGAGGAACTGGCGGGCGTGCTGAAGGACGAACTGGGGCAGATCGCCGGCACTTTGCGGACGCGGATTCTTTACTGACGGGGATTGGGGATTGGGGAGTCGGGATTGGGAAGAGCGGCGGCACTGGCGCATCCTTTTTCCGACTGCGATCTGGCTTGGCGGTGGCTCCGACACAAATGCGGAAGGCCAAAACAAGCGCGCGAACGCGGATCACGCGACGCACGCTCTTACGAATCCCAAATCCCGAATCCCGAATCCCAGCCCCTCAGGGCTGCAACTCGCCGCGCAACCCCTCGCTCAACAGATAGTCGTCGGCCTTCAGGTACCACCGCTCCGGGCCGGTGGTGACCGCCTCCATGTACAGGCCGCCGCCGTCCTCGCGCGGCGGGCGCTGCAGGCTGACGATCGCCACGCCATGCGGCGGCCCGCTCAACGCCAGCAGCGCACGCTGCACGGTGCGCGCCAGTTCGGCCGACTCCATCCGGTCGTCGACCGGGCGGAACGCCAGGCGGTAGGTGAACGAAGCAGCGGCGCGGGACATGGGCATGGACAGGCAACGGGCGCCCAAGGGTACCCAATCCCGCCATGCCCGCCCAGCCAGCGGCGGCCGCTCAGTGCCTGGACCCGCCAGCCAGTCCGGCAGCGCCCGTCACCGGCGTGTCAGCCGCCGCTGTGCGCCAGCCACTTGCCGGCCATGCGCCGCAACGACGGATCCAGGTCCGGCTCGGCCAGCAGTTCGGCGATCGGGCGCCAGGCCAGGGCCAGCGATTCGGCGCTGACCGCGAACGCCTCGTCGGCACCGGCGCGCACCACGTAGCGCGCGTCGAAGTGCCAGTGCCCCGGCACGTCCTGGCGCGCGGGGATCCAGTGCCGGTCCAGGTCGAACAGCGCGCCGTCCTCCAGCGCCAGGCCCGGCAGCCCGGATTCCTCCTCGGCTTCCTTCAGCGCCACCAGCGCCAGGTCGCGGTCGCCGTCGGCATGTCCGCCCAGCTGCAGCCAGCGCTGCAGCTTGCGGTGGTGGGTCAGCAGGGTGCGCGCACCATCGGCGCTGACCAGCCAGGCCGACCCGGTGAAATGGCCGTCCAGGCGATCGCGCACGAACGGGTCCTGCACATCGTCCAGCAACGCCAGGAATTGCGCGGCAACCTCGGCCTCCTGCGGCCAACGGGCGGCATAGGCCTGCAACTGGCGGCGCAGGGAAAGGTCCGGCATGGGCGGTTCTCGCGATCGGGGGCGGCCATTATCGCCGCCGACGGTGCGGCGCGGCTTGTGGCGGCCGTCCGGCTTTGGCATGGTACGACGCTTGCGTGGCCTGCTTGGGCCTAGCGCACCATCGTTACCGGGGCACTACTGTCCCGATCGCCACCGGGGAATGCACCGCATGCTGAAGTCTCTGTTGAGGGTCAAGCCGATCGAGCCCGCCGGCCACGTCGATGCCGGCGAACCGTTCGAAGGCAGCCTGGAAGGCGAAGCCACGCTGAAACGGACCCTCACCGCCAAGCACCTGATCATGCTCGGCATCGGTGCGGTGATCGGCGCGGGCATCTTCGTGCTGACCGGCCAGGCCGCGGCCAATCACGCCGGACCGGCGGTGATGCTGTCGTTCGTGTTCGCCGGCATCGCCTGCGCCTTCGCCGGCCTGTGCTACGCCGAGTTCGCGGCGATGATGCCGGTCTCCGGCAGCGCCTATTCCTACTCCTACACCACCCTGGGCGAAGGCGTGGCCTGGTTCATCGGCTGGTGTCTGGTGCTGGAATACCTGTTCGCCGGCTCCAGCGTCGCGGTCGGCTGGTCGGCCTACCTGATCAGTTTCCTGACCGGCACGCTCGGGCTGCCGTTCCCGGCCGAACTGGCCGGCGCACCGCTGGCCTGGACCGGCCATACCTTCGTCGCCTCCGGCAGCATCGTCAATCTGCCGGCGGTGCTGATCGTGGTCGCGGTCAGCGCGCTGTGCTACGTCGGCGTCACCCAGTCGGCGTTCGCCAACGCCATCGTGGTGGCGATCAAGGTCGCGGTGATCTGCCTGTTCGTCGGCTTCGGCATTTCCCACGTCGATCCGGCCAACTGGCACCCGTTCATCCCCGAGAACACCGGGCCGGGCGAGTTCGGCTGGAGCGGCATCTTCCGCGCCGCCTCGATCGTGTTCTTCTCCTACATCGGCTTCGACGCGGTCTCCACCTCGGCCGGCGAAACCAAGGACCCGCAGCGCAACATGCCGATCGGCATCCTGGTGTCGCTGGCGGTGTGCACGGTCATCTACATCATCGTCTGCGCGGTGCTGACCGGCCTGCTGCCCTACACCCAGCTCGGCACCGCCAAGCCGGTGGCCACCGCACTGGAGCACTATCCGAGCCTGGCCTGGCTGAAGACCGCGGTGGAGATCGGCGCGATCGCCGGCCTGTCCTCGGTGGTGCTGGTGATGCTGATGGCGCAGCCGCGCATCTTCTACACCATGTCCCGCGACGGCCTGCTGCCGAAACTGTTCGGCAAGGTCCACCGCAAGTTCCACACGCCCTACGTCGGCACCCTCTTCGTCGGCGTGGTCGCCGCGCTGCTGGCCGGGCTGATCCCGCTGGACGTGCTCGGCGAACTGGTGTCGATGGGCACCCTGCTCGCCTTCGCCACGGTCTGCGTCGGGGTGATGGTGCTGCGCTTCACCAAGCCGGACCTGCCGCGCCCGTTCCGGGTGCCGCTGGCGATGGTGATCTGCCCGCTCGGCGCGCTGGCCTGCCTGTTCCTGTTCCTGCAGGCGTTCCAGGAACACTGGAAGGTGTTCGTCGGCTGGACCGTGATCGGCCTGTTCATCTATTTCGGCTACGGCATCCGCCACAGCCGCCTGGCCACCAACAAGGCCTGATCTGTCCCCACAGACCGGCGCCCGCGCCGGTCTGTGCGTTCGTCCCTTCGTCCATCGCGCGCAGCGCCAGGCTGGAACCGCTCCATGTTCAAACAACTCTGGGCCACCAAACACCCCCACGCCGCCCACGAGGACGCCGGCGGCCTGGGCCTGCAGCGTGCGCTCGGTCCCTGGGGCCTGACCGCGCTGGGCATCGGCGCGGTGATCGGCGGCGGCATCTTCGTCATCACCGGCCAGGCCGCGGCCAACCACGCCGGCCCGGCGATCATGCTGTCGTTCGTGCTGGCCGCGCTGTGCTGCGCGTTCTGCGCGCTGGCCTACGCCGAGTTCGCGGCGATGGTGCCGGTGTCCGGCAGCGCCTACACCTACACCTACGCCACCTTCGGCGAACTGGCAGCCTGGTTCATCGGCTGGATGCTGGTGCTGGAATACGGCGTGTCGGCCTCGGCGGTGGCGGTGAGCTGGACCGGCTATTTCCTCAGCCTGCTCGACCATTTCGGCATCCACCTGCCCGCGGCGCTGGTCAACGCGCCGCTGGACGGCAAGCTGCAGCGCACCGGCGCGATCGCCAACCTGCCCGCCGCCGGCATCGTGCTGCTGCTGACCTGGCTGTGCTACGTCGGCATCCGCAAGTCCTCGGCGATGAACATGGCGATGGTGGTGCTGAAGACCGGGCTGATCCTGCTGGTGATCGCGGCCGGCTGGAAGTACGTGGACACGGCCAACTGGCACCCGTTCATCCCGGCCAACGAAGGCCCCGGCAAGTACGGCATGGACGGCGTGCTGCGCGGCGCGGCGATGGTGTTCTTCGCCTACATCGGCTTCGAGGCGGTGTCGGTGGCGGCGCAGGAATCGCACCGGCCGCAGCGCGACCTGCCGATCGGCATGATCCTGTCGCTGGTGGTCTGCACCGTGCTGTACATCGCCATGGCGGCGGTGATGACCGGGCTGGTGCCGTACACCCAACTGGGCACCGACGAGCCGGTGGTGACCGCGGTGGGCGCGCATCCGCAGCTGGCCTGGCTGCGGGTGGTGGTCGAGGTCGGCGCGCTGATCGGCCTGTCCTCGGTGGTGCTGGTGATGATCATCGGCCAGCCGCGGATCTTCATGATCATCGCCCGCGACGGGCTGCTGCCGCCGCTGTTCACCAAGATCCATCCCAAGTACCGCACCCCGCACGTCAATACCGTAATCACCGGTATCGGCATCGCGCTGCTGGCGGCGCTGTTCCCGCTGGACGTGCTCGGCGAGCTGACCTCGATGGGCACGCTGATCGCCTTCGCCGCGGTCTGCGCCGGGGTGCTGATCCTGCGCCGCACCCAGCCGGACCTGCCGCGTCCGTTCCGCATCCCGTTCGCCTGGCCGATCTGCATCGCCGGCGTGCTCAGCTGCCTGGCGCTGCTGTCGGCGATGACCGCGCACAACTGGCTGCTGATGGCCGGCTGGACCGTGCTCGGCCTGCTGATCTATTTCGGCTACGGCTTCCGCCACAGCCGTCTGCGTGCCACACAGGCTCGCTAGAATAGGGGCATGAACGCACAGCCTTACGATACCGAACGCCTGCGCACGCTGGCCCAGCTGCTGATCGGCAACATCCGCGAACTGTCGGCGGCCGGCTGGACTCCGGCCACCAGCAGCAACTTCTCGCACCGGCTCGACGCCGCGCATGCCGCGATCACCGTGTCCGGCCGCGACAAGGGCCGGCTGGCCGAGGCCGACATCATGGTGGTGGACTTCGACGGCAAGGCCGTCGGCAGCGATCACCGGCCCTCGGCCGAGACCCTGCTGCACACCCAGCTGTACCGCCGCTTCCCGGAGGTCGGCTGCGTGCTGCACACGCACTCGCCGGTGCAGACCATCGCCTCGCGGCTGTATGCCGATGCCGGCCACGTCCGCCTGGAAGGCTACGAGTTGCTGAAGGCGCTGCATGGCAACCAGACCCACGAGACCGCCGTGGAGCTGCCGGTATTCGCCAACACCCAGGACATGACCGTGCTGGCCGCGCAGGTGGACGCGCTGCTGGACCGCGCCCCGCTGTGGGGCTACCTGATCGACGGCCACGGCCTGTACGCCTGGGGCCGCGACATGGCCGAGGCGCGCCGCCACCTGGAAGCGATCGAGTTCCTGCTGCATTGCGAGCTGGAACTGCGCAAGCTGCGCGCAACCGGCTGAGCCCGGCGCACGGCGCCCGCGCGACAGCGTTCCAGCGCCGCAACGGCGGCTTCCCCACCAGCTGCTACCCTTTTCCTCCCCCAACGCCCTCGCCCGCCGCCATGAGCCGACTCCGCATCTTCGCCGAAACCACTCCCGACGCGCCGCTGTTCGACAGCCGCGATGGCGACGCGATCGCCGCCGAACTGCGCAAGATCGGCGTCACCTTCGAGCGCTGGCAGGCCGACCAGCCGATCGAGGCCGGCGCCACCCCGGAAGCGGTGATGGCCGCCTACAAGAGCGACATCGACCGGCTAGTGACCGCGCACGGCTTCAAGACCGTGGACGTGGTCAGCATCGCTCCGGATCATCCGCAGCGCGAGGAGATGCGCAAGAAATTCCTCGAGGAGCATTTCCACAAGGAAGACGAGGTACGGTTCTTCGTCGCCGGCTCGGGCCTGTTCACCCTGCACGTGGACGGCAAGGTCTATGAGATCGAATGCGTGCAGAACGACCTGATCGCGGTGCCGGACGGCACCCACCACTGGTTCGACATGGGGCCGGAGCCGCGTTTCATCGCGATCCGCTTCTTCACTGAGCCGGACGGCTGGGTCGGCCATTTCACCGGCACCGACATCGCCCAGCGCTTCCCGCGCTACGAAGCGGCGCTGCGCGGCGAGGCGAGCTGAGCGATGGCCAGCCCGCGCGTGATCCTGACCGACATCGAAGGCACCACCAGCAGCATCTCCTTCGTCAAGGATGTGCTGTTCCCCTACGCGCGCCGCGCCCTGCCCGACTTCGTCCGCGCGCACGGCCAGCAGCCGCAGGTGCGGCAGTGGCTGGACGCGGTGGCGAGCGAATGCGGCGGCATCTGCAGCGACGCGGTGATCGTGGAGACGCTGCAGGGCTGGATCGACCAGGACCGCAAGCACACCGCGCTGAAGGCGCTGCAGGGCATGATCTGGGAGGCCGGCTACCGCGACGCCGACTTCGCCGCGCACATCTATCCCGACGCCGCGCCGGCGCTGCGCCGCTGGCACGCCGACGGCCACCCGCTGTACGTGTACTCGTCCGGCTCGGTGCCGGCGCAGAAACTGTTCTTCGGCCATAGCGACGCCGGCGACCTGACCGGGCTGTTCTCCGGCTGGTTCGACACCGAGGTCGGCGCCAAGCGCGAAGCGGCCAGTTACGCGCGCATCGCCGAGGCGACCGGCGTGCCGGCCGCGCAGATCGTGTTCCTGTCCGACGTCGTCGCCGAACTCGATGCCGCGCGCGCCGCCGGGCTGGACACGGTGCTGGTCGATCGCCGCGAGGACTATCCCGAACCGCGCCTGGGCGATGCCTGCAACGGTCACCGGCGCGTGCAGAGCTTCGCCGAGCTGGCGCTCTGAGCTTCGCGGCACCCGCTGCGCGCTAACGCCGCATCTTCTCTGCCGCCCCCCATGCCTTGGTTCCTGCGCAACCTCCGCGTGCCGCACCGCCGCCTGGCCCTGGCCCTGCTGCTGGCGCTGCTGTTGCCCGCCTGCCATCCGGATGCCGGTGCAGCGCAGGCGCAGGCCGATGCAGCGGCGCCGGTCGATCCGATCGACCAGGCGCAACTGCGCAAGGCGCTGAACGCGCTACAGCCGCAGCGCCCGGGCACGACCGACCTGTACGTGGTCGGCTTCGCCGGCGACGCCAGCGAGGACGTGTTCCGCAACGAGACCCAGTACCTGCGCCAGCTGTTCGCGCAGCGCTTCGACGCGGCGGGACGCATCGTCACCCTGATCAACCACGCCGACAATCTCGGCGCCCACGCCTACGCGCCGCAGGCCTCCTACGACAACCTGGCCGACACGCTGCAGCGGATCGGCAAGCTGATGGACCGGCGCGAGGACGCGCTGCTGCTGTTCCTGACCAGCCACGGCACCGAGCAGCACGAACTGTATGTGCAGTTCGGCCCCGGCGAGGACGCCGACTACGACACCATTACGCCCAAGGAATTGCGCGGACTGCTCGACGATGCCGGCATCCGCAACCGGGTGATCGTGCTGTCGGCGTGCTACTCGGGCGGTTTCGTGCCGGCGCTGAAGAGTCCGGACACGCTGATCATCACCGCCGCGCGCCGCGACCGGCCCTCGTTCGGTTGCGGCAACACCGCCAGCGCGACCTATTTCGGCCGCGCCTGGCTGATCGACGCGCTGGCGCGCACCACCGATTTCGTCGAGAGCTATCGCCTGGCCACGGCCGAGATCACCGCGCGCGAACAGGCCGAAGGCGAAGCGCCGTCGTATCCGCAGCTGTATGTCGGCGCGCGCATCGCGCCGCTGCTGCAGCGCTGGCGTGCGCAGCTGCCGCCGGTTGCGGCGCCGACTTATCCCTATCCGGAACCGGAACCGAAACCGGAGACGCAGACGACAGCAGCGCCGGACACAGCGGCCGACGTCAAAGCCGGGCAATAGCGCAGCCGGACAAGGATTCGGATCACCAGGCCGAAACGGCGGGCTCAGTGCGCGCGCGACAGCATTCGAAGGGATGGCGAGGTGGCTTCGCCCTCGCCCTCACACCACCCATCTCTTCCCACGGGCACTTCCTTCGGTCGCCGCGAGAAGATGAGCTTCAATGTGGCGATGGGCATAACCCTCCGCGATCGTACCGACCATGGGTATCGCGCGACGACAGCCTCGCAAGAAGATCCGACAAAGTACGCAGCGCGGCATCGAGTGCATGCCTCTCGCACGCCGCCTTGCGAACAAATGCGAGTGAGTCGCGTTTGATCGTCGAATCGTGGCACTCGCTAGACTTGGCCCCGCAGCAAGCCCGCCAGCCTCACGCCAGCCAGCTGCTCCCGATCCTTCCGCCCGCTCGCCTTCGCTCGCCAGCCAGGATCACCCGCTTTCGACAGCCTCCCGCGCGGAGGCGTTTTTGTTTTCGGGATTCGGAAACTCCACTTACTGGTCTTTTGGTCTGCGGTGCCGAAAAATCCGCGAGCTCCGAAGGGGTTGCCACTCGCGCTCGTCGCGACTGAAGTCGCTCCCACAAGGACTCGCGGCAAGCCAACCGGGTGCACTGTAGGAGGGGCTTCAGCCCCGACAGTTCGCTGGCGGGGCCGACCAGTTTGCCGGCTCGTTCGTCGCGGCTGAAGCCGCTCCTACAAAAGCGCGCAGCAGCGGGCTGGACGCAGTGTGGGAAGGACTTCAATCTCAACAACGGACGAGGTCATCCGTCTCGTTGCCGTACTCGCCTTGATTGGAACCTCTCCTGCAGAAGACGCAGAAAGCCAGCTGGGTGCACTGTAGGAGGGGCTTCAGCCCCGACAGTTCGCTCGCGGGCCGACCGGTTTGCCGGCTCGTTCGTCGCGGCTGAAGCCGCTCCTACAAAGGCGCGCAGCAGCGGGCTGGGCTGCCGTCGGCGCGCACCCGCGCGGCGCTGACGCAGTGTGGGAGGGACTTCAGTCCCGACGCAGGAAGCTGGACCGTTCGTCGCACGCCGCTTCTTGACATCGGCTAGAACCCGTCGATCCACGAGCCGACCCGCGGCGCGCATTCAGGGCGTCGCGTCCTGCAGGCGGTAGTCGGTGCTCGCGCGCTGCTCGCCGCGCCAGCGGTCGAAGGCGCGCACCTCGATGCGGTGCGCGCCGGCGGCCAGGTCGGTCGGCAAGGTGCCGCGCCACAGATGCTGCGACGGGACGGCTTCCGGCGAGCGATCGTAGCCGCGCAGCGCCTCGGCGGCATCGTCGCGCGCGTTCTCGGCGAGCAGGTCCGGATCCGGCCGCTGCACGCGGACCATCGGCTTCCATGCGCCCTCGTCGATGCGATATTCCACGCGGCTGTCGTCCTCGCCCATGAACACGTTCGCGTACACCCCGAAGTCCGGATAGGCCTTGCGGCGCAGCAACCTGGGCGCGTGCAACTGCAGCTGTGGGTCGCCGGCCGCGCGCGCGGCGTGATAGGCCAGCGCATAGTCGCCGCCCCGCTTCACATCCAGGACCGCATAACCGTTCGGGGTGCCGTCGGCCATCGTCGTCGCGGGGATGCCGTCGGCATCCTTGACGCCGGACCAGTACGCGCCGCAGGCCGCGCCGACATTGTATTCGTGCAAGGGCTGCGCGCCGTGCCAGCCGTCGTCGGCGCCGTGGTAATAGTGGCGCTGGGTGTGGGTATGGCCACTGAGCACCAGCACGTGCGGAAACGCCTGCAGCAAGCCGAACAGGCGCGCGCGGTCGGCATGGCGGAAGGTCTCCCTGCCCGGCGCGGCGTCGAACAGCGGGATGTGCATGCCCAGCACCAGCAGCCGGTCTTTGGGCAGCGTCGCCAGGTAGGCCTGCAGGAATGCGAACTGGTCCTCGCGCAGGCCGCCAATGTAGTCGGGCTGCTGCTTCGGCCGATAGACCACGTCGTCGAGGAACACGAAGCTGGCGCCGCCCTCCTCCACCGCGTAGGTGTCCGGGCCATAGATCGCGCGCCAGCTGGACAGCGAGCCGGCATCATCGGCCGCATCGAAATTCAGATCGTGGTTGCCGGGCACATGGAACCACGGCACGCCGAGCTTGGCGGTTTCTGCGTTCAGCGCCGGATACAGCGCCAGGTTGTCGCTGACCACGTCGCCCAGGGTGGTGCCCAGGCGCGCGTGGGCCTTGCCCACCAGCGGCGCGACGATGTCGCGCGCGTAGTAGCCGACATCGGTCGCCGAGGCGGCCTGGGTATCGGTGAACACCAGCACCTCGGTGCTGGCCGCCGGCGCTTGCGCGCGCAGCGCGAAATCCCAGCCGCTGGTGGCGCCGCTGGTCGGCGCGATGCCCGGATACTTGAGCTTGGGCGATCCCGCCGGTGCATAGTGCCGCCAGTAGTCCGGCAAGCCGTTGCCGGCGCTTTCGAAGGCGTAGCCATCGGGCTTGATCACGAACACCGTGCGCCCCGGCTCCACCGCGAGGCTGTAGCGGCCCTGCGCATCGGTGTGCACGATGTGCACGCCGTCGGACACCTGCACGCCGGCGATACCGCGCTCGCCGTTGCCGCGGCCCGCGTGGCCGTCGCGCTCCTGGTAGACGCTGCCGCTGATCGTCGCCGGTTGCGCCAGCGCCGGAAGCGCGGCAGTCAACAGGCAGGTGAGCATAACGACGCGCAGCGACATGGCATGGACCCGGGAAAGCGTAAGAAGTCGCGATTGTAGCCATCCCTCACGGCACTGCGGCGACGCGGCCGCGTCAGCCGGCGCGCCGGTGTGCAGAGCGCACGCCGCTGGCCGGCGGCTTCGCGGATTGGGTCGATGCCGGCCACCACGCACTGATTGAGAGGCTTCGGCCGCGACAGCGCGCTTGTGAAGCGGGCCAGTTCGCCGGCTCGTTCGTCGCGCGGCGCGGCGGAAGCCGCTCCTACAAGGGCGCGCAGCAGCGGACCGGGTGCAGTGCGGGAGGGACTTCAGTCCCGCCGCAGGAAGGCAAACGTTCGCCGCTCGCCAAGCCAGAAACCCATCGCATCAATCCGCGGCGCTCGCGGTGTCGCGTCCTGCAGTCGATATCCGCTGCTCGCGCGCTGCTCGCGACGCCAAGGGCCGAAGGCGCGCACACCCGATGCGGTGTGCACCGGCGCCCAGCGCGGCCGGCGAACCCTGCCGCGCGCAACCGCGGCAGGCCCGAATCCCTGCCAACCTGCGATTTCGCGGGCGACTGACGCGCTTCGGGCCGAAACCGTCAGGCATGTCCCCAGGCGTCAGGCCATGGCCTGCCCGCCGCCGCCGGAAAACCGGCGTTGAGCTCCCGCGCGCGCTGGCGCAGGCGCAGGCGCAGCGCGTCGGGGATCGCGACTCCCCCCTTGCCGGCGTGCAACCGGGAAGCGTCGGGATTCATTTTGCGGCGAAGATGCTCCGGCAGGTCGCGCAGTTGCTTCATCGCCATCGTCCGCACCGCCTCGCGCGCTTGCCGGGAGTCGAAGCTCACCGCAGCGTCCCGGTCGATCCCCAGCCAGCCGCAGAGGTCGCGGAAACCGGCGCCCGGTGCCGCGTACATCTCCTCGAACGTCATCAACCGCAACCGCTCTTCCGGGAAGAACTGGCGCCAGCGCGACAGCGGACCGGTCACGTCCAGCAGGTTGAGGTAGTGCAGTCCGAACGGGAAATACGTGGTCGCGAAACGCGCCTCGCCCGTGCGGAAGATCGCCGCCTCGGGGTCCGCGTCGCCTTCGTTGCCCGTGCGCAGATACAGTTCGTACAGGCTGATCAGCATGTCCGCCGGATTTCGCAACAGCAGCACGATGCGCGCATCGGGATGCGCCTTCGCGATCAACGCCGGCGCCTCGTGGCTGTAGAAGTACCAGACCGAGGCCTCGGCGCGATAGCGCTGATCGCCGGCAACGGCGAACAGCCGCTGGTAATCCGCAGGATCGGAAACGGTATGCGGTTGAGCGGGCAGATCCGCGGCGTAGAAATGCGGTTCCTTCAGCACGGACGCGTAGACATCGGGATGCTGCTTCAGCGCGGCGAACAGCGACGTGGTGCCGCATCGCGGCGCGCCGATGACGAAGAGATTCGGCGCCTTCACCACGGAAAAATCGCCTTGTCCTTGTAGAACTTTCCGGTCTCGCCGCCGCCATCGGCCAGCCACAGGATGGTCTCGGCCCCCTCCTCCGGCGAACGCGGCGCGGCGATGCCGCCGAGCTTGGTCCTGACCCACCCCGGGGTCATGCAGTTGACGCGGATGCCGCTGTCGGCAAGCTCGATCGCCAGTGCCTGGGTCAGCACGTTCAATGCCGACTTCGAGCTTCGGTACGCCAGGTTGTTGCCTTCGATCTTGGTGGAGCTGCCATGGCCGCTGGACACATTGATGATCTGCGCCTGCGCACGCTCGCGCATCAAGGGCAGCACAAGCTGGATCAGGCGCCACGGGCCGAAGAAATTGACGTCGAACGTCGCCCGCGCCTGCGCCTGGGCTTCCGTGCTGGGCTTGTCGCGCACGCCGACGGAGACACCGGCGTTGTTGACGAGCAGGTCGATATGCCCGTGGGCTTGGGCGACGACGTCGATCGCCGCCGCCATCGACGCTTCCGAACAGACGTCCAGTTGGATCGGCGTCACGTTGGTCAGCTGGCGACGCTCGACCGCCAACGCGCCGTCGGCCAGATTCCGGCAGCCCATGTACACATGCACGCCGCGCTGGGCGAGGCCTTCGCATGCGGCGAGGCCGATGCCCCGATTGCCGCCGCTGATGAGGGCGACGCGATCGCCGGCTGTCGTTTCGGTCATGCTGCATCCATCCGGTATTCCGGAAAGCGGTTGAACAGGAAGGCTTCCCTGCGCACGACGAAATCGCGCAGGTTGTCGTCGAAGTAGTCGCGCGCGTGCGGGCGCGCCCGCGCTTCGTGGGCCTCGTCCGGCATGACCCGGCCGTGCTCGCGGACGGTTTTCGACAGCGACGCATCCGCGCCATGGCGCTCGAGATAGTCGGCGAGGTCGTCGTTGAGCGTCTCGGTCCGCAGGAACTCGACCGGATACTCGAACGCCTGCAGGTGTCCCCGATCGAGGTCTTGCTCGCCGATGCCGGCGAATGCGCTCTTGGGATCCTTGCAGAAGAAGCGGATGAACTGCTCCGTATGCCATCCGAGCGCACGCTCCGCCGGCAGCTTCGGAGTGTCGTATCCGCTGGCTACGCCACGATGCACGTTGACGAAGAAGCGATTGGCGATCGCGACGAATGCGTCGAAACCGACCCGGGGATACTCGGCAAAGTCCCGCTGGATCAGCGCCGGATCGCAGTATTCCTGCGGATGCGTCTTCCACCAGCCGTAGTGGTACTGGGACACGTAGCGGTCGAAGGGCGAGCGCATGACCGAGAGGATGGGCTTGCCTCGGTCGGCGTCCGGGATCTCGTCGCAGGTGGCGTGTTTCCGACCGGTTTCCACGGCCTGTGCGCCATACACGCGCCGCAGCATCTGGGTGATGAAGGTTCCGCCCGTCTTGGGCATGTGGATGAAAACGAAATCCGGCGTTATCAGCATCGTGGTCAGGCCTTGAGCGGCCTCGCGTTGCCGGTGAGCCGACGCCTCAACGCCGCGCCGAGATAACGGCCGCAATAGTCGCCGTAGATGACGCCCTCGTCGGTGAGGCGCAGTCGCTGGTCCTTGAGGGTGACCAGGCCTTGGCGCTGGAGGTGCGCGAGATCCTCGGCGAGCATCATGTCCAGGTGCACGCCGTGCCTGTTCTGGTAGTCGGCGAGATCGATCGAGGTCGTCTTCAGCCCCATCACCAGGTCGCGCAGCATATGGTCGGCGCTGCTGATCTCCAGCACCCGCTGGGTCGGGATCAGTCCGCTCTCGACGCGTTCCAGATACGCGTCGATCTCGGTGATGTTCTGCCTGCTGCGGCCGCCGACGGTTCCGAACGCCGACGCGCCGAAGCCATACATGTCTTCGCCGCGCCAACGGCTGATGATGTGATGCTGCGGATACTTCCCTTCACGGGTGAAGGTGAAGTACGTGGACGGCAGGTAGCCGGCCTCGCGCAGGCGCGAAAGCCCCCAGCGCGCGAACGCCATCTCCTGATCCGGCCCGGGCAGCGAGAGCGTGCCTTGCCGGACGTCGTTCATGTAATGCGCGTTGGAGTACAGCTCCATCTTGTACACGGTTACGGCATGCACCCCGAGCGAGACGGCACGATTGATCGAGTGCTGCCAGCTCTGCATCGTCTCGCCTTCGAGCCCGGACAGCAGATCCACGTTGACCACTGCGCCGGTGCTCAGCGCACGCTCGATCGCGCGCGAATTCTTTTCGTCGGTATCGTGGCGGCCGGTCAAGGCGACGACGCGGTCGTCGAAGGACTGGATGCCGAAGCTGATCCGGTTGACGCCGAGATCCGCCAGACCGTCGATCATGCGGTTGTTCAACGTGATCGGCTCGATCTCGAAAACGAACTCCGGCGCGTCCAGCACGAAGCATTCCTCGATCTTGCGCTTGATCCGCCGCAACTGCTCGGGCTGGATCACGCTGGGCGTACCGCCGCCGAAATAGATCGACTTCACGCGCCGTCCGCGCAGCCTGTGCGCGTCGGCGACCAGCTCGATCTCGCGGCACAAGGCGTCGACGTAGCGCTCGCGGACCGCGTGCGAAGATTCGGACAGGATCTCGATCTTGAAGAAGCAGTAGCGGCAGCGCTGCAGGCAGAACGGAATATGGAAGTACAGATGCAGCGGCTTTTCGGACAGCAGATCGGCGTCGCCGGCCGACTTCCAGTAACGCTGGGGCGGCCACGCCACCACGAAGCCGTCGCGGTTCGGCGCTTCGTTGCGATAGTCCGGCGGCGCTTCGATCGGCGGCGCGCCCGCGTCGCCGACCAGCGCGATCGTGAGGTTCTTCATTACGCGCTGGCCTCGTCCGCGTGCTCGGGCAGGCGCTTCAGCACCAGCGCCGCCACGCTGTCGAGCGACTTGAACGTGCCCGAATCCAGATCTTCGTCCAGGATGCGGATCGGGAAGCGGCGCTCAAGATGGTCGATGAACTCGGCCATGCTGATGGAATCCAGCGCAAGTCCGTCTTCCAGGAAAGAAGCCCCGTCCTGGATCTGCTCGTAGCGCACGTTGAGATCCAGGTCCTCGGCGATGAGGCGCTTCAAGGTGTCGACGATCTGAGACTTATCCATGGCGATACTCCTTGATGATGGTCTTCCTGTCGGGTTTTCCGCTACCCAGGCAAGGCAGGTCCGACACGAGCGTGTAGTGGTCCGGCCGGGCGAAGGCCGGCAGGGTCATCGATGCGTGGCGCTTGAGGGCGTCGACGGTCAAGGCCGAGGTCGAGGGCTTGATCACGGCGGCGATGGCCTTGCCGGCCGTGGTCTCGTCTTCGAGCACGATCGCCACGGCCTGGTCGACATCCGGCCAGCCCATGATGGCGCCCTCGAGATCGGCCAGGATCAGCAGCTTGCCCGCGCGGTTCAGGCTGAGATCGGCCCGGCCGCGTATCGCGAAACCGCCGCTGTCGTCGAAGGTCGCGATGTCGCGCGTGTCCCACTCGGCGGGCAACGCCGACAGCGTTCCCTGGTGGGCGATATGCGTCGCGGCATGCGGATGGCTCACGATGAGAGTGCCTTGCGCGGCGTCGACGTCCGCGAGGCATGCGCGCACGCCTTCGAGCGGACGCAGCGCCTTGGGTGCGTTGGGCTCGGAGATCGCCACCACGCCGAGCTCGGAACTTCCGTAGAGGTCGAAGACGCGGTTGAACACCCGTTGCGCCTGCGCGTGCAGCGAGGGCGGCGTGCCGTCGCCGGCGAGCACGAGGCCGCGGCAACTGGCGACCGCATCGTTCTTGCGCTGCAGCAGCATGCGCAACAAGTGCGGCGTGGAAAAGACCCAGGTCGGCTGGGCGGCCCGCAGCGCATCGTTGAAGCCGAGCAGATTGGCCTTGGCCAGCAAGTGGATCTGCGCGCCGGCCAGCAACGCCGGAATCAATGCCGCGCCGAGGCCGTACATATGGTGCAGGGGAACGGTGATCAGCACCCGGTCGTGCGCGCCGAGTTCGAGCCGGCGCAGGACCATGGCGCCGGTCGCGAGCAGATCGTCGTACGCATGCCAGATCACCTTTGGCGTGCCCACAGTACCCGAGGACAGCACCGCCACCCCGTCCGGCCATTGCCCATACCCGGCGGGCGGTGGCGCGATCTCCAGAGGCGAGGCCGCTGCCTCGTTCCCGGCCGCAGCGCCGATATGCGCGTCGCACAGGGCCGGTGGCGTGGCGTCGCCCGCGCAGAGCAGCAGCGGATGCCCGTCGACGATGGCCGTCAGCTGCAGCGACAGCATGCCGAGATCGCCGATTCCCAGCAGCGCGACCCGCCTGTGCATGCGGTAGGCCTGCCATCGCTCGCGCCCTGTGTCCAGGAGCTGTTTCAGCGTCGCGCTTTCGCCATTGAGATGCACCACGCTGCCGCTGGCGGCAAGCGCGTCGCGCCAGCCCTGCGCGCGGAACGGAGCGAGGGCCGCTGCGTTCATCGCGCGCGCTCCAGGGATTCGTTGTTGAGGATTTCGCTCACTTCGACGCAGTGGGCGCCATTGAGCCGCATCGCGTAGCGTCGCGATATCGCCCAGGTCGATTCCGTCCGCAGACTGCGCGGCGCCGGCACGCGCAGGGTTTCCAGGTCGGTCTTTTCGAGCAGACCGCGGTCGTGCGGATCGAACAGCTTGCCGATGCCCACGCTGCCGTCGAGAAGCTTTTGCCGCTGCTCCGCGTCGATGCAGGCCAGTTGGATCGACGATTCGGCGACCAGTAGGATGTTGCCCGGGTCGCGCACGTACAGCCGGGAACGACGGCGCAGGACCTCGCTGCCGTCGGCTTGCGCCTCGATGCATTGGCCGAGGACTTCAACCTCTACGGGCAATCCGGCGACGGCCTCCAGAAAGAAGGTGGTCGAACCCTGCAAGGCCAGATAGTCGTTGAGCCGCTGCGAAGGCATGGCTTCGGCCCAGAGGCTCCCGGCATACGGCTCCGCGGAAGTCGTGTCCGGAGAAGCAGTCCAGGAAGCCAACAGGTGCGAGGTCATGCGCGTTCGTCCTTGAAAGAATCCCGCAGGCCGCAGACACACGGCTGTCAGATGCACAACGCATCATTGTGCATTTCCTTATGCTCCGGGGGCATTTGCCGAGTATATTCAGAAGACGCAGCGGAAATGTAGACAAGCGACGGCATCGCCCGCCGGATATCCGCGCATCGACATCACCGCGTTCGCGGCGCGAGCACCGTTTCGATCGGAGCCGAAAACACCCACGCGGTCTCGCGGCAAGGTTGGTTGTTGGGGTCGCAACCGCCGACATACAGCATTCCGGATTCGAAGGGAGACGCAGCGAAGCTGCGAGCGGCGAAAAGCGCTGCCGGCGGTTCCAGGTCCGCCGTTTCGATCCGTCCGAGCGTATGCCGCCGCCCTCCCGGATCGCGGATCAGATACCAGGCGTCCCGCACCCACTCATCCGTCGGATGGATGTCGACCCGCGTGCTGTAACTGGCGCCGACGCCGGCCAGCAACAGCGCCTGTCCGGTGCCGGGATCGACCACGGGCGTGAAGTCGTCGTAGGCCACCACGCCGAACGCCGGGCGTTTTCCCCAGTGCATGCCCAGGAAGTCGAGCACGTCCAGTTCCAGGGTCTCGCGGAAATCGTCGCGCGGGTCGATCCGCACCATCCGGCAACGGTCCCCTTCCAGCGCCGCCAGCAGCACCTGGCCCGATCCCGAGGGATGGGCAACGGCGGTGAGTCCGCGGTATCCGCAACTGGGGAAGATCAGTGGGTCCGCGATGGTGTGGACCTTCTCCCATCGCGGCGCCGGTCCGTCGATGCGTCGATACAGGTGCGGCCGGATGCTGACGTACAGGTGGCCATCGCATTGGGTGAAGGCCATCGGACGGCGCCGATAACCGGACAACTCGGCATGTTCGTCCCAGCGGATCTTGCCCGGTGCGTCCGGGTCGTATCTGCCGCTGAAAATGCCGAGCGGCAACGTCCCGGCAAAGACGCGCTCCTGCCCGGTCACTGTGTCGCGATGGACGAAGAAGCTGCGGGTGCTGGTCAGGCCGGAGCCGACGCCCAGGCGCGTGCGCGCCCACGTCCCGGCTTCGTCGTCGAAGCAATCGACATACACCGCACCCTGGCTGTTCGAGGGACCGGCGAGCAGCAGCGAGACCGGGGCATCGAGCGTGCGGCCGCGCCCGTCCTCCGTGAACGCCACCGATTTCAGCAACACCCGCCAATAGTCGCGATCGTATTCGTGGGCCTGCCGCCACTCGCCGTCCGCCCGGTCCAGCACGGCGATCTGCGCGCCGACCGGCGGATCGCCCGGCAGATACCGGTTGTGGGTGTAGGACAGCGAAGAAAACAGCCGCCCGCGATGCGGCACCAGGTGCAGCACTTCGGTGCCGCTGAGCAGTCGGCCACCGCCGTCGCGCATCCCGGCCTGAAAGACGCGGCGGAAAGGCGCCGGCGGCGTGGCGATCGGTGCATCCATGCGAGCCTCTCAGGCGAAGAAGGAATCTAGCGTGTCGATCGAGGCCGGCTGGCGGGCGTGCGCATAGAGCGCGCGCTTGAACGCCTCCTGCTGGTCGCTCTCCACACGCAGATGCTCGGGAGTCCATCGCCGGATGCGCGTGCCCATGCCCTGGATGTCGCGATCGGCGTGACTGTCCAGATAGGCGAGCACGTTGCTGGTGGCCGAGTAGCCGCGGCTGAGGAATTGGGCGATGCGGAAGGTCATCCGGTAACTGGCTTCCAGCACGCGGGGATGGGCGATGAGTCTGAGCGACTTCTCGTGCAGATCGCCGACGCCGCAGCCCAGGGGGTCGAGCAGGACCCGCTCGGCGCAGTCGTAGTAGAACGCATTGACCGAGAAGTCGCGCATGAGCGCGTCCTCGGTCAGATCGGCGCGCGCGACGAAACGTGTGTTCCACATGTCGCCGTTCTGGATGTCCTTCCAACTGCGCAGGATATTGATGTCCATCGCGCCCGAAGCGGCGTCGCCCCAACGCAGGACGCCGAAACGGTCGTTGCGCATGCGCAGCGCAGCGGCGTCGGTACCGGGATAGGCGTTGCACAGCAGGCGGTGCGTTTCGTCCAGTCCGCAGTCCAGCGCCAGATCGATGTCCTTGGCCGGCCGGCCTGCGAGCCAATCCCTCGGCGTGCCTCCGATGATGAAGACGCGCTTGCCCGCGCGTCGGAACACCTCGATGAGGTCGCGCACGCGCACGTCGCATCGGTCGTCCCGATACACCTGCTGTTCCAGAGCGGCTTCCACTCGCTCGGGTGCGAGCGATGCATCGATGATCTTCATGTCGCGAGATACCTGATCCTGGTGGCCGATCATCGCCGCTGCGTCCCGCGCACGCTTCCCCACGATGCATCAGGACCTGATGCCGACGCCTCTGCCGAGCAGCGTCAGCGCGAAGGCGGCCAAGCCTATAATGAACAACAGCATCACCACAAGCGAAGTGCCGATGCCCGCCGTGTCCATGCCCAATACGCCATAACGAAACGCGCTGATCATGTGCATGAGCGGATTGAGCCGCGAAATGCTCTGCCAGGATTCGTCCAGCAGGCCGACCGGATAGAACACGCCGCCGAGATAGGAGAGCGGCGTCAGGACATAGGTCGACACGTGCCCGGTGTCGTAGAAGTTCTTCGCGTATATGGCGACGATGATGCCGACCAGGGCAAAGATCGTGGCGGCCAGCAGAGCCGACAGGAAGACGATGGAGGGGTGCGCGATGCGCAGCGAGGTCAGCGACAACGCGACCAGCAACACCAGGCCGCCGACCAGGAAACCGCGCACCACCGCGCAGGTCACATAGCCCAGCAGGATCGTCCAATCGCGCATCGGCGATACCAGCAGCTCTTCTATCGCGCGGTTGAAGCGCATGAAATAGAACGCGCTGGAAGCGTTGGCGTAGCTGTTGGTGATGATGCACATCATCACCAGGCCGGGAGCGATGAATTGCACATAGCTGAACCCGTCGAAGGTGCCGATGCGACTTCCGATCAGCTTGCCGAAGATCGCGAAGTACAGAACCATCATCGCCAGGGGCGGGACCAAGGTCTGCACCCACATGCGGAACATGTGTGCGACCTCGCGCCGGACCAGGCAACGCAGGGCGATCAAACTATGCGAAGCGTTCATGCCGCACCGGGTTGCGTCTGAAAGCGGAGAGCGTGCGTCGCGACGGCGGTTGCGGGCATGTCAGTTGCGCATGCGCCACGCGTTGGCGCGCGCGGTGATCCGTACGACGAGGACTTTCTTGAACACGCTGTATTCCATCCAGGTCTGACCGGGCACCGCCGCCAGCGCCTGCTTGAGGTCCAGGTAGCCCTGCCGCTCCTCCGGGAAGGCGCGCAGGAAGTCGCGGAAATTCAGGATGTCGGCGAATCGAGGATTGTCGGCGGCACAGGTGTGCACGACGAACGAGCGGCCGCCGTCCTGCCCGATGCGCCAATGCCACGAGAACCCCGCATCGATCGGGCTTTCGCCATACGCCTGATAGCCGAGCCCGGCCAATATCCGGGACTGGCGCTCGGCCGGAAGCGATGCGCCGGTCGCCACCGCGATGTCCAGGATGTTCTTGCTCGGCAGGCCGGCAATGGACGTGCTTCCGATATGTTCGATGCCGACCACGTCCTCGCCGACCAATGCCTCCAGCAGCCGGCCTCGCTCGTCCTCGAATGCCTGCGGCCAGCCCGCGTCGTACCGGCTCTGCACGTCCAGCTCCAGCGCCGGCGGGCGCACGCGCGAGTAGCGGCGCACGAGGTGTTCGACGGTCTCCGCGCCCAGCTCACCGGGGAGCACCTGCTCCTTGAGCCGCCTGATGACGCGCGCCAGCTGGAGGGCGCCGCCGGTCTCTCTCGGCTGGGAACTCACGACGGCACGCGGCATCGCCCACGCGTTGTCGTAGCGTCGCCGATGATCAGGAAACCCAGATACGGTCGCCGGTTGCAGCCGGAAGCGGCGATCTCGGTGTGCAGGGACCTGCGGGAACACGGACGCACCAACCGCCTGTTCAACCACGCGTGACTCCCGACGGCCCCCTGCCGATCCCCGACTAGCGCATTCGGCTGGCGCTCAAGCCCGCGGGTGGCGCGGCTCCATGGAACATGGCGGTTCCATTGGAGGCATGGGATACGCGCTTTCGGTGTCCGGCCGAGGTCGGCGTACCGCTCAAGAAGCGCATCGCCCGGATCGGCGACGGTTGCATCCAGCTTACCTGCCATTGCATCTCCATTGCATGTGAGTTGATCGGCGCAAGCGCTGTGCGTGGCCCAAGCATCCCGGCACTGCGGCATTCCTCGCCCAGCATCGCCGGCATGCGGATGCTTATGGATCGCCATGGTCGTTGTCAAGCGGCATCAGGCCGGCGGCGCAGCCGTCGGACTCGATCACGAACACCGCGCACCCTGCTCCACCGTGAGCCATAGCGGCCCGGCGCATCGGTCCGCACGATGTGCACGCCGTCGACACCTGCACGCCGGCGACGCCGCGCTCGCCGGTGCCGCGGCCCACGTGGCCGTCGCGCTCCCGGTAGACGCATCCGCTGATCGTCGCCAGCTGCACCAGCGAGGATGCCGCGACAGTCGGCAGGCAGGTGAGCACTGCGGCGCGCGGCGACGTGCGTGGAGTCCGGCGATCGAAACAGGCCGCGATGGCAGCCACCGTCGCGGCACGACCCTGGCTGCCGCCGCGCCAGCCTACTTGTGCCGGGCTTCCAGCACCGCGACCGCGTCGGCCAGCGCCAGGCCGCGTGCGCGCAGCAGCACGGTCAGGTGATACAGCAGGTCGGCCGATTCGCCGAGCAATGCTTCATCGTCCTGCGCCACGCCGGCCAATGCGGTCTCCACGCCTTCTTCGCCGACCTTCTGCGCGATGCGCCGCGTGCCCTTCTCGAACAATTGCGTGGTGTAGCTGCCCGGCGGACGCTCGCGTTCGCGTTGCGCGACCAGGCGGTCGAGCGCGCCCAGGAACTGGCCCGGCGCCTGCGGGAAGCAGCTCGTGCGGCCGAGGTGGCAGGTCGGGCCGTGCGGATGCGCCAGCACCAGCAACGTGTCGCGGTCGCAATCGGTCTCGATCGACACCACGTCCAAGGTGTTGCCCGAGCTTTCGCCCTTGGTCCACAGGCGCTGCTTGCTGCGGCTGTAGAAGGTGACCTTGCCGCTGGCGCGGGTCGCCGCCAGCGCTTCGGCGTTCATGTAGCCGAGCATCAGCACGCGCAGCGTGGCCGCGTCCTGCACCACCACCGGCAGCAGGCCATCGCCCTTGCTCCAGTCCAGTTCCGCATCCGCAGTCGCGGCGGCGGCTTCGTGCTCATGCGCCATCGCGCACCTCGATCTGTCGTTGGCGCAGGAAGCGCTTGAGGTCGGGAATCGGAATCGCGCCGCTGTGGAACACGCTGGCGGCCAGGGCGCCGTCCACGTCGGCCTGCTCGAATACGTCGGCGAAGTGCTGCAGTTCGCCGGCGCCGCCGGAGGCGACCAGCGGCACCTTGCACAGCGAGCGCACCTCGAACAGCTGGGCGATGTCGTAGCCGCGGCGTACGCCGTCGTTGTCCATGCAGTTCAGCACGATCTCGCCGGCGCCCAGCTGCTGCGCCTCCACCACCCAGTCCACGGTGCGCACGGGCAGCGCCTGGGTCTTGCTGGGATCGCCGGTGAAGCGGCGCACGCGCCATTCACCGTCGTCCTCGCGGATCGAATCGATGCCGACCACCACGCATTGCACGCCGAACGCCTCGGCCAGTTCGGCGATCAGCGCCGGCCGTTCCAGCGCCGGCGAATTGATCGAGATCTTGTCGGCGCCGGCATGCAGCACCGCACGTGCGGTGGCCACGTCGCGGATGCCGCCGGCCACGCAGAACGGGATGTCGATCAGCCGTGCCACCCGCTCGACCCAGGCGTAGTCGACCGAGCGCCCTTCCGGGCTGGCGCCGATGTCGTAGAACACCAGTTCGTCGGCGCCCTGGTCGCGGTAGCGCAAGGCCAGTTCGACGATGTCGCCCATGTCGATGTGGTCGCGGAACTTGACGCCCTTGACCACGCGGCCGTCGCGCACGTCCAGGCACGGGATGATGCGCCGGCTCAGCATGCCAGCGCCTCGTCCAGGCGCAATCGCCCTTCCAGCAGCGACTTGCCGAGCACCGCGCCGGCGCAGCCGACCTCGCGCGCGGCGCGCACGTCGGCGGCGTCGCGGATACCGCCGGAGGCCTGCACGTGCACGCCAGGCGCGATCCGGCGCAGGTACGCGTACAGCTCCAGGTTCGGCCCGGACAGCATGCCGTCGCGGGCGATGTCGGTGCACAGCAGGTGTTTCAGCCCGGCCGCGGCGTACTCGACCGCCAATGCTTCCAGGGTCAGCGAGGAGGTCTCGGTCCAGCCCAGCACCGGCAACCGCCATATCCCCTGCGCGTCCTGGCGCGTGTCCAGCGCCACGGTGATGCGCTCGGCGCCGAACTCGGCCAGCCATTCCAGCACCGACTCGCGGTCGCGTACCGCCAGCGAGCCGATCACCACGCGCGCGGCGCCGGCGTCGAGGATGCGCTGCACGTCGGCGCGCGAGCGCACGCCGCCGCCGGTCTGCACCTGCAGTCCGGTCTGCGCGCCGATCTGGCCCAGCAGCGGCGCCAGGGTGTAGCCACCGGCGCGCGCCGCGTCCAGGTCCACCAGGTGCATCCAGCCTGCGCCGGCGTCGGCGAAGGCCTGCGCGCGCGGCAACGGATCGTCGCCGTAGTGGGTTTCGCGGGCGTAGTCGCCCTGCACCAGCCGCACCACGCGGCCGTCGCGGATGTCCAGCGCGGGATAGACGAGGAAGCTCATGGGAAATCGGTCTCGAGGAAGTTGCGCAGGATGCGCGCGCCGGTGCTCGCCGAGCGCTCGGGGTGGAACTGCGCGCCGCAGCGGCGGCCATGCTGCACCACCGCGGTGAACAGGCCGCCGTGGTCGCAGGCGGCCACGGTATCGGCGGTGACCGGTGCGGCGTAGCCATGCACGAAGTAGGCGGTGGCGGTGTCCGGCAGGCCGTCCAGCAGCGGCGACGGACGCATCGGCAGCAGCCGGTTCCAGCCCATGTGCGGGATGCGGATGCCCAGCGCCGGCGGCATGTGCCGGACCACGCCGGTCAGCAGGCCCAGGCAATCGACATCGCCTTCCTCGGAATGCTCGAACAGCAGCTGCATGCCCAGGCAGATGCCGATCAGCGGCACCTCGAGCGCACGCAACGGCTCGATCAGCCCTTGCTCGCGCAACCGCGCCATCGCGTGCGGTGCGGCGCCGACGCCGGGTAGGATCACCCGGTCGGCGCCCTGCAGCCCGGCCGCGTCGCGCACCAGCCTGGCTTCCACGCCCAGGCGTTCGAGCGCGTAACGCACCGACCCGAGGTTGGCGCCGCCGGCATCGATCAGGGCGACATCGGTCATCGCAGCGTCCTCGAAGCACCTGCGCGCATCACAGCACGCCCTTGGTCGAAGGCAGCGCCGCACCCTCGCGGCGCACGGCCTGGCGCAGGGCGCGCGCCAGCGCCTTGAAGCAGGCCTCGACCTTGTGGTGGTCGTTGTCGCCGTGCACGCGCAGGTGCAGGTTCAGGCCAGCGGCATCGCACAGCGAACGGAAGAAGTGCGGCACCAGTTCGGTCGGCATGTCGCCGACGCGCTCGCGCCTGAACTCGCCTTCGAACACGAAGTACGGGCGGCCGCTGAAATCCAGCGCGGCGCTGGCCAGGGTCTCGTCCATCGGCAGGGTGAAGCCGTAGCGGCCGATGCCACGCTTGTCGCCCAGCGCCTGGCGCAAGGCCTGGCCCAGCGCCAGGCCGGTGTCCTCGATGGTGTGGTGCTCGTCGATATGCAGGTCGCCCTCGGCGCGCACGTCCAGCGCGAAGCCGCCGTGCTTGCCGATCTGCTCGAGCATGTGGTCGAAGAACGGCAGGCCGGTGGCACAGTGCGGGTCGCGCGCCAGGTCCAGATCGATCTCGACCGCAATCCGGGTTTCCTTGGTGTCGCGCTGCACCCTGGCGCGGCGCGGCGCATCGGCCAGTTCGTGGGCGATGCCGGCCCAGTCCCAGTCGCCGCCGAATTGCTCGGTCTTCAGCTGGAAACCGCGGATGCGCAGGTTCTCGGCGAACTGGATGTCGGTGATGCGGTCGCCGACCATCGCCGAACGCGCCCAGTCGATGCTGCGGTCCTGCAGGTACGGCAGCATCAGGCCGATGCCGGGCTTGCGCGTAGGCGCGTTGTCGGCCGGCCAGCTGCGGTCGACCAGCACCTCGCGGAAGGCGATGCCCTGGCTGGCGAAGATCTGCAGCATCAGGTCGTTGGGACCGTCGAACGCGGCCTGCGGATAGGCTTCGCTGCCCAGGCCGTCCTGGTTGGTGACGATGACGAACTGGTAGCCGGCATCGCGCAATTTCAACATCGCCGGGATCACGCCCTGCACGAAGCGCAGCTTCTCGTAGGCATCGATCTGGAAGTCGGCCGGCTCCTCGATCAGGGTGCCGTCGCGGTCGACGAACAGGATCGGGGTCATGCCGCCGCCCTCCCCGCCTGCAGCGCGCCGAGCACGCGCTGGTTCTGCTCCGCGGTGCCGAGGGTGATGCGCAGCGCATCGCCCAGGGTCGGCGCGGCGCGCTGGTCGCGCACCACCACGCCGGCGCCGAGCAAGGCGCCGAACGCGGCTTCGGCATCGTCGAAGCGCAGCAGCAGGAAGTTGCCCTGCGACGGATACACGCGGCGCACGCCGGGCAGCGCAGCCAGTGCGGTGGACATGCGCTCGCGCTCGCGGCGGATCTCGGCCACGCGTGCCGCGGTCTGGCGCAACGGCTCGGCCTGTAGCGCAGCCAGCGCCAGCTGCGTGCATGGCGCCGGAATCGGATACGGCGCCTGGCAGCGGCGCAGCACCGCGATCAGCGCCGGATCGGCGATCACGCAGCCGATCCTCGCCGCAGCCAGCGCATGCGCCTTGGACAATGTGCGCAGCACCGCCAGATTGGCGTGGCGCGCCAGCAGCGTGGTCGCAGACGGCACATCGGAGAATTCGCCGTAGGCCTCGTCGACCACCAGCAAGGCGCGCCCGTGCAGGCGCTCGGCGGCGCGTTCGATCTCGGCCAGCGGGATCGCCGCACCACTGGGATTGCCCGGCGAGCACAGGAACACCAGCTTGGCCATCTGGCTCAGTGCCGCATCGACCACCGCATCGACGTCGGTCACCAGTCCGGCCACGTCCTCGCGCAACGGCACTTCGACGATGCGCGCGTTCTGCAGGCGCGCGCAGACCGCATACATGCCGAACACCGGCGGGGTGATCACGATCGCGTCGCGGCCCGGCTCGCACAGCGCGCGCAGCAGCAGGTCGATGGCCTCGTCGCTGCCGCGGCCGAGCAGCAACTGCTCCGGCGCGCAGGCGTACAGCGATGCCAAGGCCGCACGCAACGCTGGCGGCTGCGGATCCGGATAGCGGCGGTTGCCGGCGTCGCGGTCGGCCGGGTTGGCCCAGGCCGATTCGTTGGCGTTGAGCCAGACCTCGCCCTGCAGCGCGCTGCTGCGCGCCGAGGAGTAGCCGGCGAAGTCGCGCAGGTCGTGGCGGACCAAGGCCAGCATCGATCCCGGCATCTGCATTCCGTTGTGCGCGCTCATGCCGCCTTCTCCATGCGCAGCGCCACCGCATTGGCATGTGCGTCCAGGCCCTCGGCGCGGGCCATGGTCACCGCGCAGGCGCCGATCGCGGCGATGCCGGCGCGGCTGGCGCTCTGCACGCTGACGAAGTTCTGGAAACTGGCGACGCTGACCCCGCTGTAGGCGCGCGCCGCGCCGTTGGTCGGCAGCACGTGGTTGGTGCCGCTGCAATAGTCGCCCAGCGCTTCCGGGGTGTAGTCGCCGAGGAACACCGAGCCGGCCGCCTCGACCCGCTCCAGCCAGCCGCGTGGCTCGCGCAGCGCCAGGATCAGGTGCTCGGGCGCATAGCGGTTGCTGATCGCGAAGGCATCCTCGAGCGTGCCGACCTGGATCAGCCGCGACGCGGCCAGCGCCTGGCGCGCGATCGCCGCACGCGGCAGCGTCGCCAGCTGGCGCTCGATCTCGTCCTCGACCGCATCGATCAGCTCGGCGCTGTCGGACAGCAACAGCACCTGCGAGTCCGGGCCGTGCTCGGCCTGCGACAGCAGGTCGGCGGCGACGAACGCGGCATCGGCGCCGACATCGGCGATCACCAGCACCTCGGACGGGCCGGCCGGCATGTCGATCGCCGCCGCACCGGCCTGCGCCACCTGCTGCTTGGCCTCGGTGACGTAGCCGTTGCCCGGTCCGAACAGCTTGTCGCAGGACGGCACCGACTCGGTGCCGAAGCCCATCGCCGCGATCGCCTGCGCGCCGCCGAGCTTGAACACGCGGTCCACGCCGGTCAGCTTTGCGGCGACCAGCACCGCCGGATCGGCCGAGCCGTCGGCGCGCGGCGGCGTGCACAGCACCACCTCGCGGCAGCCGGCCAGCGCCGCCGGCACGCACAGCATCAGCGCGGTGGACGGCAGCGGCGCGCTGCCGGCCGGCACGTACAGGCCGACCCGACCGATCGGCCGCACCACCCGCTCGCAGACCACGCCCGGCGCGGTTTCCACCGCATAGGGCTGGGTCATGCCGGCGCGGTGGAAGGTCTCGATCCGCGCCGCGGCCTGCGCCATCGCCTCGCGCAGCACCGCAGGTACAGCCGCTTCGGCGGCGGCGAACTCGTCGGCGCCGACCTCGAAACGCTGCAGCACCACGCCGTCGAAACGCGCGGTGATCTCGCGCAGCGCGGCGTCGCCGCGGCTGCGTACGTCGTCCAGCAGCTGCGCCACCGCGGCGCGAGTCTGCGCGGCGACGGTCTGCGCCGGCCGGGTCAGAGCCTGCGTGCGCGCCTGCGCGTCGAGCGAATTCCAGTCCAGTCGGTTCATGCCAGCGAACGCTCCACCGTCAATACCATCAGCCCCTGCGCGCCGGCGCGCTCCAGTTCCTCCATGCGCTGCCAGGTGATCGCGCCGTGGCACATGGTCTGCAAGTGCAGCGGGCCGTCGGCGTCGCCGGGCAGTTGCACCAGCGGGTCGGCATCGGGCAGCAACCGGGTCAGTTCGGCGACGTGGTCGCGCGAGGCGCGGAACATCAGCAGCTTGCTGTCGCGCAGCTTGAGCACGCCGTCGAGCCGGCGCAGCAGCATCGCCGCCAGCCCGGCGCGGGCGTCGCCCGGTTCGCGCACCGGCCCAGCCAGCACCGCCTCGCTTTCCAGCAACGTCTCCACCGGCTTGAGCTGGTTGGCGGCCAGTGTCGCGCCGCTGGAGACCAGATCGCAGATCAGGTCGGCGGTGCCCAGGCGTGGCGCGATCTCCACCGAGCCGGACAGCTCCACCACCTGCGCGTCGAGGCCGCGCGCTTCCAACCAGTCGGCCAGCACCGCCGGATAGCTGGTGGCGATGCGCTTGCCCTGCAGTTGTTCCGAGCCGGTCCACTCCCAGCTGTCGGGCACCGCCAACATCAGCCGGCACTGGCCGAAGTTCAGCCCGCGCAACGCGCGATAGGCCTCCGGCAGGCCGTTGCGACGGCGCTCGCCGGCCTGCTCTTCCAGCTCGTTGCGGCCGACGATGCCGAAATCGCAGACGCCGTCGGCGATCAGCCCGGGGATGTCGTCGTCGCGCACCAGCAACAGGTCCACCGGCAGCGACTCGCCGTAGCAGAACAACTTGTCGCGGCTCTCGCGCCAGCTCAGCCCGCAGGCGGCCAGCACCGCCCGCGCCGGCTCGGCCAGGCGGCCGCTCTTCTGGATCGCGATACGCAGCCGGTCACGCGCCGGCGCTGCCAGGGAAGCACTCATCAGGACATCTCAATGGGAATCGGAGGGGCGCGCCGCTTGCCGGCGCAGCGCCGTGGCATAGCCGCCGGCGCCGTATTCCAGGGTCCGCGCGACGCGGCCGATGGTGGTCACGCTGACCTGGGTCAGCTCGTGGATCTCGCGGTACGGCACGCCCTTGAGCAGCAGCGGCACCACCCGCCAGCGATCGGACATCGCCTCCAGCTCGGCCGGCGTGCACAGGTCCTGCAGGAACGCGGCGACCTCCTGCGGCTTGCTCAGGTGGGCCAGGGCGCGCGAAAGCGCCTTGAACGAGGTGTCGCTGTCGCGATCGGGTTGCGTGGCGGGTCGTTGTTTCATTGCGATAATGTAATAGCGTGTTAGTACATTAGCGCGATTGGACAAGCCGGGTCAAGCCACGGCGCGCGGGCGTTCTGCGGTTGTTGTGTTCGGCCCTTGATGGGCGCGAGGGCGCCATGCGATCTGTCGCGGCTGAAGCCGCTCCTACAACGCACGCACACCGCTCCCTGCAGGAGCGGCTTCAGCCGCGACAGGCGCTCGCAGCGATCGCATCGGCCAAGGGTGCACGCACCGCTCCGGCCGCCGCCACGGGAACGCCTGGTTGCAACAGCGAACGCGCATTGCGCTCGCTGTTGCGCGAGCGGCTTCAGTGGCGGCAGGCTCTGGTTATCGGCGTCGCGACTGAAGTCGCTCCCACAAGAGACATGCGGCGCGCCCGTCCAGGCTGCGCCATCCCCGGCCCTGCCGGCCCGCTCAGGGCATGACCTTGGCCTGCTCCAGCTCGACCAGCAGGGTGCTGGCGAGTTCGTCGCGGGCGACGTCGAACTGCTGCTCGCGCACCAGGTCCTTGACCGCGACCACGCCGCGCGCCAGTTCGTCGTCGCCGGCCAGCACCACGAAGCGGATGCCGGCGCGCGCGGCGTACTGGAACTGCTTGCCGACCTTCTTCGGCTCCATCTGCACTTCGGTATTGATGCCGCCCACACGCAGGCGACGGGCGATGTCCAGCGCGTCGTCCAGCTTGGCCTCGTCCATCAGCGCCACCATCGCCTGCACGCTGCTGGAGGCGATGCCGTCGATCAGCCCGGCCTCGCGCAGCTGCCAGAACAGGCGGGTCAGGCCGATCGAGATGCCCACGCCCGGCAGCCTGGACTTGCTGTAGTGGCTGGCCAGGTCCTCGTAGCGCCCGCCCGAGCAGATCGAGCCGATCTGCGGGTAGTCGGTCAGCAGGGTCTCGTAGACGGTGCCGGTGTAGTAGTCCAGGCCGCGGGCGATGGAGAAGTTCAGGCAGTACGCGGTCTCCGGCACGCCCAGCGCCTTGACCAGGGCCAGCACCTCGCGCAGCTCGGCCACGCCCTCGCGCAGCGTCGCGCTCGATGCGGCCGCCGCGGCCAGCGCATCCAGCCGCGCCAGCGCGTCGTCGTGGCCGCTGGAGCGCACCGCGACGAAGGCCAGGATCTGCTCGACCTGCTCGGCCGGGATCGCGAAGCCTTCGCCGGCCAGCGTCTCGCGCACGTAGTCGGCGCCGCGCTTGTCCAGCTTGTCGACCTCGCGCAGCACCGCCAGCTGGCGCTCGCCCTCGGCCACGCCCAGGCTCTCGAAGAAGCCGCGCATCAGCTTGCGGTTGTTCAACTGCACCGCGAACGCGCCGATGCCCAGTTCGGCGAACACCGCGTGGATCACCGCCAGCACTTCGGCGTCGTAGCGGATGCTCAGCGCATCCTTGCCGATCACGTCGATGTCGCACTGGTAGAACTCGCGGAAACGGCCGCGCTGGGCGCGCTCGCCGCGGTACACGCGCTGCATCTGGTAGCGGCGGAACGGGAAGCTCAGCTCGTGTTCGTGCTCGGCCACGTAGCGCGCCAGCGGCACGGTCAGGTCGAAGCGCAGCGCCAGCTCCGGCAAGCCGCCCTCGCCGCCGGCGTCGGCCGCAGCGTTGGCCAGCGCGCCGGTGGACTGCACGAAGTACACCTGGCGCTCGGTCTCCCCGCCGGACTTGGTCAGCAGCACGTCGGACAGTTCGAACACCGGCGTCTCCACCGGCAGGAACCCGAACCGCTCGTAGTTGCGGCGGATGACGTCCAGCATGCGCTGGAACGCGATCTGCTCGCGCGGCAGCAATTCCATGATGCCGGGCGGCGTACGGGGCTTGATCACGTGCAAAACTCCTGCGATTCGGGGGCGAGCGGACGCCAATTCTAGCCGCACCGACTGCTGGCGGCCGCATCGTCGTATCATTCCCCGGTGCCGACGCCGCTGCCACGCCCATGACCAGGCCTCCTTCCGGATTCGCCCTGCCCTATGCCGAGCCCGCCGCGGCACGGGATCCGCGTGCGCACGAATGCCTGCATTGCGCGGTGCGGCACCTGGCGATCTGTTCGGCGCTGGCCTGCGACGAGGTGCAGGCGCTGGAACGGGCGACCACCTCGCACGCCTACGCCGCCGGCGCCACCGTGGCCCGCACCGGCGAAGCGCGGCAGGCGGTCTATACCGTCACCGCCGGCGCCCTGCGCCTGGTGCGCACGCTGGCCGACGGCCGCCGCCAGGTGGCCGGCTTCGTGTTGCCGGGCGACTACGTCGGGCTCAGCGAATCGGCCAAGCACCGCCACGACATCGAAGCCATCGCCGACAGCCGCGTGTGCCGGGTCCCGGTGGCGCAGATGCAGCAGCTGCGCAGCCAGTTCCCGCAGCTGGAACGCAAGCTGCTGCAACGCGCCTGCCTGGAACTGGACGCCGCGCAGGACGCGGCGCTGGCACTGGCGCGGCTGCAGCCGTCCGAGAAGCTGGCCGATTTCCTGCTCAAACTGGCCGCACGCGCGGCGCGCCAGGGCGACTCGGGCAACAAGGTGACCCTGCCGATGGGCCGCGGCGACATCGCCGACCATCTGGGCCTGACCATGGAAACGGTGAGCCGCACCTTCACCAAGCTGCGCCAGCAAGGCCTGATCGCGCTGCCGCAGCTGCACGTGGTCGAGATCCGCGACTTCGCCGCCTTGCACCGGCTGGCGTCCGACGAGGACTGAGCAGGGCGACGGCGGCGTTTTTTTCGCCAGCCCCTGTCTACACCTTGCACCACCGGGGCCGCACCGACTTATCCACAGGTTTCCAGGGCAACGCTCCACATCCGCTGTGGACAACCCGCCGTGCCCGCCCGCGAACGCTTTGGGCTCCCGACGCAGATTGCGCCTTGGTGGACAACCCGAGCGAGCCGACGCCTCCGGATCGGCGCGAACGCCGCCCGGCGACGTCTCCGTGAATGCTTCAGACCCGAGCCATGCCTTGCCACGCGCGCGGGCATAGACTTGCGCCGCGATACACCTGCGGCGGCGCCGCGGTGCCGGAGGGGGGAACCAACGGGAGGGCAACCATGTTCGTCGCCATCGATGTGCCGCAAGACCCCCGCGCCTGCGTGATGCTGGATCGCGAAAGAGAACTGGACTTCTGGAAGGCGCACTTCGCCCAGGCTCCGTTCCATCAGCCCGGGCATGCGTTCGCCGACTACGAGCCGGCGCTGAAACTGGCCTACGACGCCTACCTGAAGTACCACGGCCAGCGCTTCGAGGACGTCGCCCCGCAGCTGCGCGACGTGTTCCTGCGCGACCATCCCCGCTCACGCCTGGACTGGCTGCAGGTGCGCAGCGTGGTGCAGGCCGCCTGGTTGCGGCTGCAGCCGCAGGATCAGGACTGAGCTGCGCCCCGGACCGCGCGCCACGGTGCGCGCGGAACGCAGGCGGCGGCGCGGCGGCCCGGACAACGGCGCCGCCGCCGGGTCAGGCGGCGGCAGATCTCACTCAGCCGGCCAACAGGCGCGCGCGCAGCGCCGCGTAGTCCGGCGCGATCGGCTCGGCGTGCGCCGGTCGCTGCAACAAGGCCGCCAACGCCGGCGGCACCGGCACCGGCTGACCGATCAGCGGCTCGACCACCGCCTCGAACTTGGCCGGATGCGCGGTCGCCGCCACCGCCCAATCGCCGGCATCGGCCTCCGCGCCCTCGGCGCGGATCTGCTGCAACACGTGCAACGCCGTCGCGGTATGCGGGCAATGCACCTCGCCGTAGCGGCGGAAGCGCTCGCCGATCAGCTGGCGGATCTGCGCGTCGTCCACCGAATAGGACTGGAACTGGGCGCGCAGCGCGGCATCGTCGCCGCGGTACAGCCAGCGCAGGCGCTCGAAATTGCTCGGCGCGCCGACGTCCATGGCATTGGCCACGGTGGCCACGCTGGGCTGCGGCGCGTAGTCGGCGCCGGCAAAGTAGTCCGGCAGCACGTGGTTGGCGTTGGTCGCCAGCACGATGCGCCCCAGCGGCACGCCCAGTTCGCGCGCCAGGATCGCAGCCAGCGCATTGCCGAGGTTGCCGGTCGGCACCACCAGGTTCAGCGGCTGCGCGCGCCCGGCGTAATGCACCAGCGCGCTATGCGCGTAATAGCTCATCTGCGGCAGCAAGCGGCCCAGGCTGATGCTGTTGGCCGAACTCAGCGGCGCCTGCGCCTGCAGTTCGACATCGTTCAAGGCCTGCTTGACCAGCGCCTGGCAGTCGTCGAATGAGCCGGCCACGCGCAGCGCCTGGATGTTGTCGCCGAAGCAGCCCAACTGGTGCGCCTGCCGCGGCGACACGCGCCCGTCCGGATACAGCACCACCACGCGCAGGCCGGGCTGGCGATGGAACGCGGCGGCCACCGCCGCACCGGTGTCGCCGGAGGTGGCGACGAGGATGGTCAGCGGCGTGGCGGCATCGCGGCGCAGCCGGGCCAGGCAGGCGGCGAGGAAGCGTGCGCCGAAGTCCTTGAACGCGGCGGTCGGCCCATGGAACAGCTCCAGCGCGTGGTCGCCGGGCGTGGCCAGCGGCTGCAGCGGCGCATCGAAATCGAAGGCTTCGGCGCAGATCGCCGGCAGCTCGGCGGCGAGCGCGTCGCCGTCGAAGAACGGGGCCAGCAGGGTCGCCGCGGTCTCGGCCAGGCTGGCGCCGGCCTGCAGCTCGCGCACCGGCGGCATGCGCTCGGGCACGTACAACCCGCCATCGGGCGCCAGGCCGGCGGCGATGGCCTGGCTGAGGCTGGCGGCGGGCGCGGCATTACGGGTGGAAATGAAGTTCATGGTGGTTCCATCAACAGGGGGAGTTCGATCGCGCTGTCATCCGTGACTGTGGCACTGCTTGGTTGCTGCTCTTGTTGTTGCTCTTGTTGTTGCTCTTGTTGTTGCTCTTGTTGTTGCTCTGCCCTTGCTTCGGCTGTTGCTTTTTTTGCTTTTCGATCTCCCGTGAGGCGCGGCAAGCAGGATGGGTACAACCCCCGAAGGGGGCGACGCGCAGGATGCGCGTCGTTTTCGGCAGGCACATGGATGTGCCTTCCGAAAATTCCCATCCTGCTTGCGGACCCGCGCGTAGCGCGGGCGCGCCGCCCGGGTGTGCTTTCTTTTGGTTACTTTTCTTTGCACAA
>NZ_JACSQX010000023.1:0-1686 GCF_014836395.1 Xanthomonas bonasiae
CGGCGCGCCCAAGCAGGTCAGCGGCCGCCAGGAAGCCTACGAGAACCTGATCAACCAGTACCTGATCCGCTGATGCGCGCGACGGCCGGCGGCACCCTTGCCGCCGGCCGTGCTGTCCTCCCCCGATGGCCGGCTTCCTTTCTGCACGACACCAGGTGACTCAATGTCCAGCGTATCCCTAGACCGCGCCCATGGCGCAGGCGAGAACACGCGCCTCATCATCCTCATCAGTTGCGTCGCCACCATCGGCGGCTTCCTGTTCGGCTTCGACAGCGGCGTGATCAACGGCACCGTCGACGGTCTCAAGCAGACCTTCCATTCCAGCGCCGCCGGCACCGGTTTCGAGGTCGCCTCGATGCTGCTGGGCTGCGCGATCGGCGCGTTCTTCGCCGGCTGGCTGGCCGATCGCCTCGGTCGCCGTGCGGTGCTGATCATCTCCGCGGTGCTGTTCCTGCTGTCGGCGCTCGGCGCCGGCGCTTCGCACAGCTCCGCGTTCTTCGTCTTCGCACGGGTCATGGGCGGCTTCGCGGTCGGCGCGGCCAGCGTGATGTCGCCGGCCTACATCGCCGAGGTCGCGCCGGCGCGCTATCGCGGGCGCCTGGCCACGGTGCAGCAGATCGCCATCATCAGCGGCCTGTTCACCGCGTTCCTTAGCAACTACGTGCTGGTCAAGCTGGCCAGCGCCTCGACCGAGCCGCTGTGGCTGGGCCAGGCCGCGTGGCGCTGGATGTTCTGGATGCAGGCGTTCCCGTCGCTGCTGTTCCTGCTGCTGTTGCTGGCGATCCCGGAAAGCCCCCGCTACCTGGTGGTCAAGGGCCGCCGCGAGGATGCGCTGGCGGTGCTGACCAAGCTCTACGGCCCGCGCGAGGCGCAGGCCAAGCTGACCGAGATCTCCGCCTCGCTGGCCGCCGACCAGCACAAGCCGAAGCTGTCGGACCTGGTCAGCAAGGTCACCGGCAAGGTGCGTCCGATCGTGTGGATCGGCATCGGCCTGGCCACCTTCCAGCAGCTGGTCGGCATCAACGTGGTGTTCTATTACGGCGCGGTGCTGTGGCAGGCGGTGGGCTTCTCCGAAAGCGATTCGCTGTTGATCAACGTGCTGTCCGGCGCGCTGAGCATCGGCGCCTGCCTGATCACGGTGATGCTGATCGACAAGATCGGGCGCAAACCCTTGCTCTGGATCGGTTCGGCCGGCATGGCGGTGTCGCTGGCGCTGGTCACGCTGGCCTTCGCCAGCGCTTCGCTGGACGCGGCGGGCAAGCTGGCGATGTCGCCGGGCATGGGCCGGCTGGCGCTGGTCGCGGCCAACGTCTACGTGATCTTCTTCAACATGTCCTGGGGCCCGGTGATGTGGGTGATGCTGGGCGAAATGTTCCCCAACCAGATCCGCGGCTCCGGCCTGGCGGTGGCGGGCGCGGCGCAGTGGACCTCGAACTTCGCCATCACCGTCTCGTTCCCGATCCTGCTGGGCAGCATCGGCCTGGCCGGCGCCTACGGCATCTACACCGTGGCCGCGTTCGTCTCGGTGTTCTTCGTGCTCAAGTACGTGTACGAGACCAAGGGCCGCGAGCTGGAGCAGATGCAGGGCTGAGCGCTGTCGCCGGCGCGGCCCCAGCGGCCCCGCCCGCGCCCCCCGCGCCCCCCCCCGCGCCGGGCGGCCGGCGCTGTCGCGCGCCAGCAGGCGCG
>NZ_JACSQX010000023.1:1696-35782 GCF_014836395.1 Xanthomonas bonasiae
ATGCGGCCGCGCCGGCGCACGCGGCGCCGCGCCCGGCGCGATCGCCGGCAGTGCGGCATCGCCTGCGGTCACGCCGCGGCGCCATCGCCCCTGTTGATGGCCGCGCCGGAAAGACCGTCTGCACTTGCCCGGCAGCTGCGCCCTCGCAGCTGCCGGCCTGTGCCGGCAAGCACCATCCCGTCTGCCAGCTGACTGCCGGTCGCAATGCGATGGCGGTCGCACTGCGTCCGCGATATGTTACTTAGTAACATTTTGCCGTGGAGCATTGCAGTGTCTGGTCGCGACTTTCGGTTCGGCTCCGGCTACATCCGCGATTTCCGCTCCGCGCCAGGGCGAGGCCGCGCATGAATCGGCGCGAATGGCTGGGGATGGCGGGCACCGCACTGCTGCTGGCGCCGGCCTGGGCGCGCGCCGGATCGCCGCCCAGGCTGACCGACGGCCACCTGGAAACCGATGACGGGCGCCTGCGTTTGCGCCTGCAGCTCGACGCGACGGTGGACTACCGGGTGTTCGCGCTGTCCGATCCGGAGCGGCTGGTGATCGATCTGCCGGGGATCGCCGCGCCGGCGCCGCCGATCCTGCTGCCGGAACCCGACGCGGTGGTCGCCGCGATCCGCAGCGGGGCGCAGGCCGATGGCCTGCGCATCGTGCTGGACCTGCGCCGGCCGGTCACCGCCAGCGCGCACTGGGACACCGATGCGGGGGTGTCGCCACGGTTGCTGCTCGATCTCGGACCGGCCGACGCCGCGGCTGCCGCGCCCGTTGCCGCGCTCGTCGTGCCGCCGCGCACCGCGATCGCGACGCCGTCGCGGCCGCGCGTGGTCGCCATCGATGCCGGCCATGGCGGCAAGGACCCTGGCGCGGTCAGCGCCGATGCCCGTTACGAAAAGCACGTGGCGATGGCCGTGGCCGGGCGCCTGTACCACGCGCTGCAGGCCGACCCGCGCTACCGGCCGACCCTGATCCGCAGCGACGACCGTTTCGTGCCGCTGCACGAGCGGGTGGTGATCGCGCACCAGCGCAAGGCCGATCTGTTCGTGTCGATCCATGCCGATGCGGCGCCCAATCGCAGCGCGCAGGGCGCTTCGGTGTATGCGCTGTCGGAGAACGGCGCCAGCTCGGCGCTGGCGCGCTGGATCGCCGACAGCGAGAACAGCGCCGACCAGTACGGCAACGTCGCCGAGCGCTATCTGCGGCAGAAGGACCCGGTGCTGTCGAAGGTGCTGGTGGACCTGTCGATGAGCGGCACCATCGCCACCAGCCTGCAGTTCGGCAAGCACATGCTCGGGCGCCTGCAGCAGGTCACCCGGCTGCACCAGGGCGATGTCGGCCAGGCCGGCTTCGCGGTGCTCAAATCGCCGGACATTCCGTCGTTGCTGGTCGAGACCGGCTTCATGAGCAACGCCGACGATTGCCGCCGCCTGGTCAGCGACCGCCACCAGGAGGAACTGGCGCAGTCGCTGCAGTTGGGCATCGACGACTACTTCCAGGCATTTCCGGTGCATGCCTGAGCCGCTGCCGGCGCATGGCGCCGCCGCTTTATTCCTTCCCCTTTGCTGGCCTTGCCAATCCGATGAACCTGCCGATTCCACCGCCGTTGCCCGACGTCGCCAGCAGCGAACCGTCCACGATCGTCGCGCCGCTGCACTGGGTCGGCATGGACGGCATCGCCTTGCCGGTCCGCCTGTGCGACACGGCCGACACCGAGCCGCTGCCGGCGCAGGCGGCGCTGCATGTCGATCTGCCGGCGGCGCAGGTCAAGGGCATCCACATGTCGCGGCTGTACCGGCTGCTGGACGAGCATGCGCAGCAGCCGCTGTCGCCGTCGCGGCTGGCGCAACTGCTGCACGCGATGGTGCACAGCCATGCCGACTGCGCCTCCACCGCGGCGCGGGTCGGCTTGCGCCTGTCCCTGCTGCGGCGCAGCCCGGCGCTGCGCAGCGAAGGCCTGGCCGGCTGGAAGGCGTATCCGTTGCGGATCGACGCGCTGCTGCGCGGCGCCAGCGTGCGCATCGAGGTCGGAGTGGAGGTGGTCTATTCCTCCACCTGCCCGTGTTCGGCGGCGCTGGCCCGGCAATTGCTCAGTGCGGCGTTCCTGCAGCAGCATGCCGGGCAGCCGTCGCTGCAGCGCGAGGCCGTGGCGGACTGGCTGCTGCGGCACGGCAGCCATGCGACCCCGCACAGCCAGCGCAGCATCGCCACGCTGCGCGTGGCGGTGTCGCCGCGCGCGGTGCGCTTCGACCTGGACGCACTGATCGCGCTGGCCGAGCAGGCCCTGGCCACGCCGGTGCAGGCCGCGGTGCGGCGCGCCGACGAACAGGCCTTCGCCCGCCTCAACGGCGCCAACCTGATGTACGTGGAGGACGCCGCGCGGCGCCTGCAGCAGGCGCTGGGTGCGCGCTACCGGAGCGTGCGGGTGCAGGTGCGGCACCTGGAGAGCCTGCACCCGCACGACGCGGTGGCCGAGGCCGGGGCTCCCGAACGCGGATGTGGCGATCCGGACCCGTTCGCGGCGGGCGAGGGCGCCCGATGATCCGCCGCAATCCGCGCGGCGACCTGCCGGTGGTCGACGAGAGCGCGTTCGTCGATCCCACCGCCATCCTGTGCGGGCGGGTCGTGGTCGCCGCGCACGTGTTCATCGGCCCGTATGCGGTGATCCGCGCCGACGAGACCACCGCCGACGGCGATATCGAGCCGATCCACATCGGCGCCTACGCCAATATCCAGGACGGGGTGGTGATCCACTCCAAGGCCGGCGCGGCGGTGCTGATCGGCGCGCGCACCTCGATCGCGCACCGCGCCATCGTGCACGGGCCGTGCACGGTCGGCGAGCGCGTGTTCATCGGCTTCAACAGCGTGCTGTTCAATTGCGAGGTCGGCGACGGCTGCGTGGTCCGGCACAACGCCGTGGTCGACGGCTGCGATCTGCCGCCGGGGTTCTACGTGCCCTCGACCGAGCGCATCGGGCCGCGCACCGACCTGTCGAAGATCGCGCGGGTCAGCGTCGCGGCCAGCGAATTCTCCGAGGAGGTGGCCGCGACCAACATCCGCCTGGTCGAGGGCTACCGGCGCCTGCGCAACCAGTGGTGAGCGCACCCGGTGCGGGGCCGGCCCCACAACGCAAAAGCCCCGCCAGGGCGGGGCTTTTGTGGTTTTCGCTGCAGGCGAGGCGGCGATGGTGCTCCCTAGGGGGCTCGAACCCCTGTTTTAGCCTTGAGAGGGCCACGTCCTAACCATTAGACGAAGGGAGCAGGTTGGTCGCATCGATTGCAGGGCGCTAGTATATGGGGCTAGCCGCCCGGCGGCAATCCCGCAACTCGATACGGAAGCGCCATCATCAATCCGCCAGTTCCTGTGCCGTTCACCCTGCAACTGATCCCGCGCGATCAGCACAACGTCTCGCGCAAGGACATCAGTCCCAATGCGTTGCGCGTGCTGTACCGGCTGCGCGAAGCCGGCTTCGGCGCGTACCTGGTCGGCGGCGCGGTCCGCGACCTGCTGGTCGAGCTGCAGCCCAAGGACTTCGACGTCGCCACCGACGCCACCCCCGAACAGGTCAAGCAGCTGTTCCGCAACTGCCGCCTGATCGGCCGCCGCTTCCGTCTGGCGCACGTGGTCTACGGCCGCGAGATCATCGAAGTGGCCACGTTCCGCGCCAACGTCGACGACGGCAGCGGCGACCGCGAGCTCGACAACGGCCGGCTGGTCCGCGACAACGTCTACGGCAGCATCGAGGACGACGCCGTACGCCGCGACTTCACCTGCAACGCGTTGTACTACGCGATCGAGGATTTCTCGGTGCGCGACTACACCGGCGGCTTCGCCGACGTGCAGGCGCGGCTGATGCGCATGATCGGCGACCCCGAGCAGCGCTATCGCGAAGACCCGGTGCGCATGCTGCGCGCGGTGCGCCTGGCCGCCAAGCTGGACTTCGAGATCGAGCCGAGCACCGCCGAACCGATCCCGCGCCTGGCCGGGCTGCTGGCCGAAGCGGCGCCGGCACGGCTGTTCGAGGAAGTGCTCAAGCTGTTCCTGTCCGGCGACGGCGTGGCCAGCTTCGAAGGCCTGGAGCGCTACGGCCTGCTCGCCGCGCTGTTCCCGGAAAGCGCCGCGGCGCTCCATTCCAACCGCAGCGGCGCGCTGCGGCGGATGCTGATCGAAGGCCTGCGCAACACCGATGCGCGGGTGGCCAACGACGAGCCGGTGTCGCCGGCGTTCCTGTTCGCGCTGCTGCTGTGGCCGGCCTACTGCCGCGCGCTGATGGCGCTGCAGAAGCAGGGCATGCAGCTGGAGGAGGCGCAGCGCCGCGCCGCCGACCGGGTGACCCTGCACCAGCTGAGCACGGTCGCGCTGCCGCGGCGCTTCTCGCTGCCGATGCAGGAGATCTGGCTGCTGCAGTCGCGCTTCACCTCGCGCCAGAAGAAGCGGGTGGTGCGCACGCTGTCGCATCCGCGCTTCCGCGCCGCATTCGATTTCCTGATCCTGCGCCAGTCGGCCTCGGCCGAGCACGAGGCCGACATCGCCTATTGGCGCGAGCTGCAGCAGCAGCCCGGCTATGCGCCGCCGCCGCGCGGCTTCGACCCGGAGATCGACTACGTCGGCGACGAGGTGGCGATGGCCCCGGCCGACAGCGAGGAAACCCCCAAGCGCCGCCGGCGCCGGCGCCGGCGTCCGGATGCCGCCGCACCGGCCGAGTGAGCGCCTCGCCTGGTCCGGCGCCGGTGCAGGCCTGCATCGGCCTGGGCGGCAACCTCGGCGATGCCGTCGCGACCCTGCGCGCGGCCATCGCCGAGCTGGACACGCTGCCGCACACGCGCCTGCTGCGCGCCTCGCAGCTGTACCGCAGCCCGGCCTGGGGCAACCAGGCGCAGCCGGACTTCATCAATGCCGCGGCCGTGCTGAGCACCGCGCTGCCGGCGTTGGAGCTGCTGCAGGCGCTGCTGGCGCTGGAAGCCCGCCACGGCCGCCAGCGCGCGCCCGGCGAGCGCTGGGGCCCGCGCACCCTGGACCTGGACCTGCTTTTGTACGGCGACGCGGTGATCGACCTGCCCGGGCTGCAGGTGCCGCACCCGCACCTGCACCAGCGCGGCTTCGCCTTGCTGCCGCTGGCCGAGATCGCCGCCGAGGCGAGCATCCCCGGCCATGGAACGGTGCGTGACATACGCGACCGCATCGAAACCGACGGGATCGTGGCAATCGGTAGATAATGCCCGGCTTATCACCGCACCGCATGAGCTTATGAGCAGCCACGCCGACAGCAAGCCCTGGACCGTTCCCGCCCTGGCCGAGGCCAAGCGCCGCCAGCAGAAACTGGTGATGCTGACCGCCTACGACGCCGGCTTCGCGCGCGCGTTCGACGCCAACGGCGTGGACCTGATCCTGATCGGCGATTCGCTGGGCATGGTGGTGCAGGGCCACGACTCGACCCTGCCGGTGACCGTGGACGACATCGTCTACCACACCGCCGCGGTGGCGCGGGTGCTGCAGCGCGCGCTGCTGGTGGCCGACCTGCCGTTCCAGTCCGACGCCACCCCGGAGCGCGCGCTGGACGCCTCGACCCGGCTGCTGCAGGCCGGCGCGGAGATGGTCAAGCTGGAGGGCGCCGGGCACAAGCTGGAGGTGATCCGCTTCCTCAGCGAGCGCGACATCCCGGTGTGTTCGCACCTGGGCCTGACCCCGCAGTCGGTGCTGACCTTCGGCGGCTACAAGATCCAGGGCCGCGAGGAGGCCGCCGCGGCCAAGCTGCTCGCCGACGCCAAGGCGGTGGCCGCCGCCGGCGCCGCGCTGCTGGTGCTCGAATGCGTGCCGTCGCCGCTGGCGGCGCGGATCACCGCCGAGGTGGAGATCCCCACCATCGGCATCGGCGCCGGTCCCGACTGCGACGGCCAGGTGCTGGTGCTGCACGACTTCCTGGGCCTGGACAGCGGCCACCGGCGGCCGCGCTTCGTCAAGGATTTCCTGGCCGACGGCGGCTCCATCGCCGGCGCCGTGCGCGCCTACGCCGACGCGGTGCGCGCCGGCACCTTCCCCGACGCCGAACACGCCTACGCCAAATGATCGAGACCATCACCGACCTGGCCCGGCTGCGCGCCGTCGTTTCCGGCTGGAAGCGGCAGGGCCTGCGGGTGGCCTTCGTGCCGACCATGGGCAACCTGCACGCCGGGCATTTCTCGCTGGTGATGCTGGCCCGGCAGTACGCCGACCGGGTGGTGTCCAGCGTGTTCGTCAACCCGACCCAGTTCGGCCCGAACGAGGACTTCACCCGCTACCCGCGTACCCCCGAAGCCGACACCAGCGGCCTGGAAGGCGCCGGTTGCGACGTGCTGTGGCTGCCGACGGTGGAGAGCATGTACCCGCTGGGCGTGGAGCTGGCGCTGCGCATGCACACGCCTGGGGTCAGCGAAGTGCTGGAGGGCGCCTGCCGGCCAGGGCATTTCGACGGCGTGTGCACCGTGGTCGCGCGCCTGTTCAACCAGGTGCAGCCGGACCTGGCCGCGTTCGGCAAGAAGGACTACCAGCAGCTGGCGGTGATCCGGCAGATGGTCGCCGACCTGGCGTTCCCGATCGAGATCCTGGGCGGCAGCATCGTGCGCGAGGCCGACGGCCTGGCGATGAGCTCGCGCAACCAGTACCTGTCGGCCGAAGAGCGGCCGCGCGCGGCGCAGATCCGCCAGACCCTGCTGGCGATGCGCGACGGGCATGTCGCCGGGCAGCCGCGCGCCGCGATCGAGGCGGCGGCGACCAGGCAGTTGCAGGAGGTCGGCTTCGAGGTCGACTACACCGTGCTGCGCCTGCCCGACCTGAGCGAGCCGCACGACCAGGAAGGCCCGCGCGTGGCCTTGATCGCCGCGCGCCTGGGGCGGACCCGGTTGATCGACAATCTGGAGTTCTGAGCGCGGTAGCCGATTCGTTCGTCGCGGCTGAAGCCGCTCCTGCAGGGGTTTGTGGCGAGTCGGTCGGGTGCACTGTAGGAGGGGCTTCAGCCCCGACTGTGTCGTGTCCGAAGCCGTCAGGCCTGCCGCTTCGTTCGTCGCGGCTGAAGCCGCTCCTACAGGGGCTTGCGGCGAGTCGGCCGGGTGCACTGTAGGAGGGGCTTCAGCCCCGACTGTGTCCGAAGCCGTCAGGCCTGATGCTTCGCGACGCGATCCGCAACCGCGGGATCCGCCGCGCGACCGGCCGCGGTTGGCGTCGCTCGCATCGCGCATTGCCGCGTCAGGCAGCCAAATCATGTCCTGCGCTCGGCATGCCGGGACGCGCAGCGGACAACGCCACGCACCTGCCGCCAAGCCTTGCTGCCACTGCCGCTTAACCCCTCGGCTGCTAAACTGCACGTCTTTCCCCACCGCAGTAGCGCAAGCATGCAACTGAGCCTGTTGAAGACCAAGATCCACCGCGCCACCGTCACCCATTCGGAGCTCAACTACGAAGGGTCGATCGCCATCGACGGGCTGCTGCTGGACGCCACCGGCATCCGCGAGTTCGAGCAGGTGCATATCTGGGACGTCACCAACGGCGCACGCTTCAGCACCTACGCGATCCGCGCCGACGAAGGCAGCGGCATCGTCTCGCTCAACGGCGGCGCCGCGCGCCACGTGCAGGTCGGCGACCTGATCATCATCGCCGCCTTCGCCGGCATGAGCGAAGAGGAAGCCGCGCGCTTCCAGCCGACCCTGGTCTACGTGGACGGCGCCAACAAGATCACCCATACCAACCACAGCATCCCGAAGCAGGCCGCATGACACAGTCCAACGGTTTCGACGCACTGCACTCCCACGCCCAGCGTTTGCGCGGGGCGCGCCTTCCCGAATTGCTGGCCGCCGAGCCCGGCCGGGTCGAAGACCTGGCGGTGCAGGTCGGACCGTTGTACTTCAACTTCGCGCGGCAGAAATACGACCGCGCCGCGCTCGACGCGCTGCTCGCGCTGGCCGCCGAGCACGACGTGGCCGGCGCGTTCCAGCGCCTGTTCCGCGGCGAGACGGTCAACGTCACCGAGGGCCGTGCCGCACTGCATACCGCGCTGCGCGGCGAGCTCAGCGGCGCGCCGGTCGCGGCCGAAGCGAACGCCAGCGCACGCGAGGTACAGCAGCGCATGCGCGCGCTGATCGACGCGCTGGCGCAGACCGAGGTCACCGACATCGTCAGCGTCGGCATCGGCGGCTCCGACCTGGGCCCGCGCCTGGTCGCCGACGCGCTGCGCCCGGTCGAAGGCGCGCGTTTCCGCGTGCATTTCGTCTCCAACGTCGACGGCGCGGCGATGCAGCGCACGCTGGCCACGCTGGATCCGGCGCGCACCGCCGGCGTGCTGATCTCCAAGACCTTCGGCACCCAGGAAACCCTGCTCAACGGCCAGATCCTGCGCGACTGGCTCGGCGGCAGCGAGCGCCTGTATGCGGTCAGCGCCAATCCCGAGCGCGCCGCCAAGGCCTTCGACATCGCCGCCGGCCGCGTGCTGCCGATGTGGGACTGGGTCGGCGGACGCTATTCGCTGTGGTCGGCGGTGGGCTTCCCGATCGCGCTGGCGATCGGCGCCGACGGCTTCGAGCAGCTGCTGGCCGGCGCCGCGCAATTCGACGAGCACGCGCTGAACGCGCCGCTGCAGCGCAACGTGGCGGTGCTGCATGCGCTGACCACGCTGTGGAACCGCAACGTGCTCGGCTACGCCACGCAGGCGGTGATGACCTACGACCAGCGCCTGGCGCTGCTGCCGGCCTACCTGCAGCAACTGGTGATGGAGAGCCTGGGCAAGCGCGTGCGCCTGGACGGCAGCCCGGTGCAGGCCGATACCGTGCCGGTGTGGTGGGGCGGCGCCGGCACCGACGTGCAGCACAGTTTCTTCCAGGCGCTGCACCAGGGCACCAGCATCGTGCCGGCCGATTTCATCGGCTGCATCCACAACGACGATCCCTACACGGTCAACCACCAGGCGTTGCTGGCCAACCTGCTGGCGCAGACCGAGGCGCTGGCGAACGGGCAGGGCAGCGACGACCCGCACCGCGACTACCCCGGCGGCCGCCCGAGCACGCTGATCCTGCTCGATGCGCTGACCCCGCAGGCGCTGGGCGCGCTGATCGCGATGTACGAGCACAGCGTCTACGTGCAGTCGGTGATCTGGGGCATCAATGCCTTCGACCAGTTCGGCGTGGAGCTGGGCAAGCAACTGGCCAGTCAGCTGCTGCCGGCGCTGCAGGGCGAAACCACCGAGGTCGCCGACCCGGTGACGCGCGCGGTGCTGGCGCGCTTGCGCGGCTGAGGCGCGCTTTCGGGTGTCCTGCAACGGGGCCTTCGGGCCCCGTTCGTTTTTGCCGCGCGCCACGCTTTCGGTATCCGTGAGCGGACTCGTCCTGCACGGCAGGCGCCGACTGCCCGCTCGAGAAACCGCAGCGGGCTCACGCACCTTGCTTGTCGGTTGACCTGCCGCGCGATAGCGGAGAAAAGTCTGTGGGAGCGACTTTAGTCGCGACGAGCGGAGATGGGCGCTGCAATCGTCCGACTGGATCGGCGCTAAAAACGCTGCGTCGCGTGACGCAGCAGACCGTCCACAGAGGGCGCCATCGCCGCCGCAGAGTTGCGCAGTTCTCCGGCACGGCAGTGTTGCGGCGCAACAAGCGTGTTTGCCGGCGCGACCATGGCGGCGGCTGGCGATGCTGCGATCACGCGGCGGGCCGGCCTTGCCGGTATTCCATCGCTATAGCGCAATCCAATATCCGTAGCGGGGCAAGGCATACCTCGCGGCGTGGTTGACAGGGTCGGGGCGAGTAATGAAGCGTAGGCGCCGGTCGCGCATCTCGGGAGGGAGCGCGGCCGCCGTGTGTCGCGCGTTCGCCGTTCCTGGGAGGGAAGATCTTGCAAAAACAGTCCGCTGGCGTGTCTGCGCCGATTCGCAATGCGCTGGCCACCGCGGCCGCGCTGGGCCTGCTCGCGTTGGCCGCGGCCGGCCCCGGCCAATCGGCTCCGGCCGCCACTGCCGCCGCCGCCCCACCGCCGGCGATCCATCCGCAGCTGTGGCCGTCGCCGGCCTGGCCGCTGGCCGAGGACGCGGCGCTGGAAGCGCGTATTTCCAAGCTGATGGCGCAGATGACGGTGGAGCAGAAGGTCGGGCAGATCGTGCAGGGCGACATCGCCAGCATGACCCCGGACGACGTGCGCAAGTACCACATCGGCTCGGTGCTGGCCGGCGGCAATTCCGACCCCGGCGGCAAGTACGACGCCAGCCCGGCGGAGTGGCTGAAGCTGGCCGACGCCTACTACGCGGCGTCGATGGACAAGGGCAACGGCGGCCTGGCGATCCCGATCATCTTCGGCATCGATGCGGTGCACGGACAGAGCAACATCGTCGGCGCCACCTTGTTCCCACACAACATCGGCCTGGGCGCCACGCGAGACCCGGAGCTGATGCGCAAGATCGGCGCGGTCACCGCCGCCGAGACCCGCACCACCGGTATGGAGTGGACCTTCGCGCCGACCGTGGCGGTGCCGCAGGACGATCGCTGGGGCCGCACCTACGAGGGCTATTCCGAATCGCCCGAGGTGGTCGCCAGCTTTTCCGGCAAGGTGGTCGAAGGCCTGCAGGGCGTGCCCGGGCAGCCCGGCTTCCTCGACGGTTCGCACGTGATCGCCTCGGTCAAGCATTTCCTCGGCGACGGCGGCACCACCGACGGCAAGGACCAGGGCGATACCCGGGTCAGCGAGCAGCAGCTGCGCGACATCCACGGCGCCGGCTATCCGCCGGCGATCGCCGCCGGCGCGCAGACGGTGATGGCCTCGTTCAACAGCTTCAACGGCGTGAAGATGCACGGCAACAAGCCGATGCTGACCGACGTGCTGAAGGGGCAGATGCATTTCGGCGGCTTCGTGGTCGGCGACTGGAACGGCCATGGCCAGGTGCCCGGTTGCCGCAACGACGACTGCCCGGCCGCGTTCAACGCCGGCGTGGACATGCTGATGGCGCCGGACAGCTGGAAGGGCTATTACGAGAGCGCGCTGAAGGCGGTCAAGTCGGGCGAGATCCCGATGACGCGGCTGGACGACGCGGTGCGGCGGATCCTGCGGGTGAAGCTGCGGCTGGGCCTGTTCGAGGCCGGCAAGCCGTCGCAGCGCCCGCTCGGCGGCAAGTTCGAACTGCTCGGCGCGCCCGAGCACCGCGCGGTGGCGCGGCAGGCGGTGCGCGAGTCGCTGGTGCTGCTGAAGAACCAGAAGCAGCTGTTGCCGCTGAAGCCGCAGAGCAAGATCCTGGTTGCCGGCGACGGCGCCAACGACATGGGCAAGCAGGCCGGCGGCTGGACGCTGAACTGGCAGGGCACCGGCACCAAGCGCGCCGACTACCCGAACGGCAACACCATCTGGGAAGGCCTGCAGCAGCAGGTCAAGGCCGCCGGCGGCAGCGCCGAGCTGGCGATCGACGGCAAGTACCAGGCCAAGCCGGACGTGGCGGTGGTGGTGTTCGGCGAGAACCCGTACGCCGAATTCCAGGGCGACATCGCCACGCTGCTGTACAAGCCCGGCGACGACAGCGATCTGCAGCTGATCAAGAAGCTCAAGGCCGACGGCATTCCGGTGGTGGCGGTGTTCCTGAGCGGGCGTCCGCTGTGGGTGAACCGCGAGATCAATGCCGCCGATGCGTTCGTCGCCGCGTGGCTGCCGGGGTCGGAAGGCGGCGGCATCGCCGACGTGCTGCTGCGCAAGCCCGACGGCGGCATCCAGTACGACTTCCACGGCAAGCTCAGCTTCTCCTGGCCGCGCACCGCGACCCAGTACGCCAACAACGTCGGGCAGAAGAACTACAACCCGCAGTTCGCATTCGGCTATGGCCTGCGCTATGCCGACAAGGGCGATTTGATCCGCCTGTCCGAAGTCTCCGGCGTGTCCGGCGCGCAGGCGGTGGGCGGGGTGTACTTCGAGCGCGGCAAGCCGGCGGCGGGCATCAATATGGTCCTGCAGGGCGCCAGCCAGGCCAATCTGCCGGCGGTGACGACCCCGGCGGCGCTGGCCGACGGGTCGCTCAAGGTCACCGCGATCGACCACAAGGCGCAGGAGGATGCACGCCGGCTGGAGTGGTCGGGCAAGGGCAAGGCCGGGATGGCGCTGGTGCTGCCCAGGCCGCTGGACGTGTCGCGCGAGAGCAACGGCGACGTGCAGCTGATCCTGACCTTGAAGGTGGACGCGGCGCCGAGCGGCGCGACCCATATCGGCGTGGCCTGCGGCAATGGCTGTGCGGCGCAGGTCGATCTGGGCAAGGCGCTGGCGGCGCTGCCCAAGGGCGAATGGCGCACGCTGGGCGTGCCGTTGAAGTGCTTCAGCGTCGCCGGTGCCGATGTCTCCAAGCTGGAGCGGCTGCCGGTGATCGAGAGCGACGGCACGCTGGACCTGGCGCTGTCGCGGATCGCGCTGGGCGCCAGCAACGACGCGCAGAGCGTGGTCGACTGCCCGGTGCGCTGATACGCGCCTGACCAGGATGCAGCGGCGCCATCGCCGGATGGCGTCGCCTGCGACCGATACGGACGCAAGCGGCGCAGCGCGCAATGCCAGGGCTGCGGCGCAGGCGGATAGCGCCAGCCGCTGCCCGAACCGCCTGCTGCGTGGTCGCTGCGGCAGCGGTCGCAGCAGCGGCATCGGGCGACAGGACGCGCCGCGACAAACGATCCGCGCGACGGCCGATGCGCGACGGTACGGCGGCGGCGGCCGCTCGCGGTCGCGCTAGGCCATTCAAAGACAACGCCCGTCCTGTGCGGATGGGTGCATCGATACACAGGCGAAAGGGCCGCGGCCCGTGGGAGAAGTGCAGTGGGTCTGGCGACGTTGGATATTGCGATCGTATTGGTCTACCTGACCGGCATCTTCGTGCTCGCGCAGTGGGTGTCGCGGGAAAAGGCCGGGCACAGCAAGAGCGCCGAGGACTACTTCCTGGCCGGCAAGACCCTGCCGTGGTGGGCGATCGGCGCGTCGCTGATCGCGGCCAACATCTCCGCCGAGCAGATCATCGGCATGGCCGGTTCCGGCTATGCGATCGGCCTGGCGATCGCGTCCTACGAATGGATGGCGGCGCTGACCCTGCTGATCGTCGGCAAGTTCTTCCTGCCGATCTTCCTGCGCAACGGCATCTACACCATGCCGCAGTTCCTGGAGCAGCGCTACGGCAAGTGGATCCGCACGTTGATGGCCGTGTTCTGGCTGCTGCTGTACGTGTTCGTCAACCTGACCTCGATCCTGTGGCTGGGTTCGATCGCGGTGAGCCAGGTCACCGGCATGGACCAGACCCTGGCGCTGGCCCTGATCGGCGTGTTCGCGCTGGTCTACCAACTGTACGGCGGGCTCAAGGCGGTGGCGCTGACCGATATCGTGCAGGTCACCCTGCTGGTGCTGGGCGGATTGCTGGTGGCCGGGCTGACCCTGTCGCGCATCGGCGACGGTGCCGGCGTGCTGGCCGGGTTCAAGCACCTGTGGAACGCGCACCCGGAGCACTTCCACATGATCCTGAGCAAGGACAACCCGTTCTACAAGGACCTGCCGGGCCTGAGCGTGCTGCTGGGCGGGCTGTGGGTGATGAACATCAGCTACTGGGGATTCAACCAGTACATCATCCAGCGCGCGCTGGCCGCCAAGGACATCGGCGAGGCGCAGAAGGGCATCGTGTTCGCCGCGTTCCTGAAGCTGCTGATGCCGTTGGTGATCGTGGTGCCGGGCATTGCCGCGGTGGTGCTGGCGCCGGACCTGGCCAAGCCCGACCAGGCCTATCCGACCATGATGCAACTGCTGCCCAGCGGCATCCTGGGCCTGGTGTTCGCCGCGCTGGTGGCGGCGATCGTGGCTTCGCTGGCATCGAAGATCAATTCGGTGGCGACGATCTTCACCCTGGACTTCTACGCCAAGTTCCGCCCGCGCACCGAACAGAAGCAACTGGTGCGGGTGGGCCGCATCGCGGCGGTGACGTCGGTGCTGGTCGGCATCCTCACCGCGCGGCCGTTGCTCGGCAACTTCGACCAGGGCTTCCAGTTCATCCAGGAATTCACCGGCTTCTTCACCCCGGGCGTGGTGGTGATCTTCATGCTCGGCCTGTTCTGGAAGCGCGCCAACGAAGCCGGCGCGCTGACCGCGGCGATCGGGTCGGTGGTGCTGTCGTTCGCGCTGAAGTTCGCCTGGCCGGAACTGCCGTTCATGGACCGCATCGGCGTGGTGTTCGTGGCGGCGCTGGTGCTGGCGGTGGTGGTGTCGCTGGCGACTGCGGCCACGCAGGCGCGCGACCTGATCCGCACCGACGACGTCGGCTATGCCACCACGCTCGGCTTCAAGATCGGCGCGGTCGGCGTGGTCGCGATCCTGATCGCGCTGTACACGGTGTTCTGGTGAGCGACGCCTGAGCGCCGCCGCCGTGACCTCAGGGGTGCGCAGGCGGCGCGTTCAACCGTGCGCCTGGTCGCGCCATGGCGTGGCCAGCCAGGCCTCCAGCGCCGCCGCTGGCATCGGCCGCGCGATCCAGTAGCCCTGGCCCTCGTCGCAGCCCCATTCGCGCAGCATGTCGTAGATCTGCTCGGTCTCGATGCCTTCGGCCACCACCTGCTGGCCGAAATCGTGGCCGAGCCGGATCATCGACGGCACGATCATGCAGTCCTTGCGGCTGCCCGGCAGCGAGCGGATGAACGACTGGTCGATCTTCAGCGCGTTGGCGGGGATGCGCTTGAGGTAGCTGAGGTTGCTGTAGCCGCTGCCGAAGTCGTCGATGGCGATCTTCACCCCCAGCGCGCTGATCTCCTGCAGCTGTTCGGCCACGCGCTCAGGATGCCGGATCATCGCGCTTTCGGTGAACTCGATCTCGATGCGGCCCGGTTCCAGCGCGTGCCGCGTCAGCAGCTCGCGCAGCGTGGCGATGAAGTCGGCCTGTTCCAGGTCCACCGCCGACACGTTCAGCGAGATGCTGAAGCGATGCCCCTGCTGCTGCCACAGCGCCGCCTGCGCGATGCCGGCCCGCAGCACCCAGGCGGTGACCCGGCTCATCAGCGCGGTCTTCTCCGCCAGCGGGATGAAGTCGTTGGGCGCGACCGTGCCGAGCAGCGGATGCTCCCAGCGCAGCAGCGCTTCCACGCCGACGCATTCGCCGCTGCGCAGGCTGACCCGCGGCTGGTAGTGCAGGCTCAGTTGCTCGCGCGCGCTCAGCGCTTCCGGCAGCGCGGCCAGGATCCGGAACGCATTGCGCTGGCTGGCGTCGTGGCTGCGCTCGTACAGGCTCCACGGCAGGCCGCGCTGGCGTGCCATGTCCACCGCCGTGGTCAGCGAGCGCAGCGTGTGGTTGGCGCTCAGCACGCCGTCCAGGCTCACCGCGCCGAGCGACGGGGTCGCGGCATGCGGAATGCCCTGATGCTCGATCGCCTCGGCGAAGGCGCCGCACACGCGTTCGCAGCGTTGCGCCAGCTGTGCCGGGTCGTTGCCCTTCACCACGAAGGCGAAGCTGGTGGTGTCGATGCGGTAGGCCGGCAACCCGTCCAGGGCTTGCAGCAGACGGTCGCGCGCGGCCAGCAGGTAGCCCTCGGCGTATTCCCAGCCCAGGGCCTTGACCATGTCGCGGAAGTACTCGGTCCCGCAGACGTCGATCGCCACGCCGGTGTCGTGCTGGTCCGCGCTCTGCAGTGACAGCCACATGGTCAGGTCTTCGTTGAAGCGGCTGCGGTTGGGCAGGCCGGTCAGCGCATCGACGTAGCCGGTGTTGCGCAGGGTCTCGATCCGCAGCAGCAGCAGGTCGCGCAGCTCCTGCAGGGTACGCCGCGCGTCGGCGTCGAACTCGCTGCGCGGTTCGCTGTCGATCACGCACAGCGTGCCCAGGCCGGTGCCGTCGGCCAGCATCAGCGGCGCGCCGGCGTAGAAGCGGATGAACGGCGGCCCGGTGACCAGCGGGTTGTCGCGGAAGCGCGGATCCTGCCGCGCGTCGGCCACCACCAGCAGCTCGGGGCTGTGGATCGCATGCGCGCAGAAGGCCTGGCTGCGCGGCGTCTGCGGCGCGTCCAGGCCGACCCGGGACTTGAACCACTGGCGCTGCTCGTCGATCAGCGAGACCAGCGCGATCGGGGTGCGCAGGGTGCGCGAGGCCAGCTGGGTGATCAGGTCGAAGACGCGGTCGGCCGGGGTATCGAGCAGGCACAGCTGGCGCAGGGTCGCCAGCCTCGTCGATTCGTCGGGCGGCAGCGGATGAGAAGAAGGGCGCATGCAGGATTTAACGGCGCCTGCGTGGGCGACTTGAGTCGGCGCGCGGACGGCGAACAGCCGCGGGTCGGGAAAGTGAAGCCGGTGTGTACGACGGTAGACGGCGACGCCAGGCGCAACCGCACCACGCTCAGCGCGGCGGCTCGCGTTGCGGGCTGGGGCGCTTGGCCAGTTTGCGCTGCAGCGAGCGGCGGTGCATGCCGAGCAGGCGCGCGGCCGCCGAAACGTTGCCGCCGGTCTCGTGCATGGCCTGCTGGATGTGCTCCCACTGCAGCCGGCTCAGCGGGGTCATCGCGTCCGGCAGTTCGAGTGCGTCGTCGTCCTCGGCGCTGTCCGCCTCCAGGCTCAACGCGCGCAGGATCATCTGCACGGTGGCCGGCTTGGGCAGGTAGTCGTCTGCGCCGAGCTTGATCGCCTCCACCGCGGTGGCGATGCTGGCGTAGCCGGTGACCAGCAGGATGCGCATGTCGGCGCGGATCGCGCGCAGCGGCTGGATCAGCGCCAGGCCGGATTCGTCGCCCAGCTTGAGGTCGATCAGCGCGTAGTCCGGCGGCGTCGCCGTGGCCAGGGCCAGCGCCGCGGCGCCGCTGTCGGCGGTCAGCGTTTCCAGCCCGCGGCGGGCGAGGGTGCGTTGCAGGGTGCGCAGGTACAGCGGGTCGTCGTCGACCAGCAGGCCCAGCGGGGCGTCGTCGCTCATGCGGGCGTCTCCAGGGCGAGCAGCGGCAGGCGGAAACCGACCCGTGCGCCGTGGTCCGGCGCCGGCTGGGTCCACAGTTCGCCGCCCAGGCGTTCGATGGTGGCATGCGACAGCGCCAGGCCCACGCCCATGCTGTCGGGCTTGCCGCTGCGGAACAGGGTGGCCGGCAGCGCGACCTGATTGGCGTCGAAGCCGCCGCCGTAGTCGCGGACCTCGCCGACCAGTTCGCTGCCGGTGACCCGCACGCTCAGGTCCACCTGCGGATGGCCGGCGCGTTCGCCGGCGTCGGCGGCGTTGTTCAGCAGCACCTGCAGCAGGTGGCCGATCGCGCTCTCCAGGCGCAGCTGCAGCGGCGCGTCGTCGTTGCGCCGCAGTTGCACGGTCGGGCGCACCAGTTGCCACTGGTGCAGCACGTGCGCCAGCGACACCGTGCCGCCGCCGGCGCGCTGCGCCGGTGCGGCCAGCGCCAGCACCCGTTCGCGGCACTGCACCAGCAGTTCGCGCAGGGTTTCCAGGTCCTCGCGCAGTTCCGGCTGCTCGATCTGCTCGACGATGTCGTCGGTGAGCAGGGTCATCGTCGCCAGCGGCGTATTCAGCTCATGCGCGACCGAGGCGGCGTGGGTGGCGAGGGCGACGATGCCTTCGTTGCGGGTGAAGCGCTCGCGCAGCAGCGCCAGCTCGCGCTCGCGTTCGCGCAGCGACAGCGCCAGGCGGGTGGAGAACACCAGCACCACGATGGTGGACAGCAGGAAGTTGGCGGCCATGCCCCAGCGCTGCAGGTCCAAGGCCTGGTGCGGGCCGCGCGGCAGCGGCAGGCCGAACAGCGCGCTGACCGCGTAGCCGGCCACGCAGGCCGCCGCCACCGCCAGCGCCCAGCGCAGCGGCAGGGCCAGCGCGGCCAACGCGATCAGCACCAGGAACAGCGAGCCGAAGGCGTTGCCGATGCCGCCGCTCCAGCCGACCATCCAGGTCAGTACGGTCACATCGACCAGGATGTGGCCGAACGCGGTGGCCGGCGCGGCGGTGTCGGCATGGCGCAGGCGCAGCTGCGCATACAGGTTGAACAGGGTCAGCGCGGCCACGCCGGACCACAGCGGCAGCTGCGGCAGCGGCAGCCGCATCGCCCAGGTCGCGACCAGGATCGTCGCCGCCTGCCCGGCGGTGGCCAGCCAGCGCAGGCTGCACAGGGTGCGCAGGAACGAGGCATCGGTGGAGGTCATGGCGCGCATCGTATGCGCTGGCGCGCACGGCTGTCTGCGACAAACCGTCGCAGTCCCCGGCGCCGGGGTGGGGCACGGCCGCCCGCTCACGCTAAAATGCGCGCATGTACGACGCCGTCAGCCGACCCACCCCCCCCAGCGACGCCGCGCCCTGGGCGCGCCGTTCCACCCAGCCGGTCCGCGTCGGAGGCGTCGTCGTGGGCGGCGGCAAGCCGATCGTGGTGCAGTCGATGACCAACACCGACACCGCCGACGTGGCCTCCTCGGTCAAGCAGGTGGCCGAGTTGTGGCGCGCCGGCTCGGAGCTGGTGCGGTTGACCGTCAACAATGCCGAATCGGCCGCGGCGATCCCGCGCATCGTCGACAAGCTGCGGATGATGGGCATCGAGGTGCCGCTGATCGGCGACTTCCACTACAACGGGCACCAGCTGCTGGCCGCCGAACCGGCGTGCGCCGAGATGCTGGCCAAGTACCGGATCAATCCCGGCAACGTCGGTTTCGGCAAGAAGAAGGACACCCAGTTCGCGCAGCTGATCGAGTTCGCGCTGAAGTACGACAAGCCGGTGCGCATCGGCGCCAACTGGGGCTCGCTGGACCAGGCCCTGGCGGCGCAGCTGATGGACGAGAATTCGCGCCGCGAGACGCCGTGGGACGCCGGCCGCGTGCTGCGTGAGGCGCTGATCCGCTCGGCGCTGGATTCGGCCGAACGTGCGGTGGAACTGGGCCTGGGCCGCGACCGCATCGTGCTCAGCTGCAAGGTCAGCGGCGTGCAGGAACTGATCGCGGTGTACCGCGACCTGGCGCAGCGCTCGGATTTCGCGCTGCACCTGGGCCTGACCGAGGCCGGCATCGGCAGCAAGGGCATCGTCGCCTCCAGCGCGGCGCTGGCGGTGCTGATGCAGGAAGGCATCGGCGACACCATCCGCATCTCGCTGACCCCCGAGCCGGGGCAGTCGCGCACGCAGGAGGTGATCGTCGCCCAGGAACTGCTGCAGACCACCGGCCAGCGCGCCTTCACCCCGCTGGTCACCGCCTGCCCGGGCTGCGGCCGCACCACCTCCGAGTTCTTCCAGGAACTGGCCAAGGTGGTGCAGAACCACGTCCGCGCGAAGATGCCGGAGTGGAAGGTGAGCCATCCCGGCGCCGAGAACATGACCCTGGCGGTGATGGGCTGCGTGGTCAACGGACCGGGCGAATCGCGCCACGCCAACATCGGCATCTCGCTGCCGGGGACCGGCGAGGCGCCGTCGGCGCCGGTGTTCGTCGACGGCGAAAAGACGGTCACCCTGCGCGGCGAGAACATCGCCCACGAGTTCGTCGCGCTGATCGACGACTACGTCGAAACCAAGTATGTCCGCCGCGCCGGGTGAGAACCCGGCGGAGCGCGCCGCCGGCGTGCGCCACTGGTTGCGCCGCAACGCCTGGCGCATCGGCCTGCTGTTCGCCGGCGTGCTGCTGCCGATGGGCGTGTTCGTGGCGCTGGCCGACGAGGTCCACGAACTGGAGAATTTCTATTTCGACGAGCCGCTGCTGTGGAGCATGCGCGCGCTGGCCTCGCCGGGCTGGGACCGGTTCTTCAGCGTGGTCACCGAGGCCGGCTACCAGTACGGGGTGATCCCGCTGGACACGCTGATCGTGCTGCTGTTGCTGGGCCTGCGGCGCTGGCGCGAGGCCATGTTCGCCGGGTTCTCGTTCGTCGGTTCGGCGCTGTTGAACATGAGCGCCAAGCAGTTCTTCCAGCGCGACCGGCCCAGCCTGTGGGAGTCGATCGCGCCGGAGCACACCTTCAGTTTCCCCAGCGGCCACGCGATGGGCTCGATGACCCTGGCCGCGGTGCTGATCGCGCTGGCCTGGCGCACCCGCTGGCGCTGGCCGGTGCTGCTGCTGGCCAGCACCTTCGCGTTGCTGGTCGGCGTGTCGCGCATCTACCTGGGCGTGCATTATCCCTCCGACATCCTCGGCGGCTGGTGTGCGGCGCTGGTCTGGGTGCTCGGGCTGTACCTGCTGATGTTCCGCGGCGAACGGCGTCCGCGCTGGCGGTCACGGCGCGTTTCCGCCTGAGGGCAGCTACCAGCTCGAACTGGCGCCGCCGCCGCCCGAGCTGCCGCCGCCGGACGACGAGGAATCGCTGGACGAGGACGACGAGCTTGACGATGCCGCTTCGCTGGCGTAGTACGCCGGGGTGTAGGCGTAGGTGCCGGCCGCGGTCTCGACGACATGCCCTTTGCGGATCAGCGCCTTGCGCATGCGCTCCTGCTCCTGCAGGAAGGCGCGATACCGGTCCGGCGAGCGGTAGCGGCGGCCCGACAGTGCGAGCATCAAGCACAGTGTCAGCACTTCGGCGGCGATCCACAGCCAGAACGCCAGCCAGAACAGGCTCGACAGCACCAGCACGAATACGCCCGGGTTGATGGTCAGGAAAAGCTTGATGAACGCCCCCGACGATGCGCGCTTGCGCTTGGAGCTGGCGATCTCTTCCGGCGCGTCGGCCAGTTCCGGATGGCGCTGCTGCAGGCGCGCGCGCAGGCGTTGCTGCCGGCGCGCCAGCAGCGGCGGCAGCAGCCAGATCAGCGCAAGCAGGCCTGCCCAGGCGGCGACGCCACGTTTCCAGTCCGCCCGTTCATCCTGCTCGGCGGCAGACGAGGCGCGCGACAGTTCCGCGAGGCTCTCCGGGTCCTGGGCGGCCACGCGCGCCATGAAGCCGAATGCATCGACGATGGCGCCCGCGGTGTCGCCCTGGCGCATCTTCGGCGCCAGATGATCGTCCAGTGCGCGCCGGGCGACCGCATCGGGCAGCACGCCTTCCAGTCCGTAGCCGACCTCGAAGCGCGAGCGCCGGTCCTGCAGCGCCAGCACCAGCAGCAGGCCGTTGTTGGCGCCCTTGCTGCCGAGCTGCCACTTCTGGAACGCCGCGTCGGCCACCTGCTCGATGTCCTCGCCGTCGAGCGAGGGCACGACATAGACCGCGCCCCAGATGTTCTGTTCCTCGCGGATCTGGTGCAGCGCGTCGTTGACCTGCTGCCGCTGCGCGTCGCTCAACGCGCCGGTCGGATCGACGACATTCGGCGTGTACTCGGGAATCGCGATGGCCAAGGCCGGCAGCGCCGGGCACAGCAGCAGGGCGAGCGCGGCGAGGGCGAGCAGGCGAAGCAGGCGCATGGTGTTCTTTGCAATCGGGCGTGCGCCCATTATGAAGTTTGCCGGAGCGCATCGCCGCCCCCTGGGCCGCGCGCGTAGCCGATCCGTGCCGGCAACGCTTGTGCGCTGCCGTGGCTAGGCCAGGCTATGCAAGGCCGCCGCGTGCGCATGCAGTGCGGTGGTGTCGAACAGCGGCAGCATGGCGTCGCCGGCGCCGATCAGCAGCGAGATCTCGGTGCAGCCCAGGATCACCGCCTCGGCGCCCTGCGCCTGCAGCGCCGCGATCACCTGGCGGTAGCGCAGCCGCGAGGCGTCGCGGATCACGCCCTGGCACAGTTCGTCGTAGATGATGCGGTGGACGTCTTCGCGCCCTGGCAGGTCCGGTACCAGCACCTGCAAGCCGCGCCGCTGCAGCCGAGCACGGTAGAAGTCCTGCTCCATGGTGAAGCGGGTGCCGAGCAGCCCGATCCGGGTCATGCCGGCGGCCTGCACCGCGTCGGCGGTGGCATCGGCGATATGCAGCAGGGGCAGCGGCACCGCCGCGGAGATCGCGTCGGCGACGCGGTGCATGGTGTTCGTGCACAGCACCAGGAAATCGGCGCCGCCGGCCTGCAACGCGCGCGCGGCCACGGCCATCGCTTCGCCGGCCGCGTCCCAGTCGCCGGCCTGCTGCAGTTGCTCGATCTCGTGGAAGTCCACGCTGTACAGCAGCAGCCTGGCCGAATGCAGCCCGCCCAGCTGCGCGCGGATCGTTTCGTTGATGTGCCGGTAGTAGGGCACGGTGGATTCCCAGCTCATGCCGCCGATCAGGCCGATGGTCTTCATGCCGTTCTCCACGTGTCGCCCGTTCGCCGGGTGCGGGCAGCGATGATCGCGCACTGTCGCCGGTTCGTGCGCGGCCCGCGCGCCTGGCGTCGGCAGGGCCGGACAGGCGCGCTCATTCGCCAGGCTTGGCCGCCGCGGTGGCCGCGGCGCTGGCGGCGCGCCGCGCCAGCAACGCCTCGCGGTGAGCGATGTAGGCATTGGCGCCGAGGATGATCAGCGCGCCGAGCACGGTCCAGCGATCCGGCGCTTCGCCGAACAGCCACCAGCCGAACACGGCCACGAACGGCAGCTGCACGAAGCTGATCGGGGTCAGCGCCGAGACTTCGCCGATGCGCAGCGCGCGCGTCCACAGCAGTTGCCCGAGCGTGCCGAACAGGCCGGTGGCGAGCAGCCACAGCCAGTCGATGCCCTGCGGCCAGGTCCAGGCGAACAGGGCGGGCAGCAGCGACATCGGCACCCAGAATGCATAGGTGTAGAACACCACGGTGTTGGCCGAATCGACCCGTGCCAGCTGCTTGATCTGGATCGCCACCAGCGCGCCCATCACCGCCGCCAGCAGCGCGATCAGGGTGCCGGCGCTGAACGTGGCCGCGCCGGGGCGCAGGATGATCAGCACGCCGGCGAAACCGCACAGCACCGCCATCCAGCGCCGCAGGCGCACGTTCTCGCCGAGCCAGAACGCCGCGGCCAGGGTCACGAACAGCGGCGTGGAGTAGGACAGCGCGATCGCCTGCGACAGCGGCAGGTGGCCGATCGCCCAGAAGCCGGCCAGCATCGACACCAGGCCGATCGCGGTGCGCAGCAGGTAGCGCGGCAACTGCGTGGTGCGCGGCAGCGACTGCCCCGGCCGCAGCAGCATCGGCAGCAGGAACAGCAAGCCGAACAGGTTGCGGAAGAACGCGATCTCCACCGTGGACAGGTGCGCGGAGGCCAGCCGGATCGCAATCACCATCAGTCCGAACGACAGCGTGCTGGCCAGCATCAGCGCGGCCGCGCGCAGCGACACCGGCTGCTTCACCAGTGCGCGCCGACGATGCGCGGTTCCGGCTCCAGGATCACGCCGAAGCGCTCTAGCACCGAGGCGGAGATGCGCCGCGCCAGCGCCAGCAGCTCGGCGCCGCTGGCCTGGCCGTGGTTGACCAGCACCAGCGCATGCGCGGCGGACACGCCGGCATCGCCGTCGCGGTGGCCTTTCCAGCCGCAGGCCTCGATCAGCCACGCCGCCGACAGCTTGCGCTGGTCCTCGCCGTCGCCGGGGAACACCGGCAGCGCCGGGTACGCGTGCTGCAGCGCCTGCGCCTGTTCGGCCGGCAGCAGCGGATTCTTGAAGAAGCTGCCGGCGTTGCCGAGCACCTCCGGGTCGGGCAGCTTGCGGCGGCGGATGTTGATCACCGCCTGCGCCACGTCGGGCGCGCCGGGCATGGCGATGCCGAGCGCCTCCAGTTCCTCGCCGATGCCGGCGTAGTCCAGGCGCAGCGCATGCAGCCGCGGCAGATTGAATTCCACCGCGGCGATCAGGTAGCGGTCGGGCTGGCGCTTGAACAGGCTGTCGCGGTAGCCGAACTCGCAGGCGGCCGCATCCAGCCGCACGAAGCGCGCGTCGGCGCGGTCGTAGGCCTCGACCACGTGCACGAACTCGCCGACCTGCGCGCCGTAGGCGCCGATGTTCTGGATCGGCGCGGCGCCGACCGTGCCCGGGATCAGCGCCAGGTTCTCCAGGCCCGACAGGCCCTGCGCCAGCGACCACATCACCAGTTCGTGCCAGCCCACACCGGCGCCGGCGCGGACGATGGCGTAGTCGGCGCGGTGTTCGAGCGTGTCGATGCTGCGGTTGGCGAAGGCCAGCACCACGCCGGGCGCGTCGCCGGCGAACAGCATGTTGCTGCCGCCGCCCAGCGGCAGCAGCGCCGCACCGGCCAGCTGCGGCGCCAGCAGCGCCTCGGGCAGCGCGTCGGGGGCGAAGATCTGCAGCAGCCACGGCGCCTGCGCGGCGACATGGAAGGTATTCAGCGCCTGCAGCGGCGCATTCGCGGTCAGCGACCAGGCGTTGCTCATAGCGCGGCGACCGCGCCGCGGCTGGGCGCTTCGCGGCGCCGGCGCATCGCCTCGACGCATTCGCCGATCAGCTCCGGGCCGCGGAACACCAGCCCGCTGTAGCACTGCACCAGCGCCGCGCCGGCGGCCATCTTCGCCACCGCATCGGCACCGGACAGGATGCCGCCGACCCCGATCAGCGGGATCGCCTCGGGCAGGCGCGCGCGCAGCCGGCGCAGCACCAGCGTGGACTGGCCTAGCAGCGGCGCGCCGGACAGGCCGCCGGCCTCGGCGCCCAGCGCGTTGCGCTCCAGGCCGGGACGGGCGACGGTGGTGTTGGTGGCGATGACGCCGTCCACTTGCAGGTCCGACAGCACCCGCGCCGCCGCGTCGATATCGCTGTCGCTCAGATCCGGCGCGACCTTGACCAGCATCGGCACGCGCTTGCCGTGGCGCGCGGCCAGCGCTTCCTGCGCCTCGCGCAGCTGCGACACCAGCTGCCGCAGCGCCTGTTCCTCCTGCAGCTCGCGCAGGCCGGCGGTGTTCGGCGAGGAGATGTTGACGGTCACGTAGTCGGCCAGCGCGTAGACCTTTTCCAGGCAATGCAGGTAATCCGACGCGGCGTCCTCGTTCGGGGTGTCCTTGTTCTTGCCGATGTTGATGCCGAGCAGGCCATGGCGGCGGCGCGCGCGTTCGACGTTGCGCACCAGCGCGTCCACGCCGAGGTTGTTGAAGCCCATGCGGTTGATCACCGCCTGCTCGCGTGGCAGCCGGAACATGCGCGGCTTCGGATTGCCCTGCTGCGGGCGCGGGGTGATGGTGCCGATCTCGACGAAGCCGAAGCCCAGCGCGAGCAGCGCGTCGATGTGCTCGCCGTTCTTGTCCAGGCCTGCAGCCAGCCCGACCGGGTTGGGAAACTCCAGGCCGAACGCGCGCGTGGGCATCGGCGCGATCGCCCTGGCCAGCAGCGGATTGGTGCCGGTGCGGTAGGCCATCTCGATCGCGCGCAGGCCCAGCGCGTGGGCGCGCTCGGCGTCGAAGGCGAACAGGAACGGGCGGGCGAGGGAATACATGGGCACAGCTCAGTTCAACGTGCCGGCGAAGGCACGGGTACGGTAGTGGACATCGACCAGGCCATCCACCTGGTGGCGTTCGAACAGCGCGCGCAGCGCGGCCAGCATCGGCGCGTGGCGCGGATGCCCGGCCAGCGGCGCATAGGAGGAGGACAGCAGGCGCCCGCGCAGGCCGTCGTAATCCAGCTTCTGCACGTTCGGGAACTGGGCGGTGCCGCGCAGCCCGGCGCCGAACCAGCGCTGCATCGTCGCATCGTCGTGGTAGCGCTCGGCCACCGTGCTGTAGTCGGTGCCGTAGTCGAGCAGCAACTGCTCGTAGTCCTGCAGGAACGGCGTGCCGTCGAGCAGGCGCGAGTTCCAGTACACCAGCGCCAGTCCGCCGGGGCGCAGCACGCGCGCCCATTCGCGGCGTACCGCTTCCAGGTCGAACCAGTGGAAGGCCTGCGCGGCGCTGATCAGGTCGACGCTGGCGGCGGGCAGGGTGGTGACCTCGGCGCTGCCGTCGACCGCGGCGAAGCCGGGGAGGTCGCGCAGCAGGGTCTCGGCGGCGGCGCGCATCGCCGCGTTCGGCTCCACCGCCAGCGTCGGATGCCCGGCCAGCAGGAACATGCGGGTGGAAATGCCGGTGCCGGCGCCGATGTCGGCGACCTGCGCATCGCGCGCCACGGCGAGTTCCCCGTGCACCCAGTCCAGCAGCGCGGGCGGATAGTCGGGGCGGTAGCGGATGTAGTCGGCGACGCGGTCGCTGAAGCGTTCGCGCGGAGCGGAGGCGTCCATCGGCTCAGGCCTGGGTGCTGGCGAACCAGGCCAGCCCGCCGAAGAACAGCACGAACGCCAGCACCGACAGGATCGCGACGATCACCGCGGCCCAGCCCAGGATCAGCCCGCCGACCGCCAGTCCGTCGCCCTGGAAGCGTTGCGGCTGGCGGCGGATCTCGGCGCGCGCCAGGTGCCCGGTGATGATCGCGCCGAGGCTGCCGAGCACCGGCATCAGGGTCCAGCCGAGGATGCCGGCGACCAGGCTGACCACGGCGAGGGAATTGGTTTCGCGTACGGCACTCATGTGCGGATCCTCGTGAAGGGGGCAGCGGGTTCGCTCGCATGCACGGTGCCCGAATTATCCCAGAAGCGCGCCTGCCGTGCGCCGTTCATCGGCGCGTGCGGCCGTGGCGCAACGCGTACGCCCACTCCGGCTGGCCATTGCGTTCGGCCTGCAGCGCGGCGCTGGCGTGGTCGTAGTCGACCGCCAGCAGTTGCGCGTCCCAGCGGCCCTGCGCGCATTGCAGGATCGCGTAGCGCGCCTGCGGCGTGCCGGTTTCCACCCGGTACGGCTGCGGATGCGCCTCGGCGTAGGCGGGCAGCCCGATGCTGCCCGGATTGCACAGCAGCCGCCCGTCGTCCAGGCGCAGCGTGCGCGGCACATGGCTGTGCCCGCACAGCACCAGCGGCGCCGGCGGCGTATCGCCGAGCCGTTCGCGCACGCGTTGCGCGCTGGCAGGCAGCAGGTGCGGTGCAGCCAGGTCGTCCAGCAGCCAGCACAGGTCGTCGTGCGGGGTGCCGTGGCACAGCAGCGCCTGCGGCAGGGACAGGGTCGGCGGCAGTTCGTCCAGCCAGCGCCGCTGCGCCGGCGTCAGCTGCGCATGCGCGTAGGCATCGCTGGCGCCCATCGCCGCGGGCGCCAGCTCGCATAGCTGGCGCTCGTGGTTGCCGCGGACCGTGGGCAGCGCCAGCGGCATGAGCCGCTCGGCGGTCTCGCGCGGCCACAGCGGACCGGAGACGATATCGCCGAGGTTGACGATCCGCTCCACGCCGCGCCGCCCGATATCCGCAAGCACCGCCTCCAGCGCGGGCAGGTTGCCGTGGATGTCGGACAGGGCGGCGATGCGCATCGCTTACAGGTCGAACTTGATGCCCTGCGCCAGCGGTAGCGAGTCGGAGTAGTTGATCGTGTTGGTCTGCCGGCGCATGTACACCTTCCACGCGTCCGAGCCGGATTCGCGGCCGCCGCCGGTGTCCTTCTCGCCGCCGAACGCGCCGCCGATCTCCGCACCGGAGGTGCCGATGTTGACGTTGGCGATGCCGCAGTCGCTGCCGGCCGCCGACAGGAACTTCTCCGCCGCCTTGAGGTTCTGGGTGAAGATCGACGAGGACAGGCCCTGCGGCACGCCGTTCTGCATGTCGATGGCCTCGTCCAGGCTGCTGTACTTCATCACGTACAGGATCGGCGCGAAGGTCTCGTGCTGCACCACGTCGTCGCCGTTGTGCAGGCCGGTGACGATCGCCGGCAGCACGAAGTTGCCGGGGCGGTCCAGCGCGGTGCCGCCGGTCTCGACGGTGCCGCCGGCGGCCTTGGCCTTGGCGATCGAGGCCAGGAACTGCTCGACCGCGCCGCGGCTGTTCAGCGGCCCCATCAGGTTGGCCGGGTCGGTGGGGTCGCCGATCTTGCCTTCGACCTGCTTGTAGGCCTTGAGCAGCGTCGCCAGCACGGTGTCGTAGATGGAGTCGTGCACGATCAGCCGGCGGGTGGTGGTGCAGCGCTGGCCGGCGGTGCCGACCGCGCCGAACACGATGCCGGGGATCGCCAGCTTCAGGTCGGCGCTCTCGTCGAGGATGATCGCGTTGTTGCCGCCCAGCTCCAGCAGGCAGCGGCCCAGGCGCCGCGCGCACTTCTCGGCGACGTTGCGCCCGACCTGGGTCGAGCCGGTGAAGCTGATCAGCGCGATGCGCTTGTCGTCGACCAGGGTTTCGGCCAGTTCGGTGCCGGCGTCGTTGATCAGGAAGAAGATGTCCGGGAAGCCGGCATCGCGCAGCGCGTCGTTGCAGATCTTCATCGATGCGATCGCGGTCAGCGGGGTCTTGTTGGACGGCTTCCACAGGCAGATGTCGCCGCAGATCGCGGCCAGGAAGGCGTTCCACGCCCACACCGCGACCGGGAAGTTGAACGCGCTGATGATGCCGACCAGGCCCAGCGGCTGGTACTGCTCGTACATGCGGTGGCCGGGGCGCTCGGAGTGCAGCGTGTAGCCGTACAGCATGCGGCTCTGGCCGACCGCGAAATCGGCGATGTCGATCATCTCCTGCACTTCGCCGTCGCCTTCGGGCTTGCTCTTGCCCATTTCCAGCGCGACCAGCGACCCCAGCGCGTCCTTGTGCTTGCGCAGCGCCTCGCCGCACAGCCGCACCGCCTCGCCGCGGCGCGGCGCCGGCGTGGTGCGCCACAGCTTGAACGCGGCCTGCGCGCGGGCGACCACGGTCTCGTAGTCCTGCGCGGTGGTCGCCTGCACTTCGGCGATGATCTCGTTGCTGGACGGGTTCAGCGGCTGCAGCACGCCGGCGCCGGTGGCCGTGGACCACTCGCCGTTGCCGAGATAGGTGCCGGAATTGGACGCGGTCAGGCCGAGCGCCTTGAGCAGGTCAGCGGACATGGAATCTCCTGGGGTTCGTTGCGACAGGGAAGGCGACCGCAGGCGGGGGACGCGGGACGCGATTAGCCCGCAATTTTAGCAGACCGGGCGGGCCAGGCCGCATCCGCCGCGCGCCGCGGCGGGCTTGGCAAGCGCGGCGATCGTGCGACAATGCGCCGGCCAAGGCCCCGTAGCTCAGCTGGATAGAGCGGTCCCCTCCTAAGGGACAGGTCGTGCGTTCGAATCGCGCCGGGGTCACCACCGCAAGTTGGTTTGCGCGCTCGGCGCGGTCGCTGCCGTCGCGCGCTGGTGACGTGGGCAAGGACCCGTCCCGGGTTCAGGCTTGCGCCGCGTTGCGCATGTCGATGCGCCGCAGTCGCGCGTGCCGGAAGGCGGATCGCCTGCCGTCGCCTCACGCCATCGGGCCGCTACGCGCCGGCCCGCATAACGCTGTTTACACCTTTCGCCGACGCTGCCTGAGCAGTGCGTTGCGTAGGCTGCAACCGTCCGCTGATGCTGGAAAGGACGGCATCGCAATGCCGCGATGCGGATCCGCTCCGGCAACCCGGGACGCACGGCGACGGGCCTGTCCCGTTGCAGGCGCCCCCAGGCACGGCTGCAGGAATGCGCCAGCGATGCGTCCATCGCATGGCGTACGGCGCCACGTCGTTGCCATTGGCCGGTTGCCCAACGCAGGGCGATGTCGGCGTCCTGGATTGCGGGCTTCATCTCGTCCGGCCAGCCACGGCGGCCGCTCCCCACAACCCCATGCGAATGCACAGCAGGAGTCACTCAATGAGCAGAACGTTGAAATTCGTATTGATCGGTTCGCTCCTGGCGGGCCTGGCCGCTTGCCAGCGCGATGGCGACAAGCCGGCCCAGGACCAGAACCCGACGCCGGCAACCCCCGCGACGGACGCCAGCCAGGCCGACAGCGCGACGGCACCGGCGAGTACCACCAGCGGCGACGCCGCCGCCGGCGCGCCCACCGGTAGCGACGGCACCCAGGGCACCCCGCCTCCGGCCGATCCGCAGCAGCCCACCAGCGATCCGCAGCAACAGCCGCCGGCGGATAACCAACAGCACTGATCCAACGCAGCGTTAACGGCGCATGGCGCGTGGACGATAGGTCCGCGCGTCTTTCCCAAAAGCTTAGTTTTGCTTTGCCTTGCTTAGTGCCTGCGAGTGCTGGCCGGAAGCGAATGAATCGCACCGAACCGCGCACTGAACACACCGCAACCGCAGGCCGTTTTTGTCGCTCCGAACATGGGCCAGCACAAACGCTTGCCTACAGTGCGGCGCATGAATCCGGTATTCGCCGCGCTCGGCATGATGCTCCTGACAGTGGTCGCGCTGATCGCGTCGGAACTGTCCAAAATGGTGGACAAGATCGTGGCATGGATGCGCCATTCGGCGATGCCGCGCAAATCGGCGTGGCAGACCGGCAGGCCCCACCATCCGCTCCGGCCACGGCGCCGGTAAGACGGGCCTGCCGTGCCGCTGGCGAAGGTTCTGTCGCGCCGGCGCCGGATAGTAACTTTTGCAACGGATCGGTCCGGGCGCGGTCCGCATGCCGCCGCGCAGCAGACAGCGCTTGACAGCACCCCGGCGCATGATGTCCTCTTGCGCCCATGCCCAACGTTCTCGCCCTCGTCACCAGCTTCGTGCCGCCCGCGCTTCGGTGCCAGGCCGCCTGCTGCGCGGGCATTACCACCGGTATTACCACCCACACCATTCGCCCGGTGCGGCCCGTCGTTTTCGCGTAACTGTCGAAACCCACGGCCCCGCACCCGGATCAGGATGCGGGGGAACCCGTCGGCCTGATGCGAGCGGGGCCTCCACTCCGAGGTCTCCCATGCCGTCCCCCGCCGTCGCTTCCGCTCCCGCCGCAGACCCCGCGCTCGCCGCGCGCACCGTCGTCCACAAGTTCGGCGGCACCTCGGTGGCCGACGCCGAACGCTATCGCCATGTCGCGCAGTTGCTGCTGGCGCGCCCGGAAACCCTGCAGATCACCGTGGTCTCGGCGATGAAGGGGGTGACCGATGCGCTGATCGGGCTGGCCGAACTGGCCGCCAGCGAGAACAGCGACTGGCGCGAACGCTGGCACGAGACCCGCGCGCGGCACCGCGCCGCGGCGGTGTCGCTGCTCGGCGAGCATGCCGGCGTCACGGTGGAATGGCTGGATGCGCGCTTCGACCATCTCGCGGAGATCCTCGGCGCGCTGGCGGTGATCGGCGAACTGCCGCGCGAGGTGCTGGACCGGGTGCAGGGCCTGGGCGAGGTGTATTCGGCGCAATTGCTCGGCGAGCACCTGCGCGCGCTGGGCGAGGATTGCGCGGTGCTGGACGCGCGCGAGGTGCTGGTGGTGGATCGCGGCGAACTGGGCGTGGACGTGGATTGGGAGGCCAGCGCGGCGCGCCTGTCGACGTGGCGCGCGCAGCATCCGCAGCAGCGCGTCGTGGTCACCGGCTTCGTCGCCCGCGACCGCGCCGGCCGCATCACCACGCTGGGCCGCAACGGCAGCGACTACTCCGGCGCGATCTTCGCCGCCCTGTTCGATGCCGACGAACTGCATATCTGGACCGACGTGGACGGCGTGCTGTCGGCCGACCCGCGGGTGGTGCCCGAAGCGGTGCAGCTGGAAACGCTGAGCTACGACGAGGCCTGCGAGCTGGCCTATTTCGGCGCCAAGGTGGTGCATCCGCAGACCATGTCGCCGGCGATCGAGCGCGGCCTGCCGATCATCATCCGCAACACTTTCCAGCCCGAACATCCGGGCACCCGCATCACCGCCAGCAGCGCCAGCAGCGGCCCGATCAAGGGCCTGACGCTGAGTCCAGACCTGGCGGTGCTGAACCTGGAGGGCACCGGCCTGATCGGCGTGCCCGGCACCGCCGAGCGCGTGTTCGCCGCGCTGCGCAACGCGCGGGTGTCGGTGGTGATGATCTCGCAGGGCTCCTCGGAGCATTCGATCTGCTGCGTGGTGCGGCAGAACGAATGCGAGCGCGCGCGCGACGCGTTGCTGTCGGCGTTCGCGCACGAGCTGGTGGTCGGCCAGGTGCAGCGCGTGCAGCTGACCACCGGCATCAGCGTGCTGGCCGCGGTCGGCGACGGCATGGCCGGGCAGCCGGGCGTGGCTGCGCGCCTGTTCGAATCGCTGGGCCGCGCCCAGGTCAACATCCTGGCGATCGCGCAGGGCTCGTCGGAACGCAACATCTCGGTGGCGATCGACAGCGCGCACGCGACCAAGGCGCTGCGCGCCGCGCACGCCGGGTTCTGGCTGTCGCCACAGACCTTCTCGGTCGGGGTGATCGGCCCGGGCAACGTCGGCGCGGCGCTGCTCGACCAACTGCGCGTGGCACAGCCGCAGTTGCTGGCCAAGGCCAACCTCGACCTGCGCCTGCGCGCGATCGCCTCGCGCAGCGCGATGCGCCTGGAACCGCGCGCGATCGGCGGCGACTGGCGGCAGGCCTTCGCCAGCGGCCAGCAGCCCACCGACCTGGACGCGTTCACCGCGCACCTGCTGTCGGCGCACCTGCCGCATGCGGTCATCATCGATTGCAGCGGCAGCGCCAATGTCGCCGACCGCTACGCCGACTGGCTCGCCGCCGGCATCCATGTGGTCACCCCTAACAAGCAGGCCGGCGCCGGGCCGCTGGCGCGCTTCCATGCGATCCGTGCCGCCGCCGAGAGCAGCGGTGCGCGCTTCCGCTACGAGGCCACGGTCGGCGCCGGCCTGCCGGTGATCACCACGCTGCGCGATCTGGTCGACACCGGGGACGAAGTGACCGCGATCGAGGGCATCTTCTCCGGCACCCTGGCCTGGCTGTTCAACAAGTACGACGGCAGCGTGCCGTTCTCGCAACTGGTTACCGATGCGCGCGGCATGGGCTATACCGAGCCGGATCCGCGCGACGACCTGTCCGGCACCGACGTGGCGCGCAAGCTGGTGATCCTGGCGCGCGAGGCCGGGCGCGAGCTGAGCCTGGAGGACGTGGCGGTGGAGAGCCTGGTGCCGGAGGCGCTGCGCCAGGCCAGCGTGGAGGATTTCATGGCGCGCCTGCACGAAGTGGACGCGGCGTTCGCGCAGCGCCTGCAGGCGGCCAGGGCGCGCGGCTGCGTGCTGCGCTACGTGGCGCAGCTGGCGCCGGACCGCGCGCCCAGCGTCGGCCTGGTGGAACTGCCGGCCGAGCATGCCTTCGCCAACCTGCGCCTGACCGACAACGTGGTGCAGTTCACCACCCGCCGCTATTGCGACAATCCGTTGGTGGTGCAAGGGCCTGGCGCCGGTCCGGAAGTCACCGCCGCCGGCGTGTTCGCCGACCTGCTGCGGGTGGCGGCGGGCGAGGGCGCGCGGCTGTGAGCCAGGCGCAGACCTCGCTGGCGCCGCACGCCGCCGCCCGCGCCTTGCCGCGCGAGGCGCGCGCGTTCGCGCCGGCCTCGGTGGCCAACGTGGCGGTGGGCTTCGACCTGCTCGGCTATGCGGTGGAGGGCGTCGGCGACACGGTCACCGTGCGCCGCATCGACGCGCCGCTGGTGCGCGTCGCCGCGATCCGCGGCACCACGGTGGCGTTGCCGCTGGAGGCCGCGCGCAACACCGCCGGCGCGGCGCTGATCGCCTTGCGCGAGGCGCTGGCATTGCCATTCGGGTTCGAGATCGAGATCGACAAGGGCATCCCGCTCAGCTCCGGCATGGGCGGCTCGGCGGCGTCGTGCGTGGCGGCGCTGGTGGCGGCCAATGCGTTGCTGGACGCGCCGTTGTCGCGCGAGCAGCTTTATCCGTATTCGCTGGAGGGCGAGGCGGTGGCCAGCGGCAGCCGCCACGGCGACAACCTCGGCCCGATGTTCCTGGGCGGGCTGGTGCTGTCCACGCTGCAGCGGATGGTGCCGGTGCCGGTGCCGGCGGCCTGGCACAGCCTGCTGGTGCACCCGGACGCGGTGCTGGAGACGCGCCGCGCGCGCGAGGCGCTGGCCGGCGACTACCGGCTTGGCGAGTTCGTGGCGCAGAGTTCCAATCTGGCGCTGGTGCTGGCGGGGTGCCATGCGGGCGACGAGGCGCTGGTGCGCGCGGGGTTGCGCGACGTGCTGATCGAGCCACGGCGTGCGCCGTTGATCGTCGGCTTCGATGCGGCCAAGCAGGCCGCGCTGGCGGCGGGCGCGATGGGCGCGAGCATTTCCGGCGCCGGCCCCAGCGTGTTCGCCTGGTTCGCGACGCGCGCGGCGGCGGAGGCGGCTGCGCCGGCGGTGCAGGCGGCATTCGCGGCGGCCGGCTTCGACAGCCAGCATTGGGTATCGCCGCTGCAGTGTCCGGGCGCCCGATTACTGTAGCGGCGCGTAGCCTCGCTGTTGCTGTTGCTGTTGCTGTTGCTTTCGAGGTTGTTTTTGCTCTTGCTCTTGCTTTTGCTGTTGCCGTACCGGGTTCCCTTCCGAAGCGGCGGCCATGGCGGGGAAAAACCCCGCAGGGGCGGCGCACATGGATGTGCGCCGTTCGCGGCAGGGGCAGGATG
>NZ_JACSQX010000024.1:0-26008 GCF_014836395.1 Xanthomonas bonasiae
GGCTTCAGCCGCGACGGGCTTTACCGATAGGGCCTGTCGCGGCTGAAGCCGCTCCTACAGGGACTTGCGGCAGGCCAGCCGGGTGCACTGTGGGAGGGACTTCAGTCCCGACGCTTTACCGCGAAGGAAAGCGCACCACTTCGCTCGTCGCGGCTGAAGCCGCTCCTACAGGAACTTGCGGCAGGCCAACCGAGTGCATTGTGGGAGGGACTTCAGTCCCGACGCTCCAATGCACAGGAAAGCGCACCGCTTCGCTCGTCGCGGCTGAGGCCTCTCCTGCAAGGTGCGGCATCCGCATGCTGGCGGCATACAGCCTCGCCCGCCCTCAAGCCGCGCTCACTCCGGGCGCAGGCGCAGCGCCAGGCGCCGGTTGACCTTCTCCAGCCGCGCCAGCGAGTCTTCCACCGACATGCCGACCGCCTCGTGGGTGGTGATATGCGCACGCAGATGCGCCGGGTCGTCCAGGTCGCCGCGCACCAGGAACACGTTCTCGCCCTGCTCCACTTCGCCCAGTTCGCGGCTCAGCACCACGTGATCGACCTGGTCGAAGCCGTACTCCTTGGCCAGCGGCAGCAGCCGCGCCACCATGCGCTCGCTGATCGCGTCGGGCGCGCGGCCGCAGGCGGCATCCAGCGCATGCACGCCTTCGCGGATCTGTGCGTACAGCAGGTGGTCGGGATGCTCCGGGTGCTCGGGGCCGAGCGTGGCCTCGCGTGCGACGGCGCGCGGCGGCTGGATGGGCGTCATGGCGCCGGGGTCGGACGAATTCGGGCTCATGGCATCCTCCTATGATGCGCTTGCAGGCCGCCGCACCTTAGCGGCAAGCACGCGGCCAGCTCAAGCGCGGCGAGGCAGTCTGCACCAAACCGCGACAAGGCGACCTGAAGATGGCTGCCGCCGCGCCGCGGCAGCGAACGCTCAGGCCTGACCGGCGCGGCGTGCGGCGACCTTGGCCAGCGCCGACCAGTCCAGCTCGCCGTCGCCGTGCGCGAGCGCATCGATGAACTGGTCGCGCAGCACCGACGCCAGCGGCATCGGCACGTGCCGGGTCTCGCCGGCGTTCAAGGCCAGGCGCACGTCCTTCAGCCCCAGCGTGGTCTTGAAGCCGGCCGGGCTGTAGCGCTGCTCGGCGATCATGCCGCCGTAGTTCTGGTACGCCGGTGCCGCGAACAGGGTGTTGACCAGCATGCCCAGGAAATCGGCCGCGTCCACGCCATGCCCGCGCACCAGCGCCGAGGCTTCGGCCATGGTGCCGATGGCGCTGGCCAGGCACAGGTTGGCGGCCAGCTTGACCGCATTGGCCTGCTCCGGCGCCGCGCCGAAATACCAGGTCTTGCGCCCGATCACGTCGAGCAGCGGCTGCACTCGCGCCAGCGCGTCGGCATCGCCGGCGGCGAGCAGGTTGAGCTGGCCGGCGGCGGCCACGTCGCTGCGGCCCAGCACCGGGATCGCCAAGTAGGCCACGCCGCGTTCGGCGTGCAGGGCGCTCAGTTCGCGCGCCAGCGCCACCGAGATCGTGGCCATGTTGACGTGCACGCTGCCGGCCGGCAGCGCGTCGAGCGCGCCGCGCTCGAGCAAGGTCTCGCGCACCGCCGCATCGTCGGCCAGCATCGAGAACAGCACCGGACCGCGCACCGCGTCGGCCGGCTGCGCGGCCAGCTGCGCGCCGGCCTCGAGCAGCGGCTGCGCCGCGGCCGCGCTGCGGTTCCACACGGTCACCGCGTGCCCGGCGCGCAGCAGGTTGTGCGCGATGGGCTGGCCCATCGTGCCCAGGCCGAGAAATCCGATGCTCATCGCCAACTCCTTGCACAACTCGTGATGGATGCCGCGACCTGCGCGGCACAGCGCGCGCGGGTCACGCGTCGAACAGGCCGCGCGCCGAACGCGGCTCGCAACGCAGGTATTGCGGCGACGGCTTCAGCTTGGCGCCCAGCGCGGCAGCGGCGTGCCACGGCCAGCGCGGGTCGTAGAGGATGCCGCGGGCCAGCGCGATCGCGTCGGCCTGGCCCTCGGCCAGGATCGCCTCGGCGTGCTGCGGCTCGGTGATCAGGCCGACCGCGATCACCGGCATGCGCACTGCGCGATGGATCGCTTCGGCCTGCGGCACCTGGTAGCCGGCCGCCAGCGGAATCTGCTGGCGGCGGGCGAGGCCGCCGCTGGACACGTGCAGGTAATCGCAGCCCTGCGCCTGCAGCGCCTGCGCCAACGCGACGCTCTGCGCCACGTCCCAGCCGCCCTCGACCCAGTCGGTGGCGGAGATGCGCACGCCCACCGCGATCGACGCCGATACCGCCGCGCGCACCGCCGCATGCACGCGCAACAGCAGGCGCATGCGGTTCTCCAGGCTGCCGCCGTAGGCGTCTTCGCGCTGGTTGCTCAGCGGCGACAGGAACTGGTGCAGCAGATAGCCGTGCGCGGCATGCAGCTCGATCAGTTCGAAACCCAGCCGTTCGGCGCGCTGCGCCGAGGCGACGAACGCCGCGACGATGGCGTCGATGCCGGCCAGGTCCAGCGCCTGCGGCGGCGTGCCGTGTTCGGCGAAGGCCAGCGCCGACGGCGCCACGGTCTGCCAGCCGTTCGGCTGATCCGGCGCGATCGCGCCGCCGCCGTCCCACGGCTTGTTGGTGGATGCCTTGCGCCCCGCGTGCGCGAGCTGGATCCCCAGCGGCATCGGCGACCAGCGCCGCACCGAGGCCAGCACGCCGCGCAATGCCGCTTCGGTGGCATCGTCCCACAGGCCCAGGTCGGCATAGCTGATGCGCCCGCGCGGCTCCACCGCGGTGGCTTCCAGGATCAGCAGGCCGGCGCCGGACTGCGCCAGCTGGCCGAGGTGGATGGTGTGCCAGTCGCTGGCCTGGCCATGCTCGGCGGAGTACTGGCACATCGGCGCGATGACGATGCGATTGGACAACGACAGCGGCCCCAGGGCGAGGGGCGAGAAGAGATGGCTCAAGGTGGCGTTCCGTGGGGGCGCCCGCTGCACTGCGGGCAAGCTGCCATTGCACTCCTGCCGGCGCTGCCGATCAACCACTGCCCGTGGATCAGTTCGTGTGCGGATTCGGAACGCGCCGCGCCGGAGCCGCCACGGCGTGTCATCGATTGCCGAGTAGGTCGCGTTGGGTCTGTCAGGTCGCCAGCCGGTGCTGCGTGGCGCAGCGCCTGACTGGCGGTCAGGTCAAGCCGCGCGGTGCCGGCTGGCGGCCTGACAGGCCCAACCCGTAGGGCCACTGTTGCGCGTGCACGCTGCCGTGCCAGCACTGACGTGAACACGCATGCGCGGGCGTGGCGCGAGCTGCTCGGGGATTGATGACACGCCCTAGGCGGCCGCGCGTGGCAGCAGGAACTGCAGCGCCTGCGCGCAGGGTTGCGCCAGTTTCAGGCTCAGCAGGTCGTCGCCGCGGGTGCGGCCCAGGTTGACCGCGGCGATCGGCAATCCGGCCTTGGCCGCGGCCTGCACGAAGCGGAAGCCGGAATACACCATCAGCGACGACCCCAGCACCAGCATCGCGTCGGCCTGCTGCAGGTGCGCGAAGGCGGCGGCCACGCGCTCGCGCGGCACGTTCTCGCCGAAGAACACCACGTCCGGCTTCTGCACGCCGCCGCACTGGGTGCAGGCCGGCACCGCGAAGGCGGCGAAGTCCACGCCTTCCAGGTCGGCGTCGCCGTCGGGCGCCTGCCCGGCCTGCAGCGTCGCCCAGTGCGGGTTGTGCTGCAGCAACTGGTGCTGGAAGTCCTCGCGCGGCAGGCGCCGTTCGCAGTCCATGCAGCGCACCACGTCCAGGCGTCCGTGCAGGTCGATCACCGCGTCGCTGCCGGCGGCCTGGTGCAGGCGGTCCACGTTCTGGGTCAGCAGCAGTTCGACCTGGCCACGCGCTTCCAGCTGCGCCAGCGCCGCATGCGTGGCGTTGGGCCGGGCATGGCCGAAGCGCGGCCAGCCGACCAGACTGCGCGCCCAGTAGCGCTGCCGCGTGGCCAGCTCGCCCATGAATGCCTGATAGGTGACCGGCTGCGCGCGCTTCCAGTCGCCGGCGGCGTCGCGGTAGTCGGGAATGCCCGAATCGGTGCTGCAACCGGCGCCGGTCAGCACGAACAGGCGCCGGTGGCGCGCGACGAACGCTTGCAGCGCTGCGTCCGTGGCGGCCGGTGCCGGCATGGGCAGGGCGTGATCCGGCAATGTCTGGTGCATCGTACGGTGTCCTTGGGCGGCTGCGTCGGTGCGGCGTGGACGACCGCTGCGCCAGCGACGCGATGAATCCCATCTTGGGTCCGCCGCGCGGCAACGCAAGCGCCCGCAGGCCGGCGTGCCGGCTTCGCATTGCGGCATCTGCCGCGTGAAGACCGCGCACGCGGCGCGCACGGCGCCGAATCCGCGTGCAGCCGCAGCATGCCGCGCATTGAAAGCCCTGCAGAAACTGGCTACTGTCGGGCACCGGCAGGATGCATCGGCTGCGCGCAGCCGCGCTGCCGCACGATGCCTCCGGCAGCAATGCCGCCCATCCCGATTCCGCGTCGTGAGCAGATTTTCCGATCCGATAGGCCAGCCGATCGCCGCCACCGCCACCGCCTCGCTGCGGGTGGCGCTGCTGGAGGACGACGACGTGCTGCGCGACCGGGTCCTGGTGCCCGGGTTGCAGCGGCACGGTTTCGAGGTCACGCCGCTGCGCACCGCGCAGGCGCTGTGGGCGGCGCTGGACGACCAGCGCTTCGACCTGATCGTGCTCGATATCGGCCTGCCGGACAGCGACGGCTTCACCCTGACCCAGCAACTGCAGGCGCAGCGCCCGGGGCTGGGCATCGTCATCCTGAGCGGGCGCGGCGAGCAGCCGGATCTGGTGCGCGGCCTGACCCAGGGCGCGGACTCCTATCTGATCAAACCGGTGCAGATCGAGATCCTGGCCGCCACGCTGTTCAGCGTGGCGCGGCGCATGGCGCGTCCGCTGTCCTCGGCCCCCAGCGCGGCGGAGGAATGGCAGCTGCAGGACGACGGCTGGTGCCTGTTCTCGCCCGATGGCCAAGCGGTGCCGTTGACCGGCTCCGAGCGCAAGGTGGTGCAGAGCCTGTGGAGCGCGCGCGGGCGGCTGGTCACCCGCGACGCGTTGATCGGCATGCTCGGCGGCAATCTCGGCCTGGAGGTCGACCCGCATCGCCTGGACGCGCTGCTGCACCGGCTGCGGCTCAAGGTGCAGGAGCGCACCGGCGTCGCGCTGCCGCTGAAGGCGGTGCGTGGCGAGGGTTACCTGCTCATGCCGCAGGAACGCTGAGCGCCGCCAGCGGCAGGCGCAACACGAAGCAGGTGCCAGCGCCAGGCGCGCTGCGCACCTCCAGGCTGCCTTGCGCCTCCTGCGCCATTTCGAAGGCGACCGCCAGTCCCAGCCCGGTGCCTTGACCGGCCGGCTTGGTGGTGAAGAACGGCTCGAACGCCTGCCGCTGCACGTCCGCGCTCATGCCCACGCCGGTATCGGCGATCTCGATGCGGGCGCAGGCGTCCTCGCGGCGCAGGCAGATCGAGAAACTGCCGCCGCCGGGCATGGCATCGCGCGCATTGGCGGCGAAATTGAGCAAGGTCAGGTCGAGCCGGCTGCGGTCCAGGAACAGCGGCAGCGGTTCCGGCGCCACGTCCAGATGCAAGCGCACGGTCGGCCCGAACAGTTGCCGCAGCATCGGCTGAATGCCACGTAGCGCCTCGCCGGCGTCGAAGCGCTCGGGCACGCTCACTTCGCGCCGGCTGAAGCTCAGCAGCTTGCGGCTGATCGACACGCCGCGCTGCGCGGCCAGCGCCACGCCGTCCAGTGCGTCGGCCAGCGCCAGCGCATCGCGCGGCGGATCGAAATCCAGTTCGTGCACGCAGTGGCGCTGCTCGGCATAGCCGAGGATCGCGCTGAGGACGTTGTTGAAGTCGTGCGACACGCCGCTGGCCAGTTGCCCGACCAGCTCGATCTTCTGCAGATGCAACAGCCGCTGTTGCGCCTGCGCGCGCTCGCGCATCTCCACCCGCAGCCGCGCGGCGCTGCGCCGCGCGCGCCACAGGCTCTCGCGCAACGCGGCCACGGTGCGATCCAGCACCAGGGTGATCATCAGGTAGCTCAGCGCCAGCGACGGCAGGTTCTGGAACGGGCTGCGCGTGCCGCGCGGATCGCGCCCCCACGGGCTCTCCATGCCCGCCCAGAAGATCAGCGTGATGCACAGGTACACCACCCACAGCGCGCGCCGCCCGATCACCAGGGCGGCCAAGGTCAACATCATCATCGGGTAGGGATCGAAGGCCTGCACCTGGTAGCCGAAGGCCAGATTGGCCGCCACCGCCGAACACAGCACCACCGCGATGAACGCCGCGGCGGCCTGTTGCAGCAGGCCGCGGCGGATCATCCACACCCCGGCCCAGGCCGCCACGGACATCGCCGCGTCGGTGCCCACGTCCACCGCCAGCTGGCCGGCGGTCATCTGGATCTGCGGAGCGGTCAGCAGGTGGTAGAGCTTGTTGAGCGGGATCTCGCAGCCGAGGAACAGGAACAGCACCTGCAACGCAGGCGCGTTGCGGCGGTCGACCGGATCGGCGATGGGAACGCGCCGCAGCCATGTCCAATGCCGACGCCACAGCCGGACCAGCAGATTTTGTGGCATGCGTCCCACCCAGACTCCCATGTCGGTGAGTCTACCGTGAGGTTGACGTGAATTTACCGGCATTGAAGGCGGCCAGGGCTTACCGCCTTAATCGGGGCTAAACCCATTGCCGGGACCGTCGTCCCAGCGCTGCCCTGGAACCGCTCATGCCCGTTAAGCACACGCTCGTTCGCTCGCGCCGCACATGCCCTTCGTCCACTCTGTCGCACGCTCCTTACAGCCTGCTGACGGTCGCGTTGCTGCTGGCGGCGGTGCCATTGGCCGCCGGCGCGGCCGCTGCGCCCACGGCCGTCGCGCCTGCCGCCCAGCCAGCCACGACCACGACAGCCGCAAGCAGCGGCGACGCGCAGCCCGCCGACGACGCGGATCCCTCCGCGCCGGTGCAGCCCGGCAGCCAGAACACCACGGGCTACTTCATGGCCGAAGGCCTGAACGACGGCAGCGACTTCGCCGCCGCCGCCGGCCTGCGTGCCGTGGCGATGGGCGCACGCGCCGACGCATCCGGCGCCTTCGCCATCGCCATCGGCCACCACACCGTGGCCTCCGACGCCGCCGCCATCGCGATGGGCGACGGGGCGGTGGCCAGCGGCACCTCGGCGATCGCGATCGGCGGCAGCTTCTTCGGCAGCACCTACGGCGACTCGGCCGGCGCGCAGAGCACCGGGTTCGGCGCGCTCGCCATCGGCACCGCCGCCACCGCCTCCGCCACCACCGCCAGCGCGGTCGGCTGGAACGCCAGCGCCAGCGCCGCCGGCGCGACCGCGGCCGGTTCGGCCGCCGCCGCCAGCGGGCTATACGCCAGCGCCTTCGGCAGCTCGGCCCTGGCCACCGGCGAGCAGGCCAGCGCGTTCGGCTACGCCGCCTCCGCCAGCGGCACCGGCGCGATCGCACACGGTGGCTACAGCGTCGCCTCCGGCTTCTTCGGGGTGGCGATGGGCTACACCGCCACCGCCAGCGGCGACGGCGGCATCGCGATCGGCGACAGCGCCTCGGCCGCCGGCCAGCAGAGCGTGGCGATCGGGGCGAGCAACAGCGGCGTTCCGGCGCAATCCAACGGCCTGGGCGCGGTCACCGTCGGCGCCGGCGCCTGGGCGCTGTCCGACTACGGCACGGCGCTGGGCTTCGACAGCCATGCCGACGCGGCCTACAGCATGGCCCTGGGCGCATCGGCGCTGGCCACCAGCAGCAATGCGCTGGCGGTGGGCGCGCAATCCTTCGCCGACGGCGAGGACGCCAGCGCCTTCGGCTCCATCGCCAGCGCCAACGCCGCCGGCGCCACCGCGCTCGGCAGCGGCGCCACCGCGCTGAGCGCAGGCAGCGTGGCGCTGGGCTACAACAGCGCCGCCACCGGCGCCAACAGCGTGGCGATCGGCGCCGGCTCGGTGGCCGACCGCGACAACGCCGTGGCCTTCGGCACGGACGGCGCCCTGCGCCAGTTGACCTATGTCGCCGCCGGTACCGCCGACACCGATGCAGTCAACGTGCTGCAGCTGCGCAGCATCGCCACCGCGCTCGGCGCCGGCAGCGTGGTCGGCAGCGACGGCAGCCTGAGCGGCAGCGCCTATCTGATCCAGGGCCGCACCTACGGCAGCGTCGGCTCGGCACTGTCGGCGCTGGACGGCGCGCTGTCGTCGCTGGACACCCGCGTCGGCACGCTGGCCCAGGGCGGCGGCGGCGCCGTGGCGGTGGGCAGCGGCGCCAGCGGCGGCCCCAGCGTCGGCGCCGGCACCAATGCCGTGGCGGTCGGCGCCGAGGCCACTGCGAACGGCCACAACGGCACCGCGATGGGCGCCAATGCCCTGGCCTACGGTCCCAACGACACCGCGCTGGGCGGCAACGCGCGGGTCAACGCCGACGGCAGCACCGCGGTCGGCGCCAATGCCAGCATCAGCGCCAGCGCCACCAATGCCGTGGCGGTCGGCGAGAGCGCCGCGGTCACCGCCGCATCCGGCACCGCACTTGGCCAGGGCGCGTCTGTCTCGGCCGACAACGCGGTGGCGCTGGGCCGCAACTCCAGCGCGACCCGCGCCAACACCGTGTCGGTGGGCAGCGCCGGCAACGCGCGCCAGGTGACCAACGTGGCCGCCGGCACTGCCGCCACCGATGCGGTGAACGTCAGCCAGATGCAGGCCGGCGACAGCGCCACGCTGAGCAGCGCCAACGCCTACACCGACAGCCGCCTGTCGGGCTGGGACGACAACCTGACCACGCTGCGCAGCGACACCGATCGCCGCTTCCACGACGTGGACCGGCGCATCGACCGCATGGGCGCGATGAGTGCCGCCTATGCCGGCATGGCGGTCAACACCTCGGGGCTGGCCGGCGCCAACCGCGTGGGTGTCGGTGTCGGCTCGCAAGGTGGCGAGAGCGCGCTGGCGGTGGGCTACCAGCGCGCGATCGGCAACCGCGCCAGCGTCTCGCTCGGCGGCGCGTTCTCCGGCAACGACAAAAGCGTTTCCGCCGGCGCCGGCTTCAGCTGGTGATGCCGCGGCGGCACGCCGGGCGCGCCGGCCGCCCCCCACGCACCGTTTTCCGCCGGCCTGCCGCACTGCGCGGCCGGCGCTCCTCATCACCCTCCTCGTAGAGAGACACACATGACCACCGTCCCGTCGCTTCCCCGCAGCCTGCTGGCCCTGTCGCTGAGCCTGGCGCTCGCCTCCACCGCCCATGCGCAGACCGCGCCGCGCTTCTCCGTCCTGCAGAGCGCCACGCCCGGCCAGTCCAAGGTCTACGATGGCCTGATCGTGACCTACCGCGACGGCAGCAGCGAGCGCCGCGACGCCAGCGCCGCCGCGAGCAGGCTCAGGCAGATCATGGCCGCGCCGAGCACCACGTCGACCTGGTCCAGCACCTATCGGCAGAGTGCGCCGGCGCTGAGCCGGGTGCGCCGGCTCGCCATCGGCGCCGATCTGGTGCGCCCCAACCGCGCACTGAGCCAATCGCAGCTGGAGACGCTGATGACCAGTCTGCGCGCCGATCCGGCGGTGGCGCACGTCGAACCGAACCTGATCCTCAAGCCGGTGCGCAGCACCGTCCAGGCCAGCGCCAGCGCGGTCGCCGCGCCCAACGATCCAGGCTACGTGGTGCAGTGGCACCTGCGCACGCCCGACGGCCACCTGGAGACGCTGGCGCCGGAGACCACCGGCTACGCCAACCGCGGCGGTATCGACCTGCTGCCGGCCTGGCAGTACGGCACCGGCCAGGGCGTGGTGGTCGCGGTGATCGACACCGGCATCACCGCGCATCCGGACCTGGATACCTCGCTGGCCAGCGCCGGCTACGACTTCATCAGCGACGCACTGATGTCCGGCCGCGCCAGCAACGGACGCGTGCCCGGCGGCTGGGACACCGGCGACTGGACCACCGACGACAAGTATCTGACCGCCAACGGCGGCTGCGCGCAGCCGGACGAGCAGACCGACAGTTCCTGGCACGGTACCCACGTCGCCGGCACCATCGCGATGCGTACCAACAATGGCCTGGGCATGGCCGGCATCGCCCCGGACGCCAGGATCCTGCCGATCCGCGCGCTGGGCCACTGCGGCGGCAGTACCGCCGACATCGCCGACGCCATCGTCTGGGCCTCCGGCGGCCACGTCGACGGCGTGCCGGACAACCCGAACCCGGCCGAGGTGATCAACATGAGCCTGGGCGGCTACGGCAGCTGCACGGAGGACGCGGTCACCGCCCAGGCCATCGCCGGCGCGATCGCACGCGGCACCCTGGTGGTGGTGGCCGCCGGCAACAGCAACGCCGACGCGGCGGCGTTCACGCCGGCCAGTTGCCCGGGGGTGATCAACGTGGCCGCCACCGGCATCACCGGCGGCCGCGCCTCGTATTCCAACTACGGCAACACCATCACCCTGTCCGCGCCCGGCGGCGGCGTGTATGCCAACGATGCGTCCAGCGGCAGCGGCTCGGTGCGCACCGGCCTGGTCTGGTCGACCCTCAACAGCGGCGCACATGGCCCCGACCAGCCGGTCTACGCCGGCTACGCCGGCACGTCGATGGCCTCGCCGCACGTGGCCGGCGTGGCCGCGCTGGCGATCAGCGCGGCGATCGGCGCAGGCCGGCCGATGCCCTCGATCTCGCAGCTGCGCGACATCCTGACCCAGACCTCCAACGTGTTCCCGGTCAAGCCGACCCTGCGCATCGGTGCCGGCATCCTCAACGCCGGCAAAGCGGTGGCGCGCGCCGCCGGCGCCAGCGGCGGCGGCGACGAAGCCACCGCGGTCGGCATCGGGCCGGGCACGCTGGGCAAGCTGTCCGCGGCCGCAGGCCAGGGCACGCTGTATCGGCTGGACCTGCCGCTCAACGCGCGCAACCTGCAGATCCGAACGCTGGGTGGCAGCGGTCAGCTCAAGCTCTACGTGCGCGCCATCCGCGCGCCCAGCGCCGACGGCAGCGATGCCGACTACAGTTCGGTGCGCAGCGGCACCACGCAGAACGTGCAGATGGCGCTACCGGTGTCCGGCAGCTATTTCATCCGCCCGGTCGGCGGCAGCGGCGGCTACGCCAACGTGAGCCTGTCGGTGACCTACTCGGTGCAATGACGCGCCGATGATGCCGGGAGTGGGGAAATGGGAATCGGGAATCGGAAAACACGGGCAATCGCCTTTGCTCTGTTCTACCGATTCCCTATTCCCCACTTCCCATTCCCCATCCGCTATTCGCCGCGCGGCGGATGCGGGCCGAAGCGGCCGTAGGGACGGCTGTCGTCGGCGCCGCGGCGCAATACCTGCGCGGCGACCAGGGCGATGCCCAGCAACAGCAGGCAGCAAGCGGCCAGCGCGTTCCAGCCGCCGTGCTGCCAGGCCGCGCCGCTGAGCGACCCGATCAGGCTGGCGCCGCTGTAGTAGGCGAGCAGGTACAGCGACGCGGCATGGCCCTTGTTGCGCCCGCCGAGGCGGCCGACCCAGGCGCTGGCGGCCGAGTGCGCGATGAAGAAGCCGATGGTCAGCAGCACGATGCCGGCGATGACCACCGCCAGCACGTGCGCGATGGTCAGCGCCACGCCCAGCGCCGCCACCGCGATGCCGGCCAGCACCACCGGGCCGCGGCCGAAGCGGTCCGACGCGGCGCCGGCCACCGACGAGGACACGATGCCGAACACGTAGGCGCTGAAGATCATCCCGAGCTGGCTCTGGCTGAGCCCGAATTCCGGCCCGCCCAGGCGGAAACCGGCGTAGTTGTAGACGCTGACGAACACGCCCATCGCCAGGAACGGGATCGCGAACAGCCACGGCAGGTAGCGGTCGCGCAGATGCCCGCCCCAGGCCTGCAGATGGAAACGCAGGTTGATGCCGCGACGGCGCACGAAATGCCGCGAGGGCGGCAGCAGCAGCACGAAGCCGACCGCGGCCAGCAGGTCGATCGCGGAGACCGCCGCCAGCGCGGTACGCCAGTCGAAATGATCGGTGAGCACGCTCATGCCGATGCGTCCGACCATGCCGCCGAACGCGTTGCCGGCCACGTACAGACCGGTGGCCGCGCCGAGCTTGGACGCCGGCACTTCCTCGGCCAGATACACCATCGCCACCGCCGGCACGCCGCCCAGGGCGACGCCGGACAGCGCGCGCACCACGACCAGCGCGCCCCAATGCGGCAGGCACGCGGCGAGCAGGTTGAGCAGCGCCGCCAACGCGATCGACACGAACATCAGCCCGCGCCGGCCCAGGTTCTCCGACACCGCGCCGGCGCAGAAGATCGCGATCGCCAGGCCGCCGGTGGCCAGCGACAGCGGCAGCGAACTGGTCGCCGCGTCGACCCCGAATTCGCGCGCGAATGCCGGCAGCAACGGCTGCACGCTGTACAGCAGCGAGAAGGTGGCGAAGCCGGCCAGGAACAGCGCCAGGCGGATGCGCAACAGCGGCGCGTCCGCCACGGCCTGTAGCGGCGGGCATTGGCTGGAAGTGGTCACGACGGCGCGGCAACGAACAAGGGCGGCCAGTATTTGCCTGCGTCGATCCGGTGTCCAATATATGATCCAGGCATTCTCCATATCTTCTGGATATGACATGGAACTGCGCCATCTGCGCTACTTCCTGGCCGTCGCCGAGGCCGGGCACTTCACCCGCGCCGCGGCGCAGCTGGGCATCCAGCAGCCGCCGCTGAGCCAGCAGATCCGCGCGCTGGAACAGGAACTGGGCACGCCGCTGTTCGTGCGCACCCCGCGCGGCGCGGACCTCACCGAGGCCGGGCGCGCGTTCCGGGTCGAGGCCAGGCGCGTGCTCGCCGACCTGGAACGCGCCGGCGACGCCGCCCGCCGTGCCGCGCGCGGCGAGAGCGGCGTGCTGCGGCTGGGCTTCACCGCCTCGGCCGCGTTCAACCCGATCGTGCCGACGCTGGTGCGCAACTTTCGCCGCGCCTGGCCGGCGGTGGCGCTGGCGCTAGAGGAAACCAACACCGCCGGCCTGCTTGCCGCGCTGGTGCAGGGGCGCCTGGATGCGGCCTTCATCCGCTACAGCGTGGTCACGCCGCCCGAGTTGCAGCTGCTGAAGTTTCCCGACGAGCCGATGAAGATCGCGGTGCCGGCCGCGCACCGCCTGGCCAGGCGCCGGCGCGCGCCGCTGTCGGCGCTGGCCGGCGAACCGTTCATCCTGTTCCCGCGCAGCTTCGGCACCAGCCTGTACGACGAGATCCTCGAAGCCTGCCGCCAGTCCGGCTTCGAATTGCAGATCAAGCAGGAAGCGCCGCAGATGTCGTCGATCGTGAACTTGGTCGCCGCCGAACTGGGCGTCTCGGTGGTGCCGGCCTCGACCACCCAGGTGCAGTTGCCCGGCGTGCGCTACCTGGACATCGAAGGCCGCGTGCCGATGGCGCGGCTGGCGCTGGCGGCGCTGCCGGCCACCGCACAGGCGCTGCCGGTGGTGCGCCATCTGTGGCAGCTGGCGCAGGCGCATGCGGAGGGAAAGCGCGGGTAGCCGCGGATTCCGCTCCACCTGCAGGAGCGGCTTCAGCCGCGACAGATTCCTGCCCGCAGGTCCTGTCGCGGCTGAAGCCGCGCCTACAGTGAAGCGTAGGCGCGCTGCCTCATTGCGATACCACTTCCCATCCCGCCGCGTCGCGCAGCACCTGCCCGCCGCGCACGCCCTCGACGACGGCACGCACGCCCTGCGCGAACGGCAGCTGGCGCTGCTCGGGGAACCAGCGCCGCTGCGCATCGACCACGATCAACAGGCCTTCGTGATCGCCGAGCGGCGCGAATACGTCGGATACCGGCATGAACGGCGGCAGTCCCATCCGCTCCTGCGCCGCGGCGGCAACCGCGGGCACCTGCGCGCTGGGCAATCCGATCTCGCTGATGCACAGCAGCTCGGCCGCGGAGAACGCGCCGTCGGCGACGGCGTGCGCCGGCAGCGGCTTGCGCGCGATCAACTCCAGCACCGCGCCGTCGGGTCCGGCGAAATACACCGACTGCGATTGCCACGCCGCGTCGAGCGCGAAGCGCGATTCGCCCAGCGGATCGCGCAGCAACGGCACGCGCTGGGACAGCCAGCCGCAGGCGGCGTCGAAGCGAGTCGAGGGGATGTTGAACGCCAGATGCACGCTGCCGACATCGGCGTTGGCGGCCACCAGATCGAGCAGGCTCCAGCCGATGCGCACCTGGGTGGTGGCCGCGACAGGGAGTTGCAGGACGTCGCGATAGAAAGCGGTACTTGCCGCAGGATCGCTGGCGGGCAGGCTCAGTCGGGTGATACGCATGGTGGCTCCTTGTGCGGGAGCCAGCATTGGACGACCTCAAGCATAGTTGAGGTCAAGTACGGCGCGTAGCGTGTGGGGTGTTCGCGCGGACGTGCTCCTGTAGGAGCGGCTTCAGCCGCGACAGGACCTCCGGGTAGAACCTGTCGCGGCTGAAGCCGCTCCTACAGGAGAGCCTTGCCGCGAGCGCTCAGCCCAGATGCGCGCGCACCGCTTCGTCGATCTTCGCCGGCGGCACGAAGCCCGGCACCCGCGCCACTTCCTCGCCCTGGCGGAACAGCATCAGCGTCGGCGTCTGGCGCAGGCCCTGGGCGCGGAAGAAGTCCTCGCCCACGTCCTCCATCTTCACCTTGAGCAAGGTCACGCCCTGCGCGCTGTCGCTCTCGGCGAAGCGCTCCAGCGACTTGTCGAGCATGCGGCAGCCGGGGCAGTTGTCCTTGTTGAAATCGGCCAGCACGCGCGGATGCGCGGCGATGGCGTCGGCGAACTGTTCGGCGGTGGCGACGGTGATGGTGGTGAACATGGTGCGGAACCTTGTCTGATGTCGGAGGATGCCTGGCGCGGGATGTCCCGACGCCGGCGATGCCAGCAAAACGAATGGACCAATGCGGCGTCAACCGCTGCCGTGCAGCGGCAACGCCGTCGAGGCGAACCCGGCCGCGCTGCCGAACGCGGGTTCGGCGGCGGTCGCCACGGGCGCGGCGCCGGCCGGCAGCGCACGCGCGGCGCGCAGCGCCAGCACCTGCGCGCACCAGGCGTCGATCGCGGCGTTGTCGCGGTCGCCGTGCGGCATCTGCTCGATCTCCAGCAACGGGTAGGCGCTGCCGAAGAAACGCGCGATGCGCTTGACCGCGCCGCAGTAGTACTCCAGTCCCCACTGCGTCTCGCCGGTGCCGAACGCGGCGACCTCCACATCCTTGCCGGCCGCCTCGACCAGTTCGGCGATGTAGCGCTTCATCTCCGCCGGAGTACGCCCGGCGTTGTCGCTCCAGCTGCCGAGCAGGTGCAGGTCGAAGTCCGCCGCGCGCGCGGCGTCGCCGAGCGCGCCGTGCAGGGTCTGCAGGTCGGTATGGATCCAGGTCACCTGGTGCCCCGCGGCCTCGCACTGCGCATGCACGCGACGGGCGACGTCGCGGGTGTTGCCGCTGAGCGAAGCGTAGGCGAGCAGGATGTTCATGAGGCGGGGATTGGGGATTGGGGATTCGGGATTCGTCAGAGCACGGGGATTTGCTGTTGCCAATCCCCAATCACGAATCCCCAATCCCGGCCCCTCACAGATCGTCGAAGCCGTTGTCCGAGTTGGTCTTCTTGTAGCTGGCGTTGCGCATCTCGAAGAAGTCGGTCTTGGTCTCGGTGAAGTTGTCCGCGTAGGCCTTGATCCACGGCATCACGTTGTCGCTGGCGTCGGTGTACAGCTTCTCGATGCCGAGCATGCCGGACATCTTGTTGGCGCGGTACTTCACGTACTGGATCATCTCGTCCACGTCGATGCCCTCGATGCCGTCCAGCACTTCGGCGGACCACTCGGTCTCCAGCCGGATCGCGTGCTCGAACGCCTGGTGCACGTAGTCGGTCAGCTCGTTGGTCTGCAGCTCGGCGTTCTCGCCGATGATCGCGCGGATCAGCTCGCTGATGAACTTGGTATGCGCCAGCTCGTCGCGGTTGATGAAGCTGATGATCTTGCCGGTGCCGGTCATGCGGTTCTGCCGCACCAGGTTGTAGAAATACGCGAAGCCGGAATAGAAGTTGATGCCTTCCAGGATCGAGGACTGGATCAGCGAACGCAGCAGGGTCTCTGCGGTCTTCTCGCGCATGAAGTCGTCGTAGGCCTGCATGATCGGCTGGTTGCGCGCGATGATGGTCGGGTGCGTCCGCGCGATCTCGAACACGCGGTTCTGGTCGGCCAGCCCGGCGATGGAGGCCAGTACGTAGGAATAGCTCTCGTTGTGGATCACCTCCTGCTGGCCGATGATCGCCGCGTTGGCGTGCGCGGCCGGGTCGGTGATGTATTCGGCGACGTTGTAGATGAAGCGCGTCTGCGGCGAATCCAGCGTGGCCAGCAGGCCGATGATCGAGTCGTAGGCGTTCTTCTCGCGCGCCGACAGTTCGCCGTACTGCTTGGCGTCGCCCTTCATGTCCACCTCGTCGGGGATCCAGAAGTTGGTCGACAGCTCCTTGTACGCGCGATAGAACGACGGGTACGGGATGTCGTTCCAGTTGAGGATGCCGCTGGTGGTGCCGTTGATGATCCCGGTGGAACGGTTGGGATGCATCGGTTCGAGGATTTTGATGCGGTCGAGCGCGATGGCCATGGGTCGGATTCGGTAGTGGGGTGAAGCGCGCCGGCAGGCGGCGCGGCGATGCGGGAGCGGCGCACCACGCGCATGGCGTTCCCAGTGGGAAGCCATGCGCGCGCAGGCGCCGCTACGGGGTGGCGATCAGCTCGAGCACCACTCGCATTCGCTGATGTCGATGTCGTTGGAGCGCACGTAGTAGGTGGTCTTCAGGCCTTCCTTCCACGCGGTCATGTGCAGGTCGAGCAGGGTGCTGGCGCGAATGGTGCTGGGCACGTAGAAGTTGAAGCTGATCGATTGGTCGACATGGCGCTGGCGGCGCGCGTTCTGGCGCACGCTGGCGAACTGGTCGACCCGGTAGGCGCCCTTCTCGTAGTACGGATAGGTGTCCACGGTCAGGCCCGGCGCCACCACCGGACGGCGGAAGTCCTTCTTCTCTTCGTAGTAGAACGCGCTGTAGATCGGGTCGATCGAGGCGGTGGAGCCGGCGATCTGCGCGGTGCTCATGTTCGGCGCCACCGCGATCATCCAGGCGTTGCGCACGCCGTTGATGCTGACCTGCGCGGCCAGTTCCTGCCACTCGGCGCTGTCGTAGCCGCGCTTGCTGAAGTACTCGCCGTTCTGCCAGTCGCTGCCCTTGAACACCTTGTACGCGCCCTTCTCCTTGGCCAGCGCCAGGCTCGCCTGGATGGTCAGGTAGTTGATGCGTTCGTACAGCTCATCGCAGTAGTCCTCGGCCTGCCTGGAGTTCCACTCGATGCCCTTCTGCGCCAGCAGATGGTGCCAGCCGAAGGTGCCCAGGCCGATCGCGCGGTACTTCTGGTTGGTGATCGTGGCCTGCGGCACCGGCAGGTCGTTGAGGTCGATCACGTTGTCGAGCATGCGCACCTGCACCCTGATCAGCCGCTCCAGCACGTCCGGCGACAGCAGGTCCGGCTGCGCGGTGACCGCGCGGCCCAGGTTCACCGAGGACAGGTTGCACACGACGAAGTCGCCGGCCTGCTTGGTGGTCACGATCTGGTCGCCGCTGATCATCTCCTGGATGACCCGCGTCGGGCTCATGTTCTGCAGGATCTCGGTGCACAGGTTGCTGGAATAGACCATGCCCTGGTGCTTGTTCGGGTTCATGCGATTGACTTCGTCGCGATAGAACATGAACGGGTTGCCGGTCTCCAGCTGGCTGACCATGATCCGCTTGAGCATGTCGATGGCCTTGACCACCTTGCGGCCGATGCGCTCGTCGGCCACCACTTCCTCGTAGCGGGCGCGGAAGCTGCCTTCGCCGCGCTTCTCGTCGAAGAAGTCCTGCAGGTACCAGCCCTTGACCTCCTTCACCTCGTGCGGGTCGAACAGGTACCACTCGCCGCGGCGCTCCACCGCTTCCATGAAGATGTCCGGCACGCACACCGCGGTGAACACGTCGTGCGCGCGCAGGCGCTGGTCGCCGTTGTTCAGGCGCAGGTCCAGGAACGCCTCGATGTCGCGGTGCCAGATGTCCAGGTACACGGCGATGGCGCCCTTGCGCTGGCCGAGCTGGTCCACCGACACGGCGGTGTTGTTGAGCTGCTTAATCCACGGCACCACGCCGCCGCTGGAGTTCTTGACCCCGCGGATCGCCGAGCCGGACGAACGCACGTAGCCCAGGTAGGCGCCGACGCCGCCGCCGTGCTTGGACACGCGCGCCACGTCGGTGTTGGAGTCGTAGATGCCCTGCAGGCTGTCGTCGACGGTGTCGATGAAGCAGCTCGACAGCTGCCCGCCGATCTTGCCGGCGTTGGCCAGGGTCGGCGTGGCCACGGTCATGTACAGGTTGGACAGCGCCCAGTAGGCCTCGCCGACCAGCTGCATGCGCCGCTCGCGCGGCTTCTCGTCCTGCATCAGGTACAGCGCGATGGTCAGCCAGCGCTCCTGCGGCAGTTCGTAGACCTTGCGCGAGTTGTCGGTGGCCAGGTAGCGCGTGGCCAGCAGGTACAGGCCGTTGTAGGCGAACAGCTTGTCGCGCTCCGGGTCGATCATCCGGCCGGCTTCGGCCAGCTCGTCCTTGGAGTAGTTCTTGAGGATGTCGATCGAGTACACGCCGCGGTCGGCCAGGCTTTCCTGCAGGCCGACGTAGGAGCCGTACTTCTCGCCGGCATCGTAGAAACGGTTCTTGCTGGCGCGCTTGTACAGGCGGTGCAGGTACAGGCGCGCGGCGAAGTACTCCCACTCCGGCGTGGCGATGTCCACGCGCGACTCGGCCTCGCGGATCAGGTAGTCGACCATCTCGTCGGCCGACAGGCTTTCCTTCTTCTCGACGAAGGCGAACGCCTTGCGCTCGTAGTCGGCCACGTCCAGCTGCGGGAACTCGGCATGGATCCGGTCCAGGGTGCGCTGCAGGCGCGAGCGGTCGAAGGCCATGCGGCGGTTGCCGCCGTCCTTGACGATCCAGGTCACGGCGCGCTGGTCGTTGCTCGGCTCGCTGGCGGCCGCATCGGGCTGCGCGGCAGCGGCGGCGGCAGGCGTGGGGTCGACATCGGCGGTGTCGAGGGGGGCTGCGGCCGGCAGGCTGTGGGTCTGGCTCATGAAGGTCTCCAAGCGTGGTGCACCCGGCTGCCTGACCCTCGCAGGCAACGGTCCGACCGGATCAGCAGGGTGGAGACGCGGTGTCGCAGAGACCGCGACGGCGCAGGCGCGAGCCTGCGGGCGGTCAACGCTTCACCGACCATCTCCCCCCGGAGATTCAACGGTCGGCGCCGCGCTGTGTGCATCGCGCGGCTGTCGGCAGGTCTTCGGGCTTATGGGCGACGGCCGATGGCCGGTTCCTAGCCCGTCGCTTCCCAAGGCAGGGCGCCTCAGTGCGGGTGACGGGTTCGTTCCCAATTACCGCTGCGGGGCAGCGCCGGCCTGAGCGCTCGCGCGCCGCACCGGCTTCCCTTTTGATCCCGCAGCCTGGTGGCTGCTGGAACCGACCACCACAAGATAGTGGGGTCCCCGGGCGTCGTCAACGCTAAATGTAGTCACAAAACCGAAAACCCAAGCGGGGCAACCATTTGCTGTGGCGAGGCCGCACATCCCTGCAGCGGGGCGCCGGAGCGGGCCTGGAAACGGCCGTAGCGCCCATGCCGCAAGGGCCTCGGCGACCCCGTCGGCGGCGGGCCGGGCGCGGCCGGCCACGCCGATCTGCGCTAACTGCGCGGGGCGTCGGTCGGCGCGTCGGTCACCGCTGCCCCGGGCGGGCCGAACAGCACCCGCAGGCGCTGCCGCCAGCCGCGGGCGCGGCGCAGGTCGCGCAGCAGCGGCGGCCAGGCATGGAAGGCGATCGTCACCGGGTTGTGGCTGCGCAGCGGCGTCGTCAGCCCATAGCGTGGCGGCACCCCGGGCCGCTCGGCGCGGAAGCTGCCGAACAGCCGGTCGAACACGATCAGCACCCCGCCGTAGTTGCAGTCCAGGTATTCGGGATTGCTGGCGTGGTGCACGCGGTGGTGCGCCGGCGTGTTGAACACCCATTCGAGCGGCCGCGGCAGGCGTCCGATCAGCTCGGTATGCAGCCAGAACTGGTAGAACAGGTTCACCGCCAGCGCGCCGAGCACGTAAGGCACCGGGAAGCCCAGCCACACCAACGGCGCGAAGCACACCGCCGCGCCGGTGAGCTTGCCGGTCCAGCCCAGCCGGTAGGCATTGGCCAGGGTGTACTGCTGGGGAGAGTGATGCACCGCGTGGTTGAGCCAGAACCAGCGCACCCGATGATCGGCGCGGTGCATCCAGTAGTAGCAAAACTCCTGGCCCACGAACAACGCCAGCCAGTGCCAGGGCCGGTCCATCGCGACCGTCGCCACCCGCAGCGGCCAGACCGCGTACAGCAGCGCGCCGACCACACCGCCCTGCAGCAGCAGGCCCAGCGCGGCGCGGCCGAGCGCATCGCCGAGCGAGGCCCAGTAGGCCTTCCAGTCGTAGCGGCGACCGCGCCTGCGCCAGGCCCAGGCCTCCAGCGCGGCGACCGCCGCCAGCAACGGCAACACCAGCAGTGGCAACCAGGGGCGCATCGCCGGCTCAGGGTTCGCGCTGCTTGGCCTGTTGCATGGCCTGCATGGCCGCGCGCAGCTCGTCCGGCGACAACTGGCCGTCGCGGTTGCCGTCGAGCGCATCGAAGCGCTTGGCGATGCGCGGCAGCGACGCATCGGCCTCGCTGCGGCTGATCAGACCGTCGCCGTTGGCGTCGGCCGCCTTCAGCCGCTGCTGCAGCTGTTGTTTGTGTGCGGCGGTCGGCGCGGTTGGCGTGGTCTGGGCGACGGCGGTGCCGGCCAACAGCAGGCTGCACAGCGCTCCACAGGCAATGACAAGCTTCATGGCGATCCTCGGGAAACGGAAATAGAGGGGAAACAAAGGCGTTGCGGCGCACGCGGCGCCGCAACGCGGGGCGATGGGCGCCGCGGGCGTGCGGTCGCCGCGCCCGCGGCTCGTGGTCACGGGCGGCAGGCCACGACCTCGCCGGCAGCATTGGTGCAGGTGCCGGTATGGCTGACGCTGCCGCCGGCGGCCGTGGTCGAGCCCTGATAGCTGGCGCCGTTGGCGGCGGTGGCGGTGGTCTGGCGGCTGCCGGTGACGCTGCCGTCGGCGCTCTTGGCGACGCTGCCGCTGCTGCTGGCGCTGCCGCCGTTGGCGCCGCTGACGCTGGCGCTGCCCTGGCGGCCGGCGCTGCCGTCGGCGTTGCGGTAGAAGGCGCCCTGGCGCGTGGCCGAACCGCCGTTGACGCCGCTGGCGGTGCCACCGCTAGTGCCCGACGCGTTGCCCTGGCCGTCGGCCTGCCACTGGCGCGCCCGCGCCCGGCTGCCGCTGGCGCCGCTGGCGCTGGCATTCACCGCGGCACTGCGGGCACCGTCCACATGGCTGGCGGTGCGGGTGCGGGTGCGTTCGCGCGCCTGCGCGTCGGTCGCCGCCAGGGCGGTCAGACCGCCCACGGCCAGGGTGAGCAGCAAGATCGAACTGTGCATCGAGGTTTTCATCGTGTCCTCTCCGGATAGGCAGCGGGTGGCTGCGGTGGAGCCACGGTAGGCCGCCTGCGGGCACAAGGTGTTGCGGTGTGACCAGCGGATGTTTCTGCGGGCGGCGGCGGAAACATCCGCTTACAAAGTCCGCACGGCGGGCGTTGCCGGGCGACCGTGGCGCAGCCGATAGTGGCGTCCATGAACGACGCCCCTGCCCGCCTGCTCCTGGTCGACGACGACGAACGCCTGCGCGAACTGCTGCGCCGCTATCTGGAAAGCCAGGACTTCTCGGTGAAGGCGGTGGCCGACGGCGCCCAGCTGCAGCACGCGCTTGCGCGCGGCCATTACGACCTGGTGGTGCTGGACCTGATGCTGCCCGGCGAGAGCGGCCTGGAGATCTGCCGGCGCCTGCGCGGCCAGGGCGACACCACGCCGATCGTGATGCTCACCGCCAAGGGCGACGAGGTCGACCGCATCGTCGGCCTGGAGATCGGCGCCGACGATTACCTGCCCAAACCGGTGAATCCGCGCGAGCTGCTGGCGCGGATCCGTGCGGTGCTGCGGCGCACGCGGCCGGCCGGCGCCGGCGCGCCGCAGCCGGACGGCGGCGAGATCGGCTTCGGCCGCTTCCGCCTGCACCTGGGCCGGCGCGAACTGAGCTGCGACGGGCAACCACTGAAGCTGACCACCGCCGAGTTCGCGGTGCTGTCGGTGCTGTTGCGGCATCCGCAGCAGCCGCTCAGCCGCGACCGCCTGATGAGCCTGGCGCACGGCCGCGAGCACGACGCCTTCGCGCGCAGCATCGACGTCACCGTGGCGCGGCTGCGCAAGCTGCTCGAGGACGACGCGCGCACGCCGCGGCTGATCCAGACCGTGTGGGGCATCGGCTACGTGTACGTGCCGCCGGAGATCGCGCCATGAGCCGCACCCGCCACGTCGGCGATGGCTGGCCGCGCAGCCTGTTCGGGCAACTGGCGCTGGTGATCGCGCTGGTGCTGGCCGGGGCCGGCCTGCTGGCGCTGCTGCTCGGCCGCGAACTGGCGCTGCGCCCGGCCGCGCAGCAACTGCTGCGGGCGATGGACGGCTTCGCCAACGTCGCCGAGGCGCTGCAGCGCTCGCCGTCGTCGGCGGCGCTGGAGCCGGCGCTGCGCGAGGCCGGGCTGCAGGTCCGGCACGCGCCGCCGCCGGTGGTCGACGCGCGCAGCGGGCCGCTGGCCGACGAATTGCAACGGCGCGCTGCGGACCAGCTCGGCCCGGGGCGCGAGCTGCGCCGCGGCCACGGCGACGGCGCGGTGTGGCTGAAGCTCGCCACGCCCGATCCGCTGTGGGTGTCGTTCGCCGGCGAGCGCCGCGGCCACGGCGTACGCCGCTTCTCGGTGGCGTTGCTGGCCGCCTGCGCGCTGCTGGTGTGGCTGGCGGCGGCCTATTTCGCGCGGCGCCTGGTGCTGCCGCTGCGGCAGCTGGCGCAGGCGGCACCGCATCTGGTGCGCGGCGACGGCGCCGTGCCGGTGGTCAGCGGCGGCCCGCGCGAAGTGAACGACCTGGCACGGGCCCTGACCGACGCCAGCGCCGACGTGCGCACCGCCGCGGCCGAACGCACGCTGATGCTGGCCGGCATCTCGCACGACGTGCGCACGCCGCTGACCCGCCTGCAGTACGCGCTGGCGCTGCTGCCGCAGGTGGAGCCGGAACTGCGCGAGGGGATGGAACGCGACATCGGCGAGATCGACGCGATCCTGGCGCAGTTCATCGCCTATGCGCGCGACGGCCGCGACGAGGCCAGCGCGCCGCTGGACCTGGTCGAACTGTGCCGGCATGCGCTGGGCGCGGCGCAGGCGGCCTGGGACGTCGACCTGCCGGCGCAGGCGCCGCTGTACGCCAAGCCGATGGCGCTGCAGCGCGCGCTCGGCAACCTGATCGGCAATGCCGAGCGCCACGGCGCCGCACCGTTCCAGTTGCGCCTGGCGCGCGACGGCGACGGCTGGCGGATCGAAGTGCGCGATCACGGCCCGGGGCTGGATCCGGCGCTGGCCGCAAACGCGCAGCAGCCGTTCGTGCATGGCGGCCACGGCGGCAGCGGATTGGGCCTGGCGATCGTCGAGCGCGTCGCCCGCCAGCACCATGGCGAACTGCGCCTGGACAACGCCGCGCCGCACGGATTGCGCGCCACGCTGCGGGTGCGCGAGGCATGAGCACCGGCACCGCGGCGACGGCGCAGGCAGCCATGCGCACCGCGGCAGCCGCTGCACCCGCGGACGCACGGCATCGCGTTCGCGCCGGAAACGGATCGCTGCCGCGCCCCCTCCCCCTCCCCCTCCCCCTTCCCTTCCCTTCCCCGCCGCCGCCCTCCAAGGACTCCGCCAATGACTTCGCTCGCCCGCACCCTGCTCGGCGTCTCGCTGCTGCTGACCGCGCTATCCGCGGCAACGCTGCAAGCGCAGGATGGCCGCCTGCGCGAACGGCTGCGCGCGCGGCTGGCGCAGTCGGCCGCCGCGCCGCGCGCGCCGCTGCCCGAGGGAGCGCGCGTGCTGCGCGATGTCGCCTACGGCGCCGATCCGGCGCAACGCTTCGATGTCTACCTGCCCGCCAATGCGCGCAACGCGCCGCTGATCGTGATGGTGCACGGCGGCGGCTGGGCCAACGGCGACAAGGACAATCCCGGGGTCGCCGCCAACAAGGTCGCGCACTGGCTGCCGCAGGGCTACGCGCTGGTGTCGGTGAACTATCGCCTGCTGCCGCAGGCCACGCCGCTGCAGCAGGCCGGCGATGTCGCCCTCGCGGTGGCCAAGGTGCAGGCGCTGGCCGCTGGCTGGGGCGCCGATGGAGCACGGATGGTGTTGATGGGGCACTCGGCCGGCGCGCACCTGGTGGCGCTGCTGGACCTGTCGCCGACGCTGCTGGCGCAGGCCGGCGCGCACGCGCCGCTGGCTACCGTGGCGCTGGACAGCGCCGCGATGGACGTGGAGCAGGTGATGCAGGCGCGGCACCTGCCGCTGTACGACCGCGCCTTCGGCAGCCAGCGCAGCGACTGGATCGCCGCCTCGCCGTATCACCAGATGGGCACCGCCGCGCCGCCGCTGCTGGCGGTGTGCTCCAGCCGCCGCGCCGATGCCTGCGCGCAGGCCCGGCACCTGGCCGACAAGGCGGCGGCGCGGCGGATCCGCGTCGAGGTGCTGCCGCAGGACCGCAGCCACGCCGAGATCAACCACGACCTGGGCCTGCCCTCGGCCTATACCGACGCGGTGGACGCGTTCCTGCGTAGGTTGCGCTGAGCGCTTGCGGGCGCGGATCGCCTGCGCCTGGCTTCAGCCCGCCGGCCAGCGCTGCAACAACAGCGGCAAGGCCACTGCCGCGCTGTCGCGCCAGTGCAGGTCGGCGCGTGCGGACAGCGCGCTGGGCTCGGGGTTGATCTCGACCACGTAGGCGCCGCGCTCCTTGGCGCGCAGCGGCAGCCCGGCCGCCGGATAGACCAGGCCGGAGCTGCCGATTACCAGCACCAGGTCGGCCGCATCGGCGGCGCTCTCGGCGCGCGCCCAGTCGGCGGCCGGCAGCGCCTCGCCGAACCACACCACGCCCGGACGCACCGCGCCGCCGCAGGCCGCGCACACCGGCGGGGTCAGACGCTGTGTCGGGGCCTGCACGTCGATCGGCGGCAGCAGGCCGTGCCAGGCCTGGCCGCAGTCGCCGCAGCGCAACGCCGACAGGCGCCCATGCACATGTGCGGCGACCTCGCTGCCGGCACGCTGGTGCAGGTCGTCCACGTTCTGGGTCGCCAGGGTGGTGCTCTTCCGTGCGGCCAGGCGCACCAGCGCGTGGTGTCCGGCATGCGGCTGCGCCTGAGCGACGATCGCCATGCGCCAGCGATACCAGCCCCAGACCAGCGCCGGGTCCGCCCGCCACGCTTCCTCGGTGGCCAGCTGCTGCGGATCGAAGCGCGCCCACAGGCTGTCGTCCTGGCCACGGAAGGTCGGCACGCCGCTTTCGGCGGACATGCCCGCACCGGTGAGGACCAGCAGGCGGCGCGCGCCCTGGATGAAGGCGGCAACGGTATCGGCGTTGTAGGCGGAGCTGAGCATGGCGCACACAAAGGTGATGGTCTTCGCACTATTGCATTGACCCAGTTCCACCTCAATCTGCAGCACAGCAATGCCGCCGCGGCTGTGGATGCGACACAAGTTTCGAGACGAAGGCGATGCGATCGCTGTCGCCATGACATGCGACCCGCTGCCGTCGGTACGGTCGTGTCGTCATCGTAATTGCGTGAGGCGTTGCTGTTGCTGTTGCTGTGGCTGTGGCTGTGGCTGTGGCTGTTGCTGTGGCTGGTGCTGTGGCTGTGGCTGTGGCTGTGGCTGTTGCCATTGCTTTTGACTTACCGGGTTCCCTTCCGAAGCGGCGGCCATGGCGGGGAAAAACCCCGAAGGGGCGGCG
>NZ_JACSQX010000025.1:0-16344 GCF_014836395.1 Xanthomonas bonasiae
AGCGTGGTCTTGCCGTGGTCGACGTGACCGATGGTGCCGACGTTGACGTGCGGCTTGGTGCGCTCGAACTTACCCTTTGCCATGATGTATTTACCTTGTAATTCGTAATGGGGGACAAGGGAGCGGGATGCGGGACTGGCTATGCCCGCATCCCGAATCCCGTCTCACTGATGTCAGCTTTTCTTGATGACCGATTCGGCGATGTTGGCCGGCGCTTCGGCGTAATGGTCGAATTCCATCGAGAACGTGGCGCGACCCTGCGACATGGAGCGCAGCGTGGTGGCGTAGCCGAACATTTCGCCCAGCGGCACCATCGCGTTGATCACCTTGCCGGACGGACTGTCGTCCTGGCCCTGCAGGATGCCGCGACGACGGCTGACGTCGCCCATCACGTCGCCCAGATAGTCTTCCGGGGTCACCACTTCGACCTTCATGATCGGCTCCAGCAGGACCGGGCTGGCCTTGTTGAAGCCTTCCTTGAAGCCCATCGAGCCGGCGATCTTGAACGCCATTTCCGAGGAGTCGACGTCATGGTACGAACCGTCGATCAGGCGCACCTTGATGTCCACGATCGGGTAGCCGGCCATCACGCCGTTGGCCACCGCTTCCTGGATGCCCTTGTCCACCGCCGGGATGTATTCCTTCGGCACCACGCCGCCGACGATCGCGTTCTCGAAGGTGTAGCCCAGGCCACGCTCCTGCGGCTCGATCTCGAGCACGACATGACCGTACTGGCCCTTACCGCCGGACTGGCGCACGAACTTGCCTTCCTGCTTGACCGCCTTGCGGATGGTCTCGCGGTAGGCCACCTGCGGCTTGCCGACGTTGGCTTCGACGTTGAACTCGCGCTTCATGCGGTCGACCATGATTTCCAGGTGCAACTCGCCCATGCCGCGGATGATGGTCTGGCCGGATTCTTCGTCGGTGTTGACGCGGAACGAGGGATCTTCCTGGGCCAGACGGCTCAGCGCGATACCCATCTTTTCCTGGTCCGACTTGGTCTTCGGCTCCACCGCCATCGAGATCACCGGCTCCGGGAACACCATGCGCTCCAGGATGATGATGTGGTCCTGCGCGCACAGCGTGTCGCCGGTGGTGACGTCCTTCAGGCCCACCGCCGCGGCGATGTCGCCCGCGCGCACTTCCTTGATCTCTTCGCGATTGTTGGAGTGCATCTGCAGGATGCGGCCCACGCGCTCCTTCTTCGACTTGACCGGGTTGTACACCTGGTCGCCGGAGTTCAGCGTGCCGGAGTAGACGCGGAAGAAGGTCAGCGAGCCCACGAACGGATCGGTCATGATCTTGAACGCCAGCGCCGAGAACGGCGCGGTGTCGGTGGCCGGACGGCTGTCTTCCTTGTCGTCCTCGTCGATGCCCTTGACCGGCGGACGGTCACTGGGCGACGGCAGCAGCTGGATCACGCCGTCGAGCATCGCCTGCACGCCCTTGTTCTTGAACGCGGTGCCGCAGTACACCGGCACCACTTCCACCTTCAGGGTGCGCTCGCGCAGGCCGCTGACGATTTCCTCTTCGGACAGCTCGCCCTCGTTGAGGTACTTGTCCATCAGCTCTTCGTTGGCCTCGGCCGCGGCCTCGACCATGAACGCGCGCGCCTCGACGGCCTTGTCGGCCAGGTTGGCGGGGATCTCGCGGTACTCGAACACGGTGCCCTGCGAAGCGGTATCCCAGTGGACCGCCTTCATCTTGAGCAGGTCGACCACGCCCTCGAAGCCGTCCTCGGCGCCGATCGGCACCTGCATCGGCACCGGGTAGGCACCCAGGCGCGACTTCAGCTGCTCGACCACCTTGTCGAAGTTGGCGCCGGTACGGTCCATCTTGTTGACGAAGGCAAGACGCGGCACCGCGTACTTGTTGGCCTGGCGCCACACGGTCTCGGACTGCGGCTGCACGCCGCCGACCGCGCACAGAACGAACACCGCGCCGTCGAGCACGCGCAGCGAACGCTCGACTTCGATGGTGAAGTCGACGTGCCCGGGGGTGTCGATGATGTTGAAGCGGTGCTGCGGCAGCGACTTGTCCATGCCGCTCCAGAACGCGGTGGTCGCGGCGGAGGTGATGGTGATGCCACGCTCCTGCTCCTGCTCCATCCAGTCCATCGTCGCGGCACCGTCATGCACCTCGCCGATCTTGTGGCTGACGCCGGTGTAGAACAGGATGCGTTCGGAGGTGGTGGTCTTGCCGGCATCGATGTGGGCCATGATGCCGAAGTTGCGGTAACGCTCGATGGGAGTGTTGCGGGCCACAGGGAGCCTCTCAGAATTCTTGGATTGCGGATGGCCGAACGCCGCCTTGCGGCGGCCTTCGGATTTGTGCAGCGCTCAGCGGCGCCGCTAGCAGCACATATAGATTGTGCTGACGGGCCCTGTTTCCAAGGCCCGGAAGGTCACCAGCGGTAATGCGCGAACGCCTTGTTCGCTTCCGCCATGCGGTGGGTTTCTTCACGCTTCTTGATGGCGCCACCACGGTTTTCCGAGGCGTCGACCAGCTCGGCCGCGAGCTTGCGCGGCATCGAGTTCTCGCCGCGCTTGCGCGCCGAGTCGATCAGCCAGCGCATGGCCAGCGCCATGCGACGGGAGGAACGCACCTCGACCGGCACCTGGTACGTGGCACCGCCGACGCGACGCGACTTGACTTCGACCGCCGGAGCGACGTTGTCCAGTGCCTTCTGCACCAGCTCGACCGCGTTCGGGCTTTTCTCGCCGATGACGTCCATTGCGCCATAGACGATCTTTTCGGCGACCGACTTCTTGCCGCTCAGCATCACCATGTTGATGAACCGGGCGATGGTTTCGCTGCCGTGCTTGGGATCCGGCAGGACGGTGCGCTGCGGAGTAGAACCTTTACGAGACATTTGTGTGCTTTCCCTTAGCTCTTCGGACGCTTGGCGCCGTACTTGGAACGACCCTGGCGACGCTTGGCGACGCCGGCGGCATCGAGCGAACCGCGCACGGTGTGGTAGCGCACGCCCGGCAGATCCTTGACGCGACCGCCGCGGATCAGGACCACGGAGTGCTCCTGCAGGTTGTGGCCTTCGCCGCCGATGTAGCTGATGACCTCTTCCTGGTTCGTCAGGCGCACCTTGGCGACCTTACGCAGGGCCGAGTTCGGCTTCTTCGGGGTGGTGGTGTACACGCGCGTGCAGACGCCACGGCGCTGCGGGCACTTGTCAAGCGCCGGGGAGGCGCTCTTGTAGGTGGTCGCCTGCCGCGGCTTGCGGACCAGCTGGTTGATCGTCGCCATCAGTGGATTCTTCTGATTGAGGCCGTGGGGCCTGGATGCGTGAAAACGAAGGCAGGCCGAAGGACGGCCTGCCGAGACAGGAAAGTATAGCGGGCAAGTAAAAGCTCCGTCAACTCAACGGAAACTTAACTTGCTGGTCCCTCCCGGACCGGAACACGGGGCGCGTCCGCTGCGCCCCCTTTCGCTTGGTACGACCGGCCCCGCGCACGGGGCCGATCGGGCTCACTCTTCGCTGCTGGCAGCCGCCGGTGCGGGCGTTTCGACCGCCGGCTCGGCGTTGCCGCCGGACAGGGTCTGCATCTCCGACTCGGTCAGGCCGCTGGAGTTGCGACGGCGCAGGCTGTGGTAGGCCAGGCCGGTGCCGGCCGGGATCAGGCGGCCGACGATCACGTTTTCCTTCAGGCCGCGCAGCGTATCGCTGGTGCCGCGGACCGCCGCCTCGGTGAGGACGCGGGTGGTTTCCTGGAACGACGCCGCCGAGATGAACGACTCGGTGGCCAGCGAGGCCTTGGTGATGCCCAGCAGCACCGGGTCGTACTTGGCCGGCAGTTCGTTGCGGGTCGCCAGGCGGGCATTTTCCTCGATGACGCGCTGGCGCTCGGCCTGCTCGCCGTTGAGGAACTTGCTGTTGCCCTGGTCGGTGATCTCGACCTTGCGCAGCATCTGCCGGGTGATGACCTCGATGTGCTTGTCGTTGATCTTCACGCCCTGCAGGCGATACACGTCCTGGATTTCCTTGACCAGGTAGGCGGCCAGCGGCTCCACGCCGAGCAGGCGCAGGATGTCCTGCGGGCTCGGCTCGCCGTCGACCACGGTCTCGCCCTTGGCCACGTGCTCGCCTTCGAACACGATGATCTGGCGGTACTTCGGGATCAGCTCTTCGTGTTCCGAACCATCGGTGTCCTTGATGATCAGGCGCTGCTTGCCCTTGGTGTCCTTGCCGAAGCTGATGATGCCCGAGCGCTCGGCCAGGATCGCGGGATCCTTCGGCTTGCGCGCTTCGAACAGATCGGCCACGCGCGGCAGACCACCGGTGATGTCGCGGGTCTTCGACGCTTCCTGCGGGATCTTGGCGACCACGTCGCCCACGCCCACCGCCGCACCGTCCTGCAGGTTGACGATCGAGCGCGGCGGCAGCAGGTACTGCGCCGGCAGATCGGTGCCCGGGATGGTCAGGTCGTTGCCCTTGCCGTCGACGATGCGCACGATCGGGCGCAGGTCCTTGGCCTGGGTGCCGCGACGCTTCGGATCGGTGATCTCGCGCGAGGCCAGGCCGGTCAGGTCGTCGGTCTTCTCGATGACGGTGACGCCGTCGATGAAGTCGATGAAGCGGATGAAACCGGCCACTTCCGACACGATCGGGTGGTTATGCGGATCCCAGTTGGCGACCGACTGGCCGGCCTTGACCGCGTCGCCGTCCTTCGCGGTGATCGTGGCGCCGTAGGCCAGCTTGTAGCGCTCGCGCTCGCGGCCGTGGCCGTCGAGCACCGACAGTTCGCCCGAACGCGACACCGCCACCAGCGAACCGTTGGCGTGCTCGACCGACTTGAGGTTGTTGAACTTGATCGAACCGGTGGTCTTGACCGTGATGTTGTCCACCGCCGCCGCACGCGAGGCCGCGCCGCCGATGTGGAACGTACGCATGGTCAGCTGGGTACCCGGCTCGCCGATCGACTGCGCGGCGATGACGCCGACCGCTTCGCCGATGTTGACCAGGTGACCGCGCGCCAGGTCGCGGCCGTAGCAGCGGGCGCACACGCCGAACGAGGATTCGCAGGTGATCGTGGAGCGCACCTTCAGCGTCTGCACGCCGGCCTCTTCCAGCTTGGCCACCCACTGCTCGTCGAGCAGCGTGTTGCGGGTGACGATCGGATCCTCGTCGTTGCCCGGCAGGAACACGTCCTCGGCCACCACGCGGCCGAGCACGCGATCCTTCAACGGCTCGACCACGTCGCCGCCTTCCACGATCGGGGTCATGGTCAGGCCGTCGCTGGTGCCGCAATCCGGCTCGGTGATGACCACGTCCTGCGCCACGTCGACCAGACGCCGGGTCAGGTAACCCGAGTTGGCGGTCTTCAGCGCGGTATCGGCCAGACCCTTACGCGCGCCGTGGGTGGAGTTGAAGTACTCCTGCACGTTCAGGCCTTCGCGGAAGTTGGCCTTGATCGGGGTCTCGATGATCGAGCCGTCCGGACGCGCCATCAGGCCGCGCATACCGGCCAGCTGACGGATCTGCGCCTGGCTACCACGCGCGCCGGAGTCGGCCATGATGTACAGGGAGTTCATCGACTTCTGGTCGATGATCTCGCCCTTGGCATTGGTGACCTTCTCGGTACCGATGGTGTCCATCATCGCCTTGGCGATGCGCTCGTTGGTGCGCGACCAGATGTCCACGACCTTGTTGTAGCGCTCGCCGGCGGTGACCAGACCGGACTGGTACTGCTCCTGGATTTCCAGCACTTCCTGCTCGGCTTCGCCGAGGATGCCCTTCTTCTCCGACGGGATCAGCATGTCGTCGATGCCGATCGACACGCCGGCGCGGGTCGCGTAGGCGAAGCCGGTGTACATCAGCTTGTCGGCGAACACGACGCTGTCCTTCAGGCCCAGCTGGCGGTAGCTGGAGTTGATCAGGCGGCTGATGTTCTTCTTGGTCAGCTCGGTGTTGGCCAGCGCGAACGGCAGGCCTTCCGGCAGGATTTCGGCCAGCAGCGCGCGCCCGATCGTGGTGTCCACGATCGAGGTCTTCTTGCTGCGGTTGCCGTCCTCGTCGATCACCGTCTCGGTGATACGGACCTTGACCTTGGCGTGCAGTTCGACCACGCGGTTGTCGTAGGCGCGCTTCACTTCGGCGATGTTGGCGAACACCATGCCCTCGCCCTTCTTGTTCTCCAGGGCGCGGCTCATGTAGTACAGGCCCAGCACCACGTCCTGCGACGGCACGATGATCGGCTCGCCGTTGGCCGGCGACAGGATGTTGTTGGTGGACATCATCAGCGCGCGCGCTTCCAGCTGCGCTTCCAGCGACAGCGGCACGTGCACGGCCATCTGGTCGCCGTCGAAGTCGGCGTTGAACGCGGTACACACCAGCGGATGCAGCTGGATCGCCTTGCCTTCGATCAGCACCGGCTCGAACGCCTGGATGCCAAGACGGTGCAGGGTCGGCGCACGGTTCAGCAGCACCGGATGCTCGCGGATGACCTCTTCCAGGATGTCCCAGACTTCGGCTTCTTCGCGCTCGACCAGCTTCTTGGCGGCCTTGATGGTGGTGGCCAGGCCGCGACGCTGCAGCTTGGCGAACACGAACGGCTTGAACAGCTCCAGCGCCATCTTCTTCGGCAGGCCGCACTCGTGCAGGCGCAGGGTCGGGCCGACCACGATGACCGAACGGCCGGAGTAGTCGACGCGCTTGCCGAGCAGGTTCTGGCGGAACCGGCCCTGCTTGCCCTTGATCATGTCGGCCAGCGACTTCAAAGGCCTCTTGTTCGTGCCGGTGATGGCACGGCCGCGGCGGCCGTTGTCCAGCAGCGCATCCACCGATTCCTGCAGCATGCGCTTCTCGTTGCGCACGATGATGTCCGGCGCGTTGAGCTCGAGCAGGCGGCGCAGGCGGTTGTTGCGGTTGATGACGCGGCGGTACAGGTCGTTCAGATCGGAGGTCGCGAAGCGGCCGCCGTCCAGCGGCACCAGCGGGCGCAGATCCGGCGGCAGCACCGGCAGCACGGTCATCACCATCCACTCCGGACGGTTGCCCGACTCGAGGAAGGCTTCGACCAGCTTGATGCGCTTGGTCAGACGCTTGAGCTTGGTTTCCGACCCGGTGCCGGCGATCTCTTCGCGCAGGCGGGTCATTTCCGACTGCAGGTCGATCGTGCGCAGCAGCTCGTACACCGCCTCGGCGCCCATCGCGGCGTCGAAGTCGTCGCCGTGCTCCTGGCGCGCGGTGAGGAACTGCTCTTCGGTCAGCAGCTGGCGGCGCTCCAGGGCGGTCAGGCCCGGCTCGGTCACCACGTAGGCTTCGAAGTACAGCACGCGCTCGATGTCGCGCAGGGTCATGTCCAGCATCAGGCCGATGCGCGACGGCAGCGACTTCAGGAACCAGATGTGCGCGACCGGCGAGGCCAGGTCGATGTGGCCCATGCGCTCGCGGCGCACCTTGGCCAGGGTCACTTCGGTGCCGCACTTCTCGCAGACCACGCCACGGTGCTTCATGCGCTTGTACTTGCCGCACAGGCACTCGTAGTCCTTGATCGGACCGAAGATGGCGGCGCAGAACAGGCCGTCGCGCTCGGGCTTGAAGGTACGGTAGTTGATCGTTTCCGGCTTCTTCACTTCGCCGAAGGACCACGAGCGGATCAGGTCCGGCGAGGCCAGCGCGATCTTGATCGCGTCGAAGTCCAGCGTCTGGCGCTGCTGGTTGAAGAGGTTGAGCAGGTCTTTCATGGTGTTTCTCCGAAAGGAGGAATACGTGTCGATGGGCTGTCAGAGCGCTGCGGCGGCCCGGATGCCGTTGGGCATCCGCGCCTGCGCGATCAGTCTTCCAGTTCCATGTTGATGGCCAGCGAGCGGATTTCCTTCACCAGGACGTTGAAGGATTCCGGCATGCCCGCGACCATCTCGTGCTCGCCGTCGACGATGTTCTTGTACATCTGGTTGCGGCCCTGCACGTCGTCGGACTTCACCGTCAGCATTTCCTGCAGGGTGTAGGCCGCGCCGTAGGCTTCCAGCGCCCAGACTTCCATTTCGCCGAAGCGCTGGCCGCCGAACTGCGCCTTGCCGCCCAGCGGCTGCTGGGTGACGAGCGAGTAAGGACCGGTGGAGCGCGCGTGCATCTTGTCGTCGACCAGGTGGTTCAGCTTCAGCATGTGCATGTAGCCGACCGTGGTGTGGCGATCGAACGCCTCGCCGGTGCGGCCGTCGTACAGCTGGGTCTGGCCGCTGATCGGCAGGTCGGCGAGTTCGAGCATGTGCTTGATCTCCGCTTCGGTGGCGCCGTCGAACACCGGGGTGGCCATCGGCACGCCGTCGGTCAGGTTCTTCGACAGGGCCAGCAGCTCGGCGTCGCTGAACTGATCCAGATCCACACGGTCCTCGCCCAGCTTCTGGTCGTGGTTGTAGATCTGGGTCAGGAACTTGCGCAGGTCGGCGACCTTGGCCTGGGCCTCGAGCATGTTCTGGATCTTGCGACCCAGGCCCTTGGCGGCCCAGCCCAGATGCACTTCCAGCACCTGGCCGATGTTCATGCGCGACGGCACGCCGAGCGGGTTCAGCACGATGTCCACGGTCTCGCCGTTGGCCATGTACGGCATGTCTTCGATCGGCTGGATCATCGACACGACACCCTTGTTGCCGTGGCGACCGGCCATCTTGTCGCCGGGCTGGATGCGGCGCTTCACCGCCAGGAACACCTTGACCATCTTCAGCACGCCCGGGGCGAGGTCGTCGCCGGCGGTGATCTTGCCGCGCTTGTCGGCGAAGCGACGCTCGAATTCCTTCTCGTGCGCCTGGATCTGCTTCTGCGCGCGCTCGATCGCGTCCGACGGCTCCTCGTCCTTCATCCGCAGCGCGAACCAGTCGGACTTCTTCAGCCCGTCCAGGTACGCGTCGGTGACGGTGTCGCCCTTCTTCAGGTTCGGACCGCCGTTGGCGACCTTGCCGATCAGCTGGGTGCGCAGACGCGCATAGATCGCGCTTTCCAGGATGCGGAACTGGTCGTCGAAGTCCTTCTTGACCCGCTTGATCTCGTTTTCCTCGATCTGGCGGGCGCGCTTGTCCTTCTCGATGCCGTCGCGGGTGAACACCTGCACGTCGATGACGGTGCCGTCCATGCCCGGCGGCACGCGCAGCGAGCTGTCCTTCACGTCCGAGGCCTTCTCGCCGAAGATCGCGCGCAGCAGCTTCTCTTCCGGGGTCAGCTGGCTCTCGCCCTTCGGCGTGACCTTGCCGACCATGATGTCGCCGGCACGCACTTCGGCGCCGATGTACACCACGCCCGACTCGTCCAGACGGTTCAGCGCCTGCTCGGACACGTTCGGGATATCGGCGGAGATTTCCTCCGGTCCCAGCTTGGTGTCGCGCGCCACGCAGGTCAGCTCTTCGATGTGGATCGTGGTGTAACGATCCTCTTCCACCACGCGCTCGGAGAGCAGGATGGAGTCTTCGAAGTTGTAGCCGTTCCACGGCATGAACGCGATCAGCATGTTCTGGCCCAGGGCCAGCTCGCCGATGTCGGTCGAGGGGCCGTCGGCCAGCACGTCGCCGCGCGCGATCACGTCGCCCACATTGACCAGCGGACGCTGGTTGATGCAGGTGTTCTGGTTGGAACGCGTGTACTTGATCAGGTTGTAGATGTCGACGCCGGCATCGGTGCCGCCGCCGATCTCTTCCTCGTTGACCTTGACCACGATGCGGCCGGCGTCGATCTGCTCGATCACGCCGCCACGGCGGGCGTTCACGGTCACGCCCGAGTCGCGCGCCACGGCGCGCTCGATGCCGGTACCGACCAGCGGCTTCTGCGCACGCAGCGTCGGCACGGCCTGGCGCTGCATGTTCGCGCCCATCAGTGCGCGGTTGGCGTCATCGTGCTCCAGGAACGGCACCAGCGCCGCCGCGATGGACACGGTCTGCATCGGCGACACGTCCATGAAGTGCACTTCGGCCGGCGGCTTCAGCAGCGACTCGCCCTGGTAGCGGCACGGCACGAACTGCTCGGTCAGGCGGCTCTTGGAATCGTGCAGCGCGTTGGCCTGCGCGATCACGTACTCGTTCTCTTCGATCGCCGACAGGTACTCGACGTCGTCGGTGATCTGGCCGTCCACGACCTTCCGGTACGGCGTCTCCAGGAAGCCGTACTGGTTGGTGCGGGCATACACCGCCAGCGAGTTGATCAGGCCGATGTTCGGGCCTTCCGGCGTCTCGATGGTGCAGACGCGGCCGTAGTGGGTCGGATGCACGTCGCGCACTTCGAAGCCGGCGCGCTCGCGGGTCAGGCCGCCCGGGCCCAGCGCGGAAACGCGGCGCTTGTGCGTCACTTCCGACAGCGGGTTGTTCTGGTCCATGAACTGCGACAGCTGCGAGGAGCCGAAGAACTCCTTGATCGCGGCGGCCACCGGCTTGGCGTTGATCAGCTCCTGCGGGGTCAGGCCTTCGGACTCGGCCATCGACAGGCGCTCCTTGACCGCGCGCTCGACGCGGACCAGGCCGACGCGGAACACGTTCTCGGCCATTTCGCCGACCGAACGCACGCGACGGTTGCCCAGGTGATCGATGTCGTCGACCACGCCGCGGCCGTTGCGGATCTCGGTCAGGACCTTGATCACTTCCAGGATGTCGGAGCTGTCGGCATGCTCGGCGACCAGGCGCTTGGACTCTTCGTCGTTGCGCTCGCCGAAGTACTTCTTGTCGTACAGCACCGACTCGCCGGTGACTTCCTTGCGGCCGACACGGCGGTTGAACTTCATGCGGCCGACCGTGGACAGGTCGTAGCGCTCGAAGGTGAAGAACAGGTTGTGGAACAGGTTCTGCGCGGCGTCCTTGGTCGGCGGCTCGCCGGGACGCATCATGCGGTAGATCTCGACCAGCGCTTCCAGCTGGGTCTTGGTCGGATCGATGCGCAGAGTGTTGGACAGGTACGGACCACGATCCAGATCGTTGACCCACAGCGTGCCCACGGCATCGACGCCGGCCTTGCGGAACGCGGTCAGCTGATCTTCGCTGATCTCGTCGTTGGCGCTGGCCAGCAGTTCGCCAGTGGAGGCATCGACCACGTCGTGCGACAGGATGCGGCCGACCAGGTACTCGTCGGGCACGGCCAGCGCGGCGACGCCGGCGGCTTCGAGCTGCTTGACGTGGCGCGCGGTGATGCGCTTGCCGGCCTCGACGATGACCTTGTCGCCATCGGCCAGGTCGAAGTTCAGCGTCTCGCCGCGCAGGCGCTCGGGCACCAGTTCCAGCTGCACGCCTTCCTTGGGGTCGATGTGGAAGGTGTTGATCTCGAAGAACTCGGCCAGCATCTCTTCGTTCGAGTAGCCGAGCGCGCGCAGCAGGATCGACACCGGCAGCTTGCGGCGGCGGTCGATACGGGTGAACAGCGCGTCCTTCGGGTCGAACTCGAAGTCCAGCCAGGAACCGCGGTACGGGATGATGCGGGCGCTGTACAGCAGCTTGCCCGAGCTGTGGGTCTTGCCGCGGTCGTGGTCGAAGAACACGCCCGGCGAACGGTGCAGCTGCGAGACGATGACGCGCTCGGTACCGTTGACGATGAAGGTGCCGTTGTCGGTCATCAGCGGGATCTCGCCGAGGTAGACCTCCTGCTCCTTCACGTACTTGATGGCCTTGGTCGAGGACTCGCGGTCGTAGATCACCAGGCGCACGGTCACGCGCAGCGGAGCGCCGTAGCTCATGCCGCGCTGGCGGCATTCACGCTCGTCGAACACCGGGTCGCCCAGCTTGTAGCCGACGTACTCCAGGGCCGCGTTGCCGCTGTAGCTGGAGATCGGGAACACCGATTTCAGGGCCGCGTGCAGGCCGTGGTCCGAACGCTTGTTCGGATCGGTGTTTTCCTGCAGGAATTCGCGGTAGGAATCCACCTGGATCGCCAGCAGGAACGGCACTTCGAGGATCGAGCGCTGCTTGCCGAAATCCTTGCGGATACGCTTCTTTTCGGTGAACGAATAAGACGTCATGAGGTATCACCTTGGCTGTGCGGGCCGCGCGTCCGCGACCCTGAGTGAACATAAATTGTCAGTTGGAAGTCGCTGGTATTGCCGGCACCAGCACGCCTTCTCTTGCTACTTCCAACTACCAACTCGGTAAGGCCGAGATTGGGGATGACGGGATTCGGGATGGGCCACTCGCCCGCCACCAAATCTCCAATGCCGAATCTCTAATCCCGGCTTTGCAACAACGGCCAAAGGCCGGGGACTTGCGTCCCCAGCCTTCGATGCATCACCTGACACGCTGGCGATGCAAGATGCCGATTACTTGATTTCGACGGTCGCGCCGGCGGCCTCGAGATCCTTCTTGAACTTCTCGGAATCTTCCTTCGACACGGCTTCCTTGACGGTCTGCGGAGCACCTTCGACGAGGTCCTTCGCTTCCTTCAGGCCCAGGCCGGTGATGGCGCGGACGGCCTTAATGACTTCGACCTTCTTCTCGCCGACAGCCTTCAGGATGACGTTGAACTCGGTCTGCTCTTCGACCGGGGCGGCAGCAGCGGCCGGGCCGGCAGCGGCGACCGGGGCTGCGGCGGAAACGCCAAACTTCTCTTCGATGGCCTTGACCAGCTCCATCACTTCCATGAGGGTCTTTTCGGCGATTGCGTCGACGATCTGTTCGTTAGACAGGGACATTGTGATTACCTTTGGAATTTTTTTCTGGATGAGGTTCTAGTGAACCGTTTCAGGTGTCGCGAACTTAAGCCGTTTCGGCCGGGGCTTCTTCCGCTGCGGCGGGGGCTTCTTCGCCACCACCGAGCTTGTCGCCCACTGCCTTGACCGCGCGTGCAAACATGCTCGCCGGCTCGGCGAGGACGCGTGCCAGCATGGCCAGCGCCTGCTCGCGGGTCGGCAGCGATGCCAACACCTCGAGGTGAGCGGCCGGATACAGCTGGCCACCCATCGACACGACCTTGGTCTGCAGCTTGTCGTTACCCTTGGCGAATTCCTTGATCAGACGACCGGCAGCGCCGGGTTCTTCCGTCGAGAACGCATACAGCAGCGGACCGACCAGCGCGTCCTGGACGCACTCGTATTCGGTACCGGCAACGGCACGCGCGGCCAGGGTGTTCTTGACAACACGCAAGTACACACCGGTTTCGCGCGCCTTCTTGCGCATCGCGGTCAGCTGGGCGACCGTGATGCCGGCGTACTCGGCAGCAACCAAGGAGTGAGCCTTCGCGGCAACGTCTGCCAGTTCGGCGACGACTTCTTGCTTCTGGGACAGATTGAGAGCCATTGCACTCCTCCGTTAAAGCTGGGCTCGAGGCCGATGGTTCGAGAGTCGCAGGAGCCGTGATGCGCTCTTGCCACTCTCCAATCCCGAATCCCGAATCCCTGCTTCAAACATACTCCGCTTGCGGCTCCTGCCGCTTGCGGTCCTGGGCGGCCTCCATCCTGGATGCCGGGGACGCCGAATGGCATCCCAGTTGGTGGCCGTTCCAGACCTGGAGTGAGCGCGCTCGGGAAATCCCGAACTGGCCTGAACCAGAAAAACTCCAGAAAGGCGGCACCATCTACGCCGGCGCGCCCCCGAGGGGACTGGATTAAGCGATCCCGCTGTACCGACGGCGACTCCTTGCCATATCGAGCTTCCGTGCCCGTCGTCGGTATGCGCCGACCGCGCCTGCGGTCTTTGACGGCTTCGCTCCGGGTTGCCCCTCGGCGACGCCTTCAAAAGGGTGGAACCGGCGGCGCGCCTCGCGGAGCGCCGCCGTCTCGCGATTACTTCAGGGACAGCGAAGCCTGATCGACGGTGACGCCCGGACCCATGGTCGAGCTCACCGAGATCTTCTGCAGGTAGGTGCCCTTGGACGTAGCCGGCTTGGCCTTGACCAGGTCCATCAACAGCGCCTGCAGATTGTTCTTCAGCGCATCGTCTTCGAAGCTGGCCTTGCCGATGGTGCAGTGGATGATGCCGGCCTTGTCGGTGCGGTAGCGCACCTGACCCGACTTGGCGTTCTTCACCGCTTCGGCCGGATTGGCCGACACGGTGCCGACCTTCGGGTTCGGCATCAGGCCGCGCGGGCCCAGCAGCGTGCCCAACTTGCCGACGACGCGCATCGCGTCCGGGGTGGCGATGACCACGTCGTAGTTCAGGTCGCCGGCCTGCATCTTCTCGGCCAGGTCGTCCATGCCGACGGCTTCGGCGCCAGCGGCCAGGGCTTCGTCAGCCTTGGCGCCGGCCGGGGCGAACACCGCCACGCGCACGCTCTTGCCGGTACCGGCCGGCAGCACGGTGGAACCGCGCACCTGCTGGTCGGACTTCTTGGCATCCACGCCCAGGCGCACGGCCACGTCGACGGCTTCGACGAACTTGGCCTTGCTGGTGGACTTGATGATCTTCAGCGCTTCGTCGATCGAATACGCCTTGCCCGGCTGCACGGCAGCACGGATTGCTTTCTGTCGCTTGGTCTGTGCCATCGCTTAACCCTCCACCGTCAGGCCCATGCTGCGGGCGGAACCCGCAATCGTACGCACCGCCGCTTCCAGCTCGGCTGCAGTCAGGTCGGCTTCCTTCGCCTTGGCGATCTCTTCGAGCTGCTTGCGGGTGACCTTGCCCACCTTTTCGGTGTTCGGGCGCTTGGAACCGGAGGTGACGCCTGCAGCCTTCTTCAACAGCACGCTCGCAGGGGTGCTCTTGGTGATGAAGGTGAAGGTACGGTCCGAATAGGCCGTGATGATGACCGGAGTGGGCAGGCCCGGCTCCAGCTTCTGCGTGGCGGCATTGAACGCCTTGCAGAATTCCATGATGTTCAGGCCGCGCTGACCCAGCGCAGGACCGACCGGCGGCGAGGGATTGGCCTGACCGGCCTTCACCTGCAGCTTGATGTAACCGACTACTTTCTTTGCCATTTCAGTGGTCTCCGGGTGCTAGCGCCCAACTTGCAGGCTCCCCATCGCGACGGGAAAATCACGTGTCCCGCCATCACGTTTGAAGTGCGCAGAAAGCCGCCTTGCGGCGGCTTCCGGTCCTGCCAGGCGGCGAGCCTGGACAGCGAGCCGCGCAGTATAGCAGAGATTTTGGCGTCCGGCGCAGCTGCGCCGGCGCGGGGCTCAGGCCTTCTCGACCTGGCCGAATTCCAGTTCCACCGGGGTGGACCGGCCGAAGATCAGCACCGCGACGCGCAGGCGGCTCTTCTCGTAGTTGACTTCCTCGACCACGCCGTTGAAGTCGTTGAACGGACCATCGGTGACGCGGACCATCTGGCCCGGCTCGAACAGCACCTTCGGACGCGGCTTCTCCACGCCATCCTGAACGCGCTGCAGGATCGCATCGGCTTCTTCGTCGCGGATCGGCAGCGGACGATCGGCGGTGCCGCCGATGAACCCCATCACCTTCGGGGTTTCCTTCACCAGGTGCCAGCTTTCGTTGTCGATGCGCGGGATGCCGGCCTCTTCGTGGGTCTCGATCTGCACCAGCACGTAGCCCGGGAAGAACTTGCGCTCGGAACGGCGCTTCTGGCCGGAGCGCATTTCGATCACTTCCTCGGTCGGCACCAGCACGTCACCGAAGCGCTCCTGCATCTCGTCACGCACAATGCGGTCGCGCAGCGCTTGGGCCACGGACTTCTCGAAGCCTGAATAGGCGTGAACGACATACCAACGCTTCACTGCTGCACTCTCCTCAACGACTCACGAACCACTGCATCAGCTTCTGGATCAGGAAATCGAACCCGCCCAGCAGCAGACTCAGAATGATCACCACCACGATCACGACCCAGGTGGTGCGGATCGCTTCCTGACGGGTCGGCCAGACCACCTTGCGCAGCTCGAACCGGGATTCGGAGACGAACTCGCGGGACTCGCGCCCCTTGGCGGTCAGCAGGAACACAGCGGCGGCCGCGACCAAGCCAACGATGACCGCCAGGCCACGCAGCGGCCCGGACCAGCTACCCAGCTGCGTCGCACGACTCGGCTCGCCGAACCAGAACCAGACAAACAGGCCCGCAACCACCAGCAAGGCAGCGATGACGTACTTGACGATATCGCCACCGGAGGAAGCGGCGGTGCCTTTGGAATGCTCGATCTTGCTGTTCATCCGACTCTTGCGGCTATGCGACCAAGGTCACTGGATAGGGTGCGGCAGATTGGCACGCCAGGAGGGACTCGAACCCCCAACCTGCGGTTTTGGAGACCGCTGCTCTGCCAATTGAGCTACTGGCGTGTAGTAAGAACGACTGCACTTCCCTTAGACGGCGAAGGCGGACCGAAGGTTCCGGCCCGCCCTTCGCTGAACCCGACGGCCGAAGCCGCCTGCACATCGTCAAACTGCGGCGACCGAGGTCGCCGCAGCGGGCATTACTTGATGATCTTGGCCACCACGCCGGCGCCGACGGTGCGGCCGCCTTCGCGGATCGCGAAACGCAGG
>NZ_JACSQX010000026.1:0-15876 GCF_014836395.1 Xanthomonas bonasiae
TCGGCGATCTTCTTGGAGGAGGTCTCGATGCCGCTCATCGTGGTGACGACCTGGCCGACCACGTCGCCGCCCTGCGAGGCGACCGCGGCGGCGCCGACCGCAAGCTGGTTGGCCTGGCGTGCGTGCTCGGCGTTCTGCTTGACGGTCGAGGTCAACTCTTCCATCGAGGCGGCGGTCTCTTCCAGGCTAGCGGCCTGCTGCTCGGTGCGGCGCGACAGGTCGTCGTTGCCGGCGGCGATCTCGGTGGTCGCGGTGTTGATGCTCAGCGCCGCGGTCTGGATGCGGCCGACGATGTCGGCCAGCTGGTCGGCGGTGGCATTGGCGTCGTCGCGCATGGTCGCGAACACGCCGTGGAACTCGCCCTGCATGCGCACGCTCAGGTCGCCGGCGGCGATGGCCTGCAGCAGCGTGGACAACTGCCCCAGGTTGTGGTCGCTGACCTCCATCATCGCGTTGAGGTCCTGCACCATCAGCCGGAAGTCGTGCTGGAAATGCGTCGCATCGCCGCGGGCGCTGAAGTCGCCGGCGGCGGCCGCCGCGGCCAGGCGCTTGATCTCGGTGTTGATCGCCAGCAGGCTGGCCTTGGCCGCGTCCATCGATTCGTGCAGCACCGCGCGGCTGCCGGGCAGGCGCCGCGCATCGCGATGCAGGTCGCCGTTGGCGTATTCGTTGAGCACCGCGATCGCGTCGACGATCGCGTCCAGGTGCTCGAACATCATCGTGTTGATGCTTTTGCTGAGCTCGCCGTACACGCCGGGGAAGTCCTGCGGCATGCGGTGCGACATGTCCTTGTCGGCGTGCAGCACCGCCATCTTCGCGGTCTCGCTGGAGAAGCGTTCCAGCATCTGGATCATCTCGCCGGTGGCGCGCAGCATCTGCCCGGTCTCGTCGCGTCCGGGATTGTCGATGCGCACGCTCAGGTCGCCGCGGGACACCGCGCGGATCGCCTGCAGCGTGCGCGACACCGGCACCAGCACCGAACTGCCGATCAGCCAGTTGATGCCGAAGGTGATCAGCACCAGCACGCCGCCGGCCACGGTCATCACGCCGGTGAACAGCAGCGCCTGCGCCTGCACGTCGTCCATGTACACGCCGGTGCCGATCACCCAGTTCCAGGGCTTGAACGGCGCGTTGTAGGACACCTTCTCGACCGGCTTGTCGTTGCCCGGCTTGGGCCACAGGTAGTCCACATAGCCGCCGCCGGCCGCGGCCGCCGCGGCGAACTGGCGGAAGATCGGCTTGCCGTCAGCGCTGAGCACGTTGCCGATGTCCTTGCCGACCAGGTCGTGGCGGGTCGGGTGCATCAGCATGGTCGGACGCATGTCGTGCACGTAGAAATAGTCCACGCCGTCGCGGGCGCGCATCGACTCCAGCGTGGCCAGCGCGGTGCGCTGCGCCTCGTCCAGCGGCATCTGCCCGCCCTCCACCTTGGCCGCGTAGGCCTGGACCACGCCGATCGCCAGTTCGATCTGGCTCTTCAACGCCTGCTCACGGGTGTTGCGGATATCCACGTACTGCATGCGCGCGGCGAGGATCGCCAGCAGCACGATGCCGCTGCCGAGCAGCAGGGTTTGCCAGACGAACTTGCGACGCAGCGGCAGATCCGACAGGCGAGCGACGAGCGACGGATACGACATTGGATGGACACCTTCGAGTGGTTCTCGAAGGCTTTAACGGCGCGGCGGTAACAAAATTGAGACAAACCCGCGCGGGCCCGGCCGAGCCGCCGTGGCCGGGACCGGGGGTGGCCGACAAAAAAATCCCCGGCGCGGGGCCGGGGATCGGGACGTGCCTGAAGGCCGCGACTGCCGGCGCCTCAGAACTCCTGCCAGTCCGAATCGGCCAGGGCCGGTACGGACTTCTTGCTGCCGGTGGCCAGCGCCGGCTTGCCCGACGGCACCGCGACCGGCTTCTTCGCCACCGTGCGGATCGAGTGCACCTGCGCATGGCGCGGTGCTGGCGCGCTGGCCGGCGACTGTTCCACGCGGAAGATCGAGACGGCCTCGGTCAGCTGCCCGGCCTGTTCTTCCATCGAGCGTGCGGCAGCCGTGGCTTCCTCGACCAGCGCGGCGTTCTGCTGGGTGGTCTCGTCCATCTGGGTGACGGTCTGGTTGACCTGCTCGATGCCGGACGACTGCTCCTGCGAGGCGGCCGCGATCTCGCTCATGATGTCGGTGACGCGCTGCACCGAGGACACGATCTCGCTCATGGTCTGGCCGGCCTGGCGCACCAGCGCCGAGCCGTTGGCGACCTGGCTGACCGAGGCGTCGATCAGGCCCTTGATCTCCTTGGCCGCATTGGCCGAGCGCTGGGCTAGGGTGCGCACTTCGCTGGCGACCACCGCGAAACCGCGGCCCTGTTCGCCGGCACGCGCCGCTTCCACCGCGGCATTGAGCGCCAGGATGTTGGTCTGGAAGGCGATGCCGTCGATGACCGAGATGATGTCGGCGATCTTCTTCGACGACGTCTCGATGCCGCTCATCGTGGTCACCACCTGGCCGACCACGGCGCCGCCCTGCGAGGCGACGGACGCGGCGCCGACCGCGAGCTGGTTGGCCTGGCGCGCATGCTCGGCGTTCTGCTTGACCGTGGAGGTCAGTTCTTCCATCGACGCGGCGGTTTCTTCCAGGTTCGCCGCCTGCTGTTCGGTGCGGCGCGACAGGTCATCGTTGCCGGCGGCGATCTCGCCGGCGGCGGCGTTGATGCTGATCGCAGCGGTCTGGATGCGGCCGACGATGGCGGCGAGCTGCTCGGCGGTGGCGTTGGCGTCGTCGCGCATGGTCGCGAACACGCCGTCGAACTCGCCGTGCATGCGCGCGGTCAGGTCGCCCTGCGACAGCGCGGTCAGCAGCTTGGAGACTTCGCCGATGCTGTCGCCGTTGGCCTGCAGCAGGCCGTTGAGCTGCTGCGCCAGCTGCAGGAAGAAGCCCTGCTTGCCGTCGGTGGCCACGCGCCCGGACAGGTCGCCGGCGGCGGCGGCCTGCACGATCTTGGCCACTTCTTCTTCGACCTGGGCCTCGACGGTGCGGTCGCGCGATTCGCAGACGAAGCCGACATGGCTGCCGTGCGCGTCGCGGATGCTGGAGACGATCTGGGCGATGCGGGCATGGCCGTAGGCCATCTCGCGTTCGGCCACGCCATGCTTCTCGATCGCGGCCACGGTGCGGGTGTCGATCTGGTTGCCGTATTCCAGCACCGACAGCGAGGAACCGACCAGCGGCATGCTCGAATCGAACGCGGGAGCGACCTTGCGGATCTGGTCGGCGTACTTGTCGACGATGCCCTGCATCGACGGGTTCGCATAGACGATGGCGTAGTCCAGGTCGGCGATGAACATGCCGGTGGAGGAGTTGTCCAGCGCGGTGCGGATGCGCAGGTTCTCGGACGCCACGGCCGCGTCGCGCTCGGTGCGCTCGCGCAGGTCCTGCTGCATGCGCTTGAGCGCCTGCATCAGTTCGCCGATCTCGTCCTGGCCGCTGGCGTCGATGTGCCCGTCGAGCTTGCCTGCGGCGACTTCATTGGCGATCTTGACCGCGCCGCGCACGTTGGTGGCCAGCATGCGCCCGAACAGCCAGGCCAGGCCCACCGCGCCGGCGACGCCGATCAGCAGGCAGACCAGCAGGGTGGCCGAGGCCTTGCCGTAGGTGTTGGCTGCGGCGTTCGCGGCGACCTCGGCTTGGCGATTGTTCTCCGCGATCAGGTCGATCACGTCGGCCACGACCTTGTTGTGCAGGGTGCGCGTCTCGCTGGTGAAGGTGTCGATCGCATCGTCGTGCAGCTCCAGCTGCAGCATCTCGTCGACCGATTTGTACGAGTCGCCGGCTTTTTTCCAGTCGGCGACGGTGCGTTTGTAGATCTCGCGTTCCTTTTCGCTGCCGATCATCGGCGGGTACTTGGCCAGGATATCGTCCAACTGCTTGCCCAGCGCAACCTTGCGCGCCTCCGATTCCTTCTTCAGTGCATCGCTGCTGCGGATCAGGCTCTGGTAGGCCGCATTGCGGTATTCGCCGAGGATGCCGCGCATCTCGCCGCCGGTGCGCACGCTGGGCACCACCTGTTTGGAAACGCCGTCGGCCACGCCGTTGAGCGAGTGCAGGCCGTTGTAGGCCGCCAATCCCTGCACCAACATGATGGCGAGTACGAGACCGAACGCCAGCATCAGCTTCGGCATCAACTTGAGATTCTTTATCCACTGCATGAACGCATTTCCCCTTGGTTCGACGACGGCGGCGAAGCACCAAAAAAACAAAAGCGCCGCCATGCCGGAAGCGCGAGGGCTCCGGCGCGGCGACGCTTCGTCTTACTTGATCGTGGCCAGCTTCAGGCTGGACGGCGCGCTGACCTGGATCTCGGCGCGCGAGCTGTCGCGTTCGATCTTGCCGATCACGCACACGTCCTTGCCTTCCAGGGTTTCCGGCGCGAAGCCGAACTTGCCGCGGTCGGCGCCGGCGATGCGCGCGGAGAAGGTGTGGCGCGGGAACATGCCGCCCATGTACAGGAAGGTCGGCTCGCCTTCGGAGTTCTGCGCGTACTTGGCCTTCTCGACCTTGCCGCAGACCATGCCGTCCTTGCCGACGAAGCGGGCCGCCATCTCCGGCGGGATCATCTGCTGCGACTGGGCGAAGGCGCTCGGGCTGGCGGCAAGCAGCAGGACCAGCAGCAGGGGAAAGCTCGGCTTCATCGGGGGAAACTCCTTTAGGGGTGGGCGAAAGAGGTCGGCCCAGGTGCTTGATCGGGCCACCTATCAGCTATCGGCGTGGTAACGACGAACTTGACCGGCGCAAGTGATAAGCAGTTCGCATTTCCGAAAGAAAAAACCCGCCGATGGACGGCGGGTCGGGAATTGCGTGCGGAACCGCGGCGCGGCCGCGGCTCGAGCCGGCTCAGGCGGCTTCGTCGACGTGCGCGTGCTGGCTCAGGTCGGCGCTGTCGAGCAGGGTCTCGATGTCCAGCAGGATCAGCATCTTGTCGTCCTGGGTGCCGATGCCGGAGATGAAGCGGGTGTCCACCGCGGCGCCGAATTCGGGCGTCGGCCGGATCTGGTCCTCGTTCAACGGGATCACGTCGGAGACGCTGTCCACGACGATGCCGACCACGCGGTCCTCGACGTTGAGCACGATCATCACGGTGAAGGCGTCGTAGCGGGCTTCCTTCAGGCGCAGCTTCAGGCGCAGGTCGATCACCGGCACGATGGTGCCGCGCAGGTTGATCACGCCCTTGATGTACTCCGGGGCGTCCGGCACCCGGGTGACCGAGTCGTAGCCACGGATTTCCTGCACCTTCAGGATGTCGACGCCGTAATGCTCTTCGCCGAGGGTGAAGCTGAGGAATTCGCCGCCGGTGGCGCCGGAGGCAGAGGTGTTCTTGTCGTTCATCGTGTGCTCCTGGTGCGCACGGATTGCGGAGGGATGGCGGGAAGCGGGAAATGCGGCTCTTGCACTAGATCGGCGTGGTGGGGCAGAACTTTAGCGGTCCCTGTAACCGTCCTGGCCGGCCTGATGCATCCGAGACAGACATATAGAAAGCGTTGCCTGCAGGAGCGGCTTCAGCCGCGACCTGGACTTTCCTGGTAGCGCCCCGGTCGCGGCTGAAGCCGCTCCTGCAGGATGCGTGGTGCATGGTCGAGGCGCCGTTCAGGACAGCACGCCGCTCTTGCGCGCGCTGCGCTGGCGCTCGATGCGGAAGATGTAGCGCTGGATCGCCGCGTCGGCGCCGCGCGGCAGGTCGGCGAAGCGCAGCCCCACCCGCAGCGTGTCCTGGCCGTTGGCCAGCTTGTGCGGGTACATGTTGCAGACCTGCAGGGTCAGCTTGATGGCGTCGGCGTCGGGCAACTGCAGCACGCAGCGCGGGTAGCTTTGGCGCTGTTCCGGTACAGGCTGGCCGGGGACCAGCGCCACCGCCAGGCCGCCGCCGCTGATGTCGATGACCCGCAGCACCAGTTCGGTGGGCGGGCTGGCATCGTCCAGCCGCAGTACGCACATCGGCGATTCGGTGATCGGCGTCTCCAGGCGGAAGTGCTCGCGGCGCTGCAGGTAGTACAGCGAATCGGGCAGCGGCGCGCGAAAGCCGGGCGTGCCGTCGCTGTCGACCCGTTCCAGGTCGGCGATGCGGAAGCGCAGGCGCACCTTGTCCAGCTGTGCGAAACACAGCAGGTACTCGGCGTGCTCGGCGGAGCGGTTGCTGGCCTCGTTGACGCTCAGGTCCAGCAGCAGGCTGTGCTCGTCCAGTTCCAGCAGCGCGGTCGAGAACGACTGGTCGCGGCCGCCCAGATGCGCACTGATCTGCGAGCGCTGGTTGATCAGCGACTGCAGCAGCTGCCGGATCTGGCGCGGGTTGGTCAGCAGGAAGCGGTCGTCCTGTTCCGTCGCCTCGTGCGGAGACGGTTCGGGGGAGTCGCTGGGAATGCCTTCGGCCATGGGTGGGCAATGCGATCGTGGATGGGGCGGGGCGGCGCATTCCGCCCGTCCCACGATGCTATCGGCCGTGACCGGCTTTTTTGTAGCCTGGATGCAATGTGGCGATGTTTCCCGCGGCGCCGGCCGGCGGGCGCTGGTCCAGTGTGAAGGAGGCGACCGCACGCGCCAGCTCGCCGGCCTGGCTTTCCATCGAACGCGCACTGGCGGTGGCTTCCTCGACCAGCGCGGCGTTCTGCTGGGTGGCCTCGTCCATCTGGGTGACGGTCTGGTTGACCTGCTCGATGCCGGCGTACTGCTCCTGCGAGGCCGAGGAGATCTCGCTCATGATGTCGGTGACGCGCTGCACCGAGGACACGATCTCCTGCATGGTGCGGCCGGCGCGGTCGACCAGCGCCGAGCCTTCGCTGACGCGCGCGACCGATTCGTCGATCAGGCCCTTGATCTCCTTGGCCGCGCCGGCCGAGCGCTGGGCGAGGGTGCGCACCTCGCTGGCGACCACGGCGAAGCCGCGGCCCTGTTCGCCGGCCCGCGCCGCTTCCACCGCGGCGTTGAGGGCCAGGATGTTGGTCTGGAAGGCGATGCCGTCGATGACGCTGATGATGTCGGCGATCTTCTTGGACGAGGTCTCGATGCCGCTCATGGTGGTGACCACCTGACCGACCACGTCGCCGCCCTGGGTGGCGACGGAGGCGGCGCCGACCGCGAGCTGGTTGGCCTGGCGCGCGTGTTCGGCGTTCTGCTTCACGGTGGAGGTCAGTTCTTCCATCGAGGCGGCGGTCTCTTCCAGGCTGGCGGCCTGTTGCTCGGTACGCCGCGACAGGTCGTCGTTGCCGGCCGCGATCTCGCTGGCGGCGGTATTGATCGCATCCGAAGCGCCCTGGATCTGCCGCACGATGGTCGCCAGTTGCTCGGCGGTGGTGTTGGCGTGGTCCTTCATGTTGGCGTAGACGCCCTGCAGGTCGGCGTCGATGCGGGTGGACAGGTCGCCTTCGGACAGCGCCTGCAGCATGTGCTGGATATGCCCCAGGCCGGAGGCGCTGGCTTCCAGCAGGGCATTGATCTGTTCGGCCAGCTGCAGCAAGAAGCCCTGCTTGTTGTCCAGGCGCACGCGTCCGCCCAGGTCGCCAGCCACCGCACCACGCACGATGCCGGCGATTTCCTCTTCCACGCTCACCTCGTCGGTGCGGTCGGCCCATTCGACGACGAAACCGAGGCGATTGCCGTCGCCGTCGATCACCGGATTGACGATCAGGCGCATGGTGCGGCCGCCGACGCGGATCTGCGCGCGGTAGGTGGTCTTCAGTTCGGCCAGCAGGCGCGCCTGGTGTTCGGGGTGGCGATGGAATACGTCGATGGTGTTGCCGATCAGCTTCTGCACGTCGAAGTGCGGCAGGTCGCGGCGCAGGTCGTCCTGCACGTCGCCGAGCATCTTCACCAGCGGACGGTTGACGTAGACGATGCGCCGATCGGCGTCGGCGATCATCACGTTGGTGCTGACATCGTCCAGCGCGACGCGCACGCGCAGATTCTCCGCCGCCACCACGCGCTCGGTGCGCAGCCGTTCGCGCAGATCGTCGCGCATGCGGCGCATGCCGTGCAGCAGCCGGCCGACGTCGTCCTGGCCGTGGCCGACCTCGATATGGCTTTCCAGGCGCCCGGCGGTGATGTCGCCGACCACCTGCTCGATCACCGCCAGCGGCCGCGACACCATGCGCCGGGCCAGCACGAACACCAGCACCGCGCAGCCGACCAGCATCAACGCGGAGAACGCCAGGATGCTGCGCATCAAGGCCTGCAGCGGCGCCTCGATGGCGCTGCGCGGCTGCGCGCCGAGCAACACCCATTGCCACGGCCGGTAGGCCTGGGCGGTGACCAGGAACGACTCGGCCGCCGCATCTGCGGTCGCGTCGCGCTTGAGCCGCAGCGTGGCGCTGGCCTGCTTGCCCTCGAGCAAGGCCTGCAGCAACGGCTTGTCCGCCTCCACCACCAGCGCTTCCACGTTGGCGGCCTTGGAGACCGGGTGCGCGAGCAGTTGCCCGCGCCGCGCCGGGTGCATGTCCACGGCGATGAAGTGGCCGTCTTCGCCGATGCGCGTGCTGCGCAGGCGTTCCTGCAGCGCGGCCAGGCCCTGGGTGTAGTTGCGGCCGACGAACAGCGCGCCGACCAGGTTGCCCTGCGCGTCGTGCAGCGGCTGGTAATGGGTCATGTAGTCGTTGCCGAACAGATGCGCCGGCCCGGTGTAGGGCTTGTTCTGCAGCAGCAGCGCATAGGCGGGATGCGCATGGTCCAGCACGGTGCCGACCACGCGCGCGCCGGACTGGTCGTGCAGCGAGGTCGCGATCCGGACCAGGTCGTCGCCGCTGCGCACGAACACGGTCGCCACGCCGCCGCTGGCGTCGGCGAAATGGTCCACCGAGGCGAAATCCAGATTCAACACATGCGGCCCGAGCCGCAGCGTCGGCGTCTGCACGTCGCCGATCTGTACCGTCTTGGCCGGCTCCAGTTGCGCCGCGCCGGCGGGCAGCATGGTCGCGAACATCTGCCCCATCCGATCGGTTTCCTCGCTCAGCACCCGGTCGTACATCGCCACCGACTGATTCATCAGCGTGGTGGCCGACTCGATTTCCTTGCGTACCTGGGTCTCATGGCTGCTGGCGGACTGGCGGTAGATCAGGGTGGCCAGCAACACCAGCGCGGCGCTGACCGCGATGGTGAGCAGGGCCGACAGCTTGGTGTCGACCGAGAGGTGGCTGAATTTTTTCATGGCAACGCCTATGCGGACGAGATAGGGCGCCTATGTGAGCGGCGCGTGAAATCCTATCGGCGGCGATGACGAAAAATTGACCGAATAGTGGCCCGTTGCAGGCAGTTTTCCCTGCATTTCGGCCTGTCTCGAGACAGTTGGGGACATGATCGGGACATTCGCGAAGCCGGCAGGCTCCCCCCAGCCCCTGCGGCAACTACGTTTGCTATGGCGACGCATGCGCGTCGAAGCGATATGCGTCCCCGCGCTCCGGTGAGCGCGGGGTGTCGGTGTGCGGCTGGCCGGGCGGCTGCGCTGCGCGGGATCAGAACTCGCGCAACTCGGTGCCCGTGGCGACGGCGATCGGTGCGCTGCGCACTGCGGACAACGCGGCCGGCTTGCTGGCAGGGCGAGGCGCTGCGGCGGGATGCGCGCGCAGCGTGGCGGTCGTTGCCGCGTCGGACAGCTTGAACGCCGCGACCGCGTCGGCCAGCTGCCCGGCCTGTTCCTCCAGCGCCCGCGCCGATGCGCTGGCTTCCTCGACCAGCGCGGCGTTCTGCTGCGTGGCCTCGTCCATCTGGGTGACGGTCTGGTTGACCTGCTCGATCCCGGACGACTGTTCCTGCGAGGCGGCGGAGATCTCGCCCATGATGTCGGTGACGCGCTGCACCGAGGACACGATCTCGCTCATGGTCTGGCCGGCCTGGCGCACCAGCGCCGAGCCGTTGGCGACCTGGCCGACCGAGGCGTCGATCAGGCCCTTGATCTCCTTGGCGGCGGTGGCCGAACGCTGGGCGAGGGTGCGCACTTCGCTGGCGACCACGGCGAAGCCGCGGCCCTGTTCGCCGGCACGCGCCGCTTCCACCGCGGCATTCAAGGCGAGGATGTTGGTCTGGAAGGCGATGCCGTCGATGACGCTGATGATGTCGGCGATCTTCTTCGAGGAGGCCTCGATGCCGCTCATCGTGGTGACGACCTGGCCGACCACGTCGCCGCCCTGCGAGGCGACGGAGGCGGCGCCCACCGCGAGCTGGTTGGCCTGGCGCGCATATTCGGCATTCTGCTTGACCGTGGAAGTCAGTTCCTCCATCGAGGCGGCGGTTTCCTCCAGGCTGGCGGCCTGCTGCTCGGTGCGCCGCGACAGGTCGTCGTTGCCGGCGGCGATCTCGCCGGCGGCAGTATTGATCGCATCCGAGGCGCCCTGGATCTGGCGCACGATCGTTGCCAATTGGGTCGCGGTCGCGTTGGCGTCGTCGCGGATGCGGGCGAACACGCCATGCAGATCGCCGTCCATGCGCGCGGTGAGGTCGCCCTGCGACAGCGCCGACAGCAACTGCGAAATCCGCGCCAGGCCGTCGGCGTTGTTGTCCAGCAGCGTGTTGAGCTGCTGCGCCAGCAGCAGGTAGAAGCCCTGCTTGCCGTGCAGGCCGATGCGGCTGTCGAGGTCGCCGGCGGCGGCCGCCCGCACGATCTGGGTCACTTCCTCTTCCACCTGGATTTCGCCGGTACGGTCGGCCCACTCCACGACGAAGCCCTGGCGCTCGGACGCGCTGCTGACGATCGGGTTGATGATCAGGCGCATGGTGTGCCCGCCCACCCGGATCTGCGCGGTGTGGGTCTGCTGCAGCGCCGCCAGCAGCTTGGCCTGGTGCTCGGGCCGCTTGTGGAAGATGTCGATGTTGCGCCCCAGCAGGGCGTCCGCATCGAAGCCCGGAAGCTCGCGGCGCATGTCTTCCTGCGCCGCCGACAGCATCCGCGCCAGCGGCTTGTTGACGTAGACGATGTTGCGCTCGGCGTCGGCGATCATCACGTTGGCGGTGACGTTGTCCAGGGCGGTGCGGATGCGCAGACCCTCGCGCTGGATCTCCGCGTCCTGTTCGCGGCTGCTCAGCAACTGCTCGCTGGCCACCACCAGGGTATGGGCGATCGAGCCTTCCGGCAGGGTCAGGCCGCGGATCGAGGCCGGCAGCGGTTGCTGGCGGGCCATGGCGCGCGCCAGCAGCGCCAGGTCGCGCGGGTCGTGGCCGACGTCCAGCAATTGCTTGCGCATCTGCACCGCCATCGCCACCAGGATCCCGGCTTCGGCCACCACATAGCCGGCATGGGTGGCCAGGATGCCGATCCCGGCGTCGGCCGCGAATGCCTGCAGCGGCAGGCCGCGATGCTGCAGCCAGAAGAACAGCACGTGGTGGACGGCGATGGCGGCGGAGGCGACCACGATCGGCCGCCAGTCGCGGTAGTACAGCAGCAATGCGATCAGCACGATCACGCCGAAGTGGACTTCGGCCATGCCGCCGGCCTGCTGGATCAGCACGGCGGCCAGCACCATCAGGCCCAGCGCCACGGTGCAGCGGCTGAGCAGCGTGCCGGGATAGAGCTTCACCTGCAGGGCGATGATCGCCAGGGTCGGCAGCGTCACCGCCAGCCATGGCGTCCACACGTCCTGGCGCCAGGCGGCGGCGAGGCTGACGATGGCGGTGAACGCGGCCACCGCCAGGAACAGGCGGTCGGCCTCCGCAGCCAGTTTCTGCAGATAGACGTAGCGCTCGTTGCCTACGAGAAAGCTTCCCTGGGTGGTGGCGGCGCTCATGCGGATGATTCCTTTGGGCATGCACAGTGGGTGAGAAGGATCAGCGGCGTCGCATTGCTGGCCGCGAGCAGGCGCGGCAGCAATGACGCGGCGGGAATGGCGGCGCCGCAGCCCTCGATGTGCGAAGGGCCGGCGTAGACCAGGCGACCGTCGGCAGCGAGCACGATCAGCGGGTAGGGCAGCGCCTCGGGCGCCGGCCGGTCGCCCAGGTCGATGTTGAGCAGGCCCGGCGGCAAGGGCGCGGGTCCGCGAGGCGTGCAGCCGCATTCGGCCAGGCGCAACTGGAACGCCACGGCCTGGCCGCGCGGCGGCGTGGAGGACGCGAAGGCCTGCAATTGCCGGCGGATGGTGTCGGCGTTGGCGCCGGACGACGGCTTGGCGAGGTACGCCAGGCTGGCCGCCGACCACGCGGCCCAGACGGCGAGCAACAGCATGCCGACGGGCAATGGCGAGCGCCGGCGCGGACGATTCGCCTCGGCGATGGTGGCATCGTGCATGGGCCCCCCGATGGGCGCTGCGCCGACAATCACCGGCTCTTCACGTTATCGACGGGAACCCGGCTGGCTTTAGGCGATTGCCGATTCGGATGCCGGAAGCAGGGCAGGGCGCTTGCCCCAGGCCTTCGCCGCCGACCCGCCGTCGCCCGGGTGGCGACGCGGACCGCCTCGGCCGCGGGAACGCTCCACGGCCGGTGCGGGTCGGCGCAGGGGTCCGGCGCCGTTGGGCAGGGTGCGTTACGGCCCTGCCATCGCCGCGCTGCCGTGGCTGGCATACGCGGGCTGCGGCTTGCGTTCGGTCGCCGAGGCCGGCGCGTTTGCCGCTGCCTTGGTTGTCGCAGCGGAGCGGGACCGCGGCGATGGCGTGGCATGGGTCGGGTCGATCTTGAATAGCGCAACGGTCTCGGTGAGCTGGCCGGCCTGTTCTTCCATCGCGCGCGCCGCGGCGGCGGCTTCCTCGACCAGCGCGGCGTTCTGCTGCGTCGCCTCGTCCATTTGGGTCACGGTCTGGTTGACCTGTTCGATGCCGGCGTACTGCTGCTGCGAGGCGGCGGAGATCTCGCCCATGATGTCGGTGACGCGTTGCACCGAGGAGACGATCTCGCTCATGGTCTCACCGGCCTGGCGCACCAGGGTCGATCCGTTGGCGACCTGGCCGACCGAGTCGTCGATCAGGCGCTTGATTTCCTTGGCGGCGTTGGCCGAGCGCTGGGCGAGGCTGCGCACCTCGCTGGCGACCACCGCAAAACCGCGGCCCTGTTCGCCGGCGCGCGCCGCTTCCACCGCGGCGTTGAGCGCGAGGATATTGGTCTGGAAGGCGATGCCGTCGATCACCGAGATGATGTCGGCGATCTTCTTGGACGAGGCCTCGATCCCGCTCATCGTGCTCACCACCTGGCCGACCACGTCGCCGCCCTGTGCGGCGACCGACGCGGCGCCCACCGCCAGTTGGTTGGCCTGGCGCGCGGACTCGGCGTTCTGCTTGACCGTGGAGGTCAACTCTTCCATCGACGCGGCGGTTTCTTCCAGGCTGGCCGCCTGCTGCTCGGTGCGCCGCGACAGGTCGTCGTTGCCGGCGGCGATCTCGCTGGAGGCGCTGTCGATGCTCGATGCGGCGCTCTGGATGCGGCCGACGATGCCGGCGAGCTGCTCGGCGGTGGCGTTGGCGTCGTCGCGCATGGTCGCGAACACGCCGTTGAAGTCGCCGTGCATGCGTGCGGTCAGGTCGCCGGCGGCGATGGCCTGCAGCATCGCGGACAGCGCGTCGAGGTTGCCGTCGGCGGTGGCCATCAGCCGGTTGAGGCTGTCGACCATGGCGCGGAAGTCGTACTGGAAGCGTTCGGCGTTGCCACGCACGCTGAAGTCGCCGGCCGCGGCGGCGGCGGCGAGCTGGTTGATCTCGCGGTTCATCGCGGTCAGGTTCTGCTTGACCGTGTCCATGGTCGCGGTCAGCGCGGCTTTCTCGCCGGGCAGGCGCTCCATGTCCTCGCTGAGGTCGCCGATCGCGTAGCGGTCCATGATCTGCGCCAGGCGCAGGGTGACGGCGATATGCGCCGCGGCCAGCGCATTGCTGTCGCGGACCATGCGCCCGTAGTCGCCGGGAAAGGCGCTTTCGTCCATGCGGTAGCTGATCTGGCCGGCGTCGTGGCGCCGCGCCATCTCGACCTGCGCCGCCAGCACGCGCTGCAGTTGCTGCTGCATCTGTTGCATGTTTGCGAGCAACTGGCCGCTTTCGTCGCGGCTGGACACCGCGATCGCGGTATCCAGGCGGCCCTGCGCGATCTGCGCGGCGACGCTGGCGGCGTTGCGGACGTTGCGGGTCAGCACCGACAGGGTGTGGACGCACAAGGCGACGATGAGCAGCGTCAGCAGGCTCAACCCGGCGATCGTCCACCACATCGCGCTGCGCGCGTCGGCCAGGTGCCGTGCCGACTGCCGCTGCAGCGCTTGCAACGACGTCGCGCTCAGCGCTTGCAGCGCATGGCCCCAGGCGTCGAGCGCGCGGTTCCAGCGGCGGTCGGCATCGGGCGCGCCACTGTCCAGCGCGGCGGACAGTTGCTGCAAGGCGTCGTCGGCGTGGCCTGCTTCGGTCGCGACGGCGGCGGCCAGCGATGGATCCGGTTGCTCGAGCAGGCCCACCGCCTTTTCCATTTCGTTGCGCAGCCGGGCATGGTCGCGCGCGATCTGCGCGATCTGCTCGCGCAGCACCGGCGCATCCGCGCCGGCCTGCGACGGATCCGCCGCCGCATCCAGGCGGGTCAGCGCTTCGCTGGTATCCGGACCGTAGATCAGGCTGGCCACCACCAGGTGATAGCTCTCCACATACGGGGTATAGACCAGTTGGCTGTCGTCGCGCAGCGCATCGAGCGCAGCAGCGGCCTGTTCGCCGACCGCGCCGCTGTCGCCGCGTCCGTTTGCCAACGCCTGGCGCAAGCGCGCCAAGGCCTTGTCGCTGCTTTCGAAGCCGGGCAGCGCCGCAACGGTGCGCTGCAGATCGGCCAGGGACCGGTCCGCAGCGCGTGCCGCAGCGGCGGCGGCGGCGCCGGTTTCGACGCGTTCGGCCTGCAGCGCCGCCAGCAGCGACAGCATTTCGCGCAGCGGCGCATAGCTGCGCAGTTCGTTGCGGCTGATGCCGACGCTTTCGTTGAGCTTGTCGCTGTAGAGCAGGACCGGGATCGCCAGCCCGAGCAGGACGAGGATGCCGATGATGCTGAGCTTCCTGGCGATGGCGAGATCGTGCCAGGCACGCAAGACGCGCTGCGACCCGAGGGCGGAGCGGGGATGGCCGGCAGCGGCCTGGGGAACCTGTTGTGACATGAAAAGTCTCTGAGCGTCGTGGTGGCGACAGGTCAAGCAGCGCGCGATTGCGACTGAATGGCATCGTCTGCTTGCAGATACGGATCCGCGGCGCGCACGGATGCAGGCAGTGGGCAGCGCGATAGGGAATGCTTCATGGCGATCACTGCTTGCGGAAGCGGCTTGGTGTCGATGCAGTAACGGCGCGCGGGCTGGATTGTTGAAACGTGGCCGGCGTGCGAGTCAGCCGGCGATCGAGTTTGTCGCGTGGCTGTGAGCGCATGGTTACAGCGCCGTTGCATCGCCTGGCACTGGGCGTGGCGCTCGATCCGACACGGTGGGCCGATTCCGGGGCGGTGCCGTCACTGCCGGCGATCGGCGTGAGCTGCGCGGGAATCCAAGCGACCGCTGCAGAGCGCGAGTCTGGAGGCGCTCGCGCTGCGCGTGGCAGGCACAACGACGATCGCCATGCCGGAACGGCATGGCGATCGTGGGCATTCCGATGGCAGGGCTTTAGAACTCGTGCCAGCTGGTATCGGTAGCGGCGGCGCCAGCGCCGACCGCACGCTTGGGTGCGGCGCGCACGGTGCGGGTCGCTGCCGACACCTGTGCCTTGACCATTGCGGACACGGAAGGTGCGCTGATCGCCTGGCGCCGGCTCGCCGGTGCCGTCGTCGCCGGAGCATCGTCGATCTTGAACACCGCGACGGTTTCGGTGAGCTCGCGCGCCTGCTCTTCCATCGAGCGTGCCGCAGCGGTGGCTTCTTCCACCAGCGCAGCATTCTGCTGCGTCGCTTCGTCCATCTGGGTCACGGTCTGGTTGACCTGTTCGAT
>NZ_JACSQX010000027.1:0-13389 GCF_014836395.1 Xanthomonas bonasiae
TTTCGATGGCACATCCATGTGCCAACGAAAAACGTCGCGCATCCTGCGCGCCGCCCTTCGGGTATTCGCCCGCCGGGGCTGCCGCGCTGAGGGGACCCGGTAGATCAAAAGCAAAGCAAAAGCGACAGCAACAGCAGAAGCGGAAGCGGAAGCGGAAGCGGAAGCAGAAACAACAGCCGAGCTGATAGACACGATCGATGGAACGGCCAGTGACCGCAGCGCATGCAACGCGGAGCTATCGCGCTCGCTCAGTTACGGAGTACTCCGAATCGGATCAGTTTCCGGCTCGTTCAACGCCGCCGACAGCCCCAGTGCCAGCATCCCACCGCGTCTGCACCACATCTCGCTGCTGTCACCACACAGCCGCGCGCTCGCGTGGCACGCATGGCCCTGCTGTTCGAATTGTTCGCGGATCGGCGTCTTGAAAGCCGTTTCGTTCTCGGCCGACCAACTGCCGGCCTTGCTCTCGATGCCGTCGCGTCGCGTACGGCACGGTGGCTCGGACTACTGCCGTATGGCAAACAGCAAAAAACCCCGCCGCGCAGTCGCGCGACGGGGTCTTCGGGCCAGCCGCATCGATCAGTCGAGGACGACCAGATTCACGTCGATGTTGCCGCGGGTCGCGTTGGAGTACGGGCAGACCTGGTGCGCCTTGTCGACCAGCGCCTGCAGCTCCTCGCGCGGCATGCCCGGCACCGCGATGCGCAGTTCCACCGCGATGCCGAAGCCGCCCGGGATCTGGCCGATGCCGACGCTGCCTTCGATGCTGACCTCGCCCGGCAGCTTCTGCTTGTCCTGCGCCGCCACCGCCTTCATCGCGCCGATGAAGCAGGCCGAATAGCCGGCCGCGAACAGCTGCTCCGGATTGGTGCCGTCGCCGCCGGCACCGCCCAGCTCGCGCGGGGTGGACAGCTTCACGTCCAGCGCCTTGTCGGAAGACACGGCGCGGCCTTCGCGGCCGCCGGTCGCGGTGGCGTGGGCGGTGTAGAGGATCTTTTCGGGTGAGGCCATGGTGGTTGCTCCTGGTGAGGCGCGTCGCGCCGGTTGATTGACAGCTATTTAATAGCACACTACTTAATTAACGAAACGTCATGGGCCCGTGTCGGCTCCGTGGCAACGGCATCAGCCGCCGCCCAGGTTGCCGCGCAAGGTTTCCAGTTGCTGCTTAAGCTGGCGCAGGTCCTGCAGCGAGCACGCCGCCGCGCAGAACACCTGCTCGGGGACCGCGCCGGCCTTGTTGCGCAAGGCGCGGCCAGCCGCGGTCAGGCGCACCACGACCTGGCGCTCGTCGTCGGCCGAGCGTTCGCGCGTGACCAGGCCGCCGGCCTGCAGGCGCTTCAACAGCGGCGTCAGCGTGGCCGAATCCAGGAACAGCCGCTCGCCGATCGCCCCGACCGTGCGCGCGTCTTCTTCCCACAGCACCAGCATCACCAGGTACTGCGGATAGGTCAGGTCCAGCGCCTTCAGCAGACCGCGATAGAGCTTGTGCATCGCCAGGTTGGCCGAGTACAGCGCGAAGCACAGTTGCTGATCCAGCTGCAGCGCAGCGTCGCGGCTGGGGATCTCGGCAGGGGTGCGCTTCTTCGGCATGGGCGCAATTTACATAGCGCGCTATTTAATTGCAAGCACTTTTTCAGTCGGACAGGTCGGACATGCGCCGTTTGGTTCGTTGCGGCTGTCGGCCCAGGCAGGAATGCGACGTCTGCCGGCCGCATTGCTTCGTTCGTCGCGGCTGAAGCCGCTCCTACAGAAGCCGCGGCAGACCCACCGGGTGCACTGTAGGAGCGGCTTCAGCCGCGACGAACGCAAGCGGTAAGCGTTCCGTGTGCGCCACAGTGTCGCGGCCGAGGACCCGCGTCAACGTACGTGGGTTTCCAGGAGGAGGCCTGGCGAGAAAACGGCATGCCGCTCTCTCGCCGAGGCCATCGCCTCGCCCCCTCAGGCGCGGTGCGCGGTCGCCAGGTACTCGGCGCTCTGCATCTCGATCAGGCGCGAGGCGGTGCGTTCGAACGCGCCGGCCAGGCGCTCGCCGCTGTACAGCTGCGGCGGCGGGTCCTGCGCGGTGCACACCAGGTTGACCTGGCGGTCGTACAGTTCGTCGATCAGGTTGACGAAGCGCCGCGCCGCGTCTTCGTTCATGCGATCGAAGTGCGGGATGCCGCCGAGCAGCACGGTGTTGAACTCGCGTGCGATCTCGATGTAGTCGGCCGGCCCGCGCGGGCCTTCGCACAGCGCGGCGAAATCGAACCAGGCGATGCTCTTGCCGCGGCCGCGCACCGGGATCTTGCGCGCCTCGATGACGATGTTGCCGCTGCGCGCGGCTTCGTTGCCGCTGAGCTCGCCCCAGCGCCCGTCCAGCCATGCGTCGGACTGCGCGTCCAGCGGCGCGCGGTAGACCGGCGAGCGGGTCAGCGCGCGCATGCGGTAGTCCTCGGTGCCTTCGGCGTACAGCTCCACGCAGTACTTCTGCAGCAGCGCGATCGCCGGCAGGAAGCTCTCGCGCTGCAGGCCGTTGAGGTACAGGTTCTGCGGCGCGGTGTTGGAGGTGGTGACCAGGGTCACCCCCTCGGCGAACAGGCGCTCCAGCAACCGCGCCAGCAGCATCGCATCGCCGATGTCGGTGACGAAGAATTCGTCCAGCACCAGCACGCGCAATTGCGTGCGCCATTCCTGCGCGATCTTGGCCAGCGGATCGCTCTGCCCGGCGTGCTCGCGCAGGCGCTCGTGCACGCCGCGCATGAAACGGTGGAAGTGGGTGCGGTACTTCTGCTCGATCGGCAGGCCGTCGTAGAACAGATCGACCAGGAAGGTCTTGCCGCGGCCCACGCCGCCCCAGAAATACAGGCCGCGCACCGGCTCGGGCTTTTTCCAGAACGCGGCCAGGCGATCCAGCCAGCCGTCCTGGTCGCTGTCCACGATCGCGGCGTGGATGCGGTCCAGCTCGGCCAGCGCGGCGTGCTGCGCCGGGTCGTCGCGCCAGTCGCCGCGTGCCACGCCGGCGGCGTAGCGTTGCGAAGGCGTGGCGGCGGCGCTCATCGGCGCGCGCCCGCGCAGCGCCCTGCCTGCGGCCATGCGGCCGCCTGTCGACGCACCGCGCTCACGCCTGGTGCGCCGGCAGCCATGCCTTGACCCCGTGCTGCAAGGCGCCGCGCAGGTCGATCAGCTTGCGGTGGAAGAAATGGCTGGTGTCGGGCATGCGCACCAGCTCGGGCTGCTGCTCCAGCGTCTCCAGCCAGTCGTACACGGCCTGCGGATCGACGATCTCGTCGGCGTCGCCCTGGATCACCAGCCACTGCGGCGGCGGTTCCACACCGGCGAAATCCCAACGCCCGGCCGGCGGCGCGATCGACACCAGCGCCTGCGGCTGCAGCGCGGCGCTGGCGCGCAGCGACACGTAGGCGCCGAAGCTGAAGCCGGCCAGCCACAGCGCATCGTGCGGGCGCTGCGCGCGCACCCAGGCGGCCACCGCGGCCAGGTCCTGCTGCTCGCCGTCGCCGTGGTCGAAACTGCCGGCGGAGGCGCCGACACTGCGGAAGTTGAAACGCACCACGTGCACGCCGAGTTCGCGCAGCGCGCGCGCGACCATCGTCACCACCTTGTTGTGCATGGTGCCGCCCTCGGTGGACAGCGGGTGGCAGACGATCGCGGTGACCGGCAAGGCGGCCACCGCGGCATCGGGCAGATCGACCGCGGCCTCGAGCGGGCCGGCGGGGCCGTCCAGCGTCAAGGCGCCGGATTCGGTAGGGAAAGCGGGAGAGGTCATGCGCTCATAATACCGGGGCTGGGTGCAGGCCACATGCCGGCCACGCGCACGCAGCGTTCTCTCCCCCGACCGGATCCCTGCGCGTGGCGTTCGTTCTCCTGAGTGTGATGTGCAGCGTGCTGGTCTCGGCGCTGCTGAAGCTGGCGCCGCGGCGGCGTATCGACCTGGCCCAGGCCGTGACCTGGAACTATCTCGCGGCGGCGCTGCTGTGCGCGGCGGTGCTGCAACCGCCGCTGGCCACCCTGCGCAGCGCGCAGGCGCCATGGGCGGCGCTGCTCGGCCTGTCGGTGCTATTGCCAGCGCTGTTCCTGGTGCTGGGCCGCGCGGTGGCGCTGGCCGGCATCGTGCGCACCGACGCGGCGCAGCGGCTGTCGCTGCTGCTGTCGCTGGCGGCCGCGTTCGCGCTGTTCGGCGAGCGCGCCAACGGCTACAAGCTGGCCGGGCTGGCGCTGGGCCTGCTGGCCATCGCCGGCATCGTGCACCGGCCCGCAGCGGCACCGGCCGGCGCCGCGCGCGCCGCGCCGTGGCTGCTGCTGGTGTGGGCCGGCTTCGCCCTGATCGACGTGTCGCTCAAGCGCATCGCCCAGGCCGGCACGCCGTTCGCCGCCTCGCTGCTGGTCGCCTTCGCGATCGCCTTCGTGCTGCTGCTGGGGGTGCAGCTGTGGCGGCACCTGCGCGGCAGCGCGCCGCTGGCCTGGCGCAACCTCGGCGCCGGGCTGCTGCTGGGCGCGCTCAACTTCGGCAACATCGCGCTCTACGTGCGCGCGCACCAGGCGCTGCCGGACAGCCCGGCGGTGGTGTTCGCGGCGATGAACCTGGGCGTGATCGTGCTGGGCGCGCTGCTCGGCGTGCTGGCCTTCGGCGAGAAGACCAGCGCCTGGAACCGCGCGGGACTGGGGCTGGCGTTGCTGGCGATCGTGCTGATCGCTGTGGGTGCGCGCGGTTAGTGGGGCCGTGGGCGGCGTGGGTTTCTGTCGCGGCTGAAGCCGCTCCTACAGGAGCCGGGTGCTGATGGCTGCTGTAGGAGCGGCTTCAGCCGCGACGAGCGCAGCGCGGAGCCATCCGCCCTGGGTCGGTGTCCGGGCGAAGGCTTCCCCCACGCCAGGCCCGAAACATCGATGTCATCGCCAACGACTCAGCGCCGCCACAGCGGGAACGGATCGGCCAGCGCCTGCCAGGCCAGCGGCCCGCGCCGCAGTTCCGCGTCGTCGAGCAGGCAGGCGTCGAGTTCGGCGCGCACCCGCGCCTCGTCCAGATCGACGCCGATCACCGCCAGCTCCTGGCGGCGGTCGCCCCACAGCGGGTGCCACAGCGCGCGCAGCGCCGCGTATTCGCGCGCATCGCCCACTTCCTCGGCGCGCGGCGGCGGCGCGCTCCAGCACGCGCTGTGCTGCCGCTGCCAGCCCAGCTCGGTGTAGGGCAACGGCTGCGGCGGCAATGGCAGCGGCGCATCCAGCAAGCCCTGTTCGACGCGTTCGCGCGCGGCGTACCAGAAGCCGGCGGCCTGGGTCTGGGTGGCCGCGCCGGCAATGGACAGCTCGCCGACCCAGTCCATGCGGCTGGCCAGCCAGAAGAAGCCCTTGCTGCGGACCACGTCGCGCAGGCCGCGCTGTGCCAGCCGCGCGAAACGCAAGGGATGGAACGGACGCTGTGCGCGGTAGACGAAGCTGCCGATGCCGAACTGCTCGGTCTCCGGCGCGTGGTCGCCGCGCAGCGCCTGCATCCAGCCCGGCGCCAGCTGCGCGCGCACGAAGTCGAAACGGCCGGTGTCCAGCACCAGGTCCAATGGCACCTCGCCGTGGCTGGCTTCGACGATGCGCGCGTCGCGATTGAGCGCGCGCAGCACCGCGCGGGTACGCGCCACCGTGTCCGCGGTGGCCAGGTCGCATTTGCCGATCACGATCACGTCGGCGAATTCGATCTGCTCCACCAGCAGGTTGACCAGGCCGCGATCGTCGTCGGCGCCGGCCTGCAGGCCGCGCTCGGCCAGCCGTTCGGCCGAGCCGAAATCGCGCAGGAAGCTCACTCCGTCGACCACGGTGAGCATGGTGTCCAGCCGCGCCACGTCGGCCAGGCTGCGGCCGTGTTCGTCGCGCACCGCGAACGTGGCGGCGACCGGCATCGGCTCGGAGATGCCGGTGGATTCGATCAGCAGGTAGTCGTAGCGCCCGCTGTCGGCCAGGCGCTGCACCTCCTGGCGCAGGTCCTCGCGCAGCGTGCAGCAGATGCAGCCGTTGCTGAACTCGACCAGGGTCTCTTCGGTGCGGCTGAGCGCGGCGCCGCCGTCGCGGATCAGCGCCGCATCGATGTTGATCTCGCTCATGTCGTTGACGATCACCGCCACGCGGCGGCCGTCGCGGTTGCGCAGCACGCGGTTGAGCAAGGTGGTCTTGCCGGCGCCGAGGAAGCCGGACAGGACGGTGACGGGGAGGCGGCGGTCGAGCACGGCGGACGTTGGCATGGCGGCTTGGACGTGGCGGGAGAAATGTTACTATATAACACTTCAATGCCGGAATCGCCGCCCATGAAATCCCTGCCCCAGCCGTTCTTCGATGCCTCAGCCGTGCTCCTGTCCGGGCTGTGCCTGCTGCATTGCCTGGCGCTGCCGCTGCTGGCCGCGGCCCTGCCGCTGTTCGGCGTGTGGGCGCAGGCCGAATGGGTGCATGGGCTGTTCGTGGCGATCGCGCTGCCGCTGGCCGGGCTGGCGCTGTGGCGCGCACAGCGGCAGCGCCCGCTGCCGTGGCCGCTGTGGACGATGGCCGTGCTGGGCCTGTGCGGCCTGTTGGCCGGCGCGATCGGATTCCCCAGCGCGCAGGCCGAAACCCCGGTCACCGTGGCCGGCAGCCTGCTGCTGGCGAGCGCGCACGTGTGGAACTGGCGGCGCAGCAGGCACTGTTAGCCGGGATTGGGGATTGGGGATTGGCAAAAGCCTGCGGCCCGCCCCATTCCCATCCCGACTGTTCAACAGCCGAGTGGCTGGTCATTCCGCGCTCTTTTCCGGAAACGCAGACCGCAAAACCGACCGCTCGACCCTCCGCTTCAACGAATCCCGAATCCCGACCAACGAATCCCGGCTCTCAAAGCTCAAAGCCCAGCAGTAGCGGGTCGTGATCCGAGCTGCGCCACGGACCCGGCAGGTTGCGCTCGCGATAGCCGTCGGCGTCGGGCGAGTCGGCATTGATGTGCCATTCGGCGGCACCGCGCAGCAGCGGTGCCAGCGCCGGACTCAGCAGGGCGTGGTCCAGGCGGCCGCTCAGGCCCCTGTAGATGAAGCTGTAGGGCTGTTCGACGTGCGCCTGCGCCAGCGCATCGCGCCAGCCGGCGTCGCGCAGCAGGCGCAGCGGGTCTTCCATCGCATAGGCGTTGAAGTCGCCGAGCAGCACGCTGACGGTGCTGCCGCTGCCGGTCGGGTCGCTGCGCAGCCAGGCATCCAGGCGCCGCGCCGAGTCGGTGCGGGTGGCGTTCCAGCAGCCCTGGCCGTCGCCGCGGTCGGCATCGTCGCCGGCCGCGTCGCCGCAGCCCTTGGACTTGAAGTGGTTGGCGACGACCACGAACGGCTGCCCGGTGCCGCGCCGGAACGCCTGCGCCAGCGGCACCCGGCTGTGCGCGGCGAACGGGCCGCCTTCCAGCACCGCCGGCTTGCCGACCGGGCTGACCCGCGAGGCGCGGTAGATCAGGCCGACCCGGATCGGGTTGTCGCCCGGGCCGCGCCCGGCATCAACGAAGCGCCAGTCGCCGCCATCGCCGGCATTGAGCGCGGCGACCAACGTGGCGATCGCCGAGGTCGGCCCGTAGCCGTCGTTTTCCAGTTCCATCAGCGCGGCGACGTCGGCCTGCAGCGGACGGATGGTGGCAACCAGCTTGGCCAGCTGCGCCTGGAATTCGGCCGCGTTGCGCGCCCCGCGCAGGGTCGGGAAACCGCCGCCGCGGCCGTCGCCGTTGAAGAAGTTCTCCAGGTTGAACGCGGCCACGCGCAGCGTGCCGGCGACCTGCGGCGGCGCCGGTGCCGGCGGCGGGGTCAGCTGCAACGGCGCGGTCGGATACAGCCGCGCCGCACCCTCGACCACGCCGCCGACGATGCCTTCCACGCCCTGCAGCGTGGTGCCGGCGCGCGGCGCCGCGGCGGCTTCGCCGCTGCCCAGATAAGCGGGCAGGCTGTCGGGCGCATGCGTGCCGGCTTCGCCCAGCAGCAGCAGGCGCCGCGCATTGTCGGCGTTCGTCGCGGCCAGCTCGGCGCTGCCCGGCGCGGCGATTTCGGAGGGTTGCCACAGGCGTCCGCCGAAGGCGACGCCGAGTTCGCCGGCCTTGGCCAGCGCATCGGTATCGACCACGGTCAGCGGCGCATCGATACGCACGCGCATGCCGGCCAGCGCCGACCAGTCGGCCGGTACGGCGTCGAGCACCTGCAGCGGCAGCGGCTGCGCGCGCGCCAGCACGGTGTGCCCGGCGGCGCGTACGCTGCGCCCGGCGAACGGCGTGCCGGCGGACGCCAGGCTGGCCGCGCGCCGCGGCGCCAGTTCGCCCCAGACCCGCACCCGGTCGCCCGGCACCAGTGAGGCGTCGGCATCGCCTTGCACCAGCAGCGCGTCGGCGGTGAGCGGATCGCCATCGCCGGCGTCCTGCACCAGATAGCTGTCGCCGCCGGCCTGCACGCGCGCGGTGACCACGCCTTCGAACACCACGCCCTGCGCGCTGTCGGCCGGCCGCAGCTGCCCGATCGGCACCATCTGCGGCGGCGTCAACGCATGCGCGGCGGGTGCGCCGGCAACCAGCAGCAACGACAACAGCGGGGGCAACAGGCGCATGCGATCACTCTCCTTAGCTCGCCGGCATGGGGCCGGCATCGAATACGAACGCGCCGCCCGGAGGCGGCGCTGGAAAAACCCGCAGGAAGCGCAGGTTACTTCAGGTTGGACAGCATCCAATCGACCGTGGCGTGGATCTGCGCTTCGCTGAGCGCCGGGTTGCCGCCCTTGGGCGGCATGATCCCGCCATCGGGGCCGGTGTAGCCCTCGATCGCGTGCTTGTACAGCGTGTCCTTGCCCTGCGCGATGCGCGCATCCCAGTGCGAATGGTCCAGGGTCGGCGCCTTGCCGACACCGGTGGTGTGGCAGGCGGTGCACAGGTTGTCGAAGATCACCTTGCCGTCGGTGGTGCCGCCGTAGGCGACCTGCGCCGAGGCCTTGGCCAGCGCCGCCGCCTGCGCGGCGGCCTGCGCCGCAGCGCCGGTGCTGCCGGCATACACCGCGCCCGCCGGGGCGATGCGTTCCTCGGTGCGCTTGAGCGCCACCGGCGACACTTCCGGCGGGATCGCCCGCTGCAAATAGGCCGCGAACGCGATCAGACCGAGGGTGATGACGACCAACAGGCCGATCACCATCGAGAACCGCTTGAGAAATTCGAGGTCGTAATTCCGCACATCACACCCCTTTGGCACGTGGTAACCGGACCACCGCTACGCGGCCGAGTATAGCCAGCGTTTGCCGCGCACGGCAGTCCGGCGACACAGCGAATCGCAGACGATGCGTGCTGCATCGCAGCAGTTTTGCCGCGCGGCGGGGCACGGCTTCGGCATGAAGGCCGTCCTGGCGCATCGTCGGTCGCACGACATGGCGACCGGAGCACTGCGCCACCCCCTACCCTCTCGCGCTGTCGGTTCGCCGCCGGAACCGCACTGCGCAGATGTCGGAAACGGCGTGGCCCGTAGGACGCGCCTATTACGCCTGCGCGCTGCCGACCGCGCGCAGACAGAACCCGCACACCGCCTCGACCAGACGCTCGCTGTCGCGCGGGCCGTCGCGGCTGGGCGCGGTCGGCCCGACCAGGGCTTCGGTGTAGGCGCCGACCAGGCAGGCCGCGGCCGCGTCCAGGTCCTGCGCCGGGAATTCGCCCGCGGCCACGCCCTCGGCGAGGATGCCCTTGAACAGGTCGCCGAACAGGCGCCGGCAGCGGATGCGCTCGGCATCCACCTCCGGCTCGACCGGCTCGGCGATGAAGGCGTAGGCCAGCCCCGGCCCGGCCAGCGCGCGGCGCACGAACGAGGCGATCGCCGCGCGCAGGCGCTGCGTCGCCGACGCCGGTTCGGCGGCGATGCCGTGCAGGATCGCCAGTTCGTGGTCCACCGCCGCGGTCAGCACTTCCACGAACAGCTCGGCCTTGGACGGGAAGTGGCGGTAGATCAGCCCGGTGGACACCCCGGCCTCGGCCGCCACCGCGGTCACCGGCGCGCCGCGGAAGCCGCCGGCGGCGACCAGCCGCCGCGCCGCCAGCAGGATCCGCTGGCGGTTGCCGGCGAGGCGTTCTTCCATCAGCGCGGAGCGTTTGTAGGCCATGGGGTGATTCTAGGTTCAATTAATGAATTATTGTTCACTTCTTCGCCGTTCCCGGCTACGCTGGCGTCCATTCCCCGGCGCCGCCTGGATTCTAGGCGCCCCATTCGCCGCACGCCTGCTTCCGGAGCCGCCCGCCATGCTGATGCCGTCGTTGAATTTCGAACTGGGCGAGGACATCGACCTGCTGCGCGACACGGTGGCCGCCTTCGCCGCGCGCGAGATCGCGCCGCTGGCCGAGCAGGCCGACCGCGACAACGCGTTCCCGGCGCCGCTGTGGCGCAAGCTCGGCGAGCAAGGCCTGCTCGGGTTGACCGTGGAGGAAGAGTACGGCGGCAGCGCGATGGGCTACCTGGCGCACGTGGTGGCGATGGAGGAGATCTCGCGCGCCTCCGGCGCGATCGGCCTGTCCTACGGCGCGCATTCGAACCTGTGCGTGAACCAGCTGCGCAAGAACGGCAGCGAAACGCAGAAGGCACGCTACCTGCCCCGGCTGTGCAGCGGCGAACACGTCGGCGCGCTGGCGATGAGCGAACCGGGCGCCGGTTCGGACGTGGTCTCGATGAAGCTGCGCGCCGAGCTGCGCGGCGACCGCTACGTGCTCAACGGCAACAAGATGTGGATCACCAACGGCCCCGATGCCGACGTGCTGGTGGTCTACGCCAAGACCGACCCGGCCGGCGGCGCGCGCGGCATCACCGCGTTCCTGGTCGAGAAGGGCATGCCCGGCTTCAGCACCGCGCAGAAACTGGACAAGCTCGGCATGCGCGGCTCCAACACCTGCGAACTGGTGTTCCAGGACTGCGAGGTGCCGGTGGAGAACGTGCTGGGCAGCGTCGGCGGCGGCGTGCGCGTGCTGATGTCGGGCCTGGACTACGAGCGGCTGGTGCTGTCCGGCGGCCCGCTGGGGCTGATGGCCGCAGCGATGGACGTGGTGATGCCGTACGTGCACGAGCGCCGCCAGTTCGGCGAGGCGATCGGCAGCTTCCAGCTGATGCAGGGCAAGCTGGCCGACATGTACGTGGGCCTCAATGCCTGCCGCGCCTACGTATATGCAGTGGCGCGCGCCTGCGACGCCGGCCGCACCACCCGCCAGGACGCCGCCGGCGCCATCCTGTACGCGGCCGAGAAGGCGACCTGGCTGACCGGCCAGGCGATCCAGGTGCTCGGCGGCAACGGCTACATCAACGACTACCCGACCGGGCGCCTGTGGCGCGACGCCAAGCTGTACGAGATCGGCGCCGGCACCTCGGAAATCCGCCGCATGCTGATCGGCCGCGAACTGTTCGAGCGGACCAAGTGATCCGATGCGCTTCGTGTAGGAGCGGCTTCAGCCGCGACACCTTCCCGGTAAAGCGTCGCGGCTGAAGCCGCTCCTACACGGACTTCCTTTTCCTCTTTTTCGATGGCCCTGCCATGAGCGTGATCCAGACCCAGTTGCAACCCGGCAGCGACGCCTTCGCCGCCAACGTCGCGGCGCTGCGCGCGGTGGTCGACGACCTGCAGCAGACCCAGGCGCGTATCGCCCAGGGCGGCAGCGACGCGGCGCGCGCCAAGCACCAGGCGCGCGGCAAGCTGCTGGCGCGCGAGCGCATCGACGCGCTGCTCGACCCGGGCAGCGCGTTTCTGGAAATCGCCCCGCTCGCCGCGCTGGGCCTGTACGCCGACGAGGTCCCGTGCGCCGGCGTGGTCGCCGGCATCGGCCGCGTGTCCGGGGTGGAATGCGTGATCGTCGCCAACGACGCCACGGTCAAGGGCGGCACCTACTACCCGATGACGGTGAAGAAACATCTGCGCGCGCAGGAGATCGCGCAGCAGAACCGGCTGCCGTGCATCTACCTGGTCGATTCCGGCGGCGCGTTCCTGCCGCTGCAGGACGAGGTGTTCCCCGACCGCGACCATTTCGGCCGGATCTTCTACAACCAGGCCAACCTGTCGGCGCAGGGCATCGCCCAGATCGCCTGCGTGATGGGCTCGTGCACCGCCGGCGGCGCCTACGTGCCGGCGATGAGCGACGAGACGGTGATCGTGCGCGAGCAGGGCACCATCTTCCTCGGCGGCCCGCCGCTGGTGAAGGCGGCCACCGGCGAGGAGGTCAGCGCCGAGGAGCTGGGCGGCGCCGACGTGCACACGCGCATCTCCGGCGTGGCCGACCATTTCGCCGACAACGACCTGCAGGCACTGGCGCGGGTCCGCGCGATCGTGGCCCAGCTCAACTGGCGCAAGCCCGAGCCGGCGCTGGCGTTGCGCGCGCCGGAGCCGCCGCTGTATCCGGCCGAGGAACTGTACGGGGTGATCCCGGCCGACCCGCGCAAACCGTTCGACGTGCGCGAAGTGATCGCACGCGTGGTCGACGGCTCGCGCCTGGACGAGTTCAAGGCGCGCTACGGCACCACCCTGGTCACCGGCTTCGCGCATCTGCACGGCTATCCGGTCGGCATCGTCGCCAACAACGGCATCCTGTTCTCCGAGTCGGCGCTAAAGGGCGCGCACTTCATCGAACTGTGCGCGCAGCGCGGCATCCCGCTGGTGTTCCTGCAGAACATCACCGGCTTCATGGTCGGACGCAAGTACGAGCACGGCGGCATCGCCAAGGACGGGGCCAAGCTGGTGATGGCGGTGGCCTGCGCAAAGGTGCCCAAGTTCACGGTGGTGATCGGCGGTTCGTTCGGCGCCGGCAACTACGGCATGTGCGGCCGCGCGTATTCGCCGAATTTCCTGTGGATGTGGCCGAACGCGCGGATCGGGGTGATGGGCGGCGAACAGGCGGCGAGCGTGCTGGCGACGGTGCGCCGCGACGGCATCGAGAGCAAGGGCGGCAGTTGGTCGGCCGAGGACGAGACGGCCTTCAAGACGCCGATCCGCGAGCAGTTCGAACGCCAGGGCCATCCGTATTACGCGAGTGCGCGGCTGTGGGACGACGGCATCATCGATCCGGCGCAGACGCGGCGGGTGCTGGGGCTGGGACTGTCGGCGGCGTTGAATGCGCCGGCGGAACCGACCCGGTTCGGGGTGTTCCGGATGTGAGCGGGCGCGACCGCCCTGCTTTGCACGCATCGCGGTCGGCGGTCGTCCCACCGACCATGGCCGACAGCTCCGCTGCTGCTGTTGCCTCTGCTGTTGCTTCTGCCTCTGCCTCTGCCTCTGCCGTTGCTTCTGCTGTTGCTGTCGCTTTTGCTTTGCTTTTGATCTACGGGGTCCCCTCAGCGCGGCAGACCCAGCGGGCGAATACCCGAAGGGCGGCGCGCAGGATGCGCGACGTTTTTCGTTGGCACATGGATGTGCCATCGAAAAATG
>NZ_JACSQX010000028.1:0-7801 GCF_014836395.1 Xanthomonas bonasiae
CCTCGCCCAGCAACGGCAGCGCCGACACCGGCGCCGCATCGTCGTCGGCCATCGCTGTCAGCAAGCGCTGCCAGTAGTCCGCGTAACGCGCCACGGTTGCTCGATCGAACAGCGCGGTCGCGTAGTTCAGGCCACCCTCGATACCCTGCGCGGTTTCGCGCAAGCCAAGGGTCAGATCGAACTGCGCCGTGCGCAGCACCGTGGCAACGGCCGTCGCTTCGATGCCCGGCAACGACAACTGGCCTTCGTCCTGTGTCTGCCAAGCCAGCAGCGTTTGGAACACCGGTGTATGCGATGGATTGCGCGGCGGCTTGACCGCTTCGACCACTTGATCGAACGGCAGATCCTGATGCGACTGTGCCTCGAGCACGCAACCGCGTGTGCGCGCCAGCAACTCGGCGACCGTCGGCGTGCCGGCCAGATCGATGCGCAACGCCAGCGTGTTGACGAAGAAACCGATCAGCGGCTCGATTTCCACGCGGTTGCGACCTGCGACCGGGCTGCCGATCACCACCTCGTCCTGACCGGATAGACGGCCGAGCACTGCGGCCCAACTCGCAAGCAGGGTCATGTACAAGGTCGCACCGTGGCGGTGGCTCAGCGCCCTCAGCCGCGCGGTCAGATCCGCATCCAGACTGAGCTCGAGCGCGGCTCCAGAGAAATCCTGATGCGACGGACGCGGACGGTCGGTCGGCAGTTCCAGCAAAGCGGGCGCGCCGCTCAATGCCTCACGCCAATACGCGACCTGGCGTTGTGACTGGCCGTCCGCCAGCCATTGCCGCTGCCATTGCGCGTAGTCGACGTATTGCACCGGCAACGGCGGCAGCGGATCGCGATCGCCCTGCAGTTTCGCGACATAGAGGCGGCTCAGCTCTTCCAGCATCACGCCGATCGACCAGCCGTCGGAGATGATGTGGTGCATCACCACCGCCAGTCCGAAATCGTTCTCGCCCAGCTGCGCCACCTGCACGCGCAGCAGCGGATCGTGCTCCAGATCGAAGGCCTGCGCGAACAAGGCCTCGTTGAGTGTCGAATTCGCCGCTTCGACATCGTCGTGACCGCGCAGATCGCGCACGCGCAGATCGGCCGCAGCGTGCGCCGCCACCTGCTGCATCGGCTGCCCGTCGACCAACACGAATCGCGTCCGCAGCACGTCATGCCGCGCCACAACCTGATCGAGCGCATGCGACAGCGCGGCCAGATCCAGCGCGCCACGCAGACGCTGCGCGCCCGACAAGTGATAGGCGGCGCTCGCGCCGTCGATCTGGCTCAGAAACCACAGACGCCGTTGTGCCTGCGACAAGGGCATGAACGCCTGCCGTGCCGCCGGCAGAATTGCCGATTGATCCGAGCGCCGCCCCGCCGCGACGTGCGCGGCCAGCCGCGACAGGGTCGGCAACTCGAACAGCTCGCGCATCGACAAGTCGACATCGAACGTCTTGCGCACCCGCGACGCCAATTGCACGGCCAACAGCGAATGTCCGCCGAGCTCGAAGAAATCGTCGAAGCGGCTGATCGCCTCGACCGCCAGCAACTCGGCCCAGATCACCGCCAGGCCTCGCTCGGTCTCGCTTTGCGGCGCCTCGAAAGCGCGTCGCGCATATGCAGAGTCGTCCGGCGCCGGCAATGCCTTGCGATCGAGCTTGCCGTTCGGCGTCAGCGGCCATGCAGGCAATCGCACGAACGCCGACGGCAGCATGTACTCCGGCAAGCGCTTGGCCAGATGCTCGCGCACCGAGGCGATGTCCAGCGTCTCGTCGGCCAGGCAGTAAGCGACCAGACGCTTCCCGCCAGCCGCATCCTCGCGCGCCAGCACGACCGCTTCGCGAACCCCCAGGCTTTCGACCAGCTTGGATTCGACCTCGCCCAGCTCGATGCGGAAGCCGCGGATCTTCACCTGGAAGTCGTTGCGACCCAGCAAAGTGACTTTGCCCTCATCCGACCAACGGCCCAGATCGCCGGTGCAATACATCCGCGCGGCGGGATCGGCCGCGAACGGATCGCAGACGAAGCGCTCGGCCGTAAGCTCGGGTTGGCCCAGGTAGCCGCGCGCCACGCCCGCACCGGCGATCCAGATCTCGCCGGCTACGCCGATCGGCACCGGCGCACCGGCCGTGTCCAGCACATAGACCTGCGTGTTGCCGACCGGGCCGCCGATATCGCCGACAAAGCCGCTGTCGCGCGTCATCGTGGTCCAGGTCGAATAGGTCGTCGTCTCCGACGGCCCGTACAGATTGCACAGACGTTCGACGTTGGCGCTGGCCAGGATGCGTTCCGCCAGCGAACGCTTGAGCGCCTCGCCTGCCACATTGACCACGCGCACGCTGGGCGGAATGGCCTGCGCACGGGTCAACTCGGCCATTGCCGAGGGGACGGTGTTAATCAGCGTCACCGGGTGCGCGGCGTCCAACAACGTCAGCGCATTCGCGACCAAGGTCACGGTGCCGCCGACAGACAGCGGTGCACCGTACTCGAACAACGACAGATCGAAATTGATCGAGGTCGAGAACAGGCAGTTGCTCAGGTCGTGCGCGCTGAACGCCCCCGTGGCCCAGCTGAGGAAGTTCACCGCGTTGCGATGCTCGATCGCCACGCCCTTGGGCCGTCCGGTCGAGCCGGAAGTGTAGATCAGGTAGGCGAGATTCGACGAGCGCAAACCAGCGACCGCGACGTTCTCATCGGAGGCGTTTTCCCACTGTGCCGCGTCGGTGTCGATATCCACGATCACCGGCGAGGATGTGTTTTCGGCGCGGTCCAATGCCTGTGCCAACACCGGCAGGCCCACCGCATCGGCAAGCACCACGCGCGGCGTCGCATCGTCGAGGATCTGCGCCAGGCGATCCGGCGGATACGCCGGATCCAGGGGCACATACGCCCCGCCCGACTTCAACGTCGCCAGCAACGCCACCATCATCCCGGCATTGCGTTCCAGGCACAGACCAACCCGATCGTCGGGGGCAACGCCCAGGCTGCGCAAATGCCGGCTCAAACGATTCGCGCGGCGATTCAGCTCGTCGTAACTGAGCCGCTCCTCGCCCGCCACCAAGGCAATCGCGTCAGGCGTACGTTGCGCCTGCGCTTCGAACAAATCGTGCAGGCAAGCCTCACGCGGGTACGCCAATGCCGTCGCGTTCCATTCCGACAGCATCCGAGCGCTCTCGGCGGCGCCCAACAAGGGCAAGCGCGCGACGAAGGCCTCGCCGTCGGCGGCCATGGCGTGCAGCAAGCGCTGCCAGTATTCGGCGTAGCGCGATACCGTTTCCGCATCGAACAACGAGGTCATATAGCCGAGCGCGCCCTCGATAGCGCTGCCGGTATCGCGCAGATCGAGAATCAGCTCGAACGGCGCGGTCGTCGTCGCCAGTGCCTGCTCGGCGACGTCGATGCCGGCCAGATGCAAGCGGCCCTCGGCCTGGCTCTGCCAAGCCAGCATCACCTGGAAGACCGGCGAATGCGCGGTGCTGCGCGGCGGCTTCACCGCTTCGACGATCCGATCGAATGGCAGATCCTGGTGCGCCTGTGCGTCGAGCACCTGGGCTCGCGTGCGCGACAACAGTTCGGCCACGGTCGGCTCGCCGCTCAAGTCGATGCGCAGCGGCAGCGTGTTGACGAAGAAGCCGATCAACGGTTCGATCTCGGTGCGAGCGCGGCCTGCGACCGGGCTGCCGATCACGACCTCGTCCTGCCCCGACAAGCGGCTCAACACCGCCGCCCAACTCGCGAGCAGGGTCATGTACAGGGTCGTGCCGTAACGCTGGCTCAGCCTCTTCAGACCCATGTAGAGCGTTTCGTCCAGATGCAGGCCGATGGCCGCGCCGGCGAAATCCTGATGCGGCGCGCGTGCACGATCGGTCGGCAGCTCGAGCAGGGTCGGCGCACCGGCCAGGGTTTCGCGCCAGTACTTCGCCTGCCGCTCGGCCGGACCGCCGGCCAGCCACTGCCATTGCCATTGGGCATAATCGATGTACTGCACGGGCAACGGCGCCGGCGATTGCGCCGCGGCTCCGACTTCCAAGGCATAGAACGCGCCGAGTTCGTCGAGCAACACACCGATCGACCAACCGTCGGAGACGATGTGGTGCAGCACCGCGTGCAAGGCATGGACGTCGTGCGCGATCTGCACCAATTGCATGCGGATCGGCAGTGCCGCACCCAGATCGAAGGGCTGCGCGAGGAAGGCGGTGCCGAGCGCTTGGCTGGCGCCCTCGGGATCTTGCGCGGCCCGCACGTCTTCCAAGCGCAGATCGAACGCATCTGCGCCGACGAACTGCTGCATCGGCTCGCCTTCTACCAGCACAAAGCGTGTCCGCAGGATCTCATGTCGCTCGACGATGCGCCGCAGCGCCCGCGCCAGCGCGCCGCGATCTAATGCACCGATGAGGCGAAGAGCGCCGGCCGAGTGATAAGCGGCGCTTGCGCCGTCGACTTGGGTCAGGAACCACAGACGTTGCTGTGCCGGCGACAGCGGCATGTATGACTGGCGCTGCACGATCTCGATCGCCGTTGTCACCGACGAGGTCGCGAGCGATACGCGTTCGGCCAGGCGTGCGAGTTCGGAGGCTTCGAACACGTCGCGCAGGTTCAGCTCGACATCGAGCGCATCGCGCACACGCGTCGCCAGCTGCACCGCGAGTAGCGAATGGCCGCCGAGTTCGAAGAAGTCGTCGAAGCGGCCGACCCGGTCGAGCTTCAGCAGCTCGATCCAGATCTTCGCGAGAGTGGCTTCCACATGTCCTTGCGGCGCCGCATGGCCGCGGCGCGCATAGGCCGCGCCGTCCGGCGCTGGCAAGGCCTTGCGATCCAGCTTGCCGTTCGGCGTGAGCGGTAGCGACGGCAGAATGACGAACGCGCTGGGGACCATGTACTCGGGCAGCTGCACCAACAGCCGAGCGCGCAGGTCGGCGACGGCCGTGGAAGACTCGACCGACATGGTCAGGTAGGCTACCAACCGCTTCTCGCCCGCCACGTCCTCGCGGGCCAGCACCACCGCCTCGCGCACGTGCTCGCATTCGGCGAGCTTGGCTTCGATCTCGCCGAGTTCGATGCGGAAGCCGCGAATCTTCACCTGGAAGTCGTTGCGTCCGAGATACTCGACGCTGCCGTCTGGCAACCAACGCGCCAGGTCGCCACTGCGGTACAGGCGTGCCCGTGGATCCCGCGAGTAGGGATCGGCGATGAAACGTTCTGCGGTGAGCTCCGCGCGGTTGCGATAGCCGCGGCCGACTTGCACACCGCCGATATGCAATTCGCCGGCGACGCCGACCGGAACCGGCTCGCCGTGCGCGTCGAGCAGATAGACCGCGGTGTTGGCGACCGGCTTGCCGATCGGCACGATGCCGGCATGCGCGTCGTCGACACACCGCCAGTAGGTGACGTCGACGGCGGCCTCGGTCGGCCCGTACAGATTGTGCAACTGCGCGTGCGGCAATGCGGCACGGAAGCGTTGCTGCAAGGCATAGGGCAAGGCTTCACCGCTGCACTTGACGTGACGCAGCGAACCGCAGCGCGCCAGATCGCTCTGCGTCAGAAAGGCCTGCAGCATCGAGGGCACGAAGTGCATCACGGTAATGCCGCAGTGCTCGATCATCTCGACCAGGTACGCTGGGTCCTGGTGGCCGCCGGGCCGGGCCAGGGTCACGCGCGCGCCAGCCAGCAACGGCAGGAAGAACTCCCATACCGACACGTCGAAGCCGAAGGTGGTCTTCTGCAGAACGCGATCGCTTGCGTCGAGCCCGAACTGATCCTGCGCCCACAGCAAACGATTGACCACGCCGCGATGTTCGTTCATCGCCCCCTTGGGCAGGCCGGTCGAACCCGAGGTATAGATCATGTAGGCCAGGTGCGACCCGCTCACCGCGACCGACGGATTCGCATCGCTATGCGACTGCGTCGACATCAGATCGAGATCGAGCACGGGGAACGGCGCTTCGGACGCTGCGGCCAGCGCAGCGATCGTCTGCGTCAACTGACCATGGCTCAGCGCCGCTTTCGGCGCGCAATCGTCCAGCATGTGGCGCAGACGATGGTGCGGATACGAAGGATCGATCGGCACATAGGCCGCGCCGGATTTGAGGATCGCCAGCAGGCCGACCACCATGTCCAGGCTGCGTTCCATGCAGATCGCGATGCGATCCTCCGCGGCCACGCCCATCGCGATCAGATGATGGGCAAGGCGGTTGGCGCGGCGGTTCAATTCGGCATAGCTCAGCGCATTGCCTCCGGCGCCGTCCTCGTAACTCAGCGCGATCGCATCTGGGCTGCGTTGCGCCTGCGCCTCGAACAGCGCATGCACGGTGGTGTCTGGATAGCTGCGCTCGGTCGCGTTCCACTCATTCAGCAAGCGGTGGCGTTCGGCGGCGCCGAGCAACGGCAGGCGCGCCATCGCCGCGGTGTCATCCTGGGTCATGCCGGCCAGCAGACGCCGCCAATAGCCGAAGTAACGTGCGACTGTCGTTTCGTCAAACAAGGACGTCATGTAGCTCAGCGCGCCGACGATCTCCTCGCCCTGCTCGCGCAAGTTCAGGATCAATTCGAACTGGGCGTTGCTCGCTTCCTGTTCCAGGCTCTCGGTGGCCACGCCAGGCATCGACAGCCGCGCTTCGTTCTGGTTCTGCCATGCCAGCATCACCTGGAAGATCGGCGTGTGCGCGGTGCTACGCACCGGCTTGGTCACTTCCACCACGTGGTCGAACGGCAGGTCCTGATGCGATTGCGCGTCGAGTACGCGACGGCGTGTGCGGGTCAGCAGTTCCGCCACCGTGGGCTCGCCGCCCAGTTCGATACGCAGCGCGAGGGTATTGACGAAGAAGCCGACCAGCGGCTCGATCTCGGCCCGGTTGCGGCCGGCCATCGGGCTGCCGATCACCACTTCGTCTTGGCCGGACAGACGGCTCAGCAGCGCCGCCCAGCTCGCCAGCAGGGTCATGTAGAGCGTGACGCCGTGGCGTTGGCTCAGCGCTTTGAGCTGCGCAGTCAGGGTCGCATCGAGTACGACGTCCAGCGCGCTGCCGGCGAAGCTCTGATACGGCGGACGCGGGCGATCGGTCGGCACTTCCAGCAAGGTCGGCGCGCCGGCGAGGGCTTCGCGCCAATACGTGACCTGACGCTCCAGCTGGCCGTCGGCCAGCCACTGCCGTTGCCATTGCGCATAGTCGATGTACTGGATCGGCAACGGCGGCAAGGGATCGGCCGCACCTTCGACCTCGGCGGTATACAGGCGACTGAGTTCTTCCAGCATGACGCCGATCGACCAACCGTCGGAGACGATGTGATGCACCACCACGTACAATCCGTAATCCTCGTCCTCCAGTTGCATGAGCATCACCCGAAGCGGCGGATCGGCGCTCAGGTCGAACGGTTCCGCGTACAGCGCTTCGCCTCGGGCGGTGCGCAAGGCTTCGCGATTGTGTTCGCCGCGCAGGTCCTCGAAGCGCAGTCGCACGCTCGCGCTGGCGTCGACCCGTTGCATCGGCTGGCCGTCGACCAGCACGAAGCGCGTGCGCAGCGATTCATGGCGCGCGACGACGCGTTGCAAGGAGCGCTCCAGCGCCGCCACGTCCAAGCGGCCGGTCAAGCGCAATGCGCCCGCCGTGTGATAGGCGGCGCTGGCGCCGTCGAGCTGGGTCAGGAACCACAAGCGTTGCTGTGCCAACGACAGTGGCATGTGGGTACGACGCTCGGCCACGGCGATCGCGGTCAGTCGCGCGGCTTCTCCAGTCGCCAGACGCTGCGCCAGTTGCGACAGCACCGGCGCTTCGAACACCCACCGCAGCGGCAGTTCCACGCCCAGGGTCTGGCGCAC
>NZ_JACSQX010000029.1:0-5758 GCF_014836395.1 Xanthomonas bonasiae
CACGCAGGTCCACGACCTGAAGTACGAGGACGGGTTGTGGGAAGCACGTGCGCACAGTGCGGCGGGTCAGCGGGTGGAGCTCTACGCGGACCCGACGGATGGAGGGGTGGTGAGCGCGGCGGGGGACTGAGGAGCGTGGTGTTTGTGTATCTCGCGGCCAATAAAAAATCCCCGTCCTTGCGGACGGGGATTTGGGGTAAAGCCCCTGGCGATGACCTACTCTCGCATGGCTTGAGCCACACTACCATCGGCGCAGCTGCGTTTCACTTCCGAGTTCGGGATGGGATCGGGTGGTTCCACAGCGCTAATTTCACCAGGGAGACGGTTGGAGTGTCGCCGGGTTGCGTCTTCGGACAGCGCACGGGTGTGCGGTGTAGGAAGGACGGCAACTGGCGCCAGCCTCTCATAGGGTGTGACGTAGCGAGCATTTGGATAGCTATCGACGTGTGTCGTGCTAAGGGTTACTTCTTGAGGAAGCAACTTGAGGTTATATGGTCAAGCCGCACGGATCATTAGTATCAGTTAGCTCAATGCATTGCTGCACTTACACACCTGACCTATCAACCACGTAGTCTACATGGTTCCTTAAGGGGGCTTGTGCCCCGGGAAGTCTCATCTTGAGGCGCGCTTCCCGCTTAGATGCTTTCAGCGGTTATCGCTTCCGAACATAGCTACCCGGCAATGCCACTGGCGTGACAACCGGAACACCAGAGGTTCGTCCACTCCGGTCCTCTCGTACTAGGAGCAGCCCCTCTCAAACTTCCAACGCCCATGGCAGATAGGGACCGAACTGTCTCACGACGTTCTGAACCCAGCTCGCGTACCACTTTAAATGGCGAACAGCCATACCCTTGGGACCGACTACAGCCCCAGGATGTGATGAGCCGACATCGAGGTGCCAAACACCGCCGTCGATATGAACTCTTGGGCGGTATCAGCCTGTTATCCCCGGAGTACCTTTTATCCGTTGAGCGATGGCCCTTCCATACAGAACCACCGGATCACTAAGACCTACTTTCGTACCTGCTTGATCCGTCGATCTTGCAGTCAAGCACGCTTATGCCTTTGCACACAGTGCGCGATGTCCGACCGCGCTGAGCGTACCTTCGTGCTCCTCCGTTACTCTTTAGGAGGAGACCGCCCCAGTCAAACTACCCACCATACACGGTCCCCGATCCGGATTACGGACCTAGGTTAGAACGTCAAGCACGACAGGGTGGTATTTCAAGGATGGCTCCACTGCAGCTAGCGCCACAGTTTCATAGCCTCCCACCTATCCTACACAGACGAACTCAACGTTCAGTGTAAAGCTATAGTAAAGGTTCACGGGGTCTTTCCGTCTTGCCACGGGAACGCTGCATCTTCACAGCGATTTCAATTTCACTGAGTCTCGGGTGGAGACAGCGCCGCTGTCGTTACGCCATTCGTGCAGGTCGGAACTTACCCGACAAGGAATTTCGCTACCTTAGGACCGTTATAGTTACGGCCGCCGTTTACTGGGGCTTCGATCAAGAGCTTCGCCTTGCGGCTGACCCCATCAATTAACCTTCCAGCACCGGGCAGGCGTCACACCCTATACGTCCACTTTCGTGTTTGCAGAGTGCTGTGTTTTTGATAAACAGTCGCAGCGGCCTGGTTTCTGCGACCCTCTTCAGCTATAGCTCGCATGAGCCACCAAAAAGGGTGCACCTTCTCCCGAAGTTACGGTGCCATGTTGCCTAGTTCCTTCACCCGAGTTCTCTCAAGCGCCTGAGAATTCTCATCCTACCCACCTGTGTCGGTTTACGGTACGGTCTGCGTAAGCTGAAGCTTAGGAGCTTTTCCTGGAAGCGTGGTATCAGTGACTTCGTCTAAAAGACTCGTCTCGGTGCTCGGTCTTAAAGGATCCCGGATTTGCCAAAGATCCAAACCTACCGCCTTTCCCCGGGACAACCAACGCCCGGTACACCTAACCTTCTCCGTCCCTCCATCGCACTTACGCGAGGTGCAGGAATATTAACCTGCTTCCCATCGACTACGGCTTTCGCCCTCGCCTTAGGGGCCGACTCACCCTGCGCCGATTAACGTTGCGCAAGGAAACCTTGGGCTTTCGGCGTGCGGGTTTTTCACCCGCATTATCGTTACTCATGTCAGCATTCGCACTTCCGATACCTCCAGCAGACTTCTCAATCCACCTTCAACGGCTTACGGAACGCTCCTCTACCGCGCATCGCTTATCGCGATGCACCCCAAGCTTCGGTTCACTGCTTAGCCCCGTTAAATCTTCCGCGCAGACCGACTCGACCAGTGAGCTATTACGCTTTCTTTAAAGGGTGGCTGCTTCTAAGCCAACCTCCTGGCTGTCTGTGCCTTTCCACATCGTTTTCCACTTAGCAGTGAATTTGGGACCTTAGCTGTGGGTCTGGGTTGTTTCCCTTTTCACGACGGACGTTAGCACCCGCCGTGTGTCTCCCGGATAGTACGTACTGGTATTCGGAGTTTGCAATGGTTTGGTAAGTCGCGATGACCCCCTAGCCATAACAGTGCTCTACCCCCAGCAGTATTCGTCCGAGGCGCTACCTAAATAGCTTTCGAGGAGAACCAGCTATCTCCGGGTTCGATTAGCTTTTCACTCCTAATCACACCTCATCCCCTACCTTTGCAACGGGAGTGGGTTCGGGCCTCCAGTCAGTGTTACCTGACCTTCACCCTGGGCATGACTAGATCACCCGGTTTCGGGTCTACTGCCCGCGACTATGCGCCCTTATCAGACTCGGTTTCCCTTCGCCTCCCCTATACGGTTAAGCTTGCCACGAACAGTAAGTCGCTGACCCATTATACAAAAGGTACGCAGTCACTCTTGCGAGCTCCTACTGCTTGTACGCACACGGTTTCAGGATCTATTTCACTCCCCTCTCCGGGGTTCTTTTCGCCTTTCCCTCACGGTACTGGTTCACTATCGGTCGGTCAGGAGTATTTAGCCTTGGAGGATGGTCCCCCCATATTCAGACAGGGTTTCACGTGCCCCGCCCTACTCGTCTTCACTGGAATGGCCCTTTTAAATACAGGGCTGTCACCTTCTATGGCCAACCTTTCCAGGTTGTTTTTCTAGAACCATACCAGCTTAAGGGCTAGTCCCCGTTCGCTCGTCACTACTTAGGGAATCTCGGTTGATTTCTTTTCCTCCGGTTACTTAGATATTTCAGTTCACCGGGTTCGCTTCCAGCAGCTATGTATTCACTGCAGGATACTGCCGAAGCAGTGGGTTTCCCCATTCGGACATTGCCGGATCAAAGCTTGTTGCCAGCTCCCCGACACTTTTCGCAGGCTGCCACGTCCTTCATCGCCTCTGACCGCCAAGGCATCCACCGTGTGCGCTTATTCGCTTGACCATATAACCTGAAGTTGCCTCCAAGCTATGCTGAGTCCGGGGGTACAAAGCCCGGACGCGAACTATAACGACTCAATTTCTAGGGACTCGAGGTCCCCGCCTTAGCCACAACGACACGTCAAGATAGTTTGATCTCAAACGCTCGCTACGTCACAAATTTTAAAAGAACATACCCCAGCCTCAGTGCTGGCGCATCTTAAATTCTTAGTGTGCTTTATACATTCAGAGTGGTGGGTCTGGGAGGACTCGAACCACCGACCTCACCCTTATCAGGGGTGCGCTCTAACCACCTGAGCTACAGACCCAAAGTCTTCAGTTCAGTGGTGGAGCCAGTCGGGATCGAACCGACGACCCCCTGCTTGCAAAGCAGGTGCTCTCCCAGCTGAGCTATGGCCCCGAAATCGGGGTGCCCCGCCCTGTGGCGGAACTCTCTGAATGCAGGTTACTTGTGAGGACGCCTGTAGGCGTAGCTGTCATGCTCAAAAGGAGGTGATCCAGCCGCACCTTCCGATACGGCTACCTTGTTACGACTTCACCCCAGTCATCGGCCACACCGTGGCAAGCGCCCTCCCGAAGGTTAAGCTACCTGCTTCTGGTGCAACAAACTCCCATGGTGTGACGGGCGGTGTGTACAAGGCCCGGGAACGTATTCACCGCAGCAATGCTGATCTGCGATTACTAGCGATTCCGACTTCATGGAGTCGAGTTGCAGACTCCAATCCGGACTGAGATTAGGTTTCTGGGATTGGCTTACTCTCGCGAGTTTGCAGCCCTCTGTCCTAACCATTGTAGTACGTGTGTAGCCCTGGTCGTAAGGGCCATGATGACTTGACGTCATCCCCACCTTCCTCCGGTTTGTCACCGGCGGTCTCCTTAGAGTTCCCACCATTACGTGCTGGCAACTAAGGACAAGGGTTGCGCTCGTTGCGGGACTTAACCCAACATCTCACGACACGAGCTGACGACAGCCATGCAGCACCTGTCTCACGGTTCCCGAAGGCACCAATCCATCTCTGGAAAGTTCCGTGGATGTCAAGACCAGGTAAGGTTCTTCGCGTTGCATCGAATTAAACCACATACTCCACCGCTTGTGCGGGCCCCCGTCAATTCCTTTGAGTTTCAGTCTTGCGACCGTACTCCCCAGGCGGCGAACTTAACGCGTTAGCTTCGATACTGCGTGCCAAGTTGCACCCAACATCCAGTTCGCATCGTTTAGGGCGTGGACTACCAGGGTATCTAATCCTGTTTGCTCCCCACGCTTTCGTGCCTCAGTGTCAGTGTTGGTCCAGATGGCCGCCTTCGCCACAGATGTTCCTCCCGATCTCTACGCATTTCACTGCTACACCGGGAATTCCGCCATCCTCTACCACACTCTAGTTGCCCAGTATCCACTGCAATTCCCAGGTTGAGCCCAGGGCTTTCACAACGGACTTAAACAACCACCTACGCACGCTTTACGCCCAGTAATTCCGAGTAACGCTTGCACCCTTCGTATTACCGCGGCTGCTGGCACGAAGTTAGCCGGTGCTTATTCTTTGGGTACCGTCAGAACAATCGGGTATTAACCGACTGCTTTTCTTTCCCAACAAAAGGGCTTTACAACCCGAAGGCCTTCTTCACCCACGCGGCATGGCTGGATCAGGCTTGCGCCCATTGTCCAATATTCCCCACTGCTGCCTCCCGTAGGAGTCTGGACCGTGTCTCAGTTCCAGTGTGGCTGATCATCCTCTCAGACCAGCTACGGATCGTCGCCTTGGTGGGCCTTTACCCCGCCAACTAGCTAATCCGACATCGGCTCATCTATCCGCGCGAAGCCCGAAGGTCCTCCGCTTTCACCCTAAGGTCGTATGCGGTATTAGCGTAAGTTTCCCTACGTTATCCCCCACGAAAAGGTAGATTCCGATGTATTCCTCACCCGTCCGCCACTCGCCACCCATGGTATTGCTACCACTGTGCTGCCGTTCGACTTGCATGTGTTAGGCCTGCCGCCAGCGTTCACTCTGAGCCAGGATCAAACTCTTCACTTAAAATTACAGACCCGAAGGTCAATACTTTGATATGCAGAGTTCAAACCAAGCTTACGTATCGCTTGCTTAGCAATTGATTTGTTGCTCTTGATTCGAACGTCTGCAAGATGGACATACTTCCACCTGCAGGCGCCCTCACAAGTTACCTGCGCACACTGTCAAAGAACATTGGGGCCGGCCTCAGCGCCTTTCCCGTTTCACCGCGACGTTTCCGTCGTAGCGAGCCGCCCATTATAGCGGACTTTTTCTTTCCGTCAACACCTCGTTTCGGAGGTCTTGCCGCCGGTTCCGCTCAAACCCCGAAGGCTTTTCGCTGAACCGAGCCGCCCATCATAGCGGCTTTTTTGTTGCCGTCAATACC
>NZ_JACSQX010000002.1:0-405662 GCF_014836395.1 Xanthomonas bonasiae
GCCGCTTCTGCATCGAACACCTCCGTGCGAGGATTGTCCTCGCTTTCAGGTGTCCGAGTTATCAGGGGTGGCTCAACGTGGCCCCGTTACAGCCCCTCGATCTGAACCTCGACCTTGGCGAAAAAGAACGCCATCACAAGTAACCAAGCCAGGTAGACCAGTGTGCGGCGGATGGGCGCTCTATCTGCGGCCCGCATCATGCGGCATGCTCTGCAGCACACGTTGAAGTACCGTCGCTGCGGCCTGGGGCTTGCCGAGCGCAAGGCTGCACGCGGCCATGGTTCGCAATTTCGGCCGATCGGCCATCAGCCGTTCGACCTTGTAGTCAAGGCCAATGGCATCGTAGGCCAGCCATGCTGCGCCTTCTTCCATCAGGAAGCCGGCGTTGTGTTCTTCTTGGCCAGGGATCGGCGAGATCAGCAGCATCGGCTTGCCCAGCGCCAGGCACTCGGACACGGTGAGGCCGCCGGGCTTGGTGACGACCAGATCGGCAGCTGCCATGAGCTTGTGCATCTCGTCGGTGAAGCCCACCGCGATCATCCGACCCGGATGGCGAAGCGCCAGCGCCGCCAGTCTGGCGTGCGTTTCGGCATTGCGGCCCGCCACGGCGATCACCTGGAAATCGCTTGCCATGCCCAGTGCACGTTCGACCATGCTCGCAAGATCGCCAACGCCAGCGCCGCCTGACGCCATCAGCAGCGTGGAGCGCGATGGATCCAGACCCAGGGCTGCAGCGCACGCATCGCGGTCCAGCGTCGGCGCGTCGGGCTTCGAGAATGCTGGCATCACCGGAATTCCTGTGACGTGCACACGGTCGGCCGGAATGCCGCGTGCGCGAAGCCGGAACGCGACCTCTTCGTTCGCCGCCAGGTAGCCGGTCATCCCGGGAACGAGCCACATGTTGTGCAGGTCGTAGTCGGTGATCTGCAACCAGACGGGGTAGTCGAGACGAGCGTTTCTGCGTTCGCGCATCAGCAACTCGGCCGGCAGGAAGTGGGTGCAAATCACAGCATCGGGTTTTGCGTTTCGAATCTCGCGCAGCAGCGCGCCGGTACTCAGTCGCTCGATGCCGCGGCGCAAGCGCTGCGACGCCGCGTGGTGCGGCGTGACGTCGCTGCGCTGATGCAGATACGACCAGAGTTCGGGCACGCGATTCACGAGCTGGATGTACCAATCCGTGTAGATACGGCGGAACGCCCCTGACACATGGGCCATGGTGTCGATATGTACAGCCGTGCACGGGGAAGCGAGAGAGGGTGCGGCGGCAGCAAGCGCCTGTGCTGCGCGCACGTGGCCATTGCCGGCGCTTACACTGAGGATCAGAACTTTAGTCATGGCTGGAAATCGGTGATCGGTGTCGGGGCTAAAACTGGGAAAACAGGGCGCAAATTCTGAAGCTTCCCCCAGCTTTAGTTCTTAGCAATCAACATTGCGCAGCGGCGTTGGTTCGCAAATGCGCGCGCATGGAGCATCTTCATGGTTACCACACCGATGAGCATCGCCAACAAAGGGGCCAGAGGAAACATCAATTTAAAGCACATATTTCTTCTGGCCCCACTGTTGAGCCCCGCTGTTACCCCTAACCTCAGGTCGACTTACGGCGCCAGATACCCGCTCACGTCCTCGGCAGTGCGCTGCATGTCGATCGCCAACAGGTCCTTGAGGATCGCCGTATGGCCGGATCCAGCGATCACCAGCACGCGGTGGCCGGGTTGCGCGGCCTTCTGCACGTTGGCATACATGCGGAAGTTGCGGTGCCACCAACTGGCCGCAGCGTCGGCACCGGCAAAGCTGCCACCGGCATCCACGGCATTGGTGCTGATGTAGAGATTCTTGTTTTCGCGGTCGCGCGCGGGATCGTTCGTCAGGCGCAGCAGCTCGTGCAGCGGCAACGTCGATTGCTCGCGATCGGCGCGCGCGGAGAGATTCTTGAACGTGGCATCCATCGTCACCTGCATGGCCGGGTCGTGCGCCTTGATGTAATCGAACATCGGATCGGAGTCCCAGCCTACTTGGCCTTCGTCGAAGCACGTCACTCCCGCAATCCCTGAGGCTTTGGCGACGCGGAAGCCGATCTGGTGGATTTCGTTATTCGGCAGGGTCGACTGACCGTCGCGGTAGCGGGCAAACGCAGCGTCGTAGTTCGCCTGCTCGGACGGCTCGCATTCCACCAGGACATCGGTGGGATGGAACGCGGCGAGCCGCGCGGCAAGGCCCGCGAGGTAGGCCTGGTTGTCTTTCGACATGACGTCGGAGACCTTGAACTTCACCATGTCCCGCCCAGGATTTTCGAAGTGGAACGAGCCAAGCATCATCACTTTCGCCGGGGCGACGGGCGCCTGCGTCGCGGCGACGGCGAGCGTAGGCAACGCCGACAGGCAAGCGGACAACGCGGCAACCAAAAATCGATGGGCGTTCAAGGTGTTTGCTCCGGGACGGTAAGCCAATGGCGGCTCCGGCATTAGAGCACTCGTTCGCGCATCGGGCATAGGGGTTGCCGATCGCCGGCCTGGGCAGACAAAAAGCCGGCACGCGACCTCGCCATTGTGCAGTTGCTTCTGCGACGACGCCCAAAGGACGCAGCGCGTTGCCGGCTGCCATCCCGCGCACAGCGCATCCGCAGCACTACGGAACACGCGCTCGCCACGGCTCGGGTCGATGCTGGGACAAAAGCGGGGTCAGGCTGACTTCCTAGGCGAACCTGACCCGGTTACAGTCGATAGGCCGATAGCCAGCGCCAGCGCGCTTTCTACCAGGGGATCTCCACACCCTGCATGCTCAGACTGCCCATTGCATCGACTCCGTTTGGTTTCCAGAGAGGCTCTGGCGCATCAGGCGTTCGCCGGGGCCACAAGGCCTCGCAACACCGTCTCGAGTTCCGTCGTGCCCTTCAGCGATGCCTCACAGCCGGCTTCGAATTCGATCCAGCCATCGTTGAAACCGTCCAGCATCCGGATGCGCGGCTCCGGGTTGGCCATGCCTTGTGAGCGGAAAAGCGCGTCCCAGGTCGCCCGCGGTACCGGCTGCGCCACGACATCGCGCCCGAGCACCCGGCCCAAGGCGGCGGCCAGGGCCAACGGCGTGATGCGGTGCGGCCCTTCCAACTCGACCACCCGGTCTCCTTCCCACACCTCGCGCAGCATCCGAACCGCCGTCGCGGCTACGTCTGCCGTCGCCACCATGGGCACCGGCTTGTCCAGCGGCTGCAGGAAGCTCGACACGACACCAAGCGCGCGCGCACCGTCGATGTCCCACGCGGTGTTCTCCATGAACCACGCGGCGCGCAGAAAGGCGACCGGCATGGGCAGCGCTTCAAAGGCGCGTTCCATGATCTGCAACTGGGTCAGCAGACTGTCTTGCGTCGCCTGGGCGCCGATGGTGGAAAGCGCCACCACACGCTGCGGCCGTCCCTGCTGCAGCGCCGTGACCAGCGCTGCGACATTGGCCCGGGTTTCGGCGTAGCCCGGCGCCGGATCGAACACGGGCGGCAAGAGCACGAACACGGCTTCGGCCCCGGCGAATGCGTCCGCCAACGCCGCGGCGTCGTCCATCGCGGCCAATGCCGTCTCGCAACCGAGACCGGCCCACGTCGATGTCTTGGCCGCATCCCGCAGAACGGCGCGCACGGAAACGCCTTCGGCCAGCAACGCTCTGGCGATCCGACCACCGACCTGGCCGGTCACTCCGGTGATGACAAACATGGGGTTCTCCTGATGCCACGCGGGGTGCGTAGCGTTGACCGGAAGTCTGAGTACGTGCTCCGCGAAAGGCGATAGCATGGGAGGCATCTTGTTCATGCGCGGCAGTCATCAATGGCAATGTTCGACCCGCAACTGCTCGAAGGCCTCGACGTCATGGCAGCCGTCGTCGACATGGCCAGCTTCAGCCGGGCCGGGGAAGCACTCGACATGTCCCAATCCGGCGTCAGCCGGGCCGTGGCGCGGCTCGAAAGCAGGCTAGGCATCCGTGTCTTCGAGCGCAGTACCCGGTCCGTGCGTTTGACGGACGAGGGGCGCCGTTTCTACGAGCAGGTCATGCCACTGGTCGGCGCGCTCGAAGAGGCCACCAGCAGCGCCGCGGGGGGCACTGCCGCGGTACGCGGTCGGCTGCGCGTCAATATCGACCCATTCTTTTCCCGGCTGATCCTTGGCCCCATGCTGGGCACCTTTCTAGACAGTCATCCGGGTCTCGAGGTGGAACTGCGCAGCCGGGACGACCTTGGCGACATGGTGACCGACGGGTTCGACCTGGCGATCCGTTTTGGTTTTCCGCAACCCTCGTCGTTGGTGTCCCGCAAATTGCTCGATACACGGGTGTTGACCGTCGCGTCGCCGTCCTATCTCCGACGCTACGGCCGGCCGACCGATCCTCGCGAACTCGAGACAGGTCACCACCGGTGCATCCTGTTTCGTGACTCGATCACTGGTCGGCCATTCCCCTGGGAGTTCCACCAGCGCCGACGAAAGCTCACCGTCGCGGCCCGTGGCGCCTTGACTGTCAACGATGCCGGCACCCTCTACAGCACCTGCCTGGCTGGCCACGGCATCGCCCAGCTGTTCGAACTGGGCGCCGAGAGCTACCTCGCCGGCAACAAGCTCGTGCCCTTGTTCCCTGATTGGCAGGACGAGCGCTTTCCACTGCACGCCTACTACCCCACCAGGCACCACGTCCCGGCCAAGACGCGGGCGCTGCTGGACTTCGTGGTCGGCCTACTGCGGTGAGTTGAGGCCAGTCGACCCAGGCGAGGTGGTGACCGGCTATAGAACAAAAGGGGACGGAGGCAATTGATCCCCAGCCCCCTCCCCTTGGCCGGCCACGTGCAGGAATCGCCGCCGCCGATGCCGCCGATCTTGCCCGTGCATCGCGTGCGCCCCGCCACCCACGCCCGCCGCAGCAGCGCTGTATCGGCTGTTGCTGCTCCGCCAACCGCAAGCGGCTGCCCGCGCTACGCCCGGACGGCCATTGGATGAAGGAACTGTGCTTCACCATCGGCAGTACGTTGCGCGTGCAAGTGCGCGACAGCGAACTGGAGGTGAGCGTGGCCACTGCGTCATAAAGCAAAGCTAGTCAGCTATTCAACAAACGATTGCATGTACGGCTATCGCCGCTAGACAATCGGGAAAGACACTGGGACTTTGATTACGGCAAGGAGCAACAGGCATTGGACTCGTACAATCACCGCACCTTCGATTGGATGCAGTTCCCCGAGGGGCGTGCAAGGTTCTCAGGCGGCGTACGCGGCATCATGGATGAGCAGCGCCATGAAACCTTTGCCATCGAGGTCCGTGGCGAAGAGTACTTTGGAGAAATCCGAAAAGCGTTTCTACCGAATGGCAACGACTACAACGTGGAAGTCGTTTCATTTGGCTATGGCAGCGACGGCTACGTTGGCATGCCGCCAACGGCATGCCAGACCTTCACGAAAGCGGAAACCAGCACCATCCAGACGCTGATCGTTCAATTGATCGCCGCCGGCAGACAATTTGCGTACAGACCGCATGTGCTCACGGAATATCCCCATGCCCACTTCATGGGCGAAGTCATGTTCGGTGAAAACTGGGTGCTGGCCGCGGATGACGCGTCGCGTCACGAGTGATGGCGGCTCCAACGGCTTGAGACCATAAACACACCAGTCGCCCGCAACGCCGAAAGCGAATCGATCGCGGGCACATCCCTGGTCATCGAGGCGCAAGCTCTCAGGACTCTTCACCGCCGTCTTGGGGATGACGGCGACATCCGCCATTTCTACGTCGATGCCCCCATCTGCGCGTGATCGTGCTTTGGGGCCCATCTACCCGAGCACAGATCACCCAGACCCCGGCACTTATCCCCACCATGGCGTCTTGGCGTTAGAGCCTGCCAGCACCGAGCCGTGACCTTCAGGCGGCCTGTACCGCCATGGATCTTCATCCTGATCGCTGATGGCGGAAGGCGCTAGAGGCTTGTAGAGTAGTGCTCGCAACCCGATCGCGAAGCGATTGCCTACCCTGGCGCCGCTGCTGGACAATCTGCCGCAGGAAGCCGGAATTTCCGATCATCTAACAGGGAGCAACCGACATGGATCTGCATGACCACCCCACCTTCGCCTGGGTACAGTTTCCCGAAGGGCGAGCACGATTTTCGGGCCTAGTCCGGGGCGTCGACGAGCTCGGTCACGAGACATTCGCTGTCGAGGTGGATGGCATTGAATTTTTTGGAGAAATCCAAACAGCCTTCCTGCCCAACAACAATGACTACAACATTGAAGTGGTGTCCTTCGGCTACGGCAGCGAAAAATCTCTCGGAATGCCGATGCTGGATGGATGTCAGATCTTCTCGCAAGCTCAAGTCAACACCATTCAGGCACTGATCGTTCAACTGATCGCTGCTGGCACTAAGTTTCCGAATAGACCATCCATATTGACGGAATACCCAACCGCCCACTTTATGGGCCAGGTTATCTTCAGGGATGGCTGGATTCTAGTCACGGATGATGTGGTCGCGTCATGAGCGATGACTACACCAGGCAAATCGAACAAATCAGAAAAGCGGCCTCGCTGGAAGAAATCCAGGCCGTCGCACGTCAGTACCCTGCCAAAGCGATAGGCGAAGGAGGAATTCTCTATAGCCGACAGGTCGGCGAGGTACCGTCTGAGGCGATCGCATTGGAGCTGTCGAGCAAGACTGGCTTACCCGTCATTAACAATACGCCACGGGCGCAATTTCTCGCAGATTCTGAAGTCACAAGCGAAATTCGCAGAGCGGCGGAACGTGTCTTCGTAGGACAGGGGCAAGACCTCGCCCAAGCCCGAGAATCGGCCACGAAGTTTCTTTTTGGCGATCCAAAGGCCGTCGCTAAAAGCGCCACCTCGCTTGAAGGCTGTTTATGGGGCGAAGCCTCCAACGAATTCGCAGGCTCGCTGCGCGGCGACATCAAGGTAGTCGCCACCAATGCCAACATCGAACGTGTCTTCGGCAAGGTGGAACTGCCCGTCGTGTTGGAGAACCCCAACGTCAGAACCCTGGGCGGGCAGCCGGTAAGCGAACTGAAAGCGCTCTACGCCCAAGGTGGCGCCGATGCCGTGTTGCCCAAGGTGCAGGCGCAGTTCATCGAGGCAGTGCCCAAGGGCATTTTTGTGTCGCCTGACAACGTGGGACCGAAGGTCACCAAGGTCTCGCTCTCGCAGGAGGCCGCCGCCACCCTCGGCGCAGATGCCGCCAAATTCCCGCCCGCCGCCGAACTGGCAAACGCGGGCCTGACCCGTGCGCCCACCGGATTCGGGGCACCTGCGGCGTCGCTGGGAGAGGCGGCCATCACCGGTGAAGCGGCGGCGGCGTCCAAAGGCCTGCGTCCCGGCATGCTGGCGAAAGGCGGAACCGTGATCGCGGTGGCCGCACTGGCATACGACTTCTCCACCACCGGCCATCAAGTGGTGAAGCTGGAGGCGCAGGGCAACGCGACAGGCGCCGAGTCGGCCAAGACCCATTTCATCGGTCGCAACGTCGGCGGCATCGGTGGCGGCATCGCCGTCGGCTTCCTGGCGGGCGCCGGATATGGCCTGGCGGGCGGCTCGCCGAGCGGCCCGGGCGCCCTCGTCACGTCGGCGATCGGCGGCGTGGCCGGTGGCGTCGGCGGTGCCTTCCTCGGCGAGAAATGGGCGCAGCAGAAGGATATCGACAGCGTCTTCACCCAGAAGGACCGGGACGGCAACGAATGGAGCCGCGATCCCAACGATCCGAAAGGTACCTGGTCACGGGTGGCGGAGACGCAGCAGATCAAGGCCACGACCACGGCATCGCCGGAAAACGAAAGCGCCACCTACAGCAAGGTCAGATATGTGGCCGGCGACGTGCTGGCCAACCAACTGAACTACAAGTCCGCCAACGCGTCCTACGAATTGGGACTGGCGAATCTGTCGCAGCCGCAGAATCCCTACTCCATCCCATCGGGCAAGGGGGAAGCTCCCAGCCTGGACGGGGAAGGCCACTGGACCCGCGACCCGCAGACCCACACCTGGTCGCGGACGGTCGTCGACCAATACATCGAGCACGGCATGAAGGTCACCCATGCCGAAATCGCCACCCCGCAACGCGCGGCCGAACTGGAGCAGGCCTCGAAATTGATCATCGCCCAGAACGCGGCCAACACGCCGGCTGCGATCGCCGGCCGCTACCAGGTGGCCTACAACCAGTTCGGCTGGCACCAGCACGGCGACATGCCGGCCGCAGTGAAGCACGCCAGCGCGCAGACGGACGCCCTGCAGGCGTCCGATGGCCACACCTACACCCGTGGCGCCAATGGCGAATGGACGACGCCGGGCATGATCTACGGCACCAACCAGGCCCAGGGCAACGTCCGCGACGAATTGAACGAAGTGCATCGCAGCCAGCTGGCCGGTTTGCAGGAATACGCCGCCATGGCCGCCGAAGCGCAGGCCAATCCGACGCTGCCGAAAGCCACGACGATGCGCGGCATGGTGGCCAGCGCCTATGCCAGCGCCGGGATTGCGCGAACCGAAGCGGAGATCGACGCCGCCACGGCCGCCGTCTCCCGCACTCACGCCCACGACGGCCTGGATGCCGGCAAGCCGTATTCCCTGATGCTGCAGCCCGATCCCAAGACCGGTCGCCCGGGGCCGGACAGCGCGATCGTGACGATGATGGACGATGGCCGCGACGGCTTCCTGTCCGACAGCAAGATGGTGCCCAAAGCGATCACCACCGCGGAAGACATCAAGCAAGCAGAAACGCCTGCACTGGAAGGCAAAGGCTCGGCGATCCAAAGCGGGACCAAACCAGCGGAACCCGTGCCACATGCCTCCTTGCCGGCGCAAGGCTCGCCGATGGCAACCGCTATCGAGCACGCCGACAGGCAGGCATCGCCGCTCGGGCAACTGCCCCCGAACGATCAGGCGCTCTTCGCGAAGCTCAGGGATGGCACGCCGGCACATATCGCAGACGACCATGTCGCCCACGCCATGCTGCTGAGCAAAAAGGAAGGCATGACCGACGCCAGCAAGATCGATGGCGTGCGCCTGGCGGGGGACACGTTGTGGGTGACGGGGACCACGCCGGGGTTCAGGGCTTCGGTCAACACCAACGACCCCGTCCCCTCGCTGCAGGAAACTTCGCAGCAATCGCTGGCATTCAACAAGCACCAGGAACAGCAGCTTGCGCAGGAAGCGACGCAGCGCAATCAAGACGTCCCCGGCCGTGGGGGACCGGTGGTGTAATGACCTACAGGCGCTGAGCGACAGCGCCGACCTATCCAGCAGCCGAGCGAACGAACATGCCCATCACCCTCACTGCCGAAAGCGAATTGCTCGTCGGTACCGCCCTGGTCGTCGAGGCGCAAGCGCCCGAGGAGCCGTTCGTCGCCGTCTTCGAGGACGACGGCGACACCGGCTATTTCTATGCGGTCGACCCGTCGGCGGATGACAACCCGATCCAGAATGCGCTGCACATCTACAACGCTGCCGACGTCGCCGACCGGGAGACGCCTTCCGAAGTGAAGATCGGCTGGTCCCAGGACAGCAAGAAGGTGGTACTGCTGATCAACGGCTATCCGCATGCGATCTTCGATTTCGAAGCCAAGCGCGGCTATTGCCGGACAGGGTTCCCGCCGGCGCCGGAGGACAGCCCGTGGGGATTGCATGGGCATGCGTGGAGCGATGCTGCGGTGGAGTTGTTTGCGTAACGCGCCCCCAGAGCCAGTCAACTAGACACCAAACCACTGGCCCGTTGCTCAGACCTGGCAACAGCCTGGATGCATCGCCCCCCGTCACGCCCCACTTGCCCCATGCAGGTCCCGCTTGCCACATAGGCGCGCCCGCGCCTAGCGCCGTGGCTACACTTGCCGACATGAACGCGCCATCTCATCCATCGCTGGCAGGCGTCGACGCCGCCAGCGGCGCGATGCTCACCCGGAATGCCTTGATCGTGTTGTGGACCGGATTCTGTCTGCTGATGATCGGCGTTGCCCTGCAGGAAGGTCTGCGCAATCCGCTCACCCGCTGGTGGGAGCCGGTGCTGTGGGAAGGAAGTTCCGCGCTGGTCGCGACCGGATGGCTCTGGCTTGCGTTCCGGGTGCGTGGACGCCACGCGCCTTCTCTGGACAAGCCCCTGACCTGGTTCGGCCGCTACCTGCGCTGGTTGCCGGTGGTCGCCGTCACCTTCATCGTGGCGGTGTATGCGATACGGCATGGTGTCTATGCCGCAGTGGGCCTCACCTACGCGCACCCGAGCTGGCGCTACCTGTTCGTGTACGAGACCGCCAAGCTGAGCGTGTTCGTAGGCCTATGGCTGGGGATCCTGTTTGGACTCGAGTCCAATGACCAGTGGCAACTGCAGCGCAATCGCCTGCTGCAAACGCAGAAGGCGCTGGCCGAGGCGCAGCTGGCGCACCTTCAGGGTCAGCTGCGGCCGCACTTCCTGTTCAACGCACTCAATACCGTCTCTTCGGTGATGCATATGGACGTGGCGCGGGCCGACCGTCTGTTGGCGGCGCTCGGCGACCTGCTGCGCACCAGCCTTGGGACAGTCGAGAACGCGATGACACCGCTCGCTGCGGAGCTGCGCACGCTCGAGCTATACGCGGACATCATGCGCGAGCGGTTCCGGGATCGGGTGACCCTGACGTGGCGGGTCGATGCCGCACTGCTCGATGCCAGCGTTCCCGCGCTCCTGCTGCAACCCTTGCTGGAGAATGCGTTCAAACACGCCGTCGAGCCCACGTTGTCGTGCGTGGACATCACGATCAGTGCGCGGCATGAAGGCGGCTCGCTGGAAATCGAAGTGCGCAATTCTGGCTCCATGCTGCCGGCGCTGGAGATGCATGACGGGTTGGGATTGCGCAACTGCCGGGAGCGGCTAGGCATCATTTATGGCGATGCTGCGTCCCTGGTCGTCCGCAACGAAGGTGGCGGTGTCGCCGCGCGCGTCTCGATCCCGCTGGCGGAGGCCACGCGATGATCCGCGCCGTGATCGCCGACGACGAGGCGCCCGCGCGCGAGAAGCTCGAACGCTGGCTGGCGGAGCAACCGGGCGTCGCCGTGGTCGGGTCGGCCGGGGACGGATTGTCGGCAGCGCACTGCATCAGGCAACTCCGGCCGCACGTGGCGTTTCTCGATGTGCGTATGCCGACGCTGTCGGGACTGCAGGTCGCGGCGCAGCTCGACCCCTCGAGCGCGCCGCTGATCGTGTTCGTGACCGCCTTCGATGCGCATGCCGTAAAGGCGTTCGACCTCAACGCGATCGACTACCTGCTCAAGCCCTACGACCGGGATCGGCTCGCGCGCACCGTGCAACGCGTGCGCGAGCGGCTGGACGCGCATGAGTCCGGCGCGGCGGCGGTCGCGATCGGGCGGGCAGGCGCGCCGGAGTGCGAGCGCCTGCTCGTGCCCGATGGCGAACGGCTGCACCTGATCGAAACCGCATCGATCGAGTGGCTGGAAGCCGACGACAACTACGTGCATGTGCATACCGCCGCGCGTACCTACCTGATGCGCAGGACCCTGCAGGATCTGCTGGCGCAGCTGGGCGAACAGCGCTTCGTCCGCATCCATCGGTCGGCCGCGGCGAACGTCGCCTGCATCGGATCGCTCACGCCGCTGTTCAAGGGCGACTACGAACTCCATCTCCGCAACGGCCGCACCTTGCGGCTCAGCCGGCGGTATCGCGAAGCCTTGTTCGCGCGCATGGGCTGGTAGCGTCCGCCTCGCCACGGCCGGCCTCCGCCCACCCCAAATCCGCTGCTGGCCAGCTGCCGATCGCTCAGGCTCCCCGATATCGCGGATACGGGAGACCCAACCGATGCTTGCCACCACACAACCGCAGGAACGCTACGACTTCCTGGACTGGTTACGCGTCATCGCCATCTTCGTGCTGTTCTTCTTCCATACGGGGATGATCTTCGTCGGCTGGGGCTGGCATGTCGTCAACAGCCAGACCATTCCCTCTCTCGAGTGGCCGATGGATATCGCCCATCGTTTGCGCATGCCGCTGCTGTTCGTCGTTGCCGGGGCCGGCATGTGGTTCGCGCTGCAGCGGCGCAGTACCGGGCTGTTCCTGCGAGAACGGACGCAAAAGCTGCTACTGCCCCTGATCGTGGGCATGTTCCTGGTCGTCCCGCCGCAGATCTACTACGAGCGGCTGCTGCATGGACAATGGACTGGCAGCTATCTGGATTTCTACCTGACGCGCGTTCTGCAATTCCATTTCTATCCGGCCGGCGATTTCAGCTGGCACCACCTGTGGTTCATTCTTTACCTGTACGTGTACGTGGTGTTGCTGCTCCCCGCAATGCTGTGGTGGAAGCGAACCGCAAAACACATTGCGCCGGGAAAATGGCTTTTCCTGCTGGGGATCCCGCTGGGCATCAACGAAGCCCTGCTGAAACTGCGGTTCCCGGAGACGCACAATCTCGTCAGCGATTGGTACATCTTCAACCATTACTTGCTGCTGACGGCGTACGGATACTTCATGGCCTCCATGCCCGGCGTCTGGAAGTGGCTATCCGATTTCCGCCGATGGTCGCTCGTCATGGGACTGGTGGCGTTCTTCCTGCTGATCTCGCTGTTCACCACGGGCATCATCCTGCACGACTCGCTGATCGACAGGGTCGGCTCCAATCTCTTCACCTGGCTATGGCTCATGGTGTTCCTCGGCTACGGCTACCGCTATCTCTCCCGCACGAACCGCGTCCTTGCCTGGGCGAAGGACGCCAGCTATCCGTTCTACATCATGCATCAGACGATCATTGTCGCGATCGGCTATTACGTCATCCAATGCGCGTGGGGCCCGTGGATGAAATACTTCGCCATCCTGCTTCTCAGCATGGGCGCGTGCCTTGTGCTTTACGAGGGGTGCCTGCGGAGGTTTGCCGTATTGCGCCTTGCTTTCGGGATGAGGGAGAAGCCTGCGCGCTCGGGTCATATTGCGAAATGACGCACCCTACTCGGGGATTTTTCTTATCCGGTGCTCTCCTGGGCGGTGCGAGGGGTGCCGAAGAACAGGTAACCATGCTTGCGCATCGCGGTTGTCATCCGTGTTCCGGGAACATCCTGTCGCGGCTGAAGCCGCTCCTACAGGGGCATTGCGGAATCGGGTGTGCGTTAGCCGGAGCTGCAAGGCAGCAACGGCAGGCACGGCGCCGGTCGCAGTCCGTCCTCGCCGTGCCAGGCCAGCGTGCGCAGCGGTGCGTTGGCGTGCAGGTAGGCCTTGGCGCACAGCGCGTCGAGGTCGTGGATGCGCAGCAGGTTGCGGCGGCGGCTGACCAGGCCGTTGCGCTTCCATTGCTGCAGCTGGGCATTGAGCTTGGAGCGGCTGACGTTGAGCATCGCCGCCAGGATGCTCTGGTTGGGCGGCAGCACGATCGCGCAGCTGCCGCCGCGCTGCCACTCCTGCACCTCCAGCTGGCGCAGTACGTAGCGCGCCAGGCGCACTTCCAGCCGGTGCAGGCACATGCTTTCCAGGCTGTCCAGGGCCTGTCGCAGGCGCACGCGCAGCAGCGCTTCGATGCGCTGCTGCAGCAACGGCGATTCCATCAGGGGCGCGAAGTGCCGGCGCGACAGCTTGAGCACGGTGCTGGCGCCGAATGCGATCGCGGTGAAGCTGCGCCCGTGCGGCTCGAGCAGCGCGGCTTCGTCCACCAGGCCGCCCGGCTCGATGGTGCCGACGATCAGTTCCTGTCCGTCCGCGCCATACAGCACCTTGTACAGGCGCCCGCGCACCACCACGCCGACGAAGCTGCTCGGGTCGTGCTTGAAGAACAGCACGCTGCCCGGCGCCAGATCGCATTCGCTGGCATGTGCGAGCAGGTGGTCGAGCAACGCGGCAGGCAGGTCGTGGAACAGCATCGAGCGCTCCAGCAGTGTCCGATGGCCGGTATGGGCCGCGGGCGTTTGCAGGTCGTTGCCGACATGGGCCGCAGCGACGATGTCTGAGGCCTCCAGGGTGGCCACTGCAGGAAAGTCCATACTCCCCCTTCTCAGGCGCCGCATTGCGCAACGCCTGGCGTCGAACGCATCCTGCCGCGGCGGGCAGCCAAGGCGCGCACCGGTCGAGGGCAGGGCGTGGTGGAAGGCGGCGCGGTACGCGCCGCGGCGGCATCGCCGCTCCGATCCGCACGCCTGCGGACCGAAGTGGACGAGACCGGCAAAGGAACGGCGCGACCGCGTCGTGGCGCCGTCCTGGACGCGCCGGCGTCAGGGGTTGTTCAAACCCGCGACGCCGCCGCCCTTGAACGCCTGCAGCACGGTCATCAGGCTGGTGAGGTTGTCGGACACGCCGGTCTGCGCGATCTTCTCCGACGCCCCCGCCGCGGCGGTGGTGTCCAGGCTGTAGATCTGCATCACGCCCTGGTTGTTGGCCGCCTGCGCCAGCGTGTTCTGCTGCTGCTGGGAAGCGACCGCGTTCTCGTACAGGATGCCGCTGGAATGCGCCAGGCTCTGGTAGATCGAGCCCATGGCGAAGGCCGGCGCCTCGCCGATGACCTTGACGTTGGACTGGGTGACGGCATCGGTGATCTGGTTGTTGACTGCGGTGGGATAAGCCATGAAACGCTCCTCGATAGGAAAGGAATAGCAGACTCGCGCCCCGCGCTACCGTCGCCGCGCTATGGCGACGGCAAGCGGGCCGACGCTTACTTGAACGCGTTGAGCACGGTCAGCAGGCTGGTGAGGTTGTCGGAGACACCGGTCTGCGCGACCTTCTCGGTGGCGCCGGCGGCGGCGGTGGTATCCAGGCTGTAGATCTGCATCACGCCCTGGTTGGCCGCGGCCTGCGCCAGCGTGTTCTGCTGCTGCTGCGCCGAGACGGCGTTCTCGAACAGGATGCCGGTCGAGTGCGCCATGCTCTGGTAGATCGACGCCATCGCAAAGGCCGGCGCTTCGCCGATGACCTTGACGTTGGACTGGGTGACCGCATCGGTGATCTGGTCGTTGACGGCGGTTGGAAATGCCATGTGTTCGCTCCTGGGTTGGCGTACGGCCCACGCCGTACGATCACTGAAAACGGCGCAGTGCACGGACTGTGAAACCAGGCGCCGCACTTGTCTCGCTGTTCCACCGGGTTTGGCGAAGGCCGGCAGGGTCGCCGGCAAACACCTGCGCCGTCGCGCCGGATCGGCGACGGCGACGGCGGCGCTAGCGCGAGCGAACTGCATGGCCTGCGGTACCGCCGCCCTTGCCGCTGCATCGCCTGTCTCGCGACGGCGGGTATCGCCACGTGCGCTTGGCGTCATGGCAGCGGCTGCCTACTACAGGCGCATGCGATGCCCCACAGACGGCTACCGAGGGATCGCATTCGGTAGCCCATGCAATGCCGACCTGTGCGTCATCGATCGGTCCCATCGCCGTATCGCCACTGCTGCGGCAGCTATGTGCGCAGGCGCATCCGGCATGAATTGCGCAGCACATACCGCAGCATTGCCGCCGCCGCATCACCGCACCGCCACACCGCAGATACGCAAACACGCACGGCCGCGCACATCCGCCGACGAAGCGGACATGCACGGCCATGCGCGTTCGGATGGATCAGCCCGAAGCGGGCGTTGCCGGGGTACTTTCGCCCGCCTCCGCCGACGGCGGCGCATCGACCAATCCGACCGCGCGCGCCGCGTCCACCACCGTCTGCATCTGTTGCGCCAGGTTGCCGAACTCGCGATCGAAGCAGGCCTGCACTTCCTTGCGCACCAGGTTGCCCAGGCGATCGGCGATCTGCGCCACCAGCAGCTGGTTGCCGCTGGTCTCGCCGCTCTGCAGCGGGCGCAGCCGGCCCGGACGCAACGCGTCCAGCGACGGCGCGGCGGCGACCGCATCGAGCACCGCGTGGCCGCTGGCGCCGTCGGCCAGCTCGACGCCGCGCGCGGCGTCCTGCATGCCGTGCATCATCTGCGCGATCAAGCCGTCCACGCGCTGGCGCTCCGCGTCGATCAGCGATTTCGACATCTCCCGCGCCTTGGCCGACGGCTTGCTCTGCGCGGCAGTGGCCGACTGCGCGAAGGCCTGCAACTGCACGCGTTCGACCGGGCTCAGCTCGCGCCCCAGCCAGCGCTGGGCGAAGCCGTACAACGGATCGAGTTCGGATTCTGGGGTGTCCTGCATGATCGCTCCCGATGGCGGGTGTCTCGCGCGGTGCGCGCGCTCAGCTGCTGGCCGACTTGCGCCCGCGCATCAGGTCGGCGTACTTGGCGATGCTCTGGTCGATCTTGTCGATGGCGAAACTGGCCGACTCCGCTTCCAGCGCGCCGGCCGCGGCCGCCACCGCCGCCGCCGCGCCGACCAGCACATCGGTCGCCAGCACGCCCAGGGCATCCTCGGCGGCCTGCTCGAGCTTGTTCTCGGCCAGGTTCTCGGTCATCTGCTTGATCAGCACGCCCTGGCTGGCCAGCGCCATCTTGCTGACGCCGTCGAAATAGACCGCCGCGGACTGCGCGACCAGGCCGGCCGCCTGGCTGATCAGCATGTCCGAACCGATCACGATCTGCGACGGCGCGTACGCCATCGTTTCGGCATTGGTGAGCCGCACCGCCTGCACGATCTTGCTGTTGAGCGCGTCGCTGGCCGGTGTCGCTGCAGCCGCCTGATCCATCATGCGTGCGTTGAGCGTCCTCAGCATTGAGGGTGGCGGTGGAGGCGGAGGTGGCGGCGGAGGCGAGGTCGGTGCTGCCGGCGAAGGCGAAGGCGAAGGCGAAGGCGACGCAGCATCGCCATCGCTGGGCGGGGCCGCCGCAGCGCCGCCGGCACTGGCCGCCGCGGCGTCGGTGGCGGTTGATGCGGATGCCGCATCGGGACTGCCTGCCTCGGTGCCGCCAGCGCTTCCCGTCGGCGCAGCCGTCGGTACACTGGCAGGCACCGCCTCAGCGGCAGCGGTAACGGTGGGCGCGGGCGCGGATGCGGGGGCCGATGGCGCCGCGCCGTCCGCTGTCGGCACGGGCCCGTCTGCCGCCGCAGCGCTCGCCACCGGTGCGTCGGGTACCGTCGCAGCACCCGGCGCCGGCGATGCTACCGCGGGCGCTGGCGCTGCGGCGGCCGCTGGCGGCGGGTTGGTCTTGCTGTTGAAAGGCCACATGCCACTCTCCTGAAGGATGAAACGACGCCGCGGCAGCGCCCGGCGCTATGCGGGCCGCGTCACTTCTCGCCGATCGCCATGATCAGCGCCACCGCCTTGGACACCACCGCGGTGGAGATCTGGTTGAGCGCCTGTTGGCTGTACACCGCGTTCTGCAACGCCAGCCCGGTGGAGTGACTGGAGACCTGGTACAGCGAGGCGATCGCCTGGGCGGGCGCCTCGGCCACCACCTTGACGTTGGTCTGGGTGACCGCATCGGTGATCTGCGAATTGACGAGCGTGTTGTCTGCCATGAACCTGTTCCTTCGTAAGTCGCCTGCCGGGAGGCGCTGCGGTCGTCACGGACGGAGCCGTGGGTCAGCCGCAGTGCCCGCGATGCCGCAGCCCGCGCCGGCCCGGCGTTGAATGAAAACGCCGCCGTGGGCGGTTTGTGAAACCCTGGCCGCGCGCGCTCACTCCGCCACCAGCGCGAGGCGCAGGCGCTTGCGCAACAACTCCACGCGCTTGCGCACCAGCGGCTGGTTGATGCTGAGCAGATTGGCGATCACCGGATACGGCAATTCCTCGACGAAGCGGTAGCCGAACAGGCGCCGCTGTTCGCGGGTCAGCGCCGCCACCGCGGCGACCACGCGCTCCATCTGATCGCTCAACTCGGCGCGCTGCAGCGCGGTCATGCCCTGGTCGGCCACGGTGTCCACGTCGTGCGCCTCGTGTTGCCGGTCCAGCGGCTCGCCGCTGCGGCGACGCCTGACCGCGTCCAGAAACACGTGGCGCAACACCACGAACAGGAATCCCTGCGGATCGGTCATCGCCTCCGGCGAGCGGCGCATGAACAGCAGCGCCTTCACCGCGGTATCCGACAGCAGGTCTTCCGCGGCATCCAGGCGACCGTTGGCCAGCCGCAACGCACGCCGGCGCAGATCCGGCAGAGCGTTGCGCCATGCCCGCGTGAACATCTCGTCGGCCCTGGCGAAACGGCCGGCATCCCCTTCCTCTTTCCCCGTTGCCACATCCATCGCACACACTCCCGAAGTCCCTTGTGCAACGAGTCTCTGCGGGGCTTGCAGGCAATAGCTGTTCCCTGGGTGACAACGCCACGCCGCATTGGCGGCCGGCCGCGCCACATGCGGCACGCCACGTTGCTTTGTCTACGAATGCATACGCGCGTGCGCCGCAGCGACCAAGTTTCCTGTCGCGCGCGTACGCAAAAAAAGGGCCTGCTGCGCATGCAGTCAGGCCCGGATCGGAACGTGTCGGCGTGGATCAGCGAGGCTGCAGCAGCTTGACCAGGGCCTCGCGCACTTCGGGGTTGCTCAATGCACGCAGCAACTGGTCCAGGTTGGGCTGATAGGGCTGCTCCCGCTCCGGCGCCGACGACTGCGCCGACGACTGCGGCGGCGTAGTCGCTGCGGCGTCCGCCGGCGGCGTGTCCGCCGCCACGGCTGGCGGTTGCGCGAGTTGCTCTTGCCACAGGTACTCGGTGATCTCGTCCATCGCGATGTCCCCTTGCCCGGAAGTCACGACTGGGCTGGCGGCGTACGCCGCACCACGACCACCGAGGCGGGACCCTTGAAGCCATCCAGCGATTCCAGGCCCAGCGGATCGGCATTGACCTCGAGCATGCCCGGCTGGCCGATGGTCGCCCGCCAGTAGCCGAGCGCGAGTTTGCGCAGCAGCGCGGCCACGGTCTGCAGCAGGTCCACCTGCAGATCGTTCTGGTTGTTCGGCAGCAGCGTGTAGATCAACAGCACCAGCATGCGCAGATACTCGTGCTGCACGCCGGTGTGCTCCACGCCCTGGCCGTCGGCGCCGAGCAGGTAGGAACGCCAGTTCTGGAACACCAGCAGGCTGCGCACCATCGCCTGGTAACGCGAGGCGGCGGAGGGATCGTCGCCGGCGCAGTACAGGGTCACTTTACAGTAGGTATCGAACATGAAATCGTCCTGCGCCGGATCGTGGATCGGCGCCAGCGCGTCGGTCAGCAGCGGCTGCAGCACGGCCCGGTTCTGCTGCAACGTCGTGGCCAGATCGTCTGGCCGGCTGAGGCCGATGAAGGTGGCGACCTGCGCGCGGCTCAGTCCCTGCGCCTCCATGCTCAACACCGCGTTGCCGACCGCGGCGAGCACGTCGGTATCGATGTAGCCGTCCAGATGCCGGTAGCCGCGATTGAGCCGGTAGTCCTGCACCGAGTCGAACAGCGCCGAGGCGCCTGTGATCGCGTTGCTGCCCAGGTTGGTGTCGAAGGCCAGCCACGGATAGCGCGACACCATGTAACTGCGATAGTAATAGTCGTGCCCGAGACGGAACGCATACAGCGGATTGTCCTGCACCAGCGCGTGGTAGCAGTCGGTCGCCGGCGTCGCCGATGGCTGGTCCAGCGCCTCGCTCAGCGCCATCACGTTGCGCTTGGCGTGATACCCGGCCAATTCGCGCGACAGCGGCGCATTGATGTCGAACCGGCGCAGCACGTGCCCGGCATGCCCGAATGCGGTATTGGTGAACAGTTCCTCGAACAGGCCCTGCGGCGTGGCGGTCCCCCGCGTGCCGCGCGGCGTGTCGCGGCGCTTGGCCTGCGCCGCATTCCAGGCATCGAGCACGTGCGCGGACAGCGCCGCGTAGAACGCCGGATCCGGGTCGCCGGCCTGATGGATGTAGTAACCGGTGAGCGAGCGGTTCTCCGTGCCGAAACCGCTGCCCTCGCCGCAGTGGATGTGCACGATCACGCGCAGCGCCCGCTTGCCGTCGCCGCTGCCGAAGTTGCCGCGCAACGCATCGGCATTGGACTGCAGCCAGGCGAACAGCTCGCCGTAGTTGCCGACCTTGTTCTCCGCGCCCAGCAGGTCCAGCCCGACGATGGTCGCGTAGCCGTCGCCCTGCCCGGCCAGCAACGGCTTGACCTTGTCGGTCAGATACTTGGTCAGCGCGCCATCGGGCATGTACTGGTGCGGCGTGTGCACCAGCAGGCGGTAGTCCGTGCCGTATTGCGCGTTGTACTGCTGCGCGAGCGCGGCCAGCTGCGGGATCTCGTCCTCGGTGGCCGCGCTCTGGGTCAGCAGCACGCCGTCCTCGCGCAGGTAGTCGAAGGTCGCGGTCACCCACAGCCGGTAGTCGGCCTGCTGCGCTTCGCTCCAGCTGCCGTAGCGGGCCGGATCGCCCTGGCACAGCTGCTTCACGAAATTCCCGCGCAGTTTGTAGGCGTCGTCGAACGGGGTGTACTTGCTGGCGCTGTAGATCTTGTTGTTGAAGTAGCGCACCAGCTCGCGCAGGCGCGCGTCCGGTCCTGCCGCGGACGCCAGCGCCGGGGCGACGATCTCGCGACCGACCAGCGCATACAGCGCCGGCGACTGTGGCGGCAGCGCCAGTTCTTCCTGCAGGTAACCCGCGTTCGCCGCCAGCACCTGGCAGGCGATGTACAGATTCTCCGCCACGCACTCGGCGCGCTCGTACTCGGCGCGATTGGCCTTGCGCAGCAGCCGTGCGAACGGATTACTGGCCGGATCGGTCATCAGCGCCAGCGCATAGTCGAACAGCAGCAGTTCGCCCTTGGCCAAGCCATGCGCGTCGTTGGGATAGAAACGCTGCGCCAGCAACTGGGCCAGCGACGGCCCGGCCGCGTCGTCCTGCTTGCGCTGCGTCGGCAGGATGCCGGTGAAGTGGCTGTGGTAATCGCAGACGTAGCGGGTCAGCTGGGTTTGTTCGGCGAGCTTGAAATAGGCCATGGCGGATCCTTTAGGAAGAGACGGGCGGCATCCGCCGCCTAGGGACGAGAATGAAAGCCGGATCGCTCCGGGTCCGCAGCGCAGCGCGAGCGCAGACGGCCGGCGGCGAGCGCGACGCGTTGCAGCGCATCGATCGAATCGTCGCGTCTGGCCGGCGCCAGCGGCGTGCCGGGAGGCCGAGGCGTGATCGGCTGCTCGCGGGCGGTCCGCAATGGATCGCGGCGAGCCTCGGCCACGGCCGACAGCGACTGCGCACGCGTATCCCAGGAGGGCGCCAGCATGACTGCGATGCACGCCAGCGCCACGCACCATGCCTGGCGCAGGCGCGCACGGCGCCGGACCCTGCAACGCGTCCATGCCGACCGGAAACGGGATCGGCGTCCACCTGCCCTGCTGACCATGCCGATGCTCCGTTCGGAAACGTATCGCCATCGACTCGCGCATGCCTCGTCCGCGCAGCGCACTGCAGGCATCGCGCGATGCTCGGCGACACTGTCCTAAACGCAGCCTTCGCCGCGATGTGAAAAAGGCCGCGCCCGGCGGACGCCCAGGTGCGGCCGGTGCGTGGCGCAGACGGGCGGATTCAGCGCGCGGCAGCGCCCATGCCGAACAACTGGAACGCGCGGATGTGCGACGCGTCGGCGCTGGCCAGTGAGGTTCAGGCGCACGCGCGAGGCCATGACCGCCGGGAAGCGATCGGTCTTCGTATGTCCGATCGCGTCTGCCCGCGCGACCTGGACCCCGAACTGCTGCGACGACGGCTTCCCTCGGGAGAAGCTATCCGCCAGCGCGCGCGGCGCGGCCAGCGCGGTCAGGCCAAGGGCGGCCAGCCAGCGGATCGGCGAGAGCGGGCGGTTCGGCATCGCAGGTCCTCGACGGCGTCGGAGCACCCGTTTGCTGCCGACACAGTCAGCATGTGGTATTTAATTGATGATAAATAGGTATCTCTTTAACCGGCACAGGACCGGACCACCATGATGTACCCCACGCTGCTCCCACTCCTTTCGCTGTTCGCCGTGCGCGCGATCGCCGCGCCCGCGCCGACCGCACCGCCGCTCGGCCTGCCCTCGCCGATCGTCTACAGCGAATTCGTCAACACCGCGGCGCCGACCGCGCAGTGCCATGCCTCGACCCTGCTGGAAACCCGCGACGGCCTGCTCGCCGCGTGGTTCGGCGGGCGCCACGAGGGCGCCGACGACGTCGGCATCTGGGTCGCACGGCGCGACGCGCACGGCTGGCAGCCGGCGCAACGCGTGGCCGACGGCAAGCAGCCGCAGGGCACGCCGTTGCCGGCATGGAATCCTGTGCTGTTCCAGCCGGCCAAGGGACCGCTGCGGCTGTTCTACAAGGTCGGCCCGGACCCGAAGCGCTGGTGGGGCATGCAGATCACTTCCCGCGATGGCGGCGCGCACTGGTCTGCGCCCGAGCGCCTGCCCGAGGGCATCCTCGGCCCGATCAAGAACAAGCCGGTGCAACTGGCCGACGGCCGCATCCTCAGCCCCAGCAGCAGCGAAGACGCCGGCTGGGTCGCGCACATGGAGTGGTCCGACGACAACGGCGCGCACTGGACCCGCGGCCCGGCGCTGAACGACCCGGCGCGGATCGGCGCGATCCAGCCCAGCGTGCTGGTGCACACCGACGGCCGCGTGCAGGCGATCGGCCGCAGCCAGCAGAACCACGTGTTCAGCACCTGGTCGCACGACCACGGCCGCAGCTGGGGACCGATGACCCTGCTCGACCTGGCCAACCCCAACTCCGGCACCGACGCCGTGGTCCTGGCCGACGGCCGCTCGCTGCTGGTCTACAACCCCACCGAAGCCGGCAAGGACTGGTGGGACGGCCGTGGCACCCTGGCGGTCGCCCTGTCCGCCGACGGCAGCCACTGGACCCGCGTGCTGACCCTGGAAGACAGCGCCAAGGACGAATTCTCCTATCCGGCGGTCATCCAGACCCGCGACGGCCTGGTGCACATCAGCTACACCTGGAAACGCACCCGCATCAAGCACGTGGTGCTGGACCCGAAGCGATTGAGCGTGGCCGCGGCGAAGTCGGACGGCAAGGAGTGAGGTTGCGCGTCCCGGCATGAGGCATTCGCTGCACTAGCGCCATTTGCACCTCGTGCGAATCGGCGATCCGACACCGCAGCGACCAGCCAACGCAACGCGGGCTTCCTGTAGGAGCGGCTTCAGCCGCGACACATGCCACGACGCGATCGCGGACTTCGGCAGCCGTCGGGACTGAAGTCCCTCCCACAGTGCACCCAGCCAGCTAACCGCAAGCCTCCGTGTAGGAGCGGTTTCAACCGCGACACAGACTGCGACGAGATAGCAGGCTCCGGGAGCCGTCCGTCGGGGCTGAAGCCCCTCCTACAGTGCACCCAGGCAATCAATCGCACACTTCCTTGTAGGAGCGATTTCAACCGCGACACAGACCACGATGAGGCAGCAGACTTCGGCAGCCGTCGGGGCTGAAGTCCCTCCCACAGTGCACCCCGCAAGCCTCCTTGTAGGAGCGGTTTCAACCGCGACACAGACCACGACGAACCAGCTGACTTCGGCAACCGACAGGGCCGATGTTCCTCCCACAACGCACCCGGCAGCCCGGCCGCAAGCCCCTGTGGGAGCGACTTCAGGCGCGACGAACGGAGCCTGTCACCCCGCCGATTTGGCAATCTGTCGGGGCTGAAGTCCCTCCTACAGTGCACCCAGCCAATCAATCGCACACTTCCTTGTAGGAGCGGTTTCAACCGCGACACAGACCACGATGAGGCAGCAAACTTCGGCGGCCGGTTAGGGCTGATGCTCCTGCCAAAGCGCACCAGGCAGCCCGGCCGCAAGCCCCTGTGGGAGCGACTTCAGTCGCGACGAACGGAGCCTGTCACCCCACCGATTTGTTGATCTGTCGGGACCGAAGCTCCTCCTGCCATATCGCAGACGCTGACCGCAATCCGCATCATCGGCGGAAATCAGGATCGCTCCGCCCCATCCAATCGCGGCAGACGAGTCGCCTCCGACACACCGCCGGCGCCCGACTACTCCGCCAGCAACGCCACCATCCGCCGTACCCGCTCCACATCGGTCTGCATGCGATCCCCACCCAGGCTGCGCACATGCGCATGCGGCGTCAGCGCGCGCGACGCCAGCGGCCCGCGCGCCGAACCATGGAACTCGCGCGCGCCGGTCAACGCACGCAGCCGCGCCAGATTGGTATCGGACACTCCCGATCCCGGCATCACGCTCAAGCGCGTGCCCGCCTGCCGCACCAGCTCGGCGATCAGCGCAGCGCCCTCCTCCGCCGTCTCGCGCGCACCCGACGTCAGCACCCGCTCGCACCCCAGCGCGATCGCATCCTCCAACGCACGCCGCGGATCGGCGCTGACATCGATGGCGCGGTGGAACGTGATCCCGAGCGATCCAGCCGCCGCGATCAACACCCGCATCGTCGCCATATCGACCTCGCCGGCCGGATCCAGCGCACCCAGCACCACCCCGTCGCACCCCAACCGCACGCACTGCTCCACGTCGCGGCGCATCGCCTCCACTTCCGCGTCGTCGAATACGAAATCGCCGACCCGCGGGCGGATCAGCACATACAGCGGAATGGTCAAGCGATCGCGCAGCACCGCCAGTGTGCCGAACGACGGCGTCAGCCCGCCGCCGTCCAGGCCGCCGCACAGTTCCACCCGCATCGCCCCGCCGGCCTGCGCCGCCAGCGCCGAACCGATCGAATCGGCAGCCACTTCGAGTCCCATCGGCACGGCCTGGCTCATGCGGCCGGCTTCGCGAAATGGCTCTGCCCCGGCAGCAGCAGATCCTGCCGCTGCGCATCGCAGACCGCGTAACTGAAACCGGGCTGGATCGCGAACGCACCGACCTCGCCACGCTTGTTCATCGCCAGGAACCCGACCTGCAGGTCGCGGGTCAGCTGCGGCTTGCGCCGCACGATGCGCATCACCACCTCCCGGCAGGCCTCGGCCGGACTCTTGCCCTGGCGCATCATCTCCACCACCGCGAAACTGCCGACATTGCGGATCACCTCCTCGCCGACACCGGTCGAGGTCGCCCCGCCCACTTCGTTATCGACGTAAAGACCGGCACCGATGATCGGACTGTCGCCGACCCGCCCGTGCATCTTCCACGCCATGCCGCTGGTGGTGCAGGCGCCGGACAGATTGCCGTGCGCGTCCAGCGCCAGCATGCCGATGGTGTCGTGGTTGTCCTTGCCGCCGGGCAGCGTGCCCTTCTGGTAGGCGCGGTTCTCGATGTTCGCTTCCGGCTTGTACTCGGATGTCTTCAGCCACTCCTTCCACGCCTTCTCCGACGACGGCGTGAGCAGATTGGTGCGCTCGAAGCCCTGCGCCAGCGCGAACTGCAGCGCCCCGTCGCCGACCAGCATCACGTGCGGCGTCTTCTCCATCACCCGCCGCGCCACCGAGATCGCATGCACGATGTCCTCCAGCGCCGCCACCGACCCGCAGCCGCCGGTGTGATCCATGATGCAGGCATCGAGCGTGACCCGCCCATCGCGATCGGGATAGCCGCCCAGTCCCACGGTGGGATTGTTCGGGTCGGCCTCCGGCACCTTCACCCCGGCCTCCACCGCATCCAGCGCCGCGCCGCCACGCGACAGCACCTGCCACGCCGCCTGGTTCGCCGCGATCCCGAAATCCCAGGTCGAGATCACCCGCGCCGCGCCGCGCGGCAGAGGTGGGACCCCATTGCTGACCGCGGCCCGTGCACGCGGCAACGCAGCGGCCAGGCCGGTGGCGAGGGCGCCGAAGGCGGCGGTCTTGAGGAAGTGGCGGCGTTCGTGCATTGCATAGCTCCGGCGCGGAAGGAAGGGCGCCGGGCGAAGTTGCGCGCGGCTAGCCTTGCATCATGCGACAGAGCTGGAATGGATTGAATGGGTCGCTGCGCGCATCGAAAAATTTTCACCGAGGCACGCCATAGCACGAGCCACCCTGCAGTCGCAACTCAAAATCTTACAGAACTGCTGCCTGCAGCAGGATCAGCCAGCGGAAAGATGGCGCGGCAGGTTGGAGGCGTCTGTCACGAGCGCATACCACTGAGATGGGGCGTGTTGCCACGCCCTAGAAGGGCGAACACGACAATGCCCAAGCGACACGACTAGCGAATGGAATCCAACAGCGTCTGAGCTGCCTGCCTTACATGAGCAGCCGAATCATCCAAGTAAGGTGTTATCAGATAAGCGTCATCAGTCGAGATAAGCCCGTCCAGTTCATCAATTGCGTTTTCTCGAACAATTGGATCCTCGTCATCCAGGCCCGTCAGCAACAGCGGCAGTGCGTCCTTACCGAGCGCTTCTTTTGCATATCTGAGAGCCGCGCCCCGGACATAGGGAGAAAGATTGTGCAGTTGCGATGAAATGATCGGCCATTCCGCCGAACCGATCCGCCTCAGCCCATCAATAGCAGCAGCGACAACCAAAGCTTCTTCATGATGAAGGAAATTCTTGATCGCCGACTCACTCTCAATAGAAGAAGCCATCCCCAGGCCACAGATACCTGCACGCAGACGTTTACTGGAGAGACTACCCAGAATACTTTCCAACGCATGCCGGTAGTCCTTAGCCAACTCAGCAGCGACGACGTCATAAAAATCGTCATCGTCAAGGACTTCGCAGAAAAAAAGTCCCATTAGCTCATCAAATGACTTCCCTACTATATTAATTAGAGCAGCCATCACCGCCCCCGCAAATACGACGAATTTCATTCAAGTTCTTACCGCGATCGGGATAGCCGCCCAACCCTGCCGTCGGATTATTGACGTCGGCCTCCGGCACCCACACCCCGGCCTCCACCGCATCCAGCGCCACGCCACCGCGCGATAGTACATGCCACGCTGCCTGGTTCGCCGCGATCCCGAAGTCCCAGGTCGGGATCACCCGCGCCGCGCCGCGCGGCAGCGGCGTAACCCCCTTACTGGCCGCGGCCCATACGCGCGGCAACGCGGTGACCATGCTGGTGGCGATGGCGATGGCGATGGCGCAGAAGGCTGCGGTCTTCAAGAGGTGGCGGCGTTGGGGCATGGGGAAGACTCCGGCGTTGGAAGGGCTCGCGGGACGACGCGCGCCGAGCATCACATCATGCGGCAGAGTAGGATGAGATTGATCGCCTCACTTGCCACCGGATCACTCTTAGCTGCCGCCTAGGAAAACCTAGATCACGACACCCGACTTCTTTAACTCTTCAGAAATCAAGAAGCCCCACTTTTTGACAGGTCCAAATTGGCTATCAGCTAGCAACAGAGAAATTCCACGAGCGCCACGCAAATCCCCTTGCGCCAAGGCACGTGTAAAGTACGTGATTGCAACATCACCATGTCCGTCCCGCATCGCGGTCTCGCCAATCCAAATACTGGCATCGCCGGACCCCAAACAAGAAGCCTTTCGCATTAATGACCCAGCCTTACGACTAGACTTAGCTCCACCTTCGCCAAGCAAAACCATCGACGCAAGATTAAAGCAAGCATCCGCATCACCTTGCTCGGCAGCCTTCGAATACCAATATCTAGCCAGTACAAGATCAGCCTCAACTCCATCCCCAATGGCATAGGAAGTGGCAAGGGCTGACTGAGAGGAAGCATCTCCGCTCTCAGCAAGCTTTTTTAATCTCGACATTTTCATATCAACAAAGTCATTTTCTTTTTCCACCCTTCCAACCCCTACAACTTCCGGCAAGGCCATTGAAATGTTTCTTCATGCAACCGACAGGTGTATTCATATTCGCTGCATCCCATGCATTGTTCCAAGCCTGCGCATCATTGGAACCCAAGCCAAGCCCGTAAATAAAATCAGGGCATTGACAACTTCCCTGAGTTCGACCTCGGCCTGACGAACCATTTTCTTCAGCCTTGCATTTCATCACGCACCAACTTCCGTTCCGCCCAGCGCGCCCAACTGTTCGCCCCCAATCACGTGCGGTGGTGCCATCCGCGGCAGTCGCTCGATCCCAAGGATCCGAGCTTGAATAATAGCCCTCTGGCACCCTCTCACTACCTGGAAATGGAATTGCAGGAGGCCACCACCAAGGAACCACGATTACTCGATCGAGTCCTGCTGGATCCACATAGCCGAGTGGCGCATGCTCAACGTAGCTGTATGTTGAAGGCCCACCATCAATCCCAATCGGATCACTCTGCCCATAGCGCCCGGTGCCAGGGTCGTAGTCCCGGAAGTAGTTCTGGTTGAACCCCGTCGCTGCGTCATAGCGCTGCCCCGGGAAACGCATGTCGAACACGAACGCAATGCCGTCCTTGTCCGGATCCTGGTCCGGCGGGGTGTTGCCGAAGGCTTCGCCCTTCAGGTCCCAGGTCCAGATCGCCACGTCGCGCACCGGGTCGATCACCGCGCGTGGGCTGCCCAGGTGGTCCGGCTGCACGTAGCGCAGGCTGTTCTTGGCCAATACGCCGACCGGCAGGTCGTCCAGCCAGATCGCCTGCTGCAGCGACGCGCCGTTGGCGTCGTAGTTGCCCAGCCAGTGCCCGCTTTCGTCGTATAGCGTGTAGGTGTTGGTCTTGTCCACCCGCCGCACCTGCTCGCCGCGGCCGTTGTAGCCGTACTTCATCACGACCATGCCCGCGCGCTTGGCCTGGCTCATCCGGCCCGTGGCGTCGTAGGCGAACTCCTGCGCCGTGCCGCCGATGGACAGCGTGTTGCCGATCGCGTCGTAGGTGCGCGCGGTGCCGGCCACCGCGCTCAGGCGGTGGTTGGTGGTCGGGTAGGTGTAGCTCTGCGTGCTGGTGTTGACCTTGGCACTGAGCCGGTTGCCGGTGGCGTCGTAGCTGTAGCCGTCGATCACCGTGCCGATCGGGCAGTCCTTGAACGCGGTCAGACGGCCGAAGGCATCGTAGTCCAGGCTCACCACCGGGGCAGTGTTGCCCGCGTCGGTCAGGGCGCTGAGATTGCCGGCCGGGTCGAAGGCGAAGCTGGTGCTCAGGCCATCAGTGCGGGTGTCGCTGACTGCAAGCGGACGGTAATCCTGATCCAGCACGCGCTGCATCGGGCGGCCGTTGCCGTAGGTGGTTGAGCGGGTGGTAATCGTTCACGCACACCGGCAGATCATCTAGCTCAGCGGGAATAGCCCTATTTATAAAATCTCTTTGTTTTTTCAAAAACATATTTTGCAAAAAAATACACCACAATGCAAATGATGAAATACAATGCCAACCTAAAAAAATTTCCAAAAATATTAAAGAAATAAGCTCCAGACAGGCTGACGACTACAAAGATAGAATCAATAATCCATTTAGGAGACATTTCTTAGGCCTTTTATTTTCGATACTCGACCCATACTTTAGTTTTATCATTATTTCCCGAAGCGTCAGGGCAAATGTTAACTTCAGTATGGAGAATATCACCAGCATGGACTGCATCTTTCGCCTGAGACAAAGCCTCGCCACAGGCGAGACCAATACCAAGCCCCCCCCATACACCAGTACGAGCGGTCATGACTCCTACTGCCCCGCACATAAGGGAACTGATCCGTCCATTCAGGGTATTGATAGCATCGGCCTCATCACGCGATAGTACCTGTCGGGTAGACTGTCTCACACTGTCAGGAAATGACTTTCTCCCTCGCCAAGCACCCGGAGCGGTCCGACTGCAGTCTGAACCTGAATCGTCAGCAGGACCACAAACTAAACCTCCGTCAAGCCCAAGTAGATCCACTTGCAAAAGTGGCTTAGAAGCAACGTAGCTGTAGGTGCTCACGCCTCCTACCAAACCTATTGGATCACTCTGCCCATACCGCCCAGTGGCGGGGTCGTAGTCCCGGAAATAGTTCTGATTGAACCCCATGGCAGAGTCGTAGCGCTGCCCCGGGAAGCGCATGTCGAACACGAACGCGGTGCCGTCCTTGTCTGGGTCTTGGTCCGGTGGGGTGTTGCCGAAGGCTTCGCCCTTCAGGTCCCAAGTCCAGATCGCTACGTCGCGGACCGAGTCGATCACGGCACGCGGCGTGCCCAGGTGGTCCGGCTGTACGTAGTGCAGGCTGTTCTTGGCCAGCACGCCCACCGGTAGATCGTCCAGCCAGATCGCCTGCTGCAGCGCGGCGCCGTTGGCGTCGTAGTTGCCCAGCCAATGCCCGCTCTCGTCGTACAGCGTGTAGGTGTTGGTCTTGTCCACCCGACGCACCTGCTCGCCGCGGCCGTTGTAGCCGTACTTCATCACGACCGTGCCCGCGCGCTTGGCCTGGCTCATCCGGCCCGTGGCGTCGTAGGCGAACTCCTGTGCGGTGCCGCCGACGGAGAGGGTGTTGCCGATCGCATCGTAGGTGCGGGCGGTGCCGGCCACCGCGCTCAGGCGGTGGTTGGTGGTCGGGTAGGTGTAGCTCTGGGTGGTGGTGTTGACCTTGGCGCTGAGCCGGTTGCCGGTGGCGTCGTAGCTGTAGCCGTCGATCACCGTGCCGGTCGGGCCGTCCTTGAACGCGGTCAACCGGCCCATGGCGTCGTAGTCCAGGCTCACCACCGGGGCAGTGTTGCCGGCGGCGGTCAGGGCGCTGAGGTTGCCGGCCGGGTCGAAGGCGAAGCCGGTGCTCAGGCCGTCGCTGCGGGTGTCGCTGACCGCCAGCGGGCGGTAGTCCTGGTCCAGCACCCGTTGCATCGGGCGGCCGTTGCCGTAGGACCAGCTCGCCACCGGGCCGAACGGGTAGTAGGTCGCATTGCCCAGCAGCACCTGACGCGTGCTACCCGCCGGGGTCACGCCCACTTCCGTGGTCTGGCCCTGGGCGTTGCGCACGTAGTCCACCGCCGCGCCGTCGGGATAAGTCAGTCGGCTCAGCTGCCCGGCCTTGGTATAGGCGTAGCGCAGCACGAACACCTTGCCGTTGGTGGTCTGCACCTTACGCACAAGGTCGCCGAAGCGGTCGTAGCAGTAGTCGGTGGTGCCGCTGCCGTCCTGCATGCGAGCCAGGCGGCTGACCGCGTAGGTCTCGCCGGTGGCGCAGGTGGTCTGGCTGACGTCGTAGGTATAGGTGACGTTGAGGCTGGTGGTCGGATACGCGACCTTGGTCAGCCGATTCAGTGCGTCGTAGCTGTAGGTGGTCTTGATGTTACGCGCATCAGTCTGCGTGGCGCGGTTGCCGGCGCTGTCGTAGGTGTACGTGGTGACGCCGGTGTCCGGGCTGGTGAGCTTGGTCAGGTCGCCCAGGCCGTTGTAGGCGTAGGTGGTGTCCAGGCCCTTGGGGTCGGTGACCTTGGTCAGGTTGTCCAGCGCGTCGTAGCCGAACTTGGTCTCGGCCGCGATGCCGCCCACGTCCTGGAGCGTGCGCGCCAGGCGGTTGAGCGGGTCGTAGTCGTCCTGGGTCTTGTGCCCCAGCGCATCGGTGACGGCCGTGGTGTTGCCGTTGGCGTCGTAACCGAAGTCGGTCGGGTCGCCGCTGGCGGTGGCCTGCGTGGCCAGCTGGCCGAGTTGGTTGTAGACCCGCGACAGGGTGCGCTTGAGCGTGCCCGCCGCGTCCTTGGTGTCTTCCTTGACCCGGTTGCCGGCGTTGTCCAGCGTGTAGTGCAGCGTGTTGCCGGCGTTGTCAGCGATATCGGTCAGGCGGTGCGCCGCGTCGTAGGTGAAGGCGGTGAAGGCGCCATCGGGTTGGGTCACCTGCTTGACCAGGCCGGTCGGCCAGTAGTCGATGTTGGTGACGCGGTCGCTGGCGGTATCGGCACCTCGCACGGTAGCCGTCGTCAGCCAGCCGCGCGGGTGGTAGGTGTAGTCGGTCACGAGGCCATTGGCGTCTTTCACCGACAGCATACGGCCGGCACCGTCGTAAGAGAGATACTCGGTCACTTGCCCCATCGCATTGGTGACCTTCCAAAGGTCGCCCTTGCGGTGCGAACACACGGCAGGCGTCGTGGCACACGCCGCATCGTTGGATGGGTAATAGTTGTAGCTGGAGATATCGCTGACATCGGTTCGCACACCATCTACCGACTTCAGGTAGCCCAAGACGGGGCAGGTGCTGTCTGCCGCGGCGACATCGGATGCCTCGCAATAGCTATAAATCACATCGCGTTTCTCGCTGGACGTAGGGCCGCTTACCGACATCCGAACAGGCTGAAGCCGATCATTTCGCGTGTAGGACGTGGTGCGTCCAGCGCTTTGAACCGAAAGCAACCGATTGGAGCCGGTGGTCGTCCTCGTCGTGACCGTGCGCTCTTGCGGGAGTCCAAAAGCCTCCTGCACGGTATGGACGCTCACATCCACGCCATTCTCAGTCAGCTCCGAATAGCCATGCTTGGCCTGGACCCCAAGCCGATCGGTCACGGTGCTGAGCCTCCTGCGATAATCAGTTGCCTGATCGTAGTAGGTATAGCTCATCGTGCCGTCGCTTCTTGCCACGGACGCGACCTTCGGAGATTCGCCACCCGCTGTGGTCAGCGTGTAGTCGGTCCTGTCGCCCAGCGCGTCGATGACGGCGGTTCCGGCGGACGAATACGCCAATGTGATGCCGTCGATTCCGCTTGCATGCTGGCTGGAGATCGCCCGCCCGGCCGCGTCGTAGGCGAACGTACTGAAGCGTTGCCCGTCCTCATGGGTGATCCCGGTCAAGTGCCGGGGAAAGCGCGAGTCCTCGTAGTGATAGGTCCGGATCCCGCCATCGGCATAGGTCACGCTCTTCAGACGATTCTGATCGTAGCTGTAAGAGGCGAGTTGAATACCTGCCGAAGAAATGCCGGATATGAGTGCATCGTCAGACGCATCTGCGTACTGCAGTTCGATGGAACGTCCCTGAAGGGAGGCGATGGTATGCAGGCGGCCGCTATCGTCGTAAGCATAAACCAGGCCGGCCCCGTCCTCCGACATGCGAGCAACCAGTCGACCCTTCTCATCGAAAGTATAGATCGCATCCTGACGATAGAGTTGCCATTGATTGCCGCTAACAACTATTTTTTCGCCAGACGCATTGGCAGCGAAATAGTCCGAGCCCACCTTGCGAAATGGCACGATATAGCCATTGCCTTCGACCACGCCCAGACCATCTGCCTGGATTGCCAAATGCAGATTGTGAGAATACGTCCAGTCTGGGCCGAAACCGCCGGATGCAACTGCAACGCCGGAATGGTAGTAGCGAGTAAAATCAACCCATCCAAAAGCAACGTCATGCTCGACTTCAACCTTCTCGCCCGTCTTGACGTCGCAGGGATTGCCGCGAAAACCGGAGTCGGCACCGGCACCGGCACTTCTTTCGCATTGGGGCGCAGAGACTTCGACAGTAGCGAAGATTTCTTTATTTGCGCATGCCTGGACGCTAATAAGCCATGAGGTGTATGGCTTGGGGCATGTAGTGCGACGCGCCCTGAAAATGGCAGTTGAAGATTGGGCTGGGCCACTGCAATCTTTGAAGAACGTGTTGACTTTATACCACCTACTTTGAGTTTCCATACCCACGTCATATTCGGGGAATGGGCCTATTTGTGCAGTCCATTCGCCTGACGGGGCGGCCGTGACGGCTCCACAAGCTGGCACTCTTGCCTGCTCTTGCTGAATGATAGCGGCCAGTGCTTCGGCTTCTGTTGGAATATCAATGACAGATCCAACGGTATAGCGCCAGTCCTCGTCTTTCGCCTTCTCTTTCCCCATCCAATAAGTAATGAGGAGCTTGCCATTCTCCAGAACCTTCTTTTCTTTTATCGTATCGACATAGCGATAGGCATCTTCACGGTTCTGCGGACCAGGAATCGCCTTTATCGCCGCCTCGGCCTGCACCTGGGTATCGTAGAGACCACGGGAAGTTCCCTCCGCATCGCGCACCAGAAATTGCGGCTTCTTTTCTTGAGCGGCTGCGAGCGCGGAAACAAAGACCAGGCAGAGCAACGCCATCAGACGCACAAAGCGCGTCATGCCGATGTTTGAGTCGTAGCGGTGCGATCTGGTCATTGCCATTCCTTGCAAGAAGTCCATCAATTCAATCGAAACGGATATCGCCGACAGTCGCAGCCCTTTTGGCTGCCCGCCGGACTCATCATAAAAAAAACAATCTCCGCCTCAACTCAAACGAGCTACGCAGCTGCCTCGGTGCGAATCGTGTGGTATGCGGCCAGACCAATGACCCAGAGTCGCACTGCTTAGAGCAGTAAAGAGGGCTCATTCCTGAGCGAGGCAGCGGGGAAAACGGGATACACACGTTTCGCATACGACAATCCTTGTCATCACTGGTAGACGATACTAGACGACGGCACGACGAATCACAACCGAAAGCGTCTGATCCGACCGGCCGCATCCAGTCCCGTCAAGAGAATGCACATCATCCGACAGCTTCGTTGCATTTTCCGGTCAAGTTGGAACCATCAAAACAGCACTAAGCTAAAGCACCGCCGAAAACCGCTCCCCAATCATCCCCTCGATCGCTTCCAGATCCGGCAACAACGCGCTCTGCTCGCCCAGCAACACACGCATATGGACGCCGGCCGGCAACGTTTCTTCGGAAGCGTCGGCAAGCAAACCATCACGCGGCACCGAAATCAGTTGCGGGAAGGATTGGGTGATCAGTGCGAAGTACGGCAAGTCGGGATTGCCGCCCAGCGCCTTCAGCACGACGATCTTGTTGTTGGAGGCGACGGTTTCGCTGCCCAGGCCGGTCAGGCGGGCGAACGAGAGCAGCGGGACGTTCCAGCCATACCAGGCGATCTGGCCGAGCAGCCAGTGCGGGGCGTCGGGCAGCGGTTCGACCGGCACGCGCGACATCACTTCGGCGACGGTGGCGTTGGGCAGCAGGGCCCGCTCGCTGCCGGCCTGGATCAGGACACCGCGGATTTCGTCGTTGCTGGCGTAGCTGCTCATGGATTACGTCGTCCTGGAACCGGGAAAAACGCGCGGGCGGGGGCTCAGCCGCCCCACCGCGCGGACAAGGCCTGCGCCAGCTGCACCGGGTCGCCGCTGGGGTGGCCGCGGCCAATCAGTTGCGCGGCGGCGGCCGGGTCGTAGCAGCCGTCGCCGGTCTGGCCGGCGACCCAGGCGCCTTGTGTGGCGAGTGCGAGCACGTCGTCGACCTGCTGCGGGTCGCTGCCGCTGAGCAGCAGCACGGCACTGTGCGCGGCGGGCAAGCCGCCGACCACCGAGGCGCCGGCCTGCTGGGCGACGAAACGCAGGCCGGCGGTTTCGCCGCTGCGCACGCCGACATCGTCGGGCAGGATGTAGACGTTGCCGACGCCGACCGCCTGGCCGGCTTCGGCCAGCAGCACCGGCAACGCGGACACGCGCGCGATCTGCTTGACCAGGTTGCCGTAGCGGCCGCCGTCCAGGCGCAGTTGCACCAGCAGCGGCTGCGGGAAGCCCGCCGGCAATGCGGCGAGCAGGCGACGGATGGCATCGGGACCGCCGATACCGGCCATCACCAGCACCGCGCCTTGCGCGACCGTCACTGCAGCGGCGGCGGCATTGTCGATGGTGGACTCCTCCTCGGACTCCAGCGCGACCAGCGACAGGCCTTCGGTGGAAATCTGCATCTGGCTCAGCGGCGCACGCGCCTGCACCACCAGCGGCGCGTCGTCGTCCACCAGCGACCAGGCGCTGGCCGGCAGCGGTGGCGGCGCGCTGGTCGACGCAGCGGATGCCGCCTCGGTCGCAGTCGCCGGTTCCGACGCCGTTGCAGGCGCGGCCGCATCGCCGGCAGCGATCTGATCGCGCGAGAACTGCATGTCCTCGAACCCGGGCGCGGCATCGGCCGGCGGCTGCCAGGCGTAGAAGCTGTCGCCGGGCACAGTGGTCGCGAAGCTGGCCGCTTCCTCGACGTGGAAACCGATCGGCGCGCCTTCGTGCAGTTGCGCCGGGGTCGCCGGCAGGCCCGGCTCGGGCTGCAGGCCGGTGTCGGTTTCGCGCCCAGGCGGCAGCACGTCCTGGTGGCCTTGCAGCTTGGCCGCCAGGTGCCGCGCCCAGCGCTGCGCTTCCCAGCCCTCGCGGCGCGCGGCCAGTTCGGCCTCGTCGAAGATCACGGTGAGGCCGGGCAGGTCCAGTGCCGCATCCAGCCGTTCCAGTGCGTCCTCGATCGCCGGTTCCAGCGCGATCAACACCGCGTCGGGCGCGGCGTCGGCCAGGGTCTGCGCATCGATCGCGCCGGGATCGTCCTCGAGCACGATCGCCGCGCCGACCTGGTGCAGCGCCTCGCGCAGGCGCTCGCGCGCCTGGCCGGGACGCGCCAGCAACGCGACCGGGGTGCCGCTGGCGGTGCCGTCACTCGCGAACACGGGCGATCCCCAGCAGGTCGTACACGTTGCGCATCAGATCCAACTCTTGGTAAGGCTTGCCAAGGTAGCGCTGCACGCCGATCTCGAAGGCGCGCTGGCGGTGCTTCTCGCCGCTGCGCGAGGTGATCATCACGATCGGCACGGATTTGTAGCGGGGGTCGGCGCGCATCGCGGTCGCCAGTTCGTAGCCATCCATGCGCGGCATCTCGATATCCAGCAGCATCAGGTCGGGGACGCGTTCTTCCAGGCGCTCCAGCGCCTCGATGCCGTCGCGGGCGACGATCACGTCGAAGTTGTGGCGTTCCAGCACGCGGCCGGTGACCTTGCGCATGGTCAGCGAATCGTCGACCACCATCACCAGCGGCACGCGCCGCTGTTCGGCCGGCGCCGCTTCCACCACCGGCCGTGCAGGCTGCGCCAGGTAGCGGCGCACCAGCGGGGCGACGTCCAGGATCACCACCACGCGGCCATCGCCGGTGATGGTGGCGCCGTAGATGCCGGGCACCGAGGCGATCTGCAGGCCGACCGGCTTGACCACGATTTCGCGGTTGCCGAGCACCTGGTCGATCGCCACCGCGGCGCGCAGGTCGCCGGCGCGCACCAGCAGCAGCGGCACCTGCGCCTGTCCTTCGGCGCGTGCCGGCGCCTGGCCGACCAGCGAGCCGAGGTCGTGCAGGGCGAATTCCTCGCCGCTGTAGTGGTAGCCGCCGTCGGCCGCTTCGAAACGCTCGCGGCTGATGCGGCCGATGCCGCTGACCGAGGCCACCGGCACGGCGAAGGTGGTCTCGCCGATCTGCACGAACACCGCCTGGGTCACCGCCAGGGTCTGCGGCAGGCGCAGGGTGAAGGTCACGCCTTGGCCCCACACCGAGTGGATGTCCACCGAGCCGCCGAGCTGGCGCACTTCGTTGCGCACCACGTCCATGCCCACGCCGCGGCCGGCCAGCTGGCTGACCTGGTCGTAGGTGCTGAAGCCGGGGGCGAAGATCAGCGAATCCAGCTCTTCGTCGGACAGCGCGGCGCCGATCGCGATCAGGCCGCGCTGTTCGGCGCGGTGACGGATCGCATCGCGGTTGAGGCCGGCGCCGTCGTCGGCCACTTCCAGCACGATTTCCGAGCCCTCGCGGCGCAGGCGGATGGCGATGCTGCCCTCTTCCGCCTTGCCCGCGGCGCGACGCTGCTCCGGCGTTTCCAGGCCATGCGCGACCGAGTTGCGCAGCATATGCTCCAGCGGCGCGATCATGCGGTCGAGCACGTTGCGGTCGAGTTCGCCGTGGGTGCCTTCCAGGGTCAGGTGCACCTGCTTGCCGGTTTCGCTGGCGGCCTGCCGCACCACCCGGCGCAGCCGCGGCACCAGGCCGTCGAACGGCACCATGCGCGCGCGCATCAGCCCGTCCTGCAGTTCCGAACTCACGCGCGACTGCTGTTGCAGCAAACCGTCGTACTGGCGCGCCAGGTCGTCGAGCACGCCTTGCAGGCCGCCCAGGTCGGCCGCCGATTCGTTCAGCGCGCGGCTGAGCTGCTGCAGCGTGGAGAACCGGTCCAGTTCCAGCGGATCGAAGCTCTGCTCGCTCTGGTCCTGTTCGCGCTGGTAACGGGCGACGATCTGCGCTTCGGTTTCCAGGTCCAGGCGGCGCAGCTGGTCGCGCAGTCGCGCATTGGTGCGGTCCAGTTCGGACATCGCGCCGCGGAACGCGCCCAGCTGCTGCTCCAGCCGCGAGCGGTAGATCGCCACTTCGCCGGCGTGGTTGACCAGGCGGTCCAGCAGGTCGGCGCGCACGCGCACCTGTTCCTGCATCGGCCGCGCGATCATCGACTCCTCGTCGAGCGTGCCGTCCACCGGCAGCGGTGCCGACAGCGGCGCCGGTGCCGGTGCGGGCACCGAGGCCGGATCGACCGCGGCCTGGATCATCGCCGCCACGTCGGCATCGGTTGCGGTTGCGGTTTCGGCGACGGCATCGATGCCGTCGGCGGCGAGCGGCAGGCTGCGGCCGTGGGTGCGCGCGTCGAAGCGGCCGATCAGATCGAGCGGCATCGCCACCGCGCGGTGGTTGCCGGTGAGGGTGAGCAACTGATGCAGGCGGTCGAACCCGCGCTCGAGCAATTGCACGTCGCTGCGATCGAGTTCGGTGCGGTTGGCGGCCACCGCCTCCAGCAGCGATTCGATGCCGTGGCCGAGGTCGCCGATCGGGTTGACCCCGGCCATGCGCGCGCCGCCCTTGAGCGTATGCAGGTCGCGCTGCAAGCCGGCGAGCGCGTCGCGGTCCTGCGGCGCGGCGCGCAGTTCGGCGATCAGGCGGTCGCAATGGTCGAGCAGGTCCTTGCCTTCCTCGACGAAGATATCGACCAGTTCGCGGTCCAGATCGGCGAAGTCCAGCGGGCCGAGATCGACCGCGGCCAGGTCGCTGGATTCGGCCGAGGCTGTGTCGTGCTGGGAGGTTTCGGCGAACGACGGTTCGTCGGATGCGGCGGCTGGCGGGTGATGCTCGTCGCCGGTTTCGGTTTCGGTCGGCTCGGCGGCTTCCGCGTATGCAGGCTCGGCCTGCGTATCCGCGACGTCTCCCGGATCGCCGGCATGCTCCGCATGGTCCGGCGCGGCGTCGGCAGAGTCGGTCGCTTGCGTTGCGTCGACGTGCGCCTCATCGGCGTACGCTGCTTCGGCCGGCGTTGCGTCGGCACCAGCATCGCCCTCATGCGCGGCATCGGCCGCTGGCGCATGCTCCTGATCGGTCGAATGCTGCTCTTCGGCGTGCGCTTCATGGGCATACGACGCTTCGACCGGCACCGCGTCAAAGCTGGCATCGCCTTGGTACCCGGCATCGGACGCTGGCACGTCGGCCGTTTCGGTCGAATGCGCTGCTTCAGCATCTGTCGTCGCGCCAAGCGCTGCTTCGGCATCGGTATCGGCGAGTTCGGATGCGGCATGTGCGGCGTCTTCATCATGCGACGAAGACGCGTGGTCGTGCGCATCGTTCGCTTCGGCGTCGGCCGGATGCGTTTCGATGTCGGCCTGGGCAGCGTCGCCATCGGCGCCTTCATCGACGGTCTCGTGCTGCGATTGCGCTGCAGCATCCACGTTGTCGTGTGCGTGCGCTGCGGTGTCGGCATGCGCCGCAGCGTCGTCCGCCGCAAGCAGCGGTTCGGCATCGTCGTTCGCCGACACCGGCTCGCTGCCGTGCCACTGCGTGGACGGCTGCACCGGCTCTGCATTGAACGCATAGCCCTGCGGATCGCGCTCCTGGTCGTGCTCGCCCTGGTCGTGCGCGCCTTCAACCGGCTCACCTTCGGCGTGCCCGGCCTGGTCGTGCGTGCCTTGCGGGTCTTCCCGATACTCGCCGTGATGGGTGTCGTCGTGCGTCGCGCCATCGTCGGCCGCTACGTCCTGCTCCTGCGTCTCGACCGGCGCTTCCACGGGCGGCGGCAATTCGCTGTCCGCCGGCACGCGCTCCTCGGCCAGCGGCGCGTCGACGGTCAATTCGTCGAGCTTGCCGTCCTGCGCCAGCAGTGCCTGTTCGTCGGCGCCGATCGCAGCAGGCTCGCTGTCGGCCGGCGCCTCGGCGATCACGTCCGATTCCTCTGCGGCCTCCGCCTCCTGCGCAACGGCGGCTGCGGCGATGCCGTCTTCCTCGTCGGCGGACGCATCGTGGTCGTCGAGCGCAGGCGCCGTCGATACCACGCCGTCGGCGGAGTCTTCGCCAGTCGCGTGCGACTGCGCCGCATCGAACGCCGACGGCGCATCGACTGCATGCGCAACGAAGGCATCGGTAGCGGCACTTTCGGCGACGTGATCGGCGGCGGCATGATCGTCCGTGCCGGCCGCGTCGAGGTGCCTGGCATCGCCCAGGTACGCCGACAGGTCGTCGGCCGAAGTGAGTTCCACCGCCTGCAGCAACTGCGCATCCAGCCCGGCATCGGCGTGCGGCTGCGGTTCGTCCTCGTCCTCTTCGTCGTGCGCGACCGAAGGCCACTGCACTTCCGGCAGCGTGGCGACCAAGGCCTGCAGCCGCTGCGCCAGCTCGGTGAACGGCGGGATCACCGGCGACGGCGCCTGCAGTTCCTCGATGGTGGCGGCGATGGCCTGCGCGGCATCGTCGAGCGCACGCACGCCGTCGGCGCCGGGCACCATCGCGGCGGCCAGCAGACGCTTGACGTAGCTCTCGGCCGGGCCGGTGACGTCGGTGATTTCCGGCACGTCGGTCATCGCGAACGCGCCGCTCATCGTGTGCACCGCGCGCAGCAGCGCCTCGGTGGCCGGCTGCGGCGCATGCTGCAGCCAGTCGCGGACCGTCTCCAGATGCGTACCGACCTCGGCTTCGAGGATCTCGCGCAGCACGCTGTCCACCGAAGCCGGCGTGCCGGCGCGCGGCGCGGCAACGGCCGGTGCCGGCGCGGCGGCGAAATAGTAGGCGTCCTCGCCTGCCGCGATGCGGTCGGCGACCGCCTGGATCGCGTCCAGGTCGGCATGGATGACGCCATGTCCGCGCAGTGCGGCGTTGAGCTGCGGCAACACCTCGTAGGCCAGTTCGACCATGGTCACCACGGCCGGGCTGGCCGCGCGGCTGCCATCGAGCACGCGATTGAGCATGCCCTCGATCTTCCAGCTGAACTCGCCGAGCACGCGCGCGCCGACCAGCCGGCCACTGCCCTTGAGGGTGTGGAACACGCGACGGATCGGACGCAGGCTTTCCAGGTGATTCGGCGACGCGCGCCATGCCGGCAGCAGCGTGCCGAGGTTGACCAGCTCCTCGTCGAATTCCTCGAGGAACACCTCGCGGATGTCCGCGTCGATCTCGCCGCCGTCGTCGACGAAGCCGCCGTCGATGGCGGCCGGCGCGGGCGCCTCGGGTGCCGCGACCGCATCGGTCGGCGCTTGCGCGTGGTCGGCGGTGGCCTCGGTCGCGCCGGCGGACGCGGCCGCGGCGGGCGCGGCGACATCGAACTGTGCGGCAGCGGCGTCGAGTTCGGCGAGGAACGCCGCCGAAGCGGCGTCCAGCTCGATCGGCTGGATGCTGGCCTTGTGCACGCCGGGCGCCGGCGCTTCCGGCTCCGGGGTCGGCTCCGGCCAGGTCAGGTCGACGAACGGACTCTGTTCGGCGCCTGCAGCGGCGTCGGCATGCTCCGCCTCGTCGGCCTGCGCGTGCGGCGCTTCGGCGCTCTCGGCCTCGGCCGCGAACACGGTCTCGCTCGACGAAAGGTCGATGGTGGGCGTGCCGGACTCGGCGACAGCGTCGCTGTCGTCGTCGGCCAGGGTCGCCGGCGTGTCGTTCCAGACGATGCCGTGGACCTCGTCGGACGCGGTCTCGGCGAAGGCCGGCGCATCCTCCAGTTCGATCACCAGCACATCGTCGTGGACGTTGTCGGTGGGCGCGGCAACCGGGGCGTCGACGATGACCAGGGCCGGATCGTCATGCTCGGCAGCCGATTCGAATTCGGCGTATTCGGCGGCCACCGGGTCGAACCCGTAGCTGGCCGGTGTCGCTTCGTCGCTCGCGGGCGCGGCATCGGCATGCGCGATGGCCTGCTCGGGCGCCGCTTCGGCGCTCTCCCAACGCAACGCATCGCCTTCCAACGCCAGCGTGTCGGTGCTGATCTGCAGCGGCTCGACAGTGGCCGACCATTCTTCCTGCTCGGCGGCGACCGGATCGAAACTGCTCGGCGACGACACGAGGACGGGCGCATCGTCGTTGCCGGCAGCGCTGACCGCCGCGGCGGACGGCTCGGCGTCGGCATCGGCACGCTCGGCAGCCCCGGCGTTCGCGGCGGCCTCGGCAGCGTCGTGCAAGGTCCACTGCGGCGCCTGCGGCGACTCGCCCGGCAGCGGCGGCGGCGTGCTCGCGACGATCGGCGCATCCGCGACCGGTGCCAACTCCCAGGACGGCACCGGCGGCGGCGCGGACGCCGCGCTCGGCACGTCGGCAACGGCATCGGCCGACGCGATGCCCGGCTCCGCCACGGGCGCGAGCAACGGCGCATCGGCCACCTGCGGCGCCACGCCCTGCGGCGCCGGCGCATCGCTGGGCAGTGGCCAGTAGCGCAGCGTTTCCAGGCTCGTGCGGGTGATGTCGAGGATTTCCTCGCGGCCCGGGCGGCGCTCGCGCAGCGCTTCCAGGTAGTACTCCAGGCTGGCCATCGCATCGGCCAGCGTGTCCAGCTGGCGCCCGCTGGGCACGCGGCGCTTGCCGATCAGCTCGGTGGCGACGTAGCGGCGCACGCCTTCCAGGTAATCGGCCGGCTGCGGCAGTTCCAGCATGCGCAGCGCACCGGCGACCTCGCCGAGCAGGCGCGGCACTTCGGTCAGGCGCTCGTGTTCCCAGTTGGTCTCGATGAAGGCGACGAAATGCTCGCGCGCGGCGGCGAAATTGGCGATCGCCTCGTGCGCCAGCACTTCCACCGTGCGCCGCGCCTCGGCGGCGCTGGCATCGTCGTGGATGCCGGCGCTGGCGCCGAGATAGGCGACCTGGTCGTCGAGCGAGGCATCCACGTACAGCAGCGCGCCGGCGATATCCAGCAACAGGCCCTCGTCGGCCTGGCGCTCGCCGTCGACGATGCTGCGCAGCGCATCGCGCTGCTGCACCACCACGCCGCGGGCCACGCCCAGGCCCATCACCCCGAGGGTATCGGCGACGCTGCCCAGTTCGTCCACCTGGGTCTGCAGCGCGGCCACGTCGCCACCGGTGCGCAGGTGCAGGTCGAGCGCGTCCTTGACCCGCAGCAGTTCTTCCTTGATCGCGGTGCCGACGGTGTCGAGCAGTTCGCGGTTGCGGCCGCTGAGGCTGCCCCGGGCATGGTCCAGTTCGGCCTCGGTGGCGGCGCTGGCGTCGGGCGACAGCGCGAACAGCGCGCCTTCGCTCAAGCCGGGCTCGCCGCGCGAGGCGCGGATCTCGTTGAGCAGCGGCAGCAGCACGATCGGGATGTCGCGATGGCCGTCCTGCAGGCGCTCCAGGTAGTCGGGCAGCAGCACCGTGCCGCGCATCAGCGTGGCGCAGGCCTCGTCGCGGTCGGGCACCTGGCCGTTCTGCACGGCGATGGCCAGCAGTTCCAGTTCCTCGGCGACCATCGCCGGCGCGTACAGCTCGACCATGCGCAAGGTGCCCTGCACCTGGTGCAGGTAGCCGGCGCAAAAGCGCATGCGGCTGGTGTCGGCCGGGTCTTCGACGAAGTATTCGATCTCCCCGCGCACCTGGCGCAGGGTCTCGTCCAGCTCCGGCTTGACCCAGCCCAGGGCGGCGTGGCTCATCGCATCGCGCAGCGCGCTCATCGCCGCGTCTCCGCGGACGGCCGCGCGCCGTGCCGCGCCAGCGCGGCGGCGGGATGCAGGGAGTTTTCGCGGTACGTCATGTGCACTGTCCTTCCACCCTGTTCCGATCCGCTCACGCCGGCAGCTTGAAGTCGGCGACCGAGCGCCGCAGGTCCGCCGCCAGCTGCGCCAGCCGTCCGATCGATTCGGCGGTCTGGCCGGCGCCCTGCGAGGTCTGTCCGGTGATGCGGCGGATCACGTCCATCGTCTGGGTGATGTCGGTCGCCGCGGCGGACTGCTGGTGCGCGGCGATGGAGATGTTCTTGATCAGGTTGTTGAGCGCGTTGGAGACGCGCTCGATCTCGGTCAGCGCGGTGCCGGCGTCTTCGGCCAGGCGCGCGCCGGACACCACTTCGGAAGTGGTCTGCTCCATCGAGCTGACCGCTTCGTTGGTATCGGCCTGAATGGTCTGCACCAGGCCTTCGATGCGGCGCGTGGCGCCGGAGGTGCGTTCGGCCAGGCGCTGCACTTCGTCGGCGACCAGCGCGAAGCCGCGACCGGCCTCGCCCGCCGAGGCGGCCTGCACCGCGGCGTTGAGCGCCAGGATGTTGGTCTGCTCGGAAATGTCGTTGATCAGTTCGACGATCGAGCCGATCTCCTGGGTCGATTCGCCCAGGCGCTTGATGCGCTTGGAGGTTTCCTGGATCTGGTCGCGGATCTGGTCCATGCCCTGGATGGTCTCGCGGACCACGCCGGCGCCCTCGGCGGCGATCACCACCGAGCGCTGCGCCACTTCGGCCGACTCGCTGGAGTTGCGCGAGACCTGTTCGATGCTGGCCGCGATTTCGTTGATGCGCTCGGACGCCGAACCGATCTGCTCGGCCTGGTGGCCGGCGGCCTCGGCCAGCTGCAGCGCGGTGGCCTGGGTTTCCTCGGTGGAGATGGCGACCTTGGCCGAGGTGTCGTTGATCGTGGTCACCAGGTGGCGCAGCTCGTCGACCGCGTAGTTGATCGCGTCGGCGATGGCGCCGGTCATGTCCTCGGTGACCGAGGCCTTGACGGTCAGGTCGCCTTCGCCGAGCGAACTGATTTCGTCGAGCAGGCGCATGATCGCCTGCTGGTTGCGGCTGTTGTATTCGACCTGGGTCTGGTAGCGGATTTCCTGGTCGCGGGTGCGGCTGCGTACCGAGGTCCAGACGAAGCCGATGATCGACAGCAGCGCCAGCAGGCCGGACACCACGCCCAGCCAGAAGTTCGGGAACAGGCGGGTGTCGCGGGTGGAGCCGAACGCGGAGAAGGCGTCGAACAGCTTCTTGCTGTCGTCGAGCATCTTGTCCGAGCCGGCGGTCAGCGCCGCGGCCGAGGACTGCGCGGCGAACAGGCTGCGCGAGCTGGCCAGCAGCGCGTCCAGGTCCTTCTTCATTTCCGCCCACTGCGCCTGCGACTGCTCCAGCGCAGCCAGCGCGGCGGCGTTGCGCACCGGCGCGATGCCCAGTTCCTCGTTGCCGTTGCGCAGGCCTTCGAGCATCTGCCCGAATACCACCGAGTCGCGCGCCAGCGCATCGCCGGCGCTGGCCGCACCGCTGCCGCCGGCCCGCATCTCGGTGACGCGGCGGGCCATGGTGCCGGCCACCACCACCTGCTGCAGGGTGTTGTAGATCTGCGCGGCGGGGGCGCCGCCGACGGTCATCGCGCGCACCACCTCGTTCAACTGCGCCTGCAGCTGCGGCACGCCGCCGACGAAGCGCTCGGCATTGCCGGCCAGCGCCAGCACCGCCGGTTCGCTGTCCACCACCTGCTGCGCGTTCTTGCCCAGCGGGGTCCAGGTGCGGTTGAGTTCGGCCAGCGGGCCGGCGATGCCGGTCTCGTTGGCGTAGCGCGCGTTGAGCCCGGCGACGGTGCTCTCCACCCGCGACTTGGTCTGCTTGAATTCCTTGTAGGTGGCGGCGTTGCCGGACACCGCGTCGCGCGCCTGGTTGGCCAGCTGCTGCGACAGCACCTGCAGATCGGCCGCACCGGTGCTGGCGCCGGCCAGGCGGTTGCCCTGCCAGGTGGCCACGCCGGTATTGGCGCCGAACACGATCAGCGACAGCGCCAACAGGCCCAGCCAGAAACTCGTCCCCACGCTGCCAAGCTTGCTGGCCTTGGGGGCGTCCGGTGCAGTACTCATGATTCGACCTCGATCTTCGATGCGAAGGCAGGCCGCGCGCTCAGGCGGCGGCTTGACGGAATTCGGGTGTGCGCGACAGCAGCGACAGCGAGAACACGCCCCAGTCGTGGGTGTCGCCGCGGAACGCGCGGTCGACGAAGTGCGCGTAGCGGCCCTGCGCCAGGTCGCCGGGTTCCACCGCCTGCGATTCGGCGAAGCTGCGCTGGCCGAACAGTTCGTCGATGGTCAACGCCACGTCGCCGCCGCTCTGGCGCATGATCAGCACGCGCTGGCCCTCCAGCAGCGAGGTGCGCTGGCCTTCCATGAACTGCTTCAAATCGACCACCGGGAACAGGTTGCCGCGCAGGTTGCCTACGCCCAGCAGCCACGGCTGCGCGCCCGGCACCGGGGTGATCGGCGGCATGCGCACGATTTCCACCACCTCGCGGAAGTCGGACACCAGATGGCGGTTGCCGACGCGGAAGCCGACCCCGCGCCAGATGTCCTCGTCGAATTCGCGCTCGGGCATCTGCACCGCGTGCGCCAGGCTGCGCCGCTCGTAGGCCTCGAGGATGTCGAAGGGCGAACGCACGTCAGCCGACCAGCTGGTTGATGCGGGCGATCAGCTCGTCTTCGCGCGGCGGCTTGACGATGTAGTCGGTGGCGCCCTGGCGCATGCCCCAGACCTTGTCGGTCTCCATGCTCTTGGTGCTGATGATCAGCACCGGGATGTGCCGGGTGGCCTCGTCGCGCGACAGCGCGCGAGTGGCCTGGAAGCCGCTCATCCCCGGCAGCACCACGTCCATCAGCACCAGGCTGGGCGCCTGCTCGCGGACGATCTTCAGCCCGTCCTCGGCGTTGTCGGTGGCGAGCACCTCGTGCCCGGCTTTTTCCAGCCACTGCGTAAACACCGCCCGGTCGGTCGGTGAGTCCTCGATCAACAAGATTCGAGCCATGGTGCCTTTCCCCCTGGTCAGGCGTTGACGTATGTACGGATCGCGCCCAGCAGTTCTTCGCGTGTGAAGGGTTTGGTGAGGTACTGCTCGGAACCGACGATGCGCCCGCGCGCCTTGTCGAACAGGCCGTCCTTGGAGGACAGCATGATCACCGGCGTCGCCTTGAACAGCTGGTTGCCCTTGATCAGCGCGCAGGTCTGATAGCCGTCCAGCCGCGGCATCATGATGTCCACGAAGATGATCTGCGGTTGCTGATCGGCGATCTTGGCCAAGGCCTCGAAGCCGTCGGTGGCAGTGACCACCTCACACCCCTCGCGCTTCAACAGCGTTTCGGCAGTACGACGGATCGTCTTCGAGTCATCGATCACCATGACCCTCAGTCCTGCGAGTTCCCCACCCGCAGTCGTGTTTTCACTCATTCACTTGCCCCCCAGGCGCGCGACGCTTCATCGGTTCCGACGTCGCTGCGAAACGACATGTATCCCAAGACCCGCTCGGACTGTCAAGGCCGCCGCCACGGCTCTGCTTTGGATCACTTTCCAGCGCTAACTATGTCACAGTTTGATTGCCGCCGCAGGGCAGCGCATGGCCCCGTGCCACGGCCCTTGCGCACCCCTGCCGCCGACCCGCTACCATCCTCCGCTCAGTCCCCCGGGTAACGCCATGTCGTTCGATGTCATCGTGGTGATGGATCCCATCGCCAGCATCAAGATTGCCAAAGACACTACCTTCGCGATGTTGCTGGAAGCGCAGCGCCGCGGGCATCGGTTGCACTACGTGCGCCCCGGCGGGCTGTCGCTGCGCGAGGGCCGCGCGCTGGCCCAGGCGGCGCCGCTGCAGGTGCGCGACGACAAGACCGGCTGGTTCGAACTTGGCGCATTCGCCGAGCTGGCGTTCGGCACCGGGCAGGTGGTGCTGATGCGCAAGGACCCGCCGTTCGATTCGGAATTCCTGTACGACACCCACGTGCTGAGCGTGGCCCAGCGCGCCGGCGCGCAGGTGGTCAACGACCCGCAGGGCCTGCGCGACTTCAACGAGAAGCTGGCCGCGCAGCTGTTCCCGCAATGCTGCCCGCCGACCCTGGTCAGCCGCGACGCGGCCGCGCTGAAGGCGTTCGTGCTCGAGCACGGCCAGGCGGTGCTGAAGCCGCTGGACGGCATGGGCGGGCGCTCGATCTTCCGCAGCGGCACCGGCGACCCCAACCTCAACGTGATCCTGGAGACGCTGACCGACGGCGGCCGTACCCTGGCCCTGGCGCAGCGGTTCATTCCCGACATCAGCGCCGGCGACAAGCGCATCCTGCTGGTGGACGGAGTACCGGTGGACTACTGCCTGGCGCGGATCCCGCAGGGCGACGAATTCCGCGGCAACCTGGCCGCCGGCGGCCGCGGCGAAGGCCGCCCGCTGAGCGAGCGCGACCGCTGGATCGCCGCCCAGGTCGGCCCGGAGATGAAACGGCGCGGCATGCGCTTCGTCGGCCTGGACGTGATCGGCGATTTCCTGACCGAGGTCAACGTCACCAGCCCGACCTGCGTGCGCGAACTGGACGCGCAGTTCGGGCTGAACATCGCCGGGCTGCTGTTCGACGCGATCGAGGCCTACCCGGCGCGATGAGCGCGGCCGCCGCGACGCCCGCGCCGCGCATCGGCGAGCGCGACAGGCTCGGCGCCACCCTGGTGCTGTCGCTGATCGTGCACGGCCTGCTGATCCTGGGGGTGGGCTTCGCGATCGACGACGACGCGCCGCTGGTGCCGACCCTGGACGTGATCTTCAGCCAGACCAGCACCCCGCTGACGCCGAAGCAGGCCGACTTCCTGGCCCAGGCCAACCAGCAGGGCGGCGGCGACCACGACAAGGCGCAGCGCCCGCGCGACAGCCAGCCCGGCATCGTGCCGCAGCAGCACGACGGCCTGGCGCCGCAGGCGCTGCGCGCGCAGACCGCGGCGGCGGCACCGGAGCCGACCCCGCGCGTGGTCAGCAGCGCGCGCGGCGAGCAGCCGCAGCCGGCAGCGCAGACCCAGCCGCGCACCGACGCCCCGACCCAGCCGGTGGATGCGCAGCGCGAGCAGCGCGATGCGGAGATGGCGCGCCTGGCCGCCGAAGTGCACCTGCGGTCGGAGCAGTACGCCAAGCGCCCGAACCGCAAGTTCGTCTCCGCCAGCACCCGCGAATACGCCTACGCCAATTACCTGCGCGCCTGGGTCGACCGTGCCGAGCGCGTCGGCAATCTCAACTATCCCGACGAGGCGCGACGGCAGCGGCTGGGCGGCCAGGTGGTGATCAGCGTCGGCGTGCGCCGCGACGGCAGCGTCGAGAGCAGCCGCATCCTGCGCTCCAGCGGCGTGCCGATGCTCGACGCCGCGGCGATGCGGGTGGTGCAGCTGGCGCAACCGTTCCCGCCGCTGCCGCATACCGAAGACAACATCGACATCCTGCAGGTCACCCGCACCTGGGTGTTCCTGCCCGGCGGCACGCTGCGCGACGACCGCTGAGCGCGCGGCGGCTGAAGCAATTGGCCCCTCTGGCCCCTCTCCCACCGGGAGAGGGGTTGGGGTGAGGGTACGGCCGCCACAGACTGCGTGGCGACACCCAACGTTTTGAGGCTCCGCCCGTACCCTCATCCGCCCCTGCGGGGCACCTTCTCCCGGTGGGAGAAGGACAAACCGAGCCCCTCTCCCACCGGGAGAGGGGTTGGGGTGAGGGTACGGCCGCCGCGGACCGCCTGGCAGCACTGAACGTTTCGAGGCTGCGCCCGTACCCTCATCCGCCCCTGCGGGGCACCTTCTCCCGGAGGGAGAAGGGACAAACCGAGCCCCTCTCCCACCGGGAGAGGGGTTGGGGTGAGGGTACGGCCGCCGCGGACTGCGTGGCGACACCCAACGTTTCGAGGCTGCGCCCCACCCTCATCCGCCCCTGCGGGGCACCTTCTCCCGATGGGAGAAGGGAGCTGCTATTTGCATCGCGTGGCAGGGCGTGCGCGCCCGCGGCAAGCATCGAGATAACGATTCATGCCAGCGACATAACGACGCGGCATTTCTGAATAGGCGTCACATTAAGGTTAATGGTGGCGGGGAACGTTACCGCGCACACCGCATCGCCAAGGACGAGTGACTCGGAGGCCGGCGCGGCGCGTCCCCGCCCCCCACTACCCCGAGCCGCCTCCTCCATGAAAAAGCCCCACCTCCTTCGCAGGCCCGCCCTGCTCGCGCTGGCGCTGGGCGCCGCCCTCGCTGCGCCCGCCGCCCTGGCCCAGTCCACCACCGGTACGGTCGCCGGCCAGGCGCCGGCCAATGCGCAGCGCGTGCAGGTGCGCAGCGACAGCGGCCTCAGCCGCGAAGTCGCGGTCGATGCGCGCGGCCGCTACAGCATCGGCCAGCTGCCGCTTGGCACCTACACCGTCGTCGCCAAGGGCGCCGACGACGCCGTGCTCGGCAGCCGCGAAGGCGTCGGCCTCACCGTCGGCGCGGTCACCGACGTCTCCTTCGCCGCGGTCACCAGCCTGACCGGGGTCAACGTCAGCGCCGACCGCGCCGCCGCCGCGATCGACGTGAGCAGCGTGGACTCGCGCACCGTGATCAACGCCGAACAGCTGCAACGATTGCCGCTGGGACGCTCGGCCGAGGCGATCGCACAGCTGGCGCCCGGCGTGGCCGGCAACAGCGGCAGCGGCACCTATACCGGCCCGACCGGCGCGCAACTGCTCAGCTTCGGCGGCTCCTCGGCTGCGGAGAACGCCTATTACATCAACGGCTTCAACACCACAGACCCGCTGCGCGGACTGGGCGGACTGACCCTGCCCTACGGCAGCATCGACCAGCTGGAGGTCTACACCGGCGGCTACAGCGCCAAGTACGGCCGTTCCGACGGCGGCGTGATCAACGCGGTCGGCAAGCGCGGCAGCAACGAATGGCATTTCGGCGGCCAGGCCACCTGGGAACCCGATGGCCTGCGCTCCTCGCAGAAGGACGTCTACGCGCCCGGCAACGGCGCGCTGTACCGGCCGGATAGCAAGAGCGGTTCGACGCTCAGCACCCAGAGCCTGTACGCGGGCGGTCCGCTGATCCAGGACAAGCTGTTCTTCTTCGGCTCCTACGAACTGCAGCGCCAGGACGGCGACAGGTTCTACGGCGCGCGCGAAACCACCCCGGGCGAGTATTACTACGACTACCACTACCGCCGGCCGAGCTGGTACGCCAAGCTCGACTGGAACATCAGCGACAACCAGTTGCTGGAGATCACCGGCGCCTCCAGCCGCTACATCACCCGCGGCAAGTACTACGAGTACAGCGGCTACGACATCGGCGACCTGCGCGGCGACGCCAACACCACCAAGACCGGCGGCGACCTGTGGACCGCCAAGTACACCGGCTACCTCACCGACCGCCTGACCTTCAGCGCCCAGTACGGCAAGCAGCGCACCGACGACTACACCGGCAACCCCACCTACAACGGCGCGCTGACCTACCTCAGCGGTACCTCGTTCCAGAACCCGGCCTACACCGGCGGCACCCCGATCACCAATACGCAGACCACTTCGCTGCTGGTCGATCCCGACCGCGGCAACCGCACCGACAACCTGCGGCTGGACCTGAACTACGTCATCGGCGCGCACAGCATCACCGTCGGCATCGACAACCAGAACGCGCGCGCGCTCAACCGCGGCTCGGTGGCCTCGGGCGATGGGTACCAGTGGATCTACGGCCAATCCAATCCGAGCATACCGATCAACACCGGCCTCGGCGTGCCGGCCACCGGCGGCTACGCCAACGGCGAGGACGGCTACTACGTGCGCAGGTACGTCTACAGTGCCCTGGCCTCGGTGCGCGCGGTGCAGCGCGCGCAGTACATCGAAGACAACTGGCAGGTCAGCGACCGCTTCCTGCTCAGCCTCGGCCTGCGCCTGGACCAGTTCACCAACTACAACCGCGACGGCGACGCCTACATCAAGCAGACCAGCGGGCAGTGGGCGCCGCGCCTGGGCTTCAGCTGGGACGTCGACGGCGACGCGCGCTTCAAGGTCTACGGCAACGCCGGCCGCTACTACCTGGCGCTGCCGCTGAACCCGGCATTCAACGCCGCCGGCGCGACCCTGGCGACCTCGACCTACTACACCTACGGCGGCATCGACGCCAACGGCTACCCCACCGACCTGACCCAGATCTCCGGCGCGGTCTCCTCCAACAACAACTACGGCATCCTGCCCGATGCCAAGACCGTGGCCACGCAGGGCATCAAGCCCTCGTTCCAGGACGAGTTCATCCTCGGCTTCACCAAGGCCTGGGGCGACAACTGGGTCTACGGCGCCAAGGGCACCTACCGGGCCCTGCGCAGCGGCGTGGACGACTACTGCGACAGCGACACGGTGTTCGCGGCGGCGGCCGCGCAAGGACATACGGTGACCCTGGACAGCAATCCGGTCAGCTGCTGGCTGATCAATCCGGGCAAGTCCAACACCTTCACCCTGGTGGACACCTCGGGCAACTACGTCAGCGTCCCGCTGAGCAATGCCGAGCTCGGCTTTCCCAAGTTCAAGCGCAACTACTACGGGCTCAACCTGTCGCTGGAGCACCCGTTCGACCAGCGCTGGTACGGGCGCTTCGACTACACCTGGTCGCGCAGCTACGGCACCACCGAAGGCCAGTTGCTGTCGGGCATCGGCCAGACCGCGGTGTCCACCACCCAGGCCTGGGACTACGCGCAGCTGATGGAACACACCAACGGCCCGCAGAGCAACGACCATACCCATCAGTTCAAGTTCTACGGCTATTACCAGTTCAATCCCGAATGGCTGGTGTCGGCCAACCTCAAGCTGGTGTCCGGCTCGCCGTTCAGCGCGCTGGGTTCCTACGGCGCCGACCAGAGCGACCCGTCCGGCTACGGCATCGCCTACCACTATTACCAGGGCAAGGCGGCGCCTCCGGGCAGCCAGGGCCGGCTGCCGTGGCTGAAGCAGCTCGATCTGGGGGTGTCGTGGCGGCCGGCGTACGCCGACCACAAGCTGGCCTTCAACTTGGACGTGTTCAACGTCTTCAACGGCCAGGCCACGCTGTGGAAGTACCCGTATTCGGAAACCGACCCGGGCGTGAGCGATCCGGTCTATGGCGCGGCGTTCGTAAGCCAGGCACCGCGCTCGCTGCGGCTGAGCGTCAGTTACGACTACTGACCGCTACCGCGCGGGCGCAGCGCGGGGAGACCGACGAGCCATCGCCGGCCTCCCCGCATGCGGTCATCCCGCCACGCTGGCCGCATGCAGGCGATCGGCCAGCGCGACGATGTCCGCCGCGTCCTGCACGCGCTCGCGCCAGGCGGCGGGGATGCCGTCGATGCCGTAGAAGGCGCCGGCCAGCTGCCCGCAGATCGCCGCGGTGGTGTCGGCGTCGTCGCCGAGATTCGCCGCGCGCAGCACCGCATCGGCGAAGCACTCGGTCGTCGCGAAACACCACAGCGCCGCCGACAACGCATCGACCACGTAGCCGGTGCCGCGAATCTGCGTTGCCGGCACCGCGGCATGGTCGCGCACGGCCAGCGCGCGCAGCGCCGGCGTGTCCAGGGCCACATCCGGCGCCTGCAGCACATGCACGCGATCGCCGCCGAGCAGGGCCGCGCGCAACTGCAACGCGAACAGCCGGCAGGCATCCAGCGCTTCGGCCGCGGCATGGGTGGTGCGCGAACTGTCCGCCGCGCGGTCGGCCAGTCCTTCGGGGCGATGCGCGTAGTACATCGCCACCGGCGCCAGCCGCATCAGCGAGCCGTTGCCGGCCGCGCGCGGGTCGGCGCTGCCGCTGAAGGCCGGGCCGCCGTCCAGATAGCGCTCCAGCGCCTGGCGCACGGTGTTGCCGATGTCGAAACACGCGCCGGTGCTGCTCAGGTAGCCGTGGCGGTACCAGTTGCAATAGCGGTTCATCTGGTCCGCGGCATCGAAGCCTTCGCGGTACAGCAGGCTATGCGCCAGGCACAACGCCATCGAGGTGTCGTCGGTCCACTGCCCGGGCTGCAGATCGAACGGACCGCCGCCCACCATGTCGTCGATCGGCGCGAAGCTGCCCGGCGCCTTGAATTCCAACGTGGTGCCGAGCGCATCGCCGACCGCCAGGCCCAGCAGGCAGCCGCGAAAACGCGCGCGCTCGCGCTCGTCCGCGCTCATCGTGCGGCCCGCTGCGCCTGCTGCTCGGCCAGGGTCAGCGCGACGTTGTCGCGCAGATAGGCCGGTTCGGCGCGTTCCGGCGCGATCGCTTCGCCGCGCGCGTGGGCCGCCAGCGCCAGGGTCAGCACGTCGGCGGCATGCGGCAGGGCCTGCGCATCGACGCTGCGCAACTGCGCGTGCAGGCGCCGCTGCAACGCGTTGTCGATCGCCGCCAGCCCGGTGCCGACGCCATGCCAGGGCGCGTCCGTCTGCGGCAGCACGAACGCGTCCGGGACCAGCACCTGCTCGGGCGTCAGCGCGTGCAGGCCGTCGGCATCGCGCACGAAGGCCGCCGCATAGATCTCGCCCATGCGCGCGTCGATCGCGGCCAGCACCTGCGGCGCATCGTCCGGCGCGCGCAAGGCCAGCGCATGCAGGGTGGACACCGGCAGCACCGGCAGGTCCAGCGCCAGCGCGATGCCCTGTGCCAGCGCGATCGCCAGGCGCACCCCGGTGAACGCGCCAGGGCCGCGGCCGAAGGCGATCGCATCGAGCTGGCTGCGCGCGATGCCGGCCTCGGTCAGCAACTGCTCGGCCCACGGCAGCGCCAGCTCGGCATGCCGGCGCGGCGCCAGCTCGAACCGCTCGCGCACCGCGCCATCGACATGCACGGCGACGGAGAGGGCTTCTGTGGCGGTTTCGAAAGCGAGAATTTTCATTGGAGGCCGGGATTGGGGATTCGGGATTGGGGATTCGAAAAAGCGAAGCGAGGAGCAAAAGCGGATGCCGTGCGCCGGCTAGTCGAACGGCGGCGAGGCGATGTGTTCGTGATTATCCACCGGCAGCGCGGCGTCGGCGCCGAAGAACTGACGCACGTCCTCGACATCGCGGGTGCGCGCGAACGGCGGCAGCGACTCCAGGAAGGTGCGGCCGTAGGATTTGGACAGCAGCCGCGGATCGCACAGCACCAGCACGCCGCGGTCGGTCTCGCTGCGGATCAGCCGGCCCACGCCCTGCTTCAGCGCGATCACCGCCTGCGGCAGCTGTTCGTCGCGGAACGGATTGCCGCCGTCGCGGCGGATCGCGTCCAGCCGCGCCTCGAACACCGGGTCGTCCGGCGCGGCGAACGGCAGCTTGTCGATCACCACCACGCTCAGCGCATCGCCGACCACGTCCACGCCCTCGCGGAAACTGGCGGAGCCGAGCAGCACGCCGTTGCCGGATTCGCGGAAGCGCTGCAGCAGGCTCGCGCGCGGCGCCTCGCCCTGCACGAACAGCGGCCACGGCCCGTCGCGCAGCGCCTCGGCGGCCTCGCGCAGCGCACGGTGCGAGGCGAACAGCAGAAAGGCGCGGCCCTGCGAGGCCTGCAGCACCGGATGCAACGCCGCGATCAGCGCGGTGCCGAAGCCGCGCGCGTTCGGGTCCGGCAGCGCCGGCAGATAGCACAGCGCCTGCCGCGCCCAGTCGAACGGACTGGGCTGCAGCAAGGTCATCGGATCGCTCAGCCCCAGGCGGGTGGCGATGTGCTCGAAATCGCCCTTCACCGCCAGCGTCGCCGAGGTGAACACCCACGCCGCGTGCGACTTTTCGCGATGCAGGCGCAGCGGGCCGGACACGTCCAGCGGCGTGCGCTGGCAACGGAAGCCGCGCGCGCTCAGTTCGTACCACAGCACATCGTTGGACGGCGGCGCCGGCTCGGCGTCGAAATCGGGGATCGGCGCGTCGTCGCCGAGCCAATGGCCCAGGCGTGCGCGCATCTCCTGCGCGCGCGCGGCGCAGGCGTCGAAACCGGGCGAGGCCTCGCGCAGCCCCGCCAGGCTCTCCTGCAAGCGCGCCAGTTCCGCCAGCAGCGCATCGAAGCCGTCGCGTACCTGAGGCTTGGCCAGCAGCCGCCATTGCGTGCCGCGGGTGGGCAACCCTTCCATCGCCGCGCGCAGTTCGCGCAAGGCCTGCTCCAGCGCCTGCACCGGCGCCTGCAGGCTGGCCAGCGCGCCGGCGACGTGGCGGCTCTCGGCCAGGCAGTCGCGCGCCAGCTCCTGCAGTGGACGCATGCCGAAGCTTTCGCCGAAGAAGTTCGCCGCCAGTTCCGGCAGCTGGTGCGCCTCGTCGATGACGAAGACCTGCGCGCCGGGCAGAATCTCGCCGAAGCCTTCCTGCTTCAGCGCCAGGTCGGCCAACAGCAGGTGATGGTTGACCACCACCACGTCGGCGGCCTGTGCGCGCTGCCGCGCCTGCACCACGAAGCACTCGCCCCAGAACGGGCATTCGGTGCCCAGGCAGTTGTCCATGGTCGAGGTGACCATCGGCAGCAGCGGCGAATCGTCGGGCAGCGCCTCCAGCTCGGCGATGTCGCCGAAGCGGGTGCGCCCGCCCCAGGCGACGATGCGCTGGAACTGCGCGATCTGCTCGCGCGAGGTGAAGCGCGGCTCGCCCTTGGCCTGCTCCAGCCGGTACTTGCACAGATAGTTGGCGCGGCCCTTCAGCAGCGCGCTGTTGAGGCCCACGCCCAGCGCCGCGCGCACCCGCGGCAGGTCGCGGTGGTAGAGCTGGTCCTGCAGCGCGCGGGTGCCGGTGGAGACGATGGTCTTCAGTCCCGACAGCAGCGCCGGCACCAGATACGCATAGGTCTTGCCGGTGCCAGTGCCGGCCTCGGCGAGCAGCACGTCGCGCTGCTCGAACGCCTCGGCGATCGCCGCGGTCAGCCGCAGCTGCGCCGCACGCGGCACGAACGCATCCAGCTGGCGGGCGAGCGCACCGCCTTCGCTGAGCGCTTCGGTGCTGGCGTGGCTGAGGGACATAGAGGGCCGGGATTGGGGAGTCGGGATTGGGGATTCGCGAAAGCGGCAGGTCGGGTTTCGCTATCTAGTGCGGCCACCGACGCGGCGATATCGGCCTGCCACAAACAACCGAACCGCCGTCGCTTTTACCAATCCCGAATCCCCAATCCCCAATCCCGGCTCTCAATCAATAACGCTTGATGCCCGCCACCGTGCAGCCTTCGATATGCGCGTGCGCGGACGCCGCGTTCTCCTTCTGCCCGCGGGCCAGCCGCGACTGCTCGATGGTGGCCCAGTGGCGCCGGCACAGCGGGCCGGTCTGCGAGCCCAGGTCGATGGCGCGCTTGGCGAACGCCTCGGCGCCCGCGTCGTCCTTCAGCAGCAAGGCCAGTTCGGCGCGGTCCTGCAGCAGCGCCGGGTCTTCCGGCACCAGTTGCAGGGCCTGGTCCAGCGCCGCCGCCGCGCCGGCCAGGTCGCCGGCCGCGCGCTTGCGCTTGGCGCTGTCGCGCAGGTCCTCGACCTGCGGATCGCGCAACGGCTGCACGCTCAGTTCGGTGTCGTCGGCGCCGCCGCTGGCCTCGATCGCGGCCAGCCGCTGCGCCGGAGTGGTGGTGTCCACCGGCGGCGGCGGGGGCGGCGGCGGTGCGCTGACGCAGGAGGCCAGCAGCAGGCTGAGCGCGGCGATGGCGACGGTGGGGGTGTATCGGGTCATGGCAGGCATCCGTGGATCATTGCGCCGGAGGGGTGGACGCCGCGTCGGCGGGCGGCGCTTCTTTCTTCTTGTCCAGGCCGAACCAACTGCGCCAGCCGCCGCCACGACTCTCCTCGCCCTCGGCAGCGGGCTGCCCTTCTTCAGGCAGCGCCTGCGGCGGCGCGCACGGCGCATACGCCGGGGCGAAGCCGACCACGAACGGGAACTGGCGCGCGCCAGGGCAACTGGGATCGGTGCTGTTGCTGCCGGCCGGATCCATCCATTGCCAGTCGATGCCCTTGCCCTGCACCTTCAACGGCGAACTCGGCAACCGCGCGAAGATGCCCGACCACACCCGCATCGCGCCGGTGGCGCCGTACAGGCCGGTCTGCTTGTTCTGGTCGTTGCCGATCCAGATCACCGCCAGATGATCGCCGGTGTAGCCGGCGTACCAGCTGTCCACGCCATCGTTGCTGGTGCCGGTCTTGCCGGCCGGGGTCAACTTGCCCAGGCCGTCGCCTAGCAGCTGCCGCGCGGTGCCGTTGCTGACCACCTGCTGCAGCGCCAGCCCGACCAGGTTGGCCGCGACCGAATCGCCTTCCTGCGCCGGCGCCGGGGCCTTGTCGTAGCGCTTGAGCAGCTTGCCCTGCGGATCGAGCACGCCGCGCACCGCATGCAGCGGCTGGATCTCGCCGCCGGAGGCGAGGAACTGGTACAGCTGGGTCATCGCGTACGGGCTCTGGTCGGTCGCGCCCAGGATCAGCGACGGATTGTTCTCGGCCTCCAGCCCGGCCAGCACCTTGATCAGCTGCGCCACCCGCTCCGGCCCGACCTGCATGCCGATCCGCACCGTGGCCTGGTTGTACGAATGCGCCAGCGCATCGACCACGCGCACCGTGCCGTGGCTGCGGTTGTCGGAATTGCCCGGGGTCCAGCGCTTGCCGCGGCTGAGCTGCACCGTCACCGGCGAATCGTCGACCCAGCTGGCCAGCGAGTAATGGTCCGGCTGCGCCAGCGCCAGCAGGTACACGAACGGCTTGAGCAGCGAACCGACCTGGCGCTGCGCCTCGATCGCGCGATTGAAGCCGGGCTGCGACACGTCGCGGCTGCCGACCACCGCCAGCACGTCGCCGTTGTGGGTGTCGGTCAGCACCAGCCCGGCCTGCAGCGGCGGCCGCTTCTTGTTGGTTTCCAGCGCGGTGAGGGTGCGGGTCACCGCGCCTTCGGCATAGGCCTGCGCCGACGGCGACATGCCGGTCAGCACGCTCAGCCCGGCGCCCTGCAGCGCGCTTTCCGGGTAGTCGCGCGCCAGCTGGCGGCGCACCAGGTCCACATAGGCCGGGAAGCGGTTGGCCGCGACCAGCCCCGGATTGGCCGGCACCCCCAACGGCGCGGCCAGCGCCTTGCGGTAGGTGGGCTCGTCGATCAACTCGCTTTCGCGCAGCTTGCCGAGCACGAAGTTGCGCCGGTCCAGCGCGCGCTCGGGGAAGCGCCGCGGGTCGTAGTAGGAAGGCCCCTTGACCAGGCCGATCAGCAGCGCCACCTGCTCCGGCGGCAGCGAATCCAGTTCGCGTCCGAACCAGAACTCCGCGCCCGAGGCCACGCCATGGATCGCCTGGCTGCCGCGCTGGCCCAGGTAGACCTGGTTCAGATAGGCCTCGAGGATGGTGCGCTTGTCGTAGCGCGCTTCCATGATCAGCGCGTATAGGATCTCGTTGAACTTGCGGGTGAGCGTCTGTTCCTTGCCGATGCCGAGCAGGCCGCTGCGCGCCAGCTGCTGGGTCAGGGTGCTGGCGCCCTGCCGGCTCTTGCCGCCGGAGCGCACCATCACCCAGGCCGCGCGCACCATGCCGCTGAGGTCGATGCCGTGGTGGTAGTTGAAGTCGCGGTCTTCCACCGCCTGCAGACCGGTGACCAGCAGTTCGGGCACTTCGTCCACCCGCACCAGTCGGCGCTCTTCCTGTTTCTGCCCGTACAAGGTGGCGATGCGCGCCGGATCCAGCCGCGCGGCCGTCAGCGACTTGCGCGTCTGCGCATCGCGCAGCGCCGCCACGCGGCCGCCGGACAGGCTCACTTCCACGCGCCTGGGCGCGACCCGGCCGTCCACGTCGACGTAGCCGCGGCTGGCGATGACGAAGCGGCTACCGTCCTGCTGGTAGGTGCCGGGGCGCTGCGCGCCGGCATCCTCGCGGTAGCTGGCCGCGTCCAGTTCGGTCTTCAGCGTCTGCGCGTCCATCGCCGTGTCCGGCGCCAGCGCCAGCGGGCGGGCGTAGACCCGGGTCGGAATCTGCCAGCGCAGTTCGCCGAAGCGCTGCGTCACCTGCTTGTTCAGATAGACCGTGTACGGGATCAGGAAGCCCAGGCCCAGCGCGGTGGCGGCCAGGCCCCAGGTGAGCAGGCGCCGGCGCCAGGGCGAGGCGCCGCTGTCGAGATCGTCGGTGTCCTGATCGTCGGTGTCGTTGTCGTCGTAGCGTCGTGGCACGGGGATGCGAGAATGTAAATTCCGGCGAGTCTAGCGCAGGCCAGCAGGCAGCGCGGCGCGGGGTCCCCTTTGTTTCAGCTGGAGTTGCAACGGATGTCGATGTCCTGGGCGAACCTGCGCTACGCCCTGAACCGTTTTGCCGGCCTGCTGCGGCGCGGCCTGGCCAGCCTGCGCTCGCGCGGCTGGCGCAGCACCTGGCAGCGGTTGCGCGTGCATGCGCAGCCGCTGCCGCCGCCGCGGCGCACGCTGTTCGCGGTCGCGCCGCAGCCGTTCGCCGCCTTCGGGGTGCCGGTCAGCGACGCGCCGCTGGCCAGCATCGTGATCCCGGTCTACAACCACGTCGCGCATACCCTCGCCTGCCTGCGCGCGCTCGCCGCGCACCCGCCGGCCGCGGCCTGCGAGATCCTGGTGATCGACGACGGCAGCAGCGACGAGACCGTGCAGTGGCTGCCGCAGATCCAGGGCCTGCACTACCACGTGCGCCGCCAGAACGGCGGCTTCATCGCCACCTGCAACGACGGCGCGGCGCGCGCGCGCGGCCGCTACCTGGTGTTCCTCAACAACGACACGGTGCCGCAGCCGGGCTGGCTGGATGCGCTGCTGGACACCTTCGCGCAGGTGCCGCAGGCCGGGCTGGTCACCGCGCAGTTGCTGTACCCGGACGGGCGCCTGCAGGAAGCCGGCGGCGTGGTCTTCGCCGACGGCAGCGCCTGGAGCTACGGCCGCTTCGAATCGCCGGACGATCCGCGCTACGCCTACCTGCGCGACATCGACTACGGCGCCGGTGCGGCGCTGGCGATCGAGCGCGAACGCTTCCTGGCGCTGGGCGGCTTCGACACGCGCTACCTGCCGGCCTACTACGAGGACACCGACCTGGCGTTCGCCGTGCGCAAGGCCGGGCTGCGCACCCTGCTGCAGCCGGCGAGCCAGGTGGTGCACGACGAGGGCACCAGCAACGGCACCGATACCGGCAGCGGCATCAAGGCCTACCAGGTGCGCAACCGCGGCGTGTTCGCGGCCAAATGGGCCGATGTGCTGGCGCGGCAATTGCCACCGGGTACCACGCCGACCCCGGCGCAACTGCACCGGCGGCAGCGCCAGGTGCTGATCCTCGACGAGGCGCTGCCGCAACCGGACCGCGACTCGGCCTCGCTGCGCCAGCTCAACCTGATCCGCCTGCTGCTGCAGGAAGGCGCGCACGTGGTGTTCGTGCCCAGCGGCCGCGAGTACGCCAGCCGCCACAGCGAGGCGCTGCAGCGGCTCGGCGTGGAGGTGTGGTATGCGCCCTACCTGAAGAGCGTGAGCGGGTTCCTGCAGCAGCACGGCGCACGCTTCCATGCGGTGCTGCTGGTGCGCCACCACGTCGCCCATGCCTGCCTGCCGCTGCTGCGCCGCTTCGCACCGCAGGCGCGGCGGCTGTTCGATACCGTCGATCTGCACTACCTGCGCGAGCGCCGCGGCGCCGAGCTGGCCGGCGACGCACGGCTGCTGCGCGAGGCCGAACGCACCCGCGCGCGCGAGCTGGAGGTGATGGCCCAGGTCGATGTCACCGTGCTGGTCAGCGGCGTCGAGCGCGAACAGCTGCAGCGCGAGGCGCCGCAGGTGCGCACCGCGTTGATCTCCAATCTGCACGAAGTGGCCGGACCGGGCCTGCCGTGGGCGCAGCGCCGCGATCTGGTGTTCGTCGGCGGCTTCCGCCATGCGCCCAACGTGGATGCGGTGCGCTGGTTCCTGCAGGAGGTGTTCCCGCCGCTGCGCGCGCTGCTGCCGGACCTGCGCTTCCACTGCATCGGCGCCGACATGCCCGACGACATCCGCCGCCTCGGCGCCGCCACGCCCGGGGTCGAATTGCTCGGCTACGTGCCGGACATCGTCGCCTACATGGACGAGATCCGCATCGCGGTGGCACCGCTGCGCTTCGGCGCCGGGGTCAAGGGCAAGGTCAACCTGAGCATGGCGCACGGGCAACCGGTGGTGGCCACGCCGTGCGCGGTGGAAGGCATGCACCTGCGCCACGGCGAGGACGTGCTGATCGCCGACAGCGCGCCACAGTTCGTCGCCGCGCTGGCGCAGCTGTACACCGACGAGGCGCTATGGAACACGCTGGCCGCCAACGGCCTGCGCAACATCGCCACGCACTTCTCGCTGGACGCGGCGCGCGCCACGGTGCGGCAGGTGTTTCTCGACTAGGGTTGCTGTGAAGCCGTTGACGTCCGACACAGCAGCGGCTCTGGCTAGCAGCCTTCCATCGCCCTGATGCGCTACCGGTAAAGCGTCGCGGCTGAAGCCGCTCCTACAGTGCACCCTGCAAGCGCGCGGCACGCCTCTGTAGGAGCGGCTTCAGCCGCGACCAACCACATCCGGAGCCAGGACGGCTCGGCCACACGGCTGCCCCTCTCGCCGACGCAGCAACCCGCTGCCCAACGGCACTCAGCGCCCGGGCGACAAGCTGCGCAAGCGGCGCTCGAACGCGGCCAGCTCCGGCGTGCCTGGATCGATCGCGCGGGCGCGGCGCAGCGCCTCGCGCGCGAAGTCGGCGTCGCCGGCGCTCAGGCGCTCGTCGCCGACCGCGAGCCAGCGCTGCGCCAGGCGCCGGCGTGCCGCGGCCACGCCGTTGCCGCCCGGCGCCAGCGCACGCCAGGCGTCGTAGCACGCGCTCGCCGCCAGCACCCGGTTGCCCCGCAATTCGTCGTCGAAACAGCGCCGCAGCGCCGACAGCACGCGCTGCTCGGCGCTGCGCACGCGGGCATCGCGTGGCGCCAGCACCTGCGCCGCCTGCAGCGCGTCGTAGGCGCTGCTGCCGGGCGGGGTCAGCCAGTCGCCGCGCGCCTCGGCCGCCTGCAGTTCCGCCAGCAATGTCTGCAGGCGGCGCGCGCGCGCGGCGGGCGACAGCGGCGAATGCAGCGTGGCCTGGCTCTGCCGCGCACGCGTCAGCGCCTGCCGCGCGTCGGCCAGCGCACGGTTGTCGGGCGCCACCGCCTGCCCGTTCTGCAGCGCGCGCTCGGCCTCGGCGAAACGGAAATCGGCGGCGGCGCGCGTGACCTGCGCCGCATACGCCGCGGCCACGCGCTCCTCGTCATCGCGCACGCCAGCGGCATCGGGTGCGGCCGCGCGCAGCTTGGCCAGCGCCCGCGCCGCCGCGTCCGGCCGCTGCCGGCGCAGCGCTGCATCGATTTCGCGCTGCAAGGCTTCCAGCGCACGATTGAGCGCCGCCTGCGCCGCCGGCAGGTCGACGTGCCCGGGGTCGTAGTCGCGGGCGCTATCCACCAGCGCCGCGGCCGCCGCCACGTCGCCGCGCGCCAGCGCCGCCTGCGCGCGCTGCAGCAATTCCGACAAGGCATCCTCGCGGCCTTCCAGCGCCGCGGTCCGTTCCGGGGCGAACTCCAGCACCTGCCGGTACAGCGGCAGCGCCGCGTCGGGGGCGCCGTCCAGGCGCCCCTCGCGCTGGGCCTGTGCCGCTTTTTGCAACAGTTGGTCGAGCCCGGCATGCGCGGCTTCGCGCTGGCGCAAGGCGGCGTCGATACGATCGGCGTCGGCGCGCGGCACCTGCAGCGCGCGCGCCAGCGCCAACGCCGAGCGCACCTGCGCATAGCGCCCGGCGGCCAGCGCCGCACGCGCCTGGCCGAGCGCGGCGCGGCCGGTCGCGGCCAGCCCGGCCCGTGCCTGCAGGCGGTCGCCGTCCAGCGCCAGCGCCGCCTCGTAGCGCTCGCGCGCGCCGCTGCCGTCGGCGGCGCTGAGGCGGCCGGCGCGCAATGCCGCATTGCCCTGGTCGAGCAGTTGCTGGATCCGCGTTTCCGGCCACAGCAGATCGGCCAGCGGGCGGCGGAACATCACCAGCGCCAGCGCCGCCAGCAGCAGGACGGCCAGCGCCCAGCGCCAGACACGGCGGTCGCGCCACAGCGGCACCGACCGCTGCGGGCGCCGGCGTTCGTCCCTGACCTGATCTGGCGGCTTGCTCACCGCGCAAGCTTAGCGTGCGTGCATGGCAAGACCATGCATGCGCGCGCAGCGCGCGGCCCGGGTCAGCCCAGGCGCCGCGCCTCGTCCACCCCGGGCAGCGCGTCGAGCTTGCCGAGCAAGGTGGACAGCTGCCCGTAGTCGCCGACCTTCAGGCGCAGCCGCAACTGGGTGCGGCCGCTGTCGCGCACGTTGTCGCTGTTGATCTCCAGCACGTGCGCGTCCTCCTGCGCGATCAGGTTGGTGATGTCCTTGAGCAGCCAGCGCCGGTCCATCGCCCGCACCAGCACGTCCACCTCGTAGCCGCCGCCGGCCTGGCCCCACTCCACCGGCAGCACCCGTTGCGGGTTGCTGGCGGCGAGCCGGGCGAAGGACGCGCAATCGACCCGGTGCACGGTGACGCCGCGGGTGCGGGTCAGGTAGCCGGCGATCGGCTCGCCGGCGACCGGCTGGCAGCAGCGCGCCAGCTGCACCAGCAGGTTGCCCACGCCCTGCACGGTGAACTTGGACTTGGCCAATCCGCTACGGCGCGCGGTCGGCCGCGGCAGTGCCGGCGCCGCCGGCTGCGCCGCGGCGCGTTCGGCCTCGTGCAGGGCGCGGCCGACCTGGCTGGGGCCGACGTCGCCCAGCGCGACCTGGATGTACAGCTCCTCGATGCCGTCGGCATGGAACTTCTTCGCCGCCGGCAACAGGTCGGCATGCTGCAGGCCCAGGCGCTTGAGTTCGCGCTCGAGCAGGTCCTTGCCGGCCTGCACGTTGCGCGCGCGGTCGAGCTTGTGGAACCAGGCGCGCACCTTGTCGCGCGAGCGGCCGCTGGCCAGGTAGCCGTTGGCCGGCAGCAGCCAGTCGCGGCGCGGCTCGGCCTCCTTGCCGGTCAGGATCTCGACGCGGTCGCCGCTGCGCAGCTTGTGGGTCAGCGGCACGATGCGGTTGTTGACCTTGGCGCCGCGGCAGCGGTGCCCGACCATGGTGTGCACGTGGTAGGCGAAATCCAGTGGCGTGGCGCCCTGCGGCAAGTCGATCACCTCGCCCATCGGGGTCAGCGCATAGACCCGGTCCTCGACCAGCTCGGCGTCGAGCGCGCCGGCCAGCCCACCCTGCTCGCCGTCCTGCGACTGCTCCAGCAGCTGCCGCATCCAGGTGATCTTGCGGTCGAACGCCTTCTCCGCGCCCTTGCCGCCTTCCTTGTACTTCCAGTGCGCGGCCACGCCCAGCTCGGCCTGCGCGTGCATCTCGTGGGTGCGGATCTGCACCTCGATCGTGCGCCCTTCCGGGCCGACCACGGCGGTGTGCAGCGAGCGGTAATCGTTGGCCTTGGGTCGGGCGATGTAGTCGTCGAACTCGCTGGGCACCGGCGCCCACAGCGCATGCACCACGCCCAGCGCGGCGTAGCAGGCGGCGACGTCGTCGACCATCACCCGCACCGCGCGCAAGTCGTACAGCTGGTCGAAGGCCAGCCGCTTCTTCTGCATCTTCCGCCAGATGCTGTAGATGTGCTTGGGCCGGCCGCTGATCTCCGCCTGCAGGCCCTGCTCGCCCAGCGCCTTGGACAGGATCTTCTTGACCGCCTCGATATAGCGCTCGCGCGCCACCCGGCTCTCGTCCACCTCGCGCGCGATGCGCCGGTAGGTGTCCGGCTCCAGGTGGCGGAACGCCAGGTCCTCCAGCTCCCATTTCAGCTGCCAGATGCCCAGCCGGTTGGCCAGCGGCGCGTGGATGTCGCGGGTCAGCTGCGCCAGCGCGCGGCGCTGCGCCTCGGGCAGCTTGTCGGCCACGCGCATCTTCGCCAGCTGCCGCGCCAGCAGGATCGGCACCACGCGCAGGTCCTGCACGATCGACAGCAGCAGCCGGCGCAGGCCTTCGCTGTTGCGCCCGGCCTCGCGCCCGGCGTGCAGCGCCCAGACCTGGTCGGCCGCGTCCTGGCCGTCGAGCAGGCCGACCACCGCCTGCGCCCGCGCCGGCGGCGCGACCGGCAACTGCGCCAGCTGCGCGCGCAAGCCGGGCAGGTCGAACAGCAGCGCGGCCAGCAGCGCCGCTTCGTCGGCGGACAGCAGCGCCAGCGCGTCCAGCGTATCGGCCAGCACCGGCCACGGCGCGCGCGCGGTCTGTTCCGGCTGCGCGTGCCAGGCCTGCAACAGCGCTTCGCGCAGCGCGGGCGCCAGCGCGGCGGCGGCCGGACGCTGCAGCAGCGCCTCCAGGCCGGGATGGGGAGAGTGATTCAAGGACGGACGGTCGTGACGAAACGGTGCCGCCTACACTAGCGCGCTTGCGCGCCCGCCCACAATTGCACGCAACGCGCCGCGCGGACCGCCGCGGCCGCATCCCTACCAGAAGCTCACTGTGACCGGCTTGCGACTTGGCCCGCCCTTACCGGAAATTTCACATCCCCCGTGGGGTGCGGGCCTATTCTCGAAACCGACGCCGCGCTCCGCTGAAACCGATGTCGCCGTCGTCGCCCCGTGATCCCACCCGAAGAGGAACGCCCATGAAGAAGTGGAACAAGCCCGTGATCCGCGAAATCTGCGTCGGTGCGGAAATCAACTGTTACGCCTCCGGCGAGCTTTGATCGCGTGTCAGCCCCGTTCCCGAGACGATGCGTGACCGGCCAGGCGCCGTAGACGGAGACCGGATGCACCTCATCGTATTGGGATCGGCGGCCGGCGGAGGGCACCCGCAATGGAACTGCCATACACCCGCGAGCCTGCGGGCATGGCAACAGCTTGCGGGTGCCCAACGTCGCACCCAGGCCAGCATCGCGGTCAGCGCCGACAACCAGCGCTGGCTGCTCATCAACGCTTCCCCCGATTTCCGCCAGCAGCTGCTGGCCACCCCCGCGCTGTGGCCGCAACGCGACCTGCGCCATTCGCCGATCGAGGCCGTGCTGCTGACCAGCGGCGAGATCGACCATATCGCCGGCCTGCTGTCGATGCGCGAAAGCCAGCGCTTCGACCTGCATGCCAGCGGCCGCGTGCTCGACCTGCTGGCGCAGAATCCGATCTTCGACGCTCTGCACCCGGCCTACGTGCAGCGCCATGCCTTCGCCCTGGACACGCCGCTGTCGCTGCTCGGCCTGCAGGTGACGCCGTTCGCGGTGCCGGGCAAGGTGCCGCTGTTCATGGAGAGCCGCCACAGCGGCGACCTGGCCGGCTCCGACGAAGAGACCCTGGGCCTGACCATCGACGACGGCCGCCATCGCTTCCACTACATTCCCGGCTGCGCGACCATGACCGACGCGTTGCGCACGCGCCTGCGCGGCGCCGAACTGGTGTTCTTCGACGGCACCCTGTGGCGCGACGACGAACTGGTGCAGCTCGGGGTCAGCGCCAAGACCGGCCAGCGCATGGGCCACCTCAGCATCGACGGCGAGGCCGGCACCCTGCGCGCGTTCGCCGACCTGGACGTGGCGCGCAAGGTCTTCATCCACATCAACACCACCAACCCGATCCTCGACGCCGGCTCGGCCGAACGCGCAGCGGTGGCCGCGCACGGCTGGGACGTCGCCCACGACGGCATGGACATCACCCTGTGAGAACCCGCCTGTGAGCGCATTGCTGAGCCCCGAGCAATTGGAAGCGGAACTGCGCGCGATCGGCGCGCGCCTGTACCACGACCAGCACCCGTTCCATGCGCTGCTGCACAGCGGCCGGCTGGAGCGCGGCCAGGTCCAGGCCTGGGCGCTGAACCGCTACGAATACCAGCGCTGCATCCCGTTGAAGGACGCGGCGATCCTGGCGCGGATGGACGATCCGGCGCTGCGCCGGATCTGGCGCCAGCGCATCGTCGACCACGACGGCAGCGCCGACGGCGAAGGCGGCATCGCGCGCTGGCTGCACCTGACCGACGCGCTGGGCCTGGACCGTGCGCTCGTGCAATCCGGCCGCGCCCTGCTGCCGGGCACCCGCTTCGCGGTGCAGGCCTACCTGCACTTCGTGCGCGAGAAGAGCCTGCTGGAAGCGATCGCCTCGTCGCTGACCGAGCTGTTCGCGCCGGGCATCATCGGCCGCCGCGTCGCCGGCATGCTGCAGCACTACGATTTCGTCTCGCGCGAGGCGCTGGCGTATTTCGAGCACCGCCTGCACGAGGCGCCGCGCGATTCGGACTTCGCCCTGGACTACGTCAAGCGCCACGCCGACACGGTGGAAAAGCAGCAACTGGTGCAGGACGCGCTGCGCTTCAAGTGCGGCGTGCTGTGGTCGCAGCTGGATGCGCTGCACTTCGCCTACGTGCAACCCGGCGTGGCCTGGCCGGACGCGTTCGTCGCCGCGCCCGCGCAGGCGGCGGCATGAGCGCAGCGGCGCCCGACAGCTGCCCGCGGCTGGCCGCCGGCGTGCGCCTGCAGCACGACCGCACCCGCGCGCAATGGGTGCTGCTGGCGCCGGAACGGGTGGTCGAACTGGACGAGATCGCGCATGCGATCGTGGCGCGCTGCGACGGCACGCGCTCGCTGGCGGCGATCGCCGCGGACCTGGCCGCGGAGTTCGACGCCGATCCGGCCGAGGTCGAGCGCGACGTGCTCGAGCTGGCCGCGGACCTGCACGGCAAGCGTCTGCTGCGCGCATGAACGCGACCGTGCCGCCGCCGCTGTCGCTGCTGCTCGAGCTGACCCACCGCTGCCCGCTGGCCTGCCCGTACTGCTCCAACCCGATCGCCCTGGCCGGCCTGCGCGAGGAAATGGACACCGCCGGCTGGCGCTCGGCGCTGGACCAGGCCGCGGCGATGGGCGTGCTGCAGGCGCATTTTTCCGGCGGCGAACCGATGCTGCGCAAGGACCTGCCCGAGCTGGTCGCGCATGCGCGCGCGCTGGGGCTGTACAGCAACCTGATCACCTCCGGCGTGGCCGGCGGCGCGCCGATGCTGGCGCAACTGGCCGCCGCCGGACTGGAACACGTGCAACTGAGCGTGCAGGACGCCGACGCCGCCGGCGCCGACTTCATCGCCGGCTACCGCGACAGCCTGGCCAAGAAGCGCGCGTTCGCCGCCGCGGTGCGTGCGCTCGACCTGCCGCTGACGATCAACGCGGTGATCCACCGCCACAATGCCGAACGGGTGCCGGCGATGATCGAGCTGGCGCTGGAACTGGGCGCCGAGCGCCTGGAAGTGGCGCACACCCAGTACTACGGCTGGGGCCTGCGCAATCGCGCCGCGCTGATGCCCAGCCGCGCGCAGATCGACGCCACCGTGGTCGCGGTGACCGCGGCGCGCGAACGGCTGGGCGACCGGCTGACCATCGATTTCGTCACCCCCGACTACTACGCGCACCGGCCCAAGGCGTGCATGGGCGGCTGGGGCCAGCGCTTCGTCAACATCTCGCCGCGCGGCGACGTGCTGCCCTGCCACGCCGCCGAGACCTTGCCGGACATGGTGTTCGAAAACCTGCGCGAGCGGCCGCTGGCGGCGATCTGGCAGGACGGCGAGGCGTTCGCCCGCTACCGCGGCACCGCATGGATGCCGGAGGTGTGCCAGGGCTGTCCGAAACGCGAGATCGACTGGGGCGGCTGCCGTTGCCAGGCGCTGGCGCTGAGCGGCGATGCGGCCACGCTGGACCCGGTCTGCGAGCGCGCGCCCGAGCATGCCGACGTGCAGGCGCTGGCCCAGCGCGAGGCGGCCGCTGCGGCGCCGGCGTTCTTGTACCGGCGCCCGCCACGGCCGCAAGCGGAAACCGAGTCCAGCGCGGGCTGATCGCCGGCCGGGCATCTGCGCCGGCCAACCGCGTGCCGCGGCGGCGTCGGCGAGTGACCCGCGTCAGCGCCGCGGGATGGCGCACAGCGGGGCATGACCGCAGCAGCAGCGCACCGGCGGGCATCGCCACCCAGCACCCGCGCCACGTCTTGCGACTACACTACGTCGCACTCCACTGCCCGGATCCCGCCATGCTGCTTGCGCGCCTCACTCCCCTGGTCCTGTGCGCGGCGCTCGCCGTGTGCGCCGTTCCCGCCGCCGCCCAGCGCACCGTCGCCGGCGACCTGCAGACGCAGATGTCGGCGCAGGAATTCAAGGCCGCCGGGCTGGACAAGCTGTCGCCGCAGGAACTGACTGCGCTGAACGACTGGCTGCAGGGCAAGGTCGCCAAGGAGACCGCGGTGGCGCTGGAGAAGGCCAAGGAAGAAGGCCGCCAGGAAGTGATCGTGAAGAACCGCGGCTTCTTCGACTTCGGCAGCCAGGAACCGATCGAAAGCACCCTGGTCGGCGAGTTCACCGGCTTCTCCAAGGGCCGCCGCTACGTGCTGGCCAACGGCCAGGAATGGGAGCAGACCGAGTCCGCCAGCCTGACCAGCGTGCGCCGCAGCGCGCCCAAGGTGCGGATCAAGCCGGGCATCGGCGGCGTGTGGTACATGCAGGTGGACACCTACAACACCCAGGCCAAGGTGCGCCGCGTCAAGTAAGGCGTAGGCCGTGAACGTGCGCCAGCATCCGCGGCTGGGCCTGGCCGACGCCTCGCACAGCCTCGCCGACGCGCTGCGCCGGCGCTTCCGCGCCAGCGACGTCTGGTTCATCGCGCTGGCGTTGCTGGTCGGCCTGGTCGCCGGCCTGTTGACCCTGCTGCAGAGCGGCCTGGCGCATGGCGCGCAGGCCTGGCTGTACGGCCTGGACGTCGATGCCCGGCTCAGCGCGATGCCCGAACTGAGCCTGGGCCAGTTGCTGGTGCTGCCGCTGGGCGGGCTGCTGGTCGGCCTGCTCGGCATGGCCGCGCGCGCGCGCAAGCGCCAGCTGATCGATGCGGTCGAAGCCAATGCGCTGTACGGCGGACGCATGTCGATGCGCGACAACCTGATCGTGTCCGCGCAGACCCTGCTGTCCAACGGCTGCGGCGCATCGGTCGGGCTGGAGGCGGCGTACACGCAGATGGGCGCGGGCAGCGGCTCGCACCTGGGACGGATCCTGCGCCTGCGCCGCGCCGACATCCGCACCCTGGTCGGCGCCGGTGCCGGCGCGGCCATCGCCGCTGCGTTCGGCGCGCCGCTGGCCGGCGCGTTCTACGCGTTCGAGATCGTGATCGGCGCGTACTCGCCATCGGCGCTGGCGCCGGTGGCGGTGGCCTCGCTGGGCGCGGTGTTCGTGGCCCAGGCCGCCGGCGTGCAGCCGTACCTGCTGCCGGCCTCGGCGGCATCCGCGCTGGAAGCGCGCGACTACCTGCTGTACGCGCTGCTCGGCGCGATCTGCGCGCTGCTGGCGGTGGCGGTGATGCGCCTGGTCGGCGCGATCGAGCAGGCGGTCAACCGCAGCCCGCTGCCGCGCTGGGCGCGGCCGGTGGCCGGCGGCCTGATGCTGATCCCGCTGGCGCTGATCACCCCGCAGGTGCTCTCCTCCGGGCACGGCGCGCTGCACCTGGACCTGACCAGCCCGACCTCGCTGCAATGGCTGGGCGTGCTGTTGCTGCTCAAGTGCCTGGCCTCGGGCATTTCGCTCGGCTTCGGCTTCCGCGGCGGCCTGTTCTTCGCCTCGCTGTTCATGGGCTCGCTGGTCGGCGGCCTGTTCGCCGGGCTGTTGAACCTGGGCACCGGCATGGCCCTGGTCGACGGCACCGCGGCCTCGCTGGCCGGCATGGCCGCGCTGGCCGCGGCCGTGGTCGGCGCGCCGATGACGATGGCGATGCTGGTGCTCGAGGGCACCCACGATTTCGTGCTGGCCAGCGCGGTGATGGTGGCGGTGCTGGTGGCCAACACCATCGTGCGCCAGGTGTTCGGCTATTCGTTCTCGACCTGGCGCCTGCACCTGCGCGGCGAGACCATCAAGAGCGCGCGCGACGTGGGCTGGGTCAAACACCTGAGCGCCGGACGGATGATGCGCCAGGACGTGCACCCGCTCGCCGCCGGCACCTCGGTGGCCGAGTTCCGCCGCCGTTTCCCGCTCGGCTCGGGCGTGCGCGTGGTGCTGGAAGACGAACAGGGCCACTACGCCGGGCTGGTGACGCTGGCCGCCGCCTACGCCGACGGCGTGAATGCCGACGCGGCCATCGCCGACTACGCCGGCAACCGCGACGTGGCGCTACGCGCCGAGACCGACGTGGTCACCGCGATGCGCCAGTTCGACCTGACCCAGAGCGACGAACTGGCGGTGGTCGACGACCACGGCAAGGTGCTCGGCGTGCTGACCGAGAGCTTCGTGCGCAAGCGCTACGCCGAGGAGCTGGACAAGCGCCAGCGCGAGCTGATGGGCGAGCGGGTGGATGATTGAGTTAGGGGCCGGGATTTGGAAGTCGGGATTCGGGATTCGTAAAAGCGCAAAGCGTGCGATCAGACATTCGTAGTCGCTTTTACGAATCTCCAATCCCGAATCCCGAATCACCGCACTCCAGCCACCCGCTGCGCCAGCTTCTTCGCCGAGATCCCGGGCTTGGCGCCCAGTTCCTGCGCGAACAGCGACACCCGCAATTCCTCCAGGTCCCAGCGCAATGCCTGCCACTGTGGGTCGGCGCTGCGCCCGGCCGCGGCGGCATCGGCCAGCGCATCGACGAAGGGTTTCAACTCCAGCATCCGCGCCTGATCGCGCGCCGGATCGCGCTTGGCGCGTTCGGCGCGCAGGATCATCGCGCGCAGGTAGCGCGGAAACTGCGCCAGCGCCGTCGCCGGCGTTTCGCGCAGGAAGCCCGGATGCACCAGCGCCGCCAGCTGCGCGCGCAGGTCGTCGAGGTTGCCGCTGGCCCAGCCCATCAGCGGCGATTCCAGCTGCGGCTTCAGTTCCGCCGCCGCGCCCATGATCGCCTCGGCCAGCTTCAGCCGCTCCATCGCCTCGCCGAACAGTTGCTTGCCGGCGGCATCGCGGCGCTGGGCGAAGCCGCCCGGGTCGCGGATCGCGTCCAGGCCATCTTCGAGCAGTGCATTCAACGCCGCATCGACCAGATCGCCGCGCAAGCGCTCCTGCGACTCGATCGCCGCATACAGCAGCCCGGTCTTCGGCGACACCGGCAGCTGCTTGCGCGCCTGCTTGACCTTGTCGGCCAGCGCGATCTCCAGCAGCCGGCGCACGCCGCGCGGATGCGCCGCCTCGGCCTGCGCGCGGTCGGCGAAGATGCGCAGCGCCGCCGCGTCGCCTTCGTCCACCAGCGCCGGATACGCCGGCACCCCCGCTTCGCCCGGCACCTGCAGCGGGATCGGCGCGGACGGGAACTCGCGCAGCCCGTCGGCCGCCATCTCGCGCCCGGCACGGGCGGCGAACGCCTGCCCTGCGCGGTCGCCGAAGCGGGCGCGCAACGCGTCCAGGTCGCGCGATTCGGCCAGCACCTTGCCGGCGTCGTCGCGCAGCCGCAGGTTCATGCGCAGATGCGGGTCCAATGCGCTTTCGTCGAAATCCAGCGCGCTCAGCGCCGCGCCGGTGGCGCGCTGCAGGAAGCGCGCCAGCTCGCCGCGCATGTCGTCGGCGCCGGGCTGCGGGAACGCCTCGTAGAACGCGCGGGCGAAGTCCGGCGCCGGCACGTAGTTGCGGCGCATCGCCTTGGGCAGGCTGCGGATCAGCGCCGCGGCCTTGTCGGCGACGAAACCCGGCGCCAGCCACGACAGCCGCGCCGCATCCAGCGCATTGAGCAGGTGCAGCGGCACCTCCAGGGTCACGCCGTCGTCGGCCGCGCCGGGTTCGAATTTGTAATGCAGCGCCAGCCGCGCGTCGCCCAGCGCGAAATACTTCGGATAGCGGTCGGCCTCGCTGCCTTCGCCCGGCAGCAGGTCGGTCAGCGACCAGTGCAGCGCGCGCCGCTGCTCCGGCGGCAGCGTCTTCCACCACGCGTCCAGGCCGGCGGCCGAGTGGATCTCGCCGGGAATCCGGTCCAGGTACCAGCGCGCCTGCCAGTCCTCGTCGGCGACGATGCCGGCGCGGCGCAGCTTGGCTTCTTCCTCGTGCGCCTGCGCCAGCACTTTCTGGTTGTCGGCGACGAAGCTGGCGCGGGTGTTGATCTCGCCCGGCACCAGGCCCTGGCGCACGAACAGTTCGTGCGCGCCGGGCGGGTCGATGCGGCCGTAGTGCACCGGCTTCTTCGGCGCCAGCACCAGCCCGAACAGGCTGATCTGCTCGGAGGCCAGCACCTGCCCCTGCGCGCGCGACCAATGCGGGTCGAAATGCTTGCGCGCCAGCAGGTGCGGCAGCTCGGCGATGACCCAGTCCGGCTCGACCGCGGCGTTGGTCATGCCCCACACCTTCTGCGTGTCCAGCAACGTGGCCGGCAGCACCCACGGCGGCGGCTTGCGCGCAAGCGCCGAGCCGGGGAACAGCAGGAAGCGGCGCTGCCGCGGCGCCAGGAAATCGCCCTTCTCGGTGCGATGGCCGACCTGCGTCGGCAGGCCGGCAAGCAGCGCGCGGTGCAACGCCTGGTAGGCGGCGGCGCGTTCGCGCTCGCTGGCACGTGGTGCGTCGTCGGTGGCGTTGGCGGGCGGCGCGGGCTTGGGAGCGACCGGCGCGATGGCCGCCGGCTCGCTGCGCCCTTCGCGCGCCAGCCGCGCAGCGCGATGCAGCTGCCCGCGCGTGGCGCGCGCGCTGGTCTCGGCATCGCGGGCCGGCGGCGGCGACGCCGCACCGGCCAGCAGCGGCTGCAGCGAGGCCGCCGCCGGCTCTTCGCTCCAGCCCAGTTCCTCGCACAGCAGGTGCAGCTGGCGGTGCAGTTCGCGCCACTCGCGCATGCGCAGGAAACCGAGGAAGTGGCGCCCGCACCAGTCGCGCAGCCTGGACTGGGTCAGCTCCTCGTGCGCCTGCCGGTAGCCGTCCCACAGGCGCAGGATGCCGACGAATTCCGAACGCGCATCGGCGAAGGTGGCATGCGCGTTGTCGGCCGCCTCGCGCGCTTCCGGCGGGCGCTCGCGCGGGTCCTGGATGCCCAGGAACGCGGCGATCACCAGCATCGGCCGCAGGCAGCCGTGCTGCTGCGCGGCCACCAGCATCCGCGCCAGCTTCACATCGACCGGCAGCCGCGCCATCTTGCGGCCGATCTCGGTCAGCTTGCGCAGGCCATGGCGGTCGGGCTCGCCGACCGCGCCCAGTTCCACCAGCTGCTGCCAGCCGTCGGCGACCGCGCGCTCGTCCGGCGGCTCCAGGAACGGGAAATCCTCGATCCGCCCCAGCCCCAGCTGCAGCATGCGCAGGATCACCCCGGCCAGGCTGGAGCGGCGGATCTCCGGATCGGTGAATTCCGGCCGCGCCTGGAAATCGGCCTCGGCGTACAGCCGGTAGCAGATGCCTTCGGCCACGCGTCCGCAGCGGCCCTTGCGCTGGTTGGCGCTGGCCTGCGAGATCGGTTCGATGTGCAGCCGGTCCAGCTTCTGCCGCGGGCTGTAGCGCTTGACCCGCGCGTAGCCGGGATCGACCACGTAGCGGATCCGCGGCACCGTCAGCGAGGTCTCGGCGACGTTGGTGGCCAGCACCAGGCGCCGCCGCGGGCCGGGATTGAACACCCGGTCCTGGTCGCTGTTGGACAGCCGCGCGTACAGCGGCAGCACCTCGGTCTCGTGGTACTTGCGCCGCTCCAGCGCCTGGTGCGCGTCGCGAATCTCGCGCTCGCCGGGCAGGAACAGCAGCACGTCGCCGCGCGGGTCGAGCCGGGTGATCTCGTCCACCGCGGCCACGATCGCATCGTTGACCGTGAGGCCGGGATTGGGGAGTCGGGAGTCGGGAGTCGCAACGGCCGTTCGCGGCGAACGTTGGCCCTCTCGCGCTTCCGCCAATCCCAAATCCCCACTCTCCAATCCCGGCTCCTCCAGCGGCCGGTAGCGCACTTCCACCGGGAACGTGCGGCCCTCGACGCTGATCACCGGCGCGCCGTCGAAATGCTCGGCGAAACGCGCGGTGTCGATCGTCGCCGAGGTCACGATCACCTTCAGCTCCGGGCGCTTGCGCAGCAGCTGCTTGAGATAGCCGAGCAGGAAATCGATGTTGAGGCTGCGCTCGTGCGCCTCGTCGACGATGATCGTGTCGTAGCTGGACAGCCAGCGGTCGCTGGCGATCTCGGCCAGCAGGATGCCGTCGGTCATGAACTTGATCCGGGTCTCCTCGCCGACCCGGTCGTTGAAGCGCACCTGGAAGCCCACCGCCCCGCCCACCGGCGTGCGCAGTTCCTCGGCCACGCGCGCGGCCACCGCGCGCGCGGCGATGCGCCGCGGCTGGGTGCAGCCGATCATGCCGGCGGCGCCCCGGCCGGCGGCCAGGCACAGCTTCGGCAGCTGCGTGGTCTTGCCCGAGCCGGTCTCGCCGGCGATGACCACCACCTGGTGCGCGCGGATCAGCGCCACGATGCGCTCGGCCTCGCGCGCGATCGGCAGCTGCTCGTCCAGGGTGATCGCCGGCTGCGCCGCCGCGCGCGCCTGGCAGCGCGCCTGCGACTGCCCCAGCGCCTGCTCGAACGCTGCCTCCAATGCGGGATTGCCGGGCGCGGCCTGCCAGCGCGACCATAGGCCGAACAGGCGGCCGCGGTCGCGGGTCAGCGCCCCGTCGATCGCGTCGCGGCGCTCGCGCAGGCGGGCGGCCAAGTGTTTTTCGATAGTGCTCATCAATCAGATGCCGTTGAACTTTGAATAACAGCGCATGCTTTAGTCTGTCTATTGTGACGCCATATCGTTCCCAACCCCTCAAGAGGATTTCCTGATGGCCAAGAGCAAGACCCCCGGCAAGACCAAGAGCCCCGCCAAGCAGGCAGCGTCCACCACGCCGCTGGCGTCGCTGGCGCCGTCCGCGCCCAACATCGATATCGGGATCAGCGGCGGCGACCGCAAGAAGATCGCCGATGGCCTGTCGCACTTCATGGCCGACGCGTTCACCCTGTACCTGAAGACCCACAACTTCCACTGGAACGTGACCGGGTCGATGTTCAACTCGCTGCACCTGATGTTCGAGACCCAGTACACCGAGCAGTGGGCGGCATTGGACGACGTCGCCGAGCGTATCCGCGCGCTGGGCTTCAACGCGCCGGGCTCGTACAAGGAATTCGCCGCGCTGACCTCGATCCCGGAAGAGCCGGGCCTGAGCGACAGCGCCGACTGGCGCGAGATGGTGCGCCAGCTGGTGGTCGGCAACGAGGCCCTGTGCCGCACCGCACGCAAGGCGCTCAAGACCGCCGACGATGCCGGCGACGACCCGTCGGTGGACATGCTGACCCAGCGCCTGCAGACCCACGAGAAGTACGCGTGGATGCTGCGGTCGCTGCTGCAGTAAGGGGACGACCACGCCTGCGCAGCAGGCATGGCCTCCCAGAGTTTGCGCCGCAAACTCTGGGCCCCAGCTGCGTGGCTTCCAATCCCCGCGCCTTCGGCGCGCCGCCTTACCAAGGGGGCTTGCACGCTGGTGGCTCCGCGCAAGCGGCTTCTGGGTCGCACGCGTCCTGCATACTGGTGGGCGAGGCGGCGGCTCCGCCTACATGGACGTTCGATGACCGCCCCGTCTCCGTATCCCTCGCTGCGTCGCCCGCTGCTGGCCATCGTGCTGGGATGCGTCGTCGGTATCGCGGCTGGCTTGGCCGCTGGCTTTTATGCGGGGTCGCAACTCGACGACTCAGGCGTGCCCACCGAGAGTAGAAATGAACTGGTCGCGTTGCTGCTCGCGGTGCTGAACGCGGTGCTGACTGCGATCAGCTACAGCATCAGTTTTCTCGTCCCCGCGCTGAACTGGTTCGCCGGGGTATGGGCCGCGTGCGTCGCCCTGGCCCTGGCAGTGGACTGCTGCCAGCCGCAGCAGCGCAGCGTGCCGAAGATGACCGCACTGGCGCTGCTGGTGCTGCTGAGCGGCCTGGGCCTGGTGGCAGTGGCGGTGTGGGCGCGCGGCTACGACGCCGACCATCCCGCGCAAGTGCTGGCGACGATCGCGCCGGCGCTGGCCTGTTCGGCGGCGCTGCTGGTCGCGCTGCCGGTGCTGGTGATCGGCCACTTCGTCGGCAGGCGCCGCGCGCGTCGGGCAATGCCTACGCACGCGGCCGCTGGCGCCTGACACCGCGGTGCGTGGTGGCGGCGCACTGCCGCGCTTGACCTACGCGGTATCCTAGGCGCATGCAATCTTCCGCCCATTCCGTGCTCAGCCGCGTGTTCGGCTACGACCAGTTCCGCGGTCCGCAGCAGGACATCGTCGAACACGTCGCCGCCGGCCAGGACGCGCTGGTGCTGATGCCCACCGGCGGCGGCAAGTCGCTGTGCTACCAGATCCCCTCGCTGCTGCGCGACGGCACCGGCATCGTCATCTCGCCGCTGATCGCGCTGATGCAGGACCAGGTCGAGGCGCTGCGCCAGCTCGGCGTGCGCGCCGAATACCTCAATTCCACGCTGGATGGCGAAACCGCGCAGCGGGTCGAGCGCGAGCTGCTGGCCGGCGAGCTGGACCTGCTGTACGTCGCCCCCGAACGCCTGCTGACCCCGCGCTTCCTGTCCCTGCTCGAACGCAGCCGCATCGCCCTGTTCGCAATCGACGAGGCGCACTGCGTGTCGCAATGGGGCCACGATTTCCGCCCCGAGTACCGGCAGCTCACCGTGCTGCACGAGCGCTGGCCGCAGATCCCGCGCATCGCCCTGACCGCCACCGCCGATCCGCCGACCCAGCGCGAGATCGCCGAACGCCTGGACCTGACCCAGGCGCGCCACTTCGTCAGCTCCTTCGACCGCCCCAACATCCGCTACACCGTGGTGCAGAAGGACAACAGCAAGCGCCAGTTGCTGGATTTCCTGCGCGCGCACCGCGGCAGCGCCGGCATCGTCTATTGCCTGTCGCGGCGCAAGGTCGAGGAGACCGCCGAGTTCCTGGCCAAGGAAGGGCTCAACGCCCTGCCCTACCACGCCGGCCTGCCGGCCGAGGTGCGTGCCGCCAACCAGCGCCGCTTCTTGCGCGAGGACGGCATCGTGATGTGCGCCACCATCGCCTTCGGCATGGGCATCGACAAGCCGGACGTGCGCTTCGTCGCGCATACCGACCTGCCCAAGTCGCTGGAAGGCTACTACCAGGAAACCGGCCGCGCCGGGCGCGACGGCGAAGCCGCCGAGGCCTGGCTGTGCTACGGCCTGGGCGACGTGGTGCTGCTCAAGCAGATGATCGAAAAGGGCGAAGCCGGCGAAGACCGCAAGCGGGTGGAGCGGCGCAAGCTCGACCAGTTGCTGGGCTATTGCGAATCGATGCAATGCCGGCGCCAGGTGCTGCTGGCCGGCTTCGGCGAGACCTATCCGCAGCCCTGCGGCAACTGCGACAACTGCCTGACCCCGGCCGCGGCCTGGGACGCCACCGTGGCCGTACAGAAGGCGCTGAGCTGCGTCTACCGCAGCGGCCAGCGCTTCGGCGTCGGCCACCTGATCGACATCCTGCGCGGCAGCGACGGCGAGAAGATCAAGCAGTTCGGCCACGACCAGCTCAGCACCTACGGCATCGGCAAGGACCTGGACGCGCGCGCCTGGCGCGGGGTGTTCCGGCAACTGGTCGCCACCGGGTTGCTGGAAGTGGACAGCGACGCCTACGGCGGGCTGCGCCTGACCGACGCCAGCCGCCAGGTGCTCAAGGGCGAACGCCAGATCATGATGCGCCGCGAGGCGCCGAGCCGCGGCCGCGAACGCGGCGACCGCAGCGGCAGCCCGCGCACCGGCGTGCCGGTGCAGCCGCAGGACCTGAGCCTGTTCAACGCGCTGCGCGACCTGCGCGCCGGCCTGGCCAAGGAGCAGAACGTGCCGGCGTTCGTGATCTTCCACGACAGCACCCTGCGCAATATCGCCGAACAGCGCCCGACCAGCCTGGACGAACTGGCCCATGTCGGCGGCATCGGCGGCACCAAACTGGCCCGCTACGGCCAGCAGCTGATCGATATCGTGCTGCAGCAGGGCTAGCGGAACCGGCCCGGCGACGGCCGTTTGCCGCCACGTCGCGGCCCGTGCCCGGCACCGGCAAGAAAATCCCCGGCTGCCGACAGGCCGGGTTCAACGTGGTATTGATAGCGTCGCCTCATGGTGGCGCGCAGCTGCGGTTGCAGCCACCCAGCCCTTCTTTCCTTGGCGTACGTCCGATGAAACGATCCTTCCTGCTAGCCTGCGCCCTGCTCGCCGGCCCGGCCATGGCGCAGACCTCCGCCGACGGCGGCAACAGCGACAGCGAAGCGGCCAAGCGCGCGCTGGACCTGAGCGTGCCGCAGCAGCCGATCACCTACGGCACCGACCCGGTGTACAAGGCCGACCCGCCAGGCGCCTATTACGGCGACACCAGCGGTACCTCGGCCTCGGCACAGAAGGCCGCGGCCACCCAGGCCGTGGCCGAGGCCGAACAGGCGCGCGCCGACCGCTGCAAGGGCGACGTGCACGGCAGCGTCTCTACCGGTTTCGGCTATTCCTCGCGCGGCGGCAACAGCAACTATCAGGCCGCCAACCTCAACCTGTGCAAGACCTACTACAACGACGACGGCAAGCCGCGCGAAGTCGGCATCAGCATCAGCGTCGGCCAGAGCGAAGGCCACGGCGGCTATTACGGCCGCGGCGGCTACGGCTATCCCTACGGCGGCTGGTAGGTAGCCCCCAGACGGCCGGCGCAGCGGCGGCCTGCCCGCGCCGGCATCGGGCAGGCGCCCGCCATGCATCGATTCCCGCGCGCGGCCGGAGCGCGATCCGACGCCTGGTGCGGCACTGCTCGGCAACGTCTCCGCCGCCGGCGAACGCGCCGGCCCGGGCAAGTGGTCCAAACCAGACAGCCGCGGATGGCTGCACAGCCAGCGTCATCCGTCGCGTCCATCTCGCAGCCCACCACTACGCGGACGCCACGCCGCAACGCCGCGCCCGCGAACGCGCTCAGGCTTGCGTCACGCAGCGGCCGCGGCTCAGAAATCCAGGCTGTAACCCACCGTCAGCGTGCGGCCACGCCCGGCGAAATAGCGGTCCGGTTCGACCAGCGCGCTCTGCGAGTAGTAGGTGATGTACTGGCGATCGAGCAGATTGGCGACGGCCAGGCGCAGTTCGCCCTGGCGCAACCGGTAGTTCAGCGCCGCATCGACCAGCGCATAGCCGCTGAACCGCTTTTGCGGATCGTCGAAGCTGCGGCCGAACGCGTACTGCGCCTGCACGAAGCTGGACAGCCGCGGCGTCCATTGCGACGACCAGCTGCCGACGACGCGGTTGGGCGCGATGTTCAATCCGTCCAGGTGCGCATCCAGCGTGCCGTTGCCGTCGCTGTCGTAGCGCCCGCGCGTATACGCATAGGCCAGGCCGAGGCGCTGCCGCTCGTTGAGCCGATACTTGGCGCTGGCATCCACGCCCTCGATGCGGGTCTTCTCCCGCGCCATCTGGAACGCACCGTCCACCGCGATCACCCGGGTGCCGTAGTCCGAGCGCGACTGGAACACGCCGACATCGACATCCCACGCCGCGCCGCGCAGGCGCGTGCCCAGTTCGACATTGCGGGTCAGCACCGGCTGCAGCGCGCTCAGGCTGGCGACGCTGGTGCCGGGCGTGCTGATCGAGCGCAGCACGCGGCCCACGTCGGGCATGCCGAAGCCTTCGGAATAGCTGGCGAAGACGTTGAAGCGCTCGCTCGGCGCCAGCACCGCGCCGACGTTGTACAGCGTCTCGGCGAAGGACAGGGTGCCGCCCTGCACCTGCACCCGGTTGTAGCGGGCCAGGGTCTGGTAACTGTCGATGCGCAGCTTCGCGTCCTCGTGGCGCACGCCGCCATGCACGGTCAGCTGCGGCAGCAGCCGGTATTCGCCCTGCAGGAACGCGGCCAGGTCGCGGTATTCCGACTCGGGCACATAGGTGCGGCCGGTGCCGTACAGGTCCTGCTTGCCGCTGTCCCACAGGGTGTCGAAGCCGCCGGTGAGCTTGAGCCGGCCATCGAGCAGGTCGTCCTTGCCGAGGCTGGTCTTGGAACCCCACTTGGACGCGACCGAGCGCGACTGGTCGTACAGCGTGCCGTTGGGCGCGATGCGCGGATCCTGGAAGGTGGCCGAGTTGTCGGCGCCGAACAGGCCTTCGAACTCCTGGTTGAACACCATCGCCTTCAGTTCCATGCCCGCCAGGTCGTGATGAACATAGGACAGGCCGGTGGTCCACACGTCGTTCCATGGCGGCGTGCCTTCGGGCCGGCCGCGCACCGAGGTGGTCGGGATGCCGAGTTCGCGATCGCCGGCCACGCCGAGGTACTCGGCCTTGGACTTGATCCGGTAGCGGTTGGAACTGAACTGCAGCTCCTGCCGGTCGTCGATCCAGTAGCCCAGCTTGGCGTGCACGTCGTAGGCGCGCGTGGCCATCAGATCGCCCTGGGTCACGTCGGTGCCGATCGCGCGCCCGTCGCCGTCCAGGTACAGGCCCTGGTCCTCGTAGCCGACCGCGAACAGGTAGTCGAGCTTGTCGCGGCGCCCGTCGATGCGGTAGCTGGTCCTGTAGCTCGTGGTCTCGGCATCGACGTCGGTGGTCGGCACGGTCGCCTGCACCTCGACATGCTGGTTGAGCGCGCCCGGCTGCGGGCGGCGCGTGACCAGGTTGATGGTGCCGCCGGTGGCGCCCAGGCCGTTCATCGCGTTGGCGCCCTGGATCACCTCGATGCGCTCGACCATCGCGTAGTCGATCGTGTGCGCTTCGCGCCCGGTCGGGCGCAGCGGATTGGACTGCGGGATGCCGTCGACCAGGATCAGCGGCGTGCGTCCGCGCAAGGTCTCGCCGCTGCCGTTCATTTTGCCGCGGCTCGGCGTATACGACGGCAGCAGGCTGGACAGCAGGTCCGACGAATTGCTGCTGATGCTGAGCTGCTGGGCGATCTCCTGCTGGTCGATCACCACCACGGTCTGGGGCGCCGTGTCCGCGGGTTGGTCGGTACGCGATGCGCTGACGACCACGGCGTCCAGCGTTTGCGTGGAGGGCGACTGCGCCCGGGCAACAGTGATGGCAGCCGCCAGCGGAAGCATGGCGACGGACAGGGAACACAGCAGACGCATCAACGGATCCTTGTGACAAGGACGGTACCAATCGCAGATGTGCCGGCGCCGCCCGATAACGAGAATGATTATTATACGCACATGTGCGCACCCGGCCATTTTTTGGCCGCAGTGCGCGTCCGCCACCGCTTCGCGTCGCCCCCGAGTAGCGAGATCCGCGTCGTGTTCGAGCGAAGTACCGCTGCGCGCGCAGCACGGCCGACGCCCCGCGAAACACAGTGCAAGGCCAGCAGATCGCCTGGCTGCAGGCCGAGCCCGCCGCGGAAAGCCGCGTCAGCGGGCAGCGGTGTACATGCCCGGGAAATAGCGCTCCATCAGCGAGTGCGGATACCGCGGCGCGGTGAATCCGTAGCGCGCATACAGCGCATGCGCATCGCTGTTGGCGAGGCTGAAACGGCGCAGGCCCTGCAGCTCGGGATGGGCCAGGATCGCCTCCATCAATGCCTTGCCGTAGCCCTTGCCGCGGTCCTTGGGCAACCCGAAGACGTCGCCCAGGCAAGCGAAGGTGGCGTAGTCGGAGACCACCCTGGCGAACGCGACCTGGCGGCGGCCGACGAAACCGCCAAAGCCCAGGGAATGCGCGATCGCCTTTTCCAGCAGCGCCAGCGGGACGTCCTTGGCCCAGCCGGTGTGCTGCGACAGATAGCCATGGATCTCGCGCGTCTGCAGTTCGCCTTGTCGGTGCTGATTCGCAGCCCGCACATCGTGCCGACTCCTGAAAGACGGCCGTCCGCGGGCACGCCGAGGCGCCGCAATCGCCCCATTGTCGCCATTCGGCGCGTGCGATGGGGGGTTTCCCTTGCGCAGGCACCTGCCCGACCGCGGCAATCAGCCGAGCGGTCGCAGCAGCAGCAATAGACACAGTGCCAGCATGAACACCGCGATGCAGGCGTCCAGCATCCGCCATGCGCCGGGCTTGCGGAACACCGGCTGCAGCAATCGTGCGCCATAGCCCAGGCTGCAGAACCAGGCCACGCTCGCCACGCAGGCGCCGCACGCGAACGCCCAGCACAGCGCTCCCGGATAGCGGGTGGACAGGCTGCCGAGCAGGACCATCGTGTCGAGATACACGTGCGGGTTGAGAAACGTGAAGCCCAGGCAGGCCAGCAGCACGCGGCGCCGGCTCGCCGGCGTCTCGCCGTGCGCCTTCAATGCGCCGGCACCGCGCCAGGCGCGTTGCGCCGCCATCAGGCCGTAGACGCCGAGGAAGGCCGCGCCGGCGTAGCGCAGCACCTGCAGCAGTGCGGGCCATTGCTGCACCAGCGCGCCGATGCCGGCGACCCCGAGCACGATCAAGGCGATATCCCCGGCTGCGCAGACCGCCACCACCAGGCCCACCTGCTGCCGCTGCAAACCCTGGCGCAGCACGAACGCGTTCTGCGCGCCGATCGCGACGATCAAGCCGGCGCCGGCGATGAAGCCAGCAAGCGATGCTTCGAGCACCATGAGGAGAGGATCGCCAGAACCGAGGGAGACGCATGCTGGCCCGAAGGTCGTGATTAGCCAAGCTAAATATTCTGTACGCTATGAAGAAATGCTAATCAGGCGGCCGCATGGACCTGCTTCATCCGCAACTGTCGGCCTTCGCCGCCGTGCTCGACGAAGGCAGCTTCGAAGCGGCGGCACGGCGGCTGTCGCTGACGCCGTCGGCGATCTCGCAACGGATCAAGGCGCTCGAGGACCGCCTCGGGCAGGTGCTGGTCGTGCGCCAGGCACCCTACCGGCCGACGCCTGCAGGCGAAGCGCTGCTGCGCCGGGTGCGGCCGATGCAGGCGCTGGAGGCCGAGGCGATGGCCGATTTCCTGCCGAACGCGGCCGACGCCGGCCCCGCGCGCAGCATCGCGATCGCGGTCAACGACGACTCACTGCAGACCTGGTTCCTCGCCGCGCTGGCGTCGCTGCACCATGCGCACGGCTTCCTGTTCGACGTGCACGTGGACGACCAGGACCACACGCTGGAGCTGCTGCGCAACGGCACCGTGCTCGGCGCGGTCACGTCCGCGAGCAAGCCGCTGCAGGGCTGCAACGTGCATGCCCTGGGCAGCATGCGCTACCACGCGATCGCCTCGCCGGCATTCGTCGCGCGCCACTTCGCCGCAGGACTCACAGCGGCCGCGCTGGCACAGGCGCCGATGATGGTGTTCAACCGCAAGGACGCGCTGCAGGCGCGCTTCGTGCGGCGCATCACCCGCACCCGCCTGAGCCCGCCTATCCACTACCTGCCGACCTCGACCGGCTTCGTCGAAGCCGCCGCGCGCGGTCTCGGATGGTGCCTCGCCCCCGAGCAGATGCTCGCGTCCGGACTGCACGAGAAACAGATCGTCGTCATCGACCCGCAACGCTGGCTCGACGTCCCGCTCTATTGGCAGCACGCGGCGGTGCGTTCGAGCGTGCTGCAGCAGATCAGTCAGGCGCTGCGCACGGCGGCGTCGAGCATGCAGCGCGGACGGAAAGGCGCTTGAGCCGCATGCGCCCGATCGAGATGCGCCCGACGCGGCACGGCAGGCGCCGGTTCACTGCGGCAGGCGCCATGCGCTCCCACTTGGTCGACCGCCCACGTCACCAAGCTTCATAGCGCCTGCAAGTGCCGCGCGCGGGACAGGTGGCTGGCGCCCATGCAGGGAGTGAAGGTCGGCAGCTCCCTTCCGATCCGTCGCGGGGCAAGCGTCCCTTTCCGGCCCGGACGATTCTCATCAGGTGAGACCTGCCAGTGGAAGGATGCATGGCCCGCCGCTTGCGCGGCCGCGAACCCCCGTCCTTGTTTTTCATATGGAGAAACGTATGCCGGCAATCATCATCGGGACGCAGATGGAGAGGGGCCTCACCAAATGGCGGCACGGTTTCTCCGTCCCCGAAGAGGGGCCAGCCGACAGGCTGTTGGTGATCGAGTTCCATGGAGACCCATGGGAGATACCGGGATTCAAGGGCGATGTCCTGGACGTCGCCGAGTTGCGCGCGGCCTGCCCGCTCGCAGCGCAGGACTGGATCCCTTTGCAGGGCAACCTGAAATGCAAGGCTCAACTCGGTGTGCCAGCGCGGATCTCCATTCCGCTCAGCCAAGCGGCGAACCCGCGTTGAGATCGGGCCGCCCCAGGCCCACGAGCCCACGGTCGGGCCGACTTCGACGCACGCAGCATGGGCACCAACCAGCACCGGCAGACCGTACAGGGCCGCGCCAATGGTGTTGGATGGCTGCACATCAGTGGACTGAATGGTGGGCCGTGATGGATTCGAACCATCGACCAAAAGATTAAAAGTCTTCTGCTCTACCGACTGAGCTAACGGCCCAAAACAATGCCCCGGCGTTGCGCCGGGGTGCGTATTCTACCCCACCCCCGCGTCAACGCGAAATCAGGCGTAGCGGGTCGGGTCGGCCACGCCCGCATCGGCGAAGCCGGCGGCGCGCAGGCGGCACGCGTCGCAGTGACCGCAGGCGCGGCCGTCGGCATCGGCGCGGTAGCAGGACACGGTGAGGCCGAAATCCACGCCCAGGCGCTCGCCCTCGCGCACGATGTCGGCCTTGCTCATGCGCTGCAGCGGCGCGTGCACGCGCAGCCCGGCGCCTTCCACGCCGGCCTTGGTCGCCAGGTTGGCCAGGGTCTGGAACGCGTCGATGAACTCGGGGCGGCAGTCGGGGTAGCCGGAATAGTCCACCGCGTTGACCCCGCAGAAGATGTCCGCCGCGCCCAGTACTTCGGCCCAGCCCAGCGCCACCGACAGCATGATGGTGTTGCGCGCCGGCACGTAGGTCACCGGGATGCCCTCGCCGCCCGCGTCCGGCACCTCGATGTCGTCGGTCAGCGCGGAGCCGCCGATGCTGCGCAGGTCGACATTGACCGTCTTGTGCGCCACCGCACCGAGCGCGGCCGCCACGCGCGTGGCCGCATCCAGTTCGGAGGTATGCCGCTGCCCGTAGCTGACGCTCAGCGCATGCACGGCATAGCCCTGCTCGCGGGCGATGGCGACGACGACGGCGGAATCCATGCCACCTGAGAGTAGGACGACGGCGTTTTTCATTGAAGGGCCAAGATTGGGGATTGGAGATTGGGGATTCGCAAAAGCTACAGCACGCGATCGGACATCGGAGGGAGTTCTACGAATCCCCAATCTCCAATCCCCAATCCCGGCTTCTCAACGCCCCGGCTCGTCGTTCCACAGCAGCTTGTGCAACTGCATCTGGAAGCGCACCGGCAGGCGGTCGGCGACGATCCAGTCGGCCAGGTCGCGCGGCGCCAGTTCGCTCTTGCTCGGCGAGAACCAGACGGTGCAGCGCTCGTGCAGGCGGTGTTCGGCGACGATCGCGCGCGCCCAGTCGTAGTCGGCGCGGCCGCACAGCACGAACTTGATCTGGTCGCGCGCACTCAGCAGCGGCAGGTTTTCCCAGCGGTTGCGCGCCGCTTCCTGCGATGCGGGAGTCTTGATATCGAGCACCCGCGACACGCGCGGGTCCACTTCGGCGATGTCCAGCGCGCCGGAGGTTTCCAGCGATACGTCGTAGCCGGCGTCGCACAGTTGCTCGAGCAGGCGCAGGCAGCGCTTCTGCGCCAGCGGCTCGCCGCCGGTCACGCAGACATGGCGCACGCCGTGGCGCGCCACTTCGGCCAGGATCGCGTCGATGTCCCACCATTGCCCACCATGAAAGGCGTAGGCCGTGTCGCAGTAGCTGCAGCGCAGCGGGCAGCCGGTCAGGCGCACGAACACGGTCGGCCAGCCGGCGCTCTCGGCCTCGCCCTGCAGCGACAGGAAGATCTCCGTCAGCTTCAGGCGCGGCAGCGGGCTTTGTACGATATCGCTGGGAACGGCGGCCATGGCGGGAAAGTATGCTCCCGCGACGATGGCGGCAGCGTTCGGGGGCTCAGCGCAGCTGCTGGCCGATGCGGATCGACTGCAGGCGGTCCTGCGCGGTGCGCGCGGCATCCGATCCCGGATACTGGCTGATCACCTGCTGCAGGGTCTGCTCGGCGTCCTGGGTGCGGCCTTCGCCGTACTGGGATAGGCCCAGCTTGAGCAGGGCGCCGGAGGCCTTGTCGTGGGTCGGGTAGCGGCCGATCAGGTCGCGGAACTGCGCCTCGGCCAGCGGGAAATTCTTGGTGGCGTAATAGCTCTCGCCCAGCCAATACAAGGCATTGGGGGCGTAGACGCCGTTCGGGTACAGCTCGAGAAAGCTCTGGAACAGATTCGCCGAGTCGGCGTACTTGCCGGCCTTCAGCGCATCGAAGGCAACGTTGTAGCTGGTGCGCTCGTCGCCGCTGGCGGCGAGCGTGCCAGCGTCGCCATGCACCGACGGCGGCCGTTCGGAAACGGCGGCAGCCGGCTTGGCAGCGGGTGCGGAAGCGGCGGGTGCGGCAGCCCCGGCCGGCGGCAACGGCGGCGTCGCGCCACCCTCGATCCGGTTCAGGCGGCCGTCCAGGTCCAGGTACTGGTCCTTGGCGCGCTGCTTGAGTTGTTCGTTGTCGTGCTGCAATTGCTCGATCGTGGACTCCAGCGACTGCACCTGCGTCCGCAGCTGGTTGAGCTGGTTCAGCATGTCGGTGTTGCCCTGGGTGTTCATTGCCTGCTGCTCGAGCGCGGACACGCGATCGGCGAGGCTTGCACGCTGCGCATGAGCCGGCGCGGCGACCACCAGGGCCGCCGCGACGATCATCGATGTAAGGACACCGATACGCATCTATTACTGCGCCGTGTAGACGATCTCGACGCGACGGTTCTGCGACCAGCAGGACTCGTTCGACTCGGTGCAGACCGGACGCTCTTCGCCGTAGCTGACCACGGTCAGCTGCGCAGCCGAACCGCCGGCAGCCTGCAGCGCCGAAGACACGGCGTTGCCACGACGCTCGCCCAGGCCCATGTTGTACTCGCGCGAACCGCGCTCATCGGCATTGCCCTGCAGGGTGATGCGCGAGGACGGACGGTCACGCAGGTACTTGGCATGGCAGGCCATGATCGCCTGGAACTCCGGCTTCAGCGAGTCCTGGTCCAGATCGAAGTAGACCACGCGCTGGCGCAGGCAGGCATCGGTATCCAGATCGCCCGGGCCGTACAGGCCGGAGGTCGACGGGCCGGTCGGGGTGGTGGAACCGGTGGTGCCGGTGGTGTCGGTCTGGGGAACTTCCTTGACCTTCTTGGAGCAGCCGGCCAGAGCTGCAACGGACAACAGCGAAACAAGCAGAACGCGGGTGGTCTTGTTCATGGGGATACCTATATGGCTCCTGAGCCGAAAGGGGGTTCAACGCAGCGAAATATTAACATCAAACTTACGTGTCAACGCGCAGTCCGATACGGCGACCACGACGGCTCGCGCACGTCGCCATCGGCCAGGACCAGGCGCTGGCGCACGCGGGCATCGGCCGAGACCGCGTAAAGCACCCCTCGCCCGCCTTCGCGGGCGGCGTACAGGACCATGCTGGCGTTCGGAGCGAAGCTCGGCGACTCGTCCAGCGACCCCGTAGACAATGTGCTCCAGCGCGGCGAACCCAGGCTGCGGTCCATCATCGCGATCTTGTAGGTGTTGCCGCTGCCCTGGGCGACGGCGATCTTGTTGCCGTCGAAGGACACGCTGGCGGTGGCGTTGTAGTTGCCCTGGAAGGTGACCCGGTTGGCGCTGCCGCCGGTCGCCGCCACCTGGTAGATCTGCGGACGGCCGCCGCGATCGGAGGTGAAGTAGATGCTGCTGCCGTCCGGCGCCCAGGTCGGCTCGGTGTCGATGCCGAAGTGGTTGGTCAGCTGGGTCAGCTGCTTGCTGCCCAGGTCCATCACGTAGATCTCCGGGTTGCCGCTGCGCGACAGCGCCAGGGCCAGCTTCTTGCCGTCCGGCGAGAACGAGGGCGCGCCGTTGATGCCGCGGAAGCTGGACACCAGCTGGCGGGCGCCGGTGGCGATGTCCTGGATGTAGATCGAGGAGTTGCCGCGCTCGAAGCTCACGTAGGCCAGCTTCTTGCCGTCCGGGCTCCAATTCGGCGACAGCAGCGGTTCGGCCGAGCGCACGATGGTCTGCGGGTTGTAGCCGTCGGAGTCGGCGACCATCAGCGCATAGCGCATGGCGCCGCCCTTGCCGCTGGCGGTGACGTAGGCGATGCGGGTCCAGAAGGCGCCGCGCACGCCGGTGATCTTCTCGTAGATCGCATCGGCCATCTGGTGCGCCACGTCGCGCATCGCGCTGGCGCGCGCGGTCATCGCCAGGCCGAGCATGCGCTCGCCCTTGGCCACGTCGAACAGTTCGTACTCGACCCGGTAGGTACCCTCGCCGGCATCCATCACCCGGCCGGCGACCAGGTAATCCTGCTTCAGCGCGCGCCAGGTGGCGTACTGCACTTCGCTGCCGCGGGTCGGGCGCTCGACGATCTGCGCCTCGGGCAGATTGCGGAACTGGCCGGAACGGTCCAGGTCGGCACGGACCACCGCGGACACGTCGGTGGACGGTGCGGCCGCCGAACCCTGGTAGGGCATCGGCACGACGGTGATCGGGGTCGCCGACGCGTTGCCGCCGACGATGTCGATTTCCAGGCCCTTGTCCTGCGCGGACGCGGCCAGGGGGAGCAACAGGGCAGTCAGGACGGCAAGCCAGCGCGGCAGTTTCTTCATGGGTCGCTCAGCGGTACTCGGGAAGGCGCAAGAGATAGCAATGCGCGGGTGAACGTATTCGCAATCATGAACCACCGACATGTGAAGCCGATGGCAGGAAGCGCGGATTATCGCCTATCGCACCGCCGCCGGGGAGTTCCCGGGGCCTCGCCAGGCCCGGAAGCGGGCTTTTTGGACCCTGGGGCTGGGGCATGGAGCCTGGCATCCCCAATCCCGAATCCCCAATCCCGGCTTCTCAGCGATCCTGCGCAGTGAAGTTGAAGGTCAGGTCGCGCGCGAACACCGATTCGAAGCCCCGGTACGGCAGCGGCTGCGCGCGCAGCACCGCGGCCTCGATCGAGCGCCGGCCCGCTTCGTCGTAGGGACAGTCGGGGCTGACCTTGGCCTCGATCACCTGCCCGCCGACGATCTGCTTGATCGCGATCTTGCACTTCTGCCCCAGCGGCACCGAATCCGGGCGCACCCACTGGCTCAGCACCGCCTGCTGGATCGCCGCGGCATATTTGGCCGACAGATCGGTATTGGTGCCGTTCTGCCCGGGCGCCGCCTGCGGCGTGGACGCGGCGGTGGCCGACGCCTGCTTGGCGCGCACGTCGGCCAGCTGGCGCAGCTTCTGCTCGGCCAGCTTGGCCTCGCGGTCGGCCTGCTCGCGCTGCTTGCGGATCTCGGCGATCTTCTTCTGCCGCTCCTCTTCCTGCTGCGCGGCCAGGCGCTGCTTCTGCTCGGCCTCCTGCTGGCGCTTCTGCTCGGTCAGGTCGATCTGCTCCTGGCGGCGCTTGGCTTCCTGCTCCTGCTTTTCCTTTTCCTGCGAGATCGCAGTCCGGCTGGCGCGGTCCTGGTCGACCTTGTCCGGCACCGGGATGAAGTCCTGCGCCTTCTGCTGCTGCTCGGTCGGCGCCTGCTGCGGCTTGGGCACGGGCACCGGTTGCGGCGGCGGCACGGTGTCGTCCTCGGCGACCTCCTTGACCGGTTCGGGCAGCGGTTCGGGCAGGGGCTTGGGCGCGTCCTGCACCGCCTTCTGCGCCGAACGCACGTCGGCGGCCGACACGACCAGCGAGGCCTCGACCATCGGCGAGCCCGCCGCCGGCTCCACCTGGCGCACCGGCGACCACCACCAGGCGAGGAAGAACAGCAGCCCGAGCAGCACATGCACGGCCAGCGCGAGGAGCACGCCGACGATCAGGCCCTGGTTGCTGTCCTGTTCGCGGGGCGGTCGGGAATCGGCTTCAGCGTGCATTGGTACCGGGCTGGCTCATCAGGCCCACCTTGGGAACGCCGGCCTGCTGCAGCATGACCATGGTGTCCATGACCAGCTGGTAGTTGGAATTGCCGGGCGCGGCGACGAACACCGGCACGTCCTTGTTCTGGCTGACGAAGGCCTGCATCTTCGCCTTCAGTTCCGGCGCGCCGATCTTCTCCGGCTTGCCGTCCTGCAGGGTCAGCGTGTAGCGGCCCTCGGCGTCGACGCTGACGATCACCGGGTCCTTCTTGCTTTCCACCGAACGCGCGGTGGAATCGGGCAGGTCCACGTCCACGCTCAGGCTGAGCAGCGGCGCGGTGACCATGAAGATGATCAGCAGCACCAGCATCACGTCGATGTACGGCACGACGTTGATCTCGGACTTGAGCTTGCGACGCTTGCGGCGGGAAATGGCGGCAGTCATGCGGGAATCCTGGGGTCTTGGGCGGAGCGCGCGGCGGCGCTCAGTCGCCGCTGGCCTGGCGCTGCAGGATGGAGCTGAACTCTTCGGAGAAGGTCTCGAAGCGCACCGCCATCCGCTCGACCCGGGTGGTAAAGCGGTTGTACGCCCACACCGCCGGGATCGCCACGAACAGGCCGATGGCGGTCGCGAACAGGGCCTCGGAAATGCCCGGCGCGACCGCGGCGATGCCCGCCTGCTGGCCGCTGTTGAGCATGTCGTGCATGGTCACCATGATGCCGAACACGGTGCCGACCAGGCCGACGTAGGGCGCGGTGGAACCGATGTTGGCGAGCAGCTCCAGGTTGCGCTCCAGGCGGTCCACTTCGCGCGCATAGGTCGCGCGCATCGCCCGCTGCGCGCCTTCCAGCTGGATGCGCGCGTCGAGCTTGCGCTTGTCGCGCAGGCGGGTGAACTCACGGAAGCCGGCCTCGAAGATCGCCTCCAGCCCGCCGACCACGCGATTGCGGTCGGCCGCGCCGGCGTAGAGCTTGGTCAGGTCGGTGCCGGACCAGAAGCGGTTCTCGAAGTCGTCCGCGTCGCGGTTGGCCTGCTTGAACACCCGCGCCTTGCGGAAAATGATCACCCAGCTGATCAGCGAGCCGAGCAGCAGCAGCAGCACGATCACCTTGACCGGCAGGCTGGCCTTGATCAGCAGATCCAGGTAGTTGATGCCGCCATGGGCGGCGGTGCTGGCGACGGCCTGCGCGGCGGTCTGGGTCACGTCCTGCGGTAGCGCCTCCGCCACCGTGTCCTGCAGGGCCAGGAGCAATGCGATCATCCGTCGTTCCTCAGTAATGCTGCTTCAGTGATTTCGAGAGCTTTCAAAATGTCGTACAACGCGTCGTCCATGCCGCGCGGGCGGAAACTGCCGGCGCCCAGCGCCGCCACCTTCACCTGCGCGCGCAACAGCAGCTCGCCGTCGCGATGGATCGACTGCGCGAACAGCAGGCTGGCGCGCCTGCACTGCGTCAGCGCGACGCCGACCTGCAACGCATCGTCCAGGTGGGCCGGGCGCAGGAAGTCGAGCTGCATCGCGCGCACCGCGAACACCAGATCGTGCTGCAGGCGCAGGCGTTCCTGTCCATAGCCCAGCGCGCGCAGCCACTCCGTGCGCGCCCGCTCCAGAAAGGCGACGTAGCGTGCATGGTAGACCACGCCACCGGCGTCGGTATCTTCCCAGTAGATGCGTGTCGGCCAACTGAATAGCTGCCGGGATTCGGGATTGGGGATTGGGGATTCGCCGGGCAAAGGCGTGTCCTGGCGGCTAGCAGTCAAAACAGCCCTCCCGAATCCCCAATCCCGAATCCCGAATCCCGCTTGGGCGGCAAGCCCAAGTGCAGATAGGCCTTGTTGGTCGCCATGCGCCCACGCGCGGTGCGGATCAGGTAGCCCTGCTGGATCAGGTAGGGCTCGATCACGTCTTCCAGGGTGCCGCGCTCTTCCGACAGCGAGGCGGCCAGCGACTCGACCCCGACCGGGCCGCCGTCGAAGTAGTCGATGATGGTGCGCAGCAGGCGCCGATCCAGGTCGTCGAAGCCTTCCGGGTCGACCCCGAGCATCTGCATCGCCGCCTGCGCGACCTGCAGGTCGATCAGCCCGCCGGCGCGGACCTGGGCGAAATCGCGAACCCGCCGCAGCAGCCGGTTGGCGATGCGCGGGGTGCCGCGCGCGCGCCGCGCGATCTCCGCGCAGCCGTCGGCGTCGCAGGCGATGCCGAGGATGGCGGCGGAACGGCGCACGATCTTGCCCAGTTCTTCCGGGGTATAGAACGCCAGGCGCTGCACGATGCCGAAGCGGTCGCGCAGCGGCGCGGTCAGCAGGCCGGCACGGGTGGTGGCGCCGATCAGGGTGAACGGCGGCAGGTCGATCTTGATCGAGCGCGCGGCCGGGCCCTCGCCGATCATGATGTCGATCTGGAAGTCTTCCATCGCCGGATACAGCACTTCCTCGACCACCGGCGACAGGCGGTGGATCTCGTCCACGAACAGCACGTCGTGCGGCTGCAGGTTGGTCAGCAGCGCCGCCAGGTCGCCGGCCTTCTCGATCACCGGGCCGGAAGTCGTACGCAGGTTGACCCCCAACTCGTTGGCGATGACATGGCTGAGCGTGGTCTTGCCCAGGCCCGGCGGCCCGAAGATCAGCACATGGTCCATCGCCTCGCCGCGCGCCTTGGCCGCCTCGATATAGATCGACAGCTGCTCGCGCACCGGCTGCTGGCCGAGGTAGTCGGCCAGCCGCTTGGGACGGATGCTGGCCTCGACCGCGTCGTCCTCGCGGGTGGCGCTGCTGGCGATGATGCGGTCCATTTAGAGCCGGGATTGGGGAATCGAGATTCGGGATTGGTAGCGCAATAGTATCGACTGCAGGATGGCTTCGGCGCTATGGCCTTGACCAATCCCGAATCCCGAATCCCCAATCCCCAATCCCGGCCGCCGCAGGCGGCCTCAGATCTCCACCTGCGCCCCCAGCTCCACCAGCCGGTTGCCGGGGATGCGGAAGAAGCCGGTGGCCGGGGCGGCGTTGCGGTGCATGACCGCGAACAGCTTGTCGCGCCAGATCGGCATGCCGCGGTTGGCGCTGGCGACGATGGTCTCGCGGCTGGCGAAATAGGTGGTGTCCATCGGGTCGAAGTAGATGCCGCCCTGGTCGCAGGAGCGCATCAGCGCCAGCGGCACGTCGGGGGTCTCCATGAAGCCGAAACGCACGATCACCCGGTAGAACTCGTCGCCGATGGCGTCCATCTTCAGCCGCTGCTTGGCCGAGGCATACGGCACCGGCAGGGTCTCCACGGTCAGGAACACGTTGCGCTCGTGCAGCACCTTGTTGTGCTTGAGGTTGTGCATCAGCGCATGCGGCACCACGGTCGCGTCGGCGGTCAGGAACACCGCGGTACCGGGCACGCGTACCGGCGGCGCCAGCATCAGCCCGGGCAGGAAGCTGTCGATCTGGATGCCGTCCTTGCGAATTTCCTCGCGCAGCAGCTCGCGGCCGCGGCGCCAGGTGCGCATCATGGTGAACATCACGATGCCCAGCGCCACCGGGAACCAGGCGCCCTGCAGCAGCTTGGCGCCGTTGGCGATCAGGAACGCGGCGTCGATGACGAAGAACACCACGCACAGCGGCAGCACCCAGTTGCGCCAGCGCGGCCACAGCGCGCGCGCCACCAGCGCCAGCAGCAGGGTGTCGATCAGCATCGTCGCCGACACCGAGATGCCGTAGGCCACCGCCAGATTGGTGGAACTGCGGAAGATCAGCACCAGCGCGATCACCATCACCATCAGCAGCCAGTTGATGCCGGGGATGTAGATCTGGCCGATGGTGTCGTGCGAGGTGTGCTTGATCAGCATGCGCGGGATGTAGCCCAGCTGCATCGCCTGGCGCGCGATCGAGAACGCGCCGGTGATCACCGCCTGCGAGGCGATCACCGCCGCCAGCGTGGCCAGCACGATCATCGGGTACAGCGCCCAGCCGGGCACCGCCTCGAAGAACGGGTTCTTCAGCGCCGACGGATGCTTGAGCACCAGCGCGCCCTGCCCCAGGTAGTTCAGCACCAGGCACGGCAGCACGAAGAAGTACCAGGCGTGACGGATCGGGCGCGCGCCGAAATGGCCCATGTCCGCGTACAGCGCCTCGCCGCCGGTCACCGCCAGCACCACCGCGCCGAGGATCCAGACCCCGTGCCAGCCGTGGTCGAGGAAGAAGCGGATCGCCCACCACGGGTTGAACGCCTTCAGCACTTCCGGCGCGTCGACGATGTTCCAGATGCCGATCGCCGCCAGCGACAGGAACCACAGGCAGGTGATCGGGCCGAACACCTTGCCGACCTTCTCGGTGCCGAAGCGCTGGCCCAGGAACAGGATCACCAGCACCACCACGGTGATCGGCACGATGAACGCGTGCAGCCCCGGCGCGGCCACCTCCAGGCCTTCGACCGCGCCCAGCACCGAGATCGCCGGGGTGATCACCCCGTCGCCGAAGAACAGCGAGGCGCCGAAGATGCCGAGGATGCCGACCACGTAGGCCGAGCGCGAACCCTTGCGCATGGTGCGCTGGGTCAGCGCCATCAGCGCCATGATGCCGCCCTCGCCCTCGTTGTCGGCGCGCATGATGATGGTGACGTACTTCAGCGTGACCACGATCATCAGCGACCAGAACGCCAGCGACAGCACGCCGAGCACGGTGTCGTGGTCGCTGCTCAGGCCGTAGTGCGGCGAGAACGCTTCCTTGAGCGTGTACAGCGGGCTGGTGCCGATGTCGCCGAACACCACGCCGATGGCGCCGATGATCAGCGCGAAGCCGGCCTTGCCATGCGAGGCGTCGGCCGAATGGCCGGAGCCGGGAGACGGAGCGGGAGTGGTGGACATTGAGGGATCAGGTTAGCGCCGCGAGGCGTGAAGAAGGAGGTACGGCGCGCGGTCAGCGCAACGCGGCCTGCAGGGCCTTGCGGATGACGCTGGCGACCTCGTCGCCGTCGGCGGCGGCGTCGCGCGCCATCTTCGCCGCCTCGGCCGGCTTGTAGCCGAGCTGTTGCAGCGCCACCGTGGCCTCGGACACCGCATCGGTACCGAGCTGGCCGGTGACCGGCGCGCCGCCGCTAAAGTCCGCGGCACGGTCGCGCAGCTCCACCACCATGCGCTCGGCGGTCTTCTTGCCGATGCCGGGGATGCGGGTCAGCGCGGTGACGTCGGCGCTGGTGACCATGCGCGCGAACTCGTCCACGCTGACCCCGGACAGCACCGCCAGCGCGATCTTGGCGCCGATCCCGGTGACCCGCTGCACGTCGCGGAACAGCCGCCGCTCGCCTTCGCGCAGGAAGCCGTACAGCGACACGCTGTCCTCCTTCTGCGCGTAGTGGGTGAACAGGATCACGTCGCGACCGACGTCGGGCAGGTCGTAGAAGGTGCTCATCGGCGCCTCCAGCTCGTAGCCGACCCCGCCCACGTCGATCACCAGCCACGGCGGCTGCTTGTAGGCGAGGATGCCGCGCAGACGGCCGATCATTGGGCGCCTCGTTCGAGGTGCCGGGATTGGGGATTGGGGATTGGGGATTGGGCACAGCCGCGCGCAGGCGCAGGCACCTCGCTCTTGCGAATCCCCAATCCCGAATCCCGAATCCCGGCTCCACTCATTTTCTGCTCCAAGCCTGTTGCGTACTGACGCCCAGGCGCTGCGCGGTGGCGCGCACGTGGGCATGGGTGATGGCCACCGCCAGCGCGTCGGCGGCGTCGGCCTGCAGTTTTCCGGTCAGACTCAGCATCAGACCGACCATATGTTGCACCTGCTGCTTCTCGGCCGCACCTTTGCCGACGATGGCCAGCTTGATCTCCTTGGCCGCGTATTCGTGCACCGGCAGGTCGCGCAAGACCACCGCGCAGATCGCCGCGCCGCGCGCGTGGCCGAGCTTCAGCGCCGCGTCGGCGCTCTTGCCCATGAACACCCGCTCGATCGCCACTTCCTGCGGCTGGTACTCCTCGATCAGCGCGCCCAGCCCGTGCAGCAGGCGCTTCAGCCGCTGCGAGAAGTCGCCCTCGCCGAGCAGCAGCAGCGGCGCATGGTGGACATGGATGGTGCGGCCGCTGCCGTCGACGTCGATGATGCCCACGCCGGTGCGCTGCGAGCCCGGGTCGATGCCGAGGATGCGGACCTTGGCGGGACTCGGGACCCGGGACTCGGGACTCGAAGGGCTGGCTACGCGACTGGTTCGAACGGGTACGACCCCGGGCGACGGCGATGCATCGGGCCCCGTCGACGCGCCGTTCCGAGTCCCGCGTCCCGCGTCCCGAGTCCCGGCACCGTCCCGAGTCCCGGCCGTCGCCATATCAGCCGCCACTCAACGCGGACTGGTCGGCATTGGAATAGACCGCCTGCACATCGTCCAGGTCTTCCAGCATGTCCAGCAGCTTGCGCACCTGCAGCGCGGTATCGCCTTCCACCGCGATGTCGTTGTCGGCGCGGAAGCTGATCTCGGCATGGTCGGCAGTCAGGCCGGCCGCCTGCATCGCGTCCTTGACCGCGTGGAACGCGTCCGCCGAGGTCAGCACGTCGATCGCGCCGTCCTCCGGATAGACCACGATGTCGTCGGCGCCGGCCTCGATCGCCGCCTCGGTGATCTTTTCCTCGTCGGCACCGGCAGCGAAGCTGAGCACGCCCAGGCGCTTGAACATGAACGCCACCGAGCCTTCAGTGCCCAGGTTGCCGCCGCACTTGCTGAAGGCGTGGCGCACGTCGGCCACGGTGCGCACGCGGTTGTCGGTCAGGCAGTCGACGATCACCGCGACCCCGCCCGGCGCGTAGCCCTCGTAGCGGATCTCCTCGTACTCCACCCCTTCCAGCTCGCCGGTGGCTTTCTTGATCGCGCGCTCGATCACGTCCTTGGACATGTTCGAGGCCAGGCCCTTGTCCATCGCCACGCGCAGGCGCGGGTTGTTGGACGGGTCGCCGCCGCCGGCGCGCGCGGCGACACCGATCTCGCGGATGATCTTGGTGAAAATCTTGCCGCGCTTCGCATCGGATGCGTTCTTGCGGGCTTCGATCGAGGGGCCTCTACCCATGGGGCGTTCCGGACATCAGTAAGGACAAGCGGCGGATTTTACTCGATTGCGCCGCCGCGCCCGCATCCGCGGCGCAACCGCTCAGGCGGCGAAGCGGCCATGCCGCAGGAACGCCGCGGCCTGGCGCGCGGCCACTGGCGAGAACAGCAGGCCGCTGTGGCTGGCGCGCACCAGGCAATGGTCGCGCAGGCCCGGCACGCGGGTCTCGGCCAGGGCCACGGTGCCATCCGAGTCCGGCCCCAGCGCGGCGATGCGATTGCCCACTCCCAACGCGACGCTGCCGGCCACCATGCCGACCGCGGCGGAGCCGTCCCACTGCCCAAGACCCCGCTGCAACAGGGCTGCGCTGCGCCCGAGGGCGACGCCGAGACCGCGTCGCAGCAGCGTCTGCGCCACCGCGCTGCCGGCCAGCGGGGCGCCCAGGCACACCACCCGGGTCACCGGCAGCTGTGGCGCCTGGCGCAAGGCCTGCAGCGCGATCAGCCCGCCCAGGCTGTGCCCGACCAGCGCCACCGGCCCCTGCTGCGCCAGGCGCTGGATCCGCTGCCGCAACCGCGGCAGCGCCGCCTCGGCGCCGCCGAACGCGGTCGAATAGCCGAAGGTGGCGACGCGGAAGCCCTCGCGGCGCAGCCGCCAGGCCAGCGGCCCGAGCCAGACACGGCCGTTCCAGATCCCGTGCAGCAACAGGACCTGCGGCAAGGGGTCGACCACGCCGCCCGCGGCAACCGTGCGCGCGACCTCAGCCACAGGTGATGCGGACGATGGCATTGGACGCATCCACGAACACGTTGACCCGGTCCGGGCGCAGGTCGCGGGTCGTCGCCTGGCCGGGGGTGATCGGCCGCAGCTGGCCAGCGCCGCTCTCCCGGCGGACCCGCGCCATGGTCGCCTCGGTTGCGGCCTGGCCGACCGCCCACGCCACCGGCTCGGCCTGGCAGCGGCCATCGCCCTGCGCCGCCGGCCCGCCACCGGCCGTTTGCAGCGAGGTCGAGGGCGCACACGCGGCCAGCAGCGGCAGCAAGGCGGCGGCGCATTTCAGTGGTCGCGACATGGCGTTCTCCTTTCATGACAAGGTCTGCCGCATGCAGCGCCGACCAGCGCCGACCACGCGCTGCACATCCAGGCGCAAGTGGCCAGGCGCGGCATGCACACGGTAAAACGTCACAATTCGAAACACCAGAGTGAAATTCCGGCGCCACCGGCGTCAAGAAAGCTCACCCCCGGTCGTTAGCGAAGAGCAGGCCATTGCTGCGCCCACCCGCGCAGCAATGGCGCAAACACATCTGCGTCGTCTCCCATTGGAAGCAATCGCCACTTGGCGGGCTGCTCGCAGGATTCGAATGCAGACGCTCAAAAATTCACATCCCCGCATCCGCTTACGCGCCAGCGAGTGCTCCATCCGGATCCCGTCCAGGGCAAGCCAAGCGGCGGACGATAGCGAAACGGGAATCGAACGCAGGCCTGCGCAACCAGCAAGGAGAATCGCTGCATGTACCACAAGGGCATCATTCTGGCTTCCTGCCTCGCCGTGGCGGCAGGCGTGTGGCTTGGAGGTTGCGTCTCGAAGAGCGGAACGTCTCATGCCGCATCGAACGCTGGCCAAGTCGCACACGACCAAGCTCCCGTCAAAACCGCGGGTGCCCGCGGCGCAGCCAATGGCGCGCCCGCGCAGCCCGCCGCAGGCACCGCTGCATCGTTCGACGCGCCGGACAACGGCACGCTGGTTTCCTATGTCGACCAGGCAGCGCCGACCAAGGAAGGCCCTTTCACGCTCTATCCGGCACGCGTCAGCGAGCGGTATGCATTGAGGGCCACGATGGAGGGCGCGATGACGATCGTCGCGCCGGACGGCACCCGCCTGCGGATGGACTATGTCCGTCACACCGAAGGCAAGAACGGCAACTGGACCTGGGTAGGTCGCCTGCCGGGTTCCCAGGTCGGCGAGGAGTCGGTCATCACCTTCGGCAAGAACGCGGTGTTCGGCTCGCTCGGCAGCAGCGGCGGCAAGACCTACCGGATTTCCACCATCGATGGGCAGCCCTATGTCATGGCTGCATCCGAAGTCGAACTGCAATCGGCGACACCCAGCAGGCGCGGCGACGCACGGCATATGCTGCCGACTGCCGACGCGACGCCGCTGGCGGCCGGGACCGGCGCCATTGCCAACTATGCGACCCTGGCGCAGGTGAATGCCGCCGCCGGCACCACCTCGACCAACACGATCGACGTCGTGCTGGGCTACACGCCGGACTACAAAGCGTACCGAGGCGGCGAGTCGGCCATAGAATCGGTGCTGACCAATCTCGTCGAGGTCGCCAACCAGGCCTTCGCCAATGCAAACGTGCAGGCGCGCTACCGCCTGGTCGGCATCATCGAAGTGGGCTACACCAACAACAACGACAATGGGCAGGCGCTGGACGAACTGACCTGGATCCAGGCGTCCAACGACGCATTCCGCCCAATTCGCCAGATACGCGAGAACTACGGCGCCGACCTGGTGGGCCTGGTCCGCCGCTTCAACAGCGCCAGCCAGAACAATTGCGGCATCGCCTGGGTCAACGGAGGCACCGATTCCCGCTACGCGTACGCGATCGTTTCCGATGGCGTCGATGGCAACTACTACTGCCCCCCGACGACCCTGGGACACGAGTTCGGACACCTGCTCGGATCGAATCACCAACGCGAAACCGGCCAGGAAACCGGATACAACTATGGGCATCGCAGCGACGTCGGCAGCTTCCACACGGTGATGGCCTACGCCATCAACGGTCAGCGCGAGGTCAATATCTACTCGTCTCCGCTGATCCAGGGATGCTATGGACAGGCCTGCGGCGTGGTCGCACAGGCCGACAACGCGATGGCGTTCCTAATAACCATACCTAACATCGTTCAATTTCGTGCAACTACCGTGCCGTTCGACGACTCCAGTTCGCCGGGACAGATCGTCGGCCCTTCCGGCAAGTGCCTGGACGTGGCGGACGGTAGAACCGACAACACCGCCCGAATCCAGGTTTGGGGATGCAACGGTTTGCGGCAGCAAAAGTGGCAATGGCAGAGTCAAGGTCGATCGCTGCGCAGTTTCGGCACCGACAAGGTCCTGGATATCGAAGGAGTGAATGCTAACGTTGGAGCGAAGATCCAGCTTTATCAGTCCCTCAACTCCCCCAATCAACGCTGGAGCTTCAGTACATCTTCGATTATTGCCAGCGGCGGCAAGGTACTTGACGTGATTAGCTGGGGCACGGGCAACGGCGCGCGCTTGCAGACTTGGGACAACGTAGGCGGCGCCAATCAAGTATGGAAATTTGATCCTGCAAGCGGCGCGATTCAGGTCTCCACTGGCAGGTGCCTGGACGTCGCCAACTACAGCATCTATAGCGGCGCCCCCGTGCAGCTATGGGACTGCTCAGGAACCAAGAACCAGAAATGGACGCTTGGTCCGAATGGCTCGCTCATCGGCTATGGCGGAAACTGCCTTGAAGCCAGCGGCGGCTATGGCACAAACGGCAGACCGATCGTCATGGCGACCTGCAACGGAAGTCAGGCGCAAACCTAGCGTATCCGTGGACAGATCCGCAGCGATTTGAACAACCGATGCCTTGATGACTCTGCCGGCGGTACCGCCAATGGCGCGCGCGTACAAATGTGGGACTGCCTTGGCAATCCCAACCAGACGTGGGAAATACAGTCCAATTAACGGGCAGCAGAGATGTGGGTATCTGCCCCCTGCTTCACAGCAAATCGCTGCTTTTCACCCAGGCATCCAACAGGGAACAAAGTGTGGGAAGGCTCAAAGCAGCGTGGCGCACACTCTGCGGGGACAGGGTCGGCAAACGGCTCGCAATGATGAGGGCGCAGCGATGGCCTTGACCATCGTTGCGGCGGCACGATCCGCAGCGCAGCATTGCTGAACCGTAGCCGTTCCAGCAGCCCGACCGGTGTTCGCCATCGGCGGCATGCAGGCGACACAGCACTCCACCGCCTTGCTGGCGCCCCCTTGGCCAGTTAGCGCGCCACGCGGCGCAGAATGAACTCCAAATCGCGGGTCTGCCCGACCGGGAATTCGTAGGTGCCGACCTTCTCGAAGCCGTAGCGCGCGTAGAAGCGCTGCGCGCCGAAGTTTTCCGACCACACGCCGATCCATAGCGTGCGCGGGCCTTGGCGTTCCAGCCAGGCCAGCGCGGTTTCGAACAGGCGGCTGCCCCAGCCGCTGTTCTGGTGCGAGCGCAGCAGGTACAGCCGCTTCAGTTCGCCGTCGCCAGTCTGCACCTCGGCGTGGGGCAGGCCGCACGGGCCGGCCGCGGCATGGCCCACCGCCACGCCGTCGTCCTCCAGCAGCCAGATCGCGTACTCCGGATGCTGCAGGATCGTGCGCTGCCGCGCCGCGGTGTAGTGCTCGTCGAGAAACCCGTGCAGGTCTTCCGGCGAGTACAGGTGACCGAAGGTCTCCGTGAAGGTGGCCGCGGCCAGCGCCGCCAGCGTGGCGGCGTCGTCCTCGGTGGCCTGGCGGATCGCCAATGCCATCGTTCAGCCCTGCACCGGCTTGGCGCGCACCTGCACATGCACTTCGGCCAGCTGCGCGTCGGCGATCGGCGACGGCGCGTCGGTCATCAGGTCCTGCGCGCCGGTGGTCTTGGGGAACGGGATCACGTCGCGGATCGACTCGGTGCCGGCCATCAGCGCGGCGATGCGGTCGATGCCGAACGCGATGCCGCCATGCGGCGGCGCGCCGTAGTTCAGCGCGTCGAGCAGGAAACCGAACTTGGCGCGCGCTTCCTCGGCGCCGATGCCGAGCAGTTCGAACACCGCGCTCTGCATCTCCGGGCGATGGATGCGGATCGAGCCGCCGCCGATTTCGTTGCCGTTGAGCACCATGTCGTAGCCGCGCGACACCGCGGTCCTGGCATGCGTGCGCAGTTCGGCGATGTCGTCCACCGCCGGCGCGGTGAAGGGGTGATGCAGGGCGACGTAGCGCTGCGCTTCCTCGTCCCATTCGAACATCGGGAAGTCGGTGACCCACAGCGGCGCCCAGCCCTCGGCGACCAGGCCGAAGTCCTTGCCGGCCTTCAGCCGCAGCGCGCCCATGAAGTCGGAGACCTTGTTGTAGCCGCCGGCGCCGAAGAACACGATGTCGCCGTTGCCGGCGCCGACGTGCTTGACCAATGCGGCGAAGGCCTCTTCGGAAAAGAACTTGGCGATCGGCGAGCTGATTTCGCCGGTCTCCGACAACTTGATGTAGGCCAGGCCCTTGGCGCCGTACTTGGCGGCATGCGCGGCGTAGTCGTCGATCTGCTTGCGCGACAGCGTGGCGCCGCCGGGAATGCGCAGCGCGGCGACGCGACCGTTGGCATCGGCGGCGGCCGCGGTGAACACCGGGAACTCGCTGGACTTGACCAGCTCGGCCACGTCGACCAGTTCCAGGCCGATGCGCAGGTCCGGCTTGTCCGAGCCGAAACGGCGCATCGCCTCGGCCCAGGTCATGCGCGGGAATTCGGCGGCCAGTTCCACGTCCACCACTTCCTTGAAGATGTGGCGGATCATCTGCTCCACCGCATCCTGCACGTCGCGCTCGCGCACGAACGCGAACTCCATGTCCAGCTGGGTGAACTCGAGCTGGCGGTCGGCGCGCAGCGCCTCGTCGCGGAAGCAGCGCGCGATCTGGTAGTAGCGGTCGAAGCCGGCCACCATCAGGATCTGCTTGAACAGCTGCGGCGACTGCGGCAGCGCGTAGAACTCGCCCGGATGCATGCGCGCCGGCACCAGGAAGTCGCGCGCGCCTTCCGGGGTGGCCTTGGTCAGGATCGGGGTTTCGATGTCCTGGAAGCCGCGCTCGTCCAGGTAGCGGCGCAGCCCCTGCACCAGCTTGATGCGGGTGCGCTGCATGCGCTGCATCTCCGGGCGGCGCAGATCCAGGTAGCGGTACTTCAGGCGGGTTTCTTCGCCCGGGTTCTCGTGCGCATGGAACGGCAGCGGCGCGGCCTTGTTGAGGATGGTGATGCGGGTGGCGATCACCTCGACCTTGCCGCTGCGCAGCTTGTCGTTGACCGCATGCCGTGCGCGCACCGCGCCTTCCACCTGCAGCACGTCCTCGTAGCCCAGCGAGGCGGCGACCGCGAACACCTCCGCGTTCTCCGGCTCCACCGTCACCTGGACGATGCCCTCGTGGTCGCGCAGATCGATGAAGCAGACCCCGCCGAGATTGCGGGCGACATCGGTCCAGCCGGCCAGGGTGACGGTTTGGCCGATCAGGGTCTCGTCGACCAGGCCGCAGAAGTGGGTACGCATCGCAAACTCCAAGGTGGGGCCGCCGGCGCAGAACGCGCCGGCAAGCCGGATATTCTGCGGCGCGGCGCCGGCCCGGGCAAATCCCGCCGCAACTCACCTGGCCTTAAGTTTCCGTGAGGCTATAGTCCGCCCACAGTCACGGGCATCGGAGGGGACCCATGTTGAAGCAGCTGAGCGGTTGGTTGTTGGTGGTCGGCCTGGCCTTGGCCAGCGGGCCGGTGGCCGCGCAAAGCGCGCGCGCCTATGCGCCGGAGGACCTGCGGCAGCTGTCGGTGCCGAGCCGGGTGCGGGTGATCGAGCGCGAATACGCCGACCAGAGCCACGGCCGGCAGATCCCCGACGACCAGTTGGAGTTCTACCTGGACCAGATCGACCGCGGCTGGGGCTTCGGCCGCATCCAGCAGGACATCTCCACCTCGCTGCGCGGCAGCAGCGGCCAGTGGCGGCCGCAGCCTGGCTTCAATGCCCAGACCATCGCCTGCTCCAGCAACGACCGCAAGCGCCGCCAGTGCGCGACGCCGTTCCGCGGCCGCGCGCGGCTGGTCGGCGCGCTGTCGGATTCGCCGTGCATCGAGGGCCAGACCTGGGGATCGGGCCCCGGCGTGGTGTGGGTGGACCGCGGCTGCCGCGGCCGCTTCGCCGAAGGCCGCGGTGGCTGGGGCGACGGCGACGGCCCCGGGCCGGGTCCTGGCCCAGGTCCCGGCCCGGGCGGCACCATCCGCTGCGAGAGCCAGGACCAGCGCCAGCGCGTCTGCACCACCGGCTGGCGCAATGCGGTGCTGGTCCGGCAGCTGTCCGACACCCGCTGCATCGAGGGCCGCAGCTGGGGTCAGCGCGACGGCGCGGTGTGGGTGGACGATGGCTGCCGCGGCGAGTTCGCCGAAGGCCGGGGCGGCGGCGGCGGCGGTGGCGGCTGGGGTCCGGGCCGCCCGCCGTCCGGCGGCGATTACTCGGTGACCTGCAGCAGCGACGACAAGCGCCTGCGCAGCTGCGCCTGGGACCGCCGCCAGGGCCGCCCGGCAGTGATCCAGCAGCTTTCCGGCACCACCTGCGTCGAAGGCCGCAACTGGGGCTACGAGGGCAATGCGGTGTGGGTCAAGGAAGGCTGCCGGGCACGCTTCGGCGCCCGCTGAAGCCTCCCAGGCAGGAACGCGAACGGCCCGGAGGCGACTCCGGGCCGTTCGCATTTTTCGGGACGCCCCGCCCCGCCCCGCCCCGCTCCGGGACGCCGCGCTCAGGTCGCGGCGGGCTTGGCGGCAGGCGCCGGCGTGGCCGCGGGGGTTGCGGCAGGTTTGGCCGCGCTGTCGCTGGACGCGGCGGCCGGCTTGGCCTCGCCGGTGCTGCCGCTGCCGGACTCGGCCAGGTTGCGCTTCTTGTCGCCCTCCTTCTTGAAGTCGGTCTCGTACCAGCCGCTACCGGACAGGCGGAACGACGGTGCGGTCAGCTGGCGCTTGACCGCGGGCGCGCCGCACGACGGACAGGCGTCCGGATCGGGATCGGACAGTTTCTGCAGGCGGTCGAAGCTGTGACCGCACTCGGCACATTGGAAGGCATAGATCGGCATGGCGGCAAAAACGCGAAAGGAACAGAGGCAGCCAGTATGGGGCCCGGGCGCCGGCTTTCAAGCGATACCGGCGCGTGGCGCCCTGTCCTGGATTTCCCCGCGGGCCGCAGCGTCGCTGCGCGGGCTCGGGAACCGCGCGCCGCTCAAACGGCCGCCTGCGGCAGCGCCGGCCGCGGCGGATCGACCGGCAGCGGTGCCGGATCTTGCGCAGCAGGCGCCTCGAGCAGGCCCTGGGCCGGTGCCGCCGGCAACGGCGCGGCCTCAACCGGGTCCACGTCGAACGGCATGCGGAACAGCAGCGACGGCAGCAACGTGCTCAGCGCCGCGTACAGCAGCAGCGCACCGAACAGCGCATCGGCGATGGCGAAGCGCTCGCGCAGGATCGCGGCCAGCACCAGGGTGAAGATCAGGGTCGGCGCCAGCGCCAGCGACACCCGCAGGCTGCTGCGCGCATCCTCGCCGAACAGCAGCCGCCGCTGCAGCCAGACGATGCCGATGCGCAACGGCAGCACGCACGCGGTCAGCGCCAGGCCCAGCCCCAGCGCCTGCAGGCTCAGCGCCCCGCTCGGCACCTTGGTGCCGGCGTTGAAGAAGTAGAACGGCACGAAGAACGAAGCGAACAGCCGCACCGCGTGCAGGTTCTCGTCGGAGGCCAGCAGCGGCATGCGCTGGCGCAGCAGGCGCGCGACCAGCCCGGCGATGAACGCGCCGACCAGGTAGTACACGCCCAGCGAATAGGTGATGTAGGCGGCGATCAGCCCGACCATCACCAGCAGCGAGAACTCCGACCCGGGCGCCTGCGGCGCCACCCAGCGTCCCAGCGCCACGAACAGCAGCGGCAGGCCGACCAGCATCGCCAGCAACGCCAGGCTGGACAGGCCCATCCGCCAGGGATCGCCGGCCTGCAGGATCACGAACAACGCCGCCAGCGCCAGCAATTCGCCGGCGATGGCCTTGCTGGTGACCCAGAAGCGCTCTTCCTCGCTGAGCCCGAGCCGGCCCAGCGAATCGATGATGAAGCCGGTGGACGGGGTGAGCAGCGCCAGTGCCAGCAACCCGGCCGCCTGCCACGGCAGCGCGGCGTAGCGCCAGGCCAGCCAGCCGACTCCGAACAAGGTGCCGCCGCGCACCAGCAGGTGCAGCAGCAGCGGCCACAACCCGCGGCGCAGCGCCTTCAGGTCCACCTCCAGGCCGGCGAACAGGAACAGCGAGGAGATGCCGAGCGTGGCCAGCAGCGCGATCACCGCATCGTGCGCCCGCTCGCCCATCGCCAGCATCGCGACGATGCCGAACAGCAGGCAGGTCAGCGGCGCCGGCAGCTTGAAGCGCTGCAGCGCGCGCGGGATCACCAGCAGGGCGAAGATCAGCAGCAGGTAGATCAGTTCGTGGCTCATCGGGCAGCGTGTCCATCGTGGGGGGCCACCGGCGGCGACGGCGGCGGCGCCAATGATGCCGCGTGGCGTGCACGGGTGTCGTCACGCCGCACCGGCGCCTGCAGCGGTTGCCTGTTCCCTATCTGTATGCAGGCGGGCGGCCTGACACGCGAGGCACCGGCTCCAGCGCGGCCGCGGCGATGCGTGTCCGCCTGCCTCGCCGCTGGCACGCGCCCTGCGCATGCCGTGTCGCGGATGCGCGCGCACGGCGGCACGTAACGCAAACAGGCAGTCACACACACGCAACCATGTGTCGACACCATCGCAGCCCCCACACAAGCATTCACCCTTGATGAATTTTCCGAAAAATTTCCGTGCTCCGCGGCGCACGACCCTCGCCCTGCTGCTGTCGGCGATGGTCGCCCACGCCCAGGCGGCCAGCGACGCCGGCGCTCCTGCCGCCGATGCCGACGCGCAGGTCTCCACCCTGGACCAGGTGCAGGTCGTCGGCCAAGCCACCACCTACGCCAAGACCAGCGTCAGCAAGGAGATGCTGGACCGCCAGTTCGCGATGGGCAGCGTCAACGACGTGCTCAACGAATTGCCCGGGGTGATCGTGACCGAGGCCGATGCGTTCGGCTCCTCCGACTGGGGCACGCAGATCAGCATGCGCGGCTTCGTCAGCAACCGCGATACGCAGCAGATCGGCACCACCATCGACGGCCTGCCCAACGGCGGCTCGGCCTATGGCGGCGGCTCCAAGGCCAACCGCTTCATCGACACGCTCGACCTGGAGACGGTCGAAGTCAGCCAGGGCACCGCCGACATCGCCTCGCGCTCCAACGAAGCGCTGGGCGGCACGCTCAACTACCTGACCGGCGAACCGCTCGACGCACAGCGCGTGCGCATGGCCGTGGGCATCGGCGACAACGAGGCGCGCAAGTACTACGCGCGCTACGACACCGGCCTGATCGGCACCAGCAAGGCCTGGCTCAGCGCCTCGCACAGCAGCAACACCGACTGGATCGACGGCAGTGGCCACACCACCCGCGATCATCTCGCCGGCAAGTTCGACAGCGACTTGGGCGCGTGGAAGCTCAGCGGCTACCTGTCCTACGACGACGCCGACGAATCCGAGTACAGCAGCGTCACCCCCGAGCAGTTCGCGCGCGATCCCGAGCACGACCTGCTGACCGGCACCCTCACCGGCATTCCCTATCTGGACCAGAACTACCGTTCCGGCTCGCGCGCGCTGCGCAAGAACACCTTCGGCTACCTGCGCGGTGCGTTCGACGGCGGCAACGGCTTCAAGGCCACGCTCGCCGGCTACGCGCATCGCATGGAAGGCCGCGGCGACTGGATCCCGCCGTACCTGGTGGACGTGACCGACGACGGCAGCGGCAAGCCCGAATCCGAATACACCGGCGGACACACCGTGTACGGCGGCAGCGACCTGGGCAAGATCTACTTCGTCACCCCCACCGGCGCGGCGGCGACGATGCTGGCCGGCTGCAGCGGCAGCGCGACGGTGCCGGCCGAGTCCGATCCGGCCTGCTACCCGGTCGGCTCGCAGGCGGTGCAGTCCTACCGCCACAGCCATTACGACAACGACCGCGCCGGCTTCACCGCCGATGCCGAATGGCGCGCCGACCTGGGCGCGATCGACAACACCGTGCGCGCCGGCGTGTGGCTGGAAAAATACCAGCGCAGCGTCACCCGCGACTGGCACCGCTTGCTCAACGTCGGCACCAACATCGCCTTCGACCACGTGCCGTACTGGGTGCAGTTCAAGGACCACTACGACACCGACGAGCGCATGTACTACGTGGAAGACGTGATGCGCTACGGCAACTTCGCCTGGCGCGTGGGCGTCAAGCAGTTCTTCGTCGACCAGACCCGCGACCGCCGCATCGGCGACAGCGAACACGTCGAGTCGGACTCGCATTCCGATCCGCTGTTCTCCGCCGGCCTGACCTGGACCACCCCGGTGAAGGGCCTGGAAGCCTTCGCCGGCTATTCGCAGAACTTCGCCGCGATTCCCTCCGGCGTGCTCGGCGAGACCGACCCGGTGGCGCTGAGCCGGGTCAAGCCGGAGACCGCCGACAACATCGAGCTGGGCCTGCGCATGAGCCGCTGGCCGCTGACCGGCAGCGTCACCGTGTACGACATCCGCTTCGACAACCGCATCGTCTACGTGCCGGCGAACTTCGTCAGCGGCATCGACTATCTCGGCGAGACCGACGGCGTCTACGAGAACTTCGGCGGCGTGCATGCGCGCGGCGTGGAAGCGGCGCTGGGCTATGGCTGGGACAACGGCTGGCGGGTCAACGGCGCCTACACCTTCAACAAGGCGACCTACCTGGGCAGCGGCGACGCCGCGCGCGACACCGCACTGGAGATCACCCCCGGCTCGCAGGTGATCGGGCAGCCGCGCAACACCCTGGTGGCCTCGGCCGACTGGCAGGGCCAGGCCTGGTCGTTCGGCATCTCCGGGCGCTACCTCGGCAAGCGCTACCTGGATGCGTCCAACAGCAACAGCCTGGACGGCGTCACCACCTTCGGCGCGCACCTGGGCCTGAGCCTGTCGCAGCTGTCGGCGCAGCTGCAGGGCGTGAAGCTGGACCTCAACGTCAGCAACCTCACCGACAAGCGCTACCTGGAAGGCGTGGACGGCAGCGACAGCGCGTTCATCGCCGCACCGCGCACGGTCGGCCTGACCCTGACGCTGGATCTGTAATCGCGCAGCCCGCATGCTGCGTCCTCGCCGGCGGCCTGGCGCCGCCGGCGAGCCCTTTTCGTCCCGTCCTGCCGGTGCCCGCGCCATGACCGATCTTCCCCGCCGCCGCCTGCTCCAGGCCGGCGTCGCCGGCGCCGCCGCCGCGCTGTTGCCGCCCAGCATCGCCCGCGCCGCCGCGATCGCCCCGGACGTGCGCAGCGGCACCTTGCAGGACCTGCAGCACGTGGTGATCCTGATGCAGGAGAACCGCGCCTTCGACCATTACTTCGGCAGCTTCGCCGGCGCGCGCGGCTTCGGCGACCGCTTCCCGATCCCGGCGCCGCCGTTGCCCGGCATCGCGCCGCGCACCGTCTGGCTGCAACCCAGCGAAGACGGCAGCCGGCTGCTGACGCCGTTTCCGCTGCATACCGCGCGCGACTTCCGCGGCATGCGCGTGCAGGGCACCCCGCACACCTGGCCCAATGCGCAGCAGGCCTGGGACCACGGCCGCATGGGCCGCTGGGCCGCGGCCAAGCACGACCACGCATTGGCCCACTACGAACGCGACGACCTGCCGTTCCAGTTCGCGCTGGCCGAGGCCTTCACCCTGTGCGACGCCTACCACTGCGCGATCCAGGCCGGCACCAATCCCAACCGCGTGTTCCTGTGGACCGGGCAGAACGATCCGCACGCGCGCGCCGGCGGGCCGGTGATCGCCAACTCGCACGACAACTTCCCCGAACTGGGCGGGCATGCCGACGACTACCGCTGGCCCAGCTACGTGGAAGCGTTGCAGCAGGCCGGCGTGTCCTGGCAGATCTACCAGGACATGGCCGACAACTTCACCGACAACCCGCTGGCCGGCTTCGCCCCGTTCCGTGCCGCCTGGCGCGGCGCGCCCGGGCACGAATCGCAACTGCGCGAACGCGGAGTCGGCACGCGCACGCTGGCGCAGCTGCGCGAGGACGTGCTCGGCGCACGGCTGCCGGCGGTGAGTTTCATCATCGCCGACGCCGCCGGCAGCGAGCATCCCGATCCGTCCAGCCCCGCGCAGGGCGCGGCCTACACCGCGCGCGTGCTGGATGCGCTGACCGCCGATCCGCAGGTGTGGTCGCGCACCGCGCTGCTGCTGATGTTCGACGAGAACGACGGCTTCTTCGACCACGTGCCGCCGCCGGCGCCGCCCTCGCCCGACCCGGCAGCGGCCGGTGGCTGGGCCGGGGCGTCCACGGTGAGCACCGACGGCGAATACCACCTGCACCCGGCGCCGGGCGACGAAAAGGCCGACCTGCCCGAACTGCGCGGCCGGCCCTACGGGCTGGGCCCGCGGGTGCCGATGTACGTGATCTCGCCGTGGAGCCGCGGCGGCTGGATCGATTCGCAGGTCTACGACCACACCTCGGTGCTGCGCTTGCTGGAACGCCGCTTTGGCGTCGCCGCGAGTGGGCTGACGCCGTGGCGCCGCGCGGTCTGCGGCGACCTGGTCGATGCCTTCGACTTCCGCCAGGCCGATACGCGCCCGTTCTTCGCCGCGCTGCCCGACGTCAGCGCCGCCGCCGCGCGCGCGGCCGCCTTGCACGAACATGCGCTGCCGCCGCTGCCGCCCACCGTGCAGGCGCCGCAGCAGCCGTTCGGCGTGCGCCGCTCGCGCGCGTTGCCGTATCGCCCGACGGTGCAGTTGCAACACGTGAGCCCACGCGGCGAAGTGCTGCTGCGGATGGGCAATGCCGGCGCAGCCGCGGTGCTGCAGGTCTACGACCGCTACGACCTGGCCGCGATTCCGCGGCGCTACACGCTGGGCGCAGGCGCCACGCTGGACGCCACCTGGACCACCTACGACGGCCGCTACGACCTGTGGCTGCTCGGCCCCAACGGCTTCCACCGCCATTACCGCGGCGACCTCGACGCCGCGCCGCTGCAGGCCGAGATCGCCCAGGACGTGCGCGATCCGCGAGCCTTGTGCCTGCTGCTGCGCAACCCGGGCAACAGCGCGCTGCGCGTGGAACTGCAGCCCGCCGCCTATGCGCAGGCGCAACCCCGCGACAGCGTGCTGCTGGCGCCCGGCACCGAACAGCGGCGCAGCTGGAGCGCGGCGGCCAGTGGCGGCTGGTACGACCTGTGGGTGGTCCAGGACGGCGCGCGCCAGCGCCTGGCCGGGCGCGTGGAAACCGGCAAACCCGGCGTCAGCGATCCGGCGATGGGCGGGCCGGCGCGGTTGTATCAGGAGGACCCGGTCGTGATCGGTGCGCTCGGCCCGATCGGCTGAGCGCCACGTTTTTTTAGCGCGATGACCGCACGCGAACCCGCGCAGCGGCCGCACGCCGGCAAGCGCGGAAACGCTCAGCGCGCGCCGGCCGCATCCAGCACCCCAATGCTCCCCAGCCAGGTTTCCACCAGGTGCGGCCACTGCGCGACCGGCAGCTTGCCCGCACGCAGGCCGAAGGCATGGCCACCTTGCGCGTACAGGTGCATTTCCGTCGGCACGCCGGCCTCTTTCAGCGCGACGTAGTAAGCCAGCGACTGCGACACTCCATCCACCTCATCGTTCTCGGCCTGCAGCAGGAAGGTCGGCGGCGTATCCGCGCTGACGGTGATGTCAGGGCGCAGATCCAGGCGGGTCGGATCGCGCGTGGCGTCGTCCTCGTCCTCGTGCGCCCACAGGTGGCCCGGATAGACGGCGATGGCGAAGTCCGGGCGGCAACTCTGCGCGTCGGCGGCATCCACCGCCGGATACGTGCGCCTGGCGAAATGCGTGCTGGTCGCGGCCACCAGATGCCCGCCCGCGGAAAACCCCATCACCCCGACCTTGTGCGGATCGATCCCCCACTCCGCCGCATGCAGGCGCACCAGTCCCAGCGTGCGCTGCGCGTCCTGCAGCGCGGTCTGGACCTTCGGGTAGTACCGAGCGCCGTTGACCCAGGTCGGCCCCGAATTCGGGACACGGTACTTCAGCAGTACGCAGGTGATGCCGCGCGATGTCAGCCAATCGCAGATCTCGGTGCCCTCAAGATCCATCGCCAGTATTTGGTAGCCGCCGCCGGGAAACACCACTACCGCCACACCGGTGTTGCGACCCGTCGGCGCATACACCGTCATCGTCGGCCGGCTGACGTCGTTGGCCCTGCCTGGTCCGGGACCGACCGATTCTGGTTTCGGATGGGGCAATGCATCGGGAGCCGTGCCGGGCCAGATCGGCACCTGCACATGGCCAGGCGCTGGTTGCCAGGCCTCCGCCTGCGCCTGTGTATGGGCGAACAGCAGTGCGACGGCCGCAACGCTGGAAAGGAACGGATTGCGCATCGTGGTGCTCCAGTGGATGGCGAAGAGGAAGAAGCAAGCAAGAGGGAGGAACGCATGCGCTATGCGGAAACACGAGGCGTCCACTCGCAGGTGCGGCAGCGCATGCGCCGGCGCCCGGATCTGGTGATTCGCAATGCAGGTGCGGCGGCCGCGCCACGCCTGGGATGGGTGCTGCCGCCAACCAGCAGCGGCGTCCACTGGGCCGCCAAGCGCGCCACGGCGATGACCGCTGCGGCCGCGCGTGGCGCTCGCGCTCAAGCCGCGAGCGTCTCGCGGACCGCGACCGCCACCGCCTTCAGCGCCGCGTCGCGCGCATCGCTGTCGACCTTGGCACCGTTGAGGTAGGCGGTCAGCAGCAACGGCGCCCGCCCGCCCGGCGGCCACACGATGGCGATGTCGTTGCGGGTGTCGGTGCCGTTGCTGCCGGTCTTGTCGCCGATCTTCCAATCGCGCGGCAGGCCGGCGCGCAGGCAATCGTCGCCGGTGCGGTTGTCGAGCATCCAATCGGTCAGGCGCTTGCGCGAGGCCGGTTGCAATGCATCGCCGAGCAACAGCGTGCGCATGGTCGTGGCCGTCGCCGCCGGCGTGGTGGTATCGCGTGGATCGCCCACGGCGAACTGGTTCATCTCCGGCTCGTGGCGGTCGCTGCGGGTCACCGGATCGCCGAGCCTGCGCAGGAAGCGGGTCAGCCCCGGCGGGTCGCCGACCAGCGGGAACAGCAGATTGGCCGCCGGGTTGTCGCTGTAGATCATCGTCGCCCGGCACAGCTCGGCCACGCTGAGCGTGCCGCCGACATGGCGCTCGGTCACCGGCGCATGCGACACCATGTCCGCGGCGCGGATGTCGACCCGCTGTTCCAGGCTCAGTTCGCCGCGATCGACCCGCTGCAGCACCGCGGCCGCCAATACAAATTTGAAGGTGCTGCACATCGGGAAGCGTTCGTCCAGGCGCTGCCCGCCCAACATCCTGCCGCTACCGTCGAGCAGCGCCACGCCCAACCGCCCGGCCGTGCGGCGCTCGATCCCGGCGAGCCGCTGCGCCAGCGTCCGCGCGTTGCCCGGCGGCACTTTCGCATCCACCGTCGCCACCGCCAGCGCGGCCGCCGCCAGCCCCATGCCCTGCAGGAATCGTCGTCTGTCCAGCATCGTCCACCTCCGTCGAAGACCCGATCATGCGCAGCTTGACCGCGGCCCACCAGCGAGGTTATTCAATCGCAATCATGAAAATAACTAATGGCGCACGATGATCCGCCCGCAGCTGCCATTGAACGCCCTGCGCGCCTTCGAAGCCGCCGCACGGCACCAGAACCTGACCCGCGCGGCCGCCGAGCTGTGCGTGACCCAGGCCGCGCTCAGCCACCAGATCAAGCAACTGGAAGCGCGCCTGGGCGTGGTCCTGTTCCAGCGATTGCCGCGCGGCGTGGCCCTGACCGACGAAGGCCAGCGCCTGCATCCGGTGCTGACCGAGGCCTTCGACCGCATCGCCGCCACCCTGCAGCGCTTCGCCGGCGGCCGCTACCGCGAGACGCTGAGCATCGGCGTGGTCGGCACCTTCGCGGTGGGCTGGCTGCTGCCGCGGCTGGACGCCTTCCACGCCGCGCATGCGGACATCGAACTGCGCGTGCACACCCACAACAACCGGGTCGATCTGGCCGGCGAAGGCCTGGACCTGGCGATCCGCTTCGGCGACGGCGACTGGCAGGGCCAGTCCGCCACGCCGATCCTGGACGCGCCGTTCGCGCCGGTGTGCGCGCCGGTGCTGGCGCGGTCGCTGCGCGTGCCGGCCGACCTGGGCGGCGTGCCGCTGCTGCGCTCCTACCGGCTGGACGAATGGGCGCGCTGGCTGCAGGCGGCCGGCGCGCCGGAAGTGGTCGCCAGCGGGCCGATCTGCGATTCGTCGCTGACCCTGGCCAGCGCGGCGGCGGCGGGCGCCGGCGTGGCCTTGCTGCCGCTGCGCCTGTTCGCCCAGGACCTGGACGCCGGGCGCCTGCTCGCGCCGTTCCCGACCCGCATCGACGCCGGCCGCTACTGGCTCACCCGGCTGCGCTCGCGCGCGGAAAACGACGCAAGCCGCCGCCTGCGCGAATGGCTGCTGGCCGAGCGATGACAGACGGCGCGCGGCGCATCGGCTAGTCGCTGTCGACGCCGGCCTGCATGATCGAGCCGGACACGCCACAGCCCCCACCAGCGCACTCCGACAGCAGCGCGACCGGGCACCACAGGCCAGGTGAAGAATTTGTGCACTGCCGCTTGGCGGCTGCCCGAACGCCGAACTATGATCATGGTCGCAGTTGCAATGTGCGCCAGGGGAAGGCGATCACGTTCCTGGGGGGAACACGCAATGAACCGTTTCGTCATGGCCGCTCGTCCGGCTCTGGTTTCTCGCGACATCGTCCTGGCCGCCGCGCTGGCCTGCCTGTGCGTATTGCACCTGGCCTATTTCCTGCGCAGCGGCGCGAGCGAATGGCACTGGGCGCTGAGTGCGGCCGGGCTGGCCTTGATGGGGATCAAGGCCGGCTTGCGGCCGACGCCGACGGCACGCCCGTCGCTGCGCGGCCTGCGCTCGCGTACGCCGCTGGACTGGGCCGCCATCGCCGGCGGCCTGCTGGTCGTGGCCAGCGCCGCCGCCTGAGCGCGTCCGCAGCACGCCGGCATGGTGCCGGCAAGCGCGCAGCGGGCGCTTGGCGTTTTGGCCAGACGCTCTGACCATGCCGCCGGCGGTCGTCATGTATCTGCCGCCATGCGGCATCGCCGTTCGCGTCCGCCGCAGGCGCACGCCTCGCGTTCGCTATCCCGCGCGCGCATCGCCGGTTCCCACCCGCGATGCCAGCTTCCGAAACGCCTCGCGCTGGGCGGCATCGACGAACCAGGAGGTGGGCACCAGGTCGAACAACATGTCGTTGTGATACAGCAGCAGCACCTGCGGATTCTCGCGATAGCGGATGAAATCGGCCCAGGGACGGCGCGCGTGCCCGCCCGACCAGGTAACCTCAAGACCGTTCTCGTCCCAGGCGTAGGTGATGGCATGCCGCAGCGCCGCCTGTTGCGCATGCAGGCGCCGCAGCTTGCGCGGCAGTTTCCACCCGTACAGCAAGGCCAGGCCGATCAGGCCACCGCCACCGATGCCGCCCAGCAGGCCGCCTACGATGCAGACAGCATCGCTGGTGCCGACCATCACGAGCGGCACTCCAACCAACAACAGCGTCGCCGACAGCACCAGCGCACGCCGTAGCGGGCGCCGTTGGTGCAGGCGTTGCGCGGCAAGATAGTCATCCAGGCTGATGACGCCGCTGATCATGCTCGGCTGGCCTCGTTCGCTTGTGTCGTTTGCACAAGCGTATCGGCGTGCGCATGAACGGGCATGCGCACGCGGCACCACAACGGACTGCGCCAGCGATCGCGCCGCAAGCGCAACGGGCTATGCGCCTTCGATCAATTCCATCCACGCCTGCTCGGCCTGCGCCAGCAGTTGCGCGGTGGCCTCACGGTCGCGGCCCAGCACCGCCATCTTCTCCACGTCGGCGTAGTGCTTTGGATCGGCGAGCTGGCGGTCGAGCTCGGCCAGCGCCGCTTCCAGCTCGCCGACGCGCTTTTCGGCGGCGGCCAGCTTGTGCGGGTTCGGCGGCTTCTTCGCCGGCAGCGGCTTGACCGGCGGCGGCGGGGTCGGCGCGACCTCGGCCATCTTCTGCTTGGTGCCCTGCGCGGCCGGACGGCTGCGCAGCCACGCCGCGTATTCGTCCAGGTCGCCGGCGAACGGCTCGACCACGCCGTCGGCCACGCGCCAGAACGTGTCGCAGACCAGGCCGATCAGATGGCGGTCGTGCGAGACCATCACGATCGCGCCCTCGAAATCGCTCAATGCCTCGGCCAGCGCCTCGCGCATCTCCAGGTCCAGGTGGTTGGTCGGCTCGTCGAGCAGCAGCACGTTCGGCTGCTGCCAGGCGATCAGCGCCAGCGCCAGGCGCGCGCGCTCGCCGCCGGAGAAGCCGTCCACCACTTCGAACGCGCGATCGCCCGGGAAATTCCACTTGCCGAGGAAGTCGCGGAACGCCTGGATCGACGCGTCCGGCGAGATCTCGCGGAAATGGTCGATCGGCGACTGCCCTTCGTGCAGCGACTCCACCGTGTGCTGGGCGAAGTAGCCGATGCGCAGGTCCGGATGCGCGCTGCGTTCGCCGCTGAGCAGCGGGATCTCGCCGACCAGGCTCTTGACCAGGGTCGACTTGCCGGCGCCGTTGGGGCCGAGCAGGCCGATGCGGTCGCCCGCCTCCAGGCCGAACCCGGCCTGGCGCAGGATCACCTCGCTGCCGTAGCCGCAGTCGGCATGGTTGAGCCGGATCAGCGAATGCGGCAGGCGGTTGGGCTGGGCGAACTCGATGCGGAACTCGCGCTCGGCGCGCACCGCCTCGGTGCCGGCCATCTTCGCCAGCCGCTTCATCCGGCTCTGCGCCTGGCTGGCCTTGCTGGCCTGCGCCTTGAAGCGGTCGATGAAGCTCTGCAGGTGGGCGCGCTCGGCCTGTTCCTTCTCGTGCGCGATCTGCTGCTGGCGCAGCTGCTCGGTACGCTGGCGCTCGAAATCGGTGTAGCCGCCGACATACAGCTTGGCGCCGCCGCCGTGCAGATGCAGGGTGTGGGTGGCGACGTTGTCGAGGAATTCGCGGTCGTGGCTGATCAGCAGCAGCGTGCCCGGGTACTTCAGCAGCCACTGTTCCAGCCACAGCACCGCGTCCATGTCCAGATGGTTGGTCGGCTCGTCGAGCAGCAGCAGGTCCGAGGGCATCATCAGCGCCCGCGCCAGGTTCAGCCGCACCCGCCAGCCGCCGGAGAAATCCTTGACCGGGCGCGAATGCGTCGCCGCCGGGAAGCCCAGGCCGTGCAGCAGCTTGCCGGCGCGCGCGGTGCCGTCGTAGCCGCCGACCTCTTCCAGGCGCACGTGCGCGGCGGCGACCGCCTCCCAGTCCTCCGCGGCCAGCGCGGCGGCCTCGGCCTGCAGCGCCGCCGCCACCTCGGTGTCGCCGCCGAGCACGAAGTCCAGCGCCGGATCCGGCAGCGACGGGGTTTCCTGGGCGACGCTGGCGGTGCGCAGCTTGCCGGGCAGTTCCACATCGCCCTTGTCCGCCTCCAGCTCGCCGCGGATCGCCGCGAACAGGCTGGACTTGCCGGTGCCGTTGCGCCCGACCACACCGACGCGGTAGCCGGCATGCAGGGTCAGATCGACGTTGGACAACAGCAGCCGCTCGCCGCGGCGCATGGCGAAGTTTCTAAGGGAAATCACGGGAAGGGGGGCACTCGACGTTCGAGGCGGCAGTGTATCCGCTTCGTCCCGGATGGCCCACCCCGGATCCGGGCCGCGGCCGGCCATCGGCCCCCGCCGCGCGGGCCTCGGACCGGACCCGTCCGCCACCCGGCAACTGGATCCAATACCGTTTTTGTATACGCGGCCAGATGAAAAAAATATTTCAATCGGGGCGATTCATCGCTGCACTGCAGCATGCCGCGCCTGCCCTCAGGGCACTCAGACCCACGCCATTCCCCCAGCCACTGGAGTCTCCGTACGATGAAGCACCGCCCGCTCCCCCTGGCCAGCGCCATCCTGCTCGCCCTCGCCTCCGGCACCAGTTTCGCCCAGCAAGACCAGGCTCCCAAGACCCTGGACAACATCATCGTCACCGGCACCCGCATCGCCGACCGCACGGTGGCCGAGTCGCAGTCGCCGATCGACATCATCGGCCCCGAATCGCTGCAGGCGACCGGCGCCAGCGACCTGGGCAGCGCCCTGGGCAAGCTGCTGCCGTCGCTGAACTTCCCGCGCCCGGCGATCAACGACGGCAACGACGCGCTGCGCCCGGCGACCCTGCGCGGCCTGTCCCCGGACGCGGTGCTGGTGCTGGTGGACGGCAAGCGCTACCACACCACCTCGCTGGTCAACTACAACCCGTCGGTCGGCCGCGGCTCGGCGCCGGCCGATCTCAATTCGATCCCGATGTCGGCGATCGCGCGCATCGAGGTGCTGCGCGACGGCGCCTCCGCGCAGTACGGCTCCGATGCGATCGCCGGGGTGATCAACATCGTGCTCAAGCACGGCGCCAAACCCGGCAGCAACAGCGTCTCGGTCAACGGCGGCATCATGGACAAGGGCGACGGCGCGCAGAACGGCGTGGACGGCTCGTACGGATTGGCCTTCGGCGGCGCGAACGACGGCGAAGCGCCCGGCTGGGTGCGGCTGTCCTGGAACTACCAGAACGCGATGAACACCAACCGCGCCGAGAACGCCGACAAGGCCACCACCCTGGCTGGCGCCGACAATCCCAGCGGCATTCCGTACCAGCGCTACGGCGACCCCGCGGTCAAGACCTACCAGGGCCTGCTCAGCTTCGGCTATGCGCTGACCCCGCGCATCGACCTGTACGGCTACGCCAACTTCAGCCGCCGCGAGGTGGTGTCCAACGGCTACTACCGCGCCTGGGACAACAGCGACCGCAACGTGCAGGCGATCTACCCCAACGGCTTCCTGCCGCAGATCTACAACCCGTCCAACGACCGCGCCGCGGTGCTGGGCCTCAAGGGCAGCACCGACAGCGACTGGACCTGGGACGTCTCCGCCGACTACGGCGAGAACGACGTGACCTTCAACCTGCTCAACACCATCAACACCAATCTGTACTGGACCACCGGCGCTTCGCCCACCCGTTTCAATGCCGGCGGCTTCCGCAACCGGCAGGGCGTGCTCAATGCGGACTTCAGCAAGTCCTTCGACTGGGGCCTGGCCTATCCGGTCAACCTCGCCTTCGGCGCCGAATACCGGCAGGACAAGTACGCGGTCAACGCCGGCTCGCCGGATTCGTACTTCTTCGATCCGACCACGATCAACCCCGACACCGGCAGCGCCTATCCGGGCGGCTCGCAGGTGTTCCCGGGCCTGTCGCCGGCGGTGGCCGGCGACTTCGAGCGGCACAGCAAGGCGGTCTATGCCGACCTGGAGGCCGACCTGACCGAGAAACTCTCCGGTGGCCTGGCCGCGCGCTACGAGGACTACAGCGATGCCGGCTCCACCCGCTCCGGCAAGCTGTCGGCGCGCTACCAGCTCAGCGACGCCTTCGCCCTGCGCGGCACCGTCTCCAATGGCTTTCGCGCGCCCTCGCTGGCGCAGCAGAACTACGCCTCGGTGGTGACCCTGCTGCAGAACGGGCAACTGACCCAGATCGGCACCTACCGCACCTCCGACCCGGTGGCCATCGCGCTCGGCGCCAAACCGCTGACCCCGGAAAAATCCAGCAACTACAGCGTCGGCGCGGTGTGGCAGGCCGGCACCGACTTCAGCTCCACCCTGGACCTGTACCAGATCCGCATCTGGGACCAGATCCTGTATTCGGACCAGCTGTCGCTGGATGTGCCGATCGGGCAGGTCACCGCGGTGCAGTTCTTCGTCAACGGCGCGACCACGCGTACCCGCGGCGTCGACTGGGTGAACAACTATCTGCTCGATCTGGACCAGGCCGGCAGGCTCAACCTGAGCCTCAGCGCCAACTACAACAAGACCGAGATCCTGGAGGTCTCCGATCCCAACTTCCGGCGCGCCAGCCAGGGCCTGCTGACCGACGCCACCCCGCGCACCAAGTACGTGCTCAGCGCCGACTGGACCCGCGCCGGCTGGAGCGTGCGTGGCGACGCCACCCGCTACGGCGCGGTCACCCGCCGCGGCGACAATGCCGACGGCAGCCAGGATCAGACCTTCGCCGCACGCTGGCTGTTGAACGTGTCCACCAGCTACACGTGGCGCGACCTCACCTTCAGCGTGGGCGCGGACAACCTCACCAACCAGTACCCGACCCGGTCGGCACCGAACAACATCTACGAGGACCGCCCCAGCGGCCTGCAGTACTCGTCGCTGTCTCCGTTCGGCTTCAACGGCCGCTACTGGTTCGGCCGGGTGAGCTACCGCTTCTAGGGCAACCTCCAGGCCAGCCTTACTGCCACACCCCGCACAGGCCGCTCCGCCGCAGGGCGCGGGCGGCCTGTGCCATTGGGGCGAGCCACCATTTCACTTAGAACCGAAAGGCATAAGAACATGCTGCGGCATGCTGCACTGCCGCGCGATTGTTAAATAATAATAACGACCCCTGGGGCAGGCCCGCATGGCCGGCGTCGCACAGCGACCGCCCCCTTTGCCGTTTCGGCATCCGCTGGAGTTTCCATGAACCGTCCGTTGTCCCTGTTGGCGAGCGCCGTGCTCGCCGCCCTCGCCGCCCCTTCGGTGCTGGCGCAGACCACCACCACCGACACCCCGAGCACGCTCGACACCGTCATCGTCACCGGCACCCGGGTCAGCGACCGCACCGTGGCCGAGTCGCAGTCGCCGATCGACATCATCAGCACCGAAGCGCTGCAGTCCACCGGCACCTCCGAGCTGGCCACCGCGCTGTCGCGCGTGCTGCCCTCGCTGAACTTCCCGCGCCCGGCGCTGACCGACGGCACCAGCGGCATCCGCCCGGCGCAGCTGCGCGGGCTGTCGCCGGACCAGGTGCTGGTGCTGGTCAACGGCAAGCGCCGCCACACCTCCGCACAGATCAACGTCAACGGCAGCATCGGCCGCGGCGCCTCGGCGGTGGACATCAACGCGATCCCGATCGCGGCGATCGAGCGCGTGGAAGTGCTGCGCGACGGCGCCTCGGCGCAGTACGGCTCCGACGCCATCGCCGGGGTCATCAACATCGTGCTGAAGGGCTCGGGCAGCGGCGGCAGCCTGGCGATCGACCACGGCCAGTACTCGGCCGGCGACGGCGCCAAGTCGCAGCTCTCCGGCGATACCGGGGTCAGCTTCGGCGACGGCCGCGGCAGCCTGCATGTGGCCGGGCAGATCAGCCAGCAGGACGAAACCAACCGCGCCGGCCCCTACCGGGGCACCGCGCCGAACACCGGCAACTATCCGGGCATCGGCGAGACCACCTTCGTCTACGGCGACCCGCAGGTCGATGCGACCGCGGTCTCGGCCAACGGCGAGTTCCGTTTCAGCGACCGCGTCACCGGCTACGCCACCGCCATCGCCAGCAACCGCGACATCACCTCGTTCGCGTTCTACCGCTCGCGCAACCATAACGGGCAGAGCGCGCTGCTGGCGCAGACCTATCCCGACGGCTACGTGCCGGAGATCGAGCAGTACTCCAAGGACCGCTCGCTGGTGGCCGGACTCAAGGGAAGCACCGAAGGCGGCTTCGGCTGGGACGTGAGCTACAACTACGGCTACAACAAGATCGACTTCAACACCCGCAACAGCATCAACTACAGCCTCGGCATCGACAGCCCGAGCAGCTTCTACGACGGCGCGCTGGAGTACACCCAGAACATCGTCAATGCCGACTTCACCCAGCCGCTGGAATGGGGCCTGGCCTATCCGGTGACGCTGTCCTTCGGCGCCGAGTACCGCCAGGAGAAGTGGAACCAGTCGCCGGGCGAACTGGCCTCCTACACCGGCACCACCGGCGGCGCGCAGGGCTTCGCCGGCTTCTCGCCGGCCAACGCGGTGCATTCGGACCGCCACAACTACGCCGTCTACGCCGGGCTGGAAGCCGACTTCACCGACAAGTTCTCCGCCGGCCTCACCGGCCGCTACGAGGACTACTCGGATTTCGGCAGCAAGAGCTCGGGCAAGCTGTCGGCGCGCTACGCGTTCACCGACAAGGTGGCGCTGCGCGGCACCGTGGCCAGCGGCTTCCGCGCCCCGTCGCTGGCGCAGCAGCAATACCAGGCGGTGACCAGCAGCTACATCAACGGCAGCTTCTTCGAATCGGGCACCTTCCCGGTGGACAGCGCCGTGGCCCAGGCGCTGGGCGCCGCGCCGCTGAAGGCGGAGACATCGCTGTCCTACAGCCTGGGCCTGGTGCTGCAGCCGGTCGAGCGCCTGTACGTGACCCTGGACGCGTACCAGATCAAGATCGACGACCGCATCCTGCTGTCCTCCAACCTCAACGACGCCGCCGTGCTCGCGCAGTTGCAGAGCCTGGGCTATTCCAACGTCACCAGCGTGCGCTACTTCGCCAACGCGGCCGACACCCGCACCCGCGGCGTCGACCTGGTCGGCACCTACACGATCCCGTTCGCGGCCAGCTCGCTCGACCTCACCGCCAGCTACGGCTACAGCAAGACCGAGATCACCCATGCGATCGAACAGCCGCAGGCGCTGCTGGACATCGGCTCGACCCAGACCATCCTGGGCCGCGACGAGATCGGGCGCCTGGAGGACAGCTTCCCGAAGGACAAGATCATCCTCAGCGGCACCTGGAAGCTGCAGCGCTGGGACTTCAACCTGGCCGCCACCCGCTACGGCGATTTCACCGTGCGCAACTCCGCCAGCGCCGCGCGCGACCAGACCTACGACGCGAGCTGGGTGGTGGACGCCTCGGCCAGCTTCAAACCCGGCGACAACTGGACGCTGACCCTGGGCGCCGACAACCTGCTCGACCAGTACCCGGACAAGACCACCAACCTGGTCAACTCCACCTACGGCATGCTGCCCTACAGCAACTACTCGCCGTACGGATTCAACGGCGCCTACGTGTATGGGCGGATCAACTACCGCTGGTGATCGCCACGGTCGCGTCGCCGCGTGCGGCGCGATCCGTGAACTGGACCACACCCGAAAGGCCCCGCAATGCGGGGCCTTTCGTTTTTGTCTACGACCTCGGCAAACGGCGGCATCGATTCTGCCGCAAGTGCCGCAGCGGTCGTTGCAAATGCAACCACGCGCGCGGGTTTAACAGAACATTGACACACCCGACATATGCCGGTAACCCATGGCCGCAGCCGCAACATTCGCCATAGGCGCAACACCCGGGAGGGGGTGATGGCGAATGCGGCGGCGCCGACTCTTCCCCCATCCTGGAGCCGCCCCGCCAATGACCCGCACGTTCAGTCCTCTCGCCACTGCCGTCGCCCTCGCCCTGGCCACATCCGCCGCGCCTGCGCTCGCACAAAGCTCTTCTTCCAGCGCACAGACGCTGGATACCGTGATCGTCACCGGCACTCGCGTGGCCGACCGCACCGTCGCCGAATCGGCCTCGCCGATCGACATCATCTCGCCGGAAATGCTGCAGTCCACCGGCACCACCGAACTGGCCACCGCGCTGTCGCGCGCGGTGCCGTCGCTGAACTTCCCGCGCCCGGCGATCACCGACGGCTCCGACGCGGTGCGCCCGGCGCAGCTGCGCGGGCTCTCGCCGGACCAGGTGCTGGTGCTGGTCAACGGCAAGCGCTACCACACCACCGCGCTGGTCAACCTCAACGGCGCGCAGGGCCGCGGTTCGTCGCCGGCCGACCTCAACACCATTCCGATCGCCGCGGTCGAGCGCATCGAAGTGCTGCGCGACGGCGCCTCGGCGCAATACGGCTCCGACGCCATCGCCGGCGTCATCAACATCGTGCTCAAGGGCAGCGGCGAAGGCGGCAGCATCGCCGCGCGCTACGGCAAGTACAGCGCCGGCGACGGCGAGCAATACCAGCTGTCCGGCGACGCCGGGGTCAAGTTCGGCGAGAACGGCAGCGTGCATTTCGCCGCGCAGGCCGGCCACCAGGACCAGACCGACCGCGCCAAGCCGTACCAGGGCGAAGTGCAGCAGCGCTACGGCGACCCGGACGTCGACCAGGGCGCGTTCTCCTACAACGGCCAGTACAGCCCGGCCGAGTACCTGACCTTCTATTCCTACGGCATGCTCAGCCGCCGCGAGGTGCTGTCCAACGGCTACTTCCGCTGGTCCGGCGACAACCGCAACCGCCCGGAGATCTATCCGGACGGCTTCCTGCCGCAGATCTACAACGTCAGCAAGGACGTGTCCTGGGTCGGCGGCTTCAAGGCCAGCACCGAAGGCGGGCTGGGCATCGACATCAGCTACAACTACGGCCGCAACAACCTCAGCTTCGAGGTCAAGAACAGCCTGAACAACAGCCTGGGCACGAGCAGTCCGACCGATTTCTATGCCGGCACCCTGGAAGTCACCCAGAACCTGCTCAACGCCGACTTCACCAAGTCGCTGGAGGTCGGCCTGGCCTATCCGGTCACGCTGGCCTTCGGCGGCGAGTGGCGCGGCGAGAAGTTCAACGAATCGCCGGGCGATGCCGCCTCCTACGTCAACGGCGGCGTGCCTTCGGCCAACGGCAGCCTGCTGCCGGGCGCGCAGGTGTTCGCCGGCTTCAAGCCCAGCGATTCCGGCCACTACGACCGCAACAGCTACTCGGCCTACGTGGACCTGGAAGGCGACATCACCGATAAGTTCTCCGCCGGCCTGGCCGGGCGCTACGAGAACTACAGCGATTTCGGCGACACCAGCACCGGCAAGCTGTCGCTGCGCTACGCGTTCACCGACAAGATCGCGCTGCGCGCCACCGCCTCCACCGGGTTTCGCGCGCCGTCGCTGCAGCAGCAGTATTTCCAGTCCATCGCCACCAACTTCATCAACGTCACCCAGCCCGACGGCAGCATCACCGCCACGCCGTTCGAGATCGGCACCTTCCGCACCGACAATCCGGCCGCGGTCGCGCTCGGCGCCGAACCGCTGAAGGCGGAGAAGTCGAAGAACTACGGCCTGGGCCTGGTGCTGCAGCCGGGCGATGCGCTGTACGTCACCGTCGACGCCTACCGGATCGACATCGACGACCGCATCGTGCTGTCGGAGAACCTGACCTCCACCGCGGTGCGCGACTACCTGCAGGCCAACGGCTATGCCGGCATCGGCGGCGGCCGCTACTTCACCAACGCGATCGACACCAAGACCCAGGGCATCGACGCGGTCGGCACCTACAAGATCGCATTGAGCAACAGCAATCTGGACCTGACCGCCGGCTACAACTACAACAAGACCGAGATCGAGAAGATCGCCGAAAACCCGGCGGTGCTGGAGGCGATCGACCCGACCGCGGTGCGCATCGGCCGCGCCGAGATCGGCCGCATCACCAAGGGCGCGCCGCGCGACAAGTTCTTCCTGAGCAGCGTCTGGGCGCCGGGCAACTGGGCGTTCACCGCTACCGCCACGCGCTGGGGCGAGTTCACCGACTTCGGCACCACCGCCGCGGCCGACCAGACCTATGCGGCGAAGTGGACGCTGGACCTGGCCGCCAGCTACAAGCTGGGCAACTGGGACTTCACCATCGGCGGCGACAACGTGCTCAACGAATATCCCGACCAGTCGCGTGCCGGCGCGGGCACCCGCACTTACCTGCCTTACAGCACGTCCTCGCCGTTCGGTTTCAATGGCGCACTCGCCTACGCCAACGTCAACTACAAATGGTGATGCGCGCGCGGCGGTGACCGATGCGGCACTCGCCGCCAGACGGGAAAAGCCCCGGTTCGCCGGGGCTTTTCTAGGGTGAGCTACGCGCAGGCCGGCGATCGCTGGTTAATCGGGGCGCGACGTCTACCGATTAACGTTACCGGATAGCACGAATCAAGAACTGCAGGAAGTTACTTCTGTAGACAATCAGACAATCCCCAAACTATCAACGGCATATCGCCGCACGCCGTGTATCTACCGCATATTTGTCAACAGCTGGCCTCTGCGACTCGCGTAAGGTGGAATCGCCTGAACGGCAGGCGATAGACCCTTAGCAGGGGAAGGAAAAGCTATGGAATGGAATATTTCGAAAATCGCGGCGCTGGCGTCGGGCGTGTTGCTGTGCTCGGCGTTTGCCACGGCCGCTCATGCGCAGACCTGCTGCCCCACCGGCGGCGGTAGCCAGATCGCCCGGCAGGGCTTTGGCGAAAGCGCACCGGCCGCAACCGATCTGTCGGCCAACGCGACCGTGAGCATCTACCAGTTCGAGCGCAACGGGGTGACCTACCTGCAGATCAACGACGCGAATGGGCAGGTGCGTGGCGCGATCGGACGCATCGAAAACACCGCCTGGGTGACGCCGATGGGCAAGGACGTGGATCGGGTCAGCATCGTCGATGCGCTGGACTACAGCCGCGGCACCGTGGTCTACGATGCGCGCTACTTCACCGTGCAGCGAGCCAGCACCACCAGCGGCGACGCGTGGACCGTCACCATCAAGAAGTGACGGGGCGCCGCTCCGACGGTTCGGAGACAAGGAAGCTCATCTTCAGCTCATGGCGGCGCCGGCAGGTGCCGTCATGGGCTTTCAGCCGGCTCGCCAGTTCCCACTCGATCTCGTCCACGCGCTTGTCCGCTGTTTTCCTGGCGACCAGCAGCTCCGGATCGGCGGCGATCGTCACCACCAGGCCACGCCGGCCACGCGCTTTCCACACCCGCGCCGTGATCCGATGGCGGCTGCCGCTGGGCAGCACCTCCATCGCATTGAGCACGCAGCGGTACGCCGCCAGTTGCAGGCCGATCGACAACTGCCGCGATTCGCCGCGCAGCCGCGTCTCCACCTCGGTGTCGCAGGCATTGGCGAAGGCGATGGAACTCAATGCGCCGTAGAGTCCATGGGTCTCGATGTCCAGCGGATACAGCGCGGCGACGTAGTCGTCCATCAACTGCGCCTGGATCACCCCGGTACGGTTCATCTCCATGGCCGCAGCGTAGTGGCCGCGCTCCTTCAGCGAAGAGGCGATGTCGCGGCGCAGCTTGTTGAGGTGGGTATGGATATCGGTGTACTCGATCACCCGGTTGCGCAGCGTGCGCTCGGCCGACATGTAGCTGGCCTGCGCCACCTGCAGCGCCTGCTGCTCGGCATAGCCGAAGTGCCGCGCCTGGCGGAACGCGCTGGAAATCTTCGAGCCGAGCACGAACAGCAGGGTCGCCGCGACCGCGATCAGCATCTGCACGTCGAAGCCCTGCTGATCGTAGGCGCCCGGGTAATTCACCCGCGGCAGCGACATGGCAACGGCCAGGTTGGCCAGCACCACGCCGACCGCCGAGCCGCGCCAGCCGTAGGACAGAGTGAGCCAGGCGCCCGGCACCAACAGCGCCAGCAGCACGACCTGGTGCATCAGGCCCGAGGTCTGCATGGCCAGCACGAAGATGCCCGCCACCGCCAGGACCGCGATCGCGGAGTCGCGCAACAGCTTGCTGGGCATGAATTTATCGGTCTTGCGACGCAGCCAGAGCAAGGCCGGCAGGAAGAACATCAGAATGCCGAGGTAGCTACCGATCCAGTACCTGACGCTGGTTTCCAGGGTGATGAAGGCGGCCGGCCCGTCCAACATCGCGTTGACCGCCTTGTTGACCAGCAGGCCCCACAGCGCCAGGCCAACCGTGAGCAAAGGCAACCAGCGCTGCACCGCCGAGGCGCCGGGAAAGCGGCTGCGGAAAGCCCACGGCAGCAACGCGAACAGCGGCGCCGCCAGGAACGGACTCAGATACGCCCACAGCTCACTGACCCCGTCGTGGTTGGCCATCGGCAAGCGCATCGTCAGCAAGGCGGCGGCATCGCCCAGGAACACGTAGGGCCACAGCCGGTAAGGCAGGAACAGCAACGCCGCCGCGCGCAAGCCGGCCGGCAGGAACCATTGGTCCACCGACCAGCGCCACACGAACATGTAGAGCGCGCAATACACCGCGCTCAGGAGGATGCCGCCAGCGAATTTTTTCAGTGTAGCCATGCCACCTTGATCCTTGGCAGGATGCCCAATTGGCGCAAACATACAGCACGGCGCAAGCGCGCACAGTAGACAGTTTGCGCAGCGCAATACGGCGGCAACGCCTTGCGCGGCGGGGGTTTGCGGGGATTTCGGAGAGGCTGGGACCGGCATCTCATTCGGCATGGTCCCAGACCGGGGCAATTTTGCCGGTTTCGCGTATCACGCGTCCGTGAGAGTGCCGCCGCCATTGGGCTGCGACGTATGCGGCGAGCGCTGCATCGGCGCGGCGGCGGCGATTGTCGGCATTTTGTCGGAGCGGCGCGGCTTGACTAGAATCGGACGGAGCGGCCGGCACTCGGCAGCGGCGGCGGAACGCGGGGAAATGGGAACGCGACGCATGTCTTGCCGAAGCGCCCGACCCGCCCCTGCCCTGGCACGCTCCGCATCGCTCTCGTGCAGCGCGGAGCGTGTCGGCTACCGGCCTCCGGCACGGCCGGGCGGCGACAGCGTCGCTCGACAATCCGAAGCGGCCCGGTGGTGCGCAAGCAGGCGTTGCACGCCGCGGATCCGGCCCCCCGGCCACGACGCGCCCGACAAGCATCGCCGCGCATGAGGCCGACACGCTGATTTGCCGATAAAAGCCGCATCGGCCACACTCCTTGCAATCTTGTTCCGCGAATCTGCATGCATCACGACACCAGTCTCATCGACATCATCGCGGTCGGGCTCGCCCTCGCCTTCGTCCTCGGCGCCCTCGCCCACCGCATCAAGCTCTCGCCGCTGGTCGGCTATCTGGTGGCCGGCATCTGCGTCGGTCCGTTCACTCCCGGCTTCGTCGCCGACCAGGCGCTGGCCAACCAGCTGTCGGAACTGGGGGTGATGCTGCTGATGTTCGGCGTCGGCCTGCATTTCTCGCTCGAAGACCTGATGGAAGTGAAATGGATCGCGATCCCCGGCGCGCTGGCGCAGATCGCGGTCGCCACCCTGCTCGGCTGGGGCCTGGCCTGGAGCATGGGCTGGCCGACCCTGCACGGGCTGGTGTTCGGCCTGGCGCTGTCGGTGGCCAGCACCGTGGTGCTGCTGCGCGCGATGGAGGAACGGCGCCTGCTGGAAACCCTGCGCGGGCGCATCGCGGTGGGCTGGCTGATCGTCGAGGATCTGGTGATGGTGCTGGCGCTGGTGCTGCTGCCGGCATTGGCCGACGCGCTCGGCGGCAAGGGCGCCGGCACCGGCGCGATCCTCGGTGCGCTGGGCATCACCCTGCTGAAGATGGCCGCGTTCGTGGTGGTGATGCTGGTGGTCGGCCGCCGCGCGATCCCGTGGGTGCTGGAGAAGGTCGCCGCGACCGGCTCGCGCGAGCTGTTCACGCTGTCGGTGCTGGCGATCGCGCTGGGCGTGGCGTTCGGCTCGGCGACCCTGTTCGGGGTGTCGTTCGCGCTCGGCGCGTTCTTCGCCGGCATGCTGCTGAAGGAATCGGAGCTCAGCCACAAGGCGGCCAACGATTCGCTGCCGCTGCGCGATGCGTTCGCGGTGCTGTTCTTCGTCTCGGTCGGCATGCTGTTCGACCCGCACATCCTGCTCGAGCATCCGTGGCAGGTGCTGGCCACGTTCCTGACCATCACCGTCGGCAAGTCGCTGGCCGCGTTCGTGATCGTGCGCGCGTTCGGCCATCCCACCGGCATCGCCCTGACCATCTCCACCAGCCTGGCGCAGATCGGCGAGTTCTCCTTCATCCTGGCCGGGCTCGGCGTCAGCCTGGCGATCCTGCCCGAGACCGGGCGCGACCTGATCCTGGCCGGCGCACTGCTGTCGATCATCGCCAACCCGCTGCTGTTCACCTGGCTGGACCGCTGGCAGGCCAGGCAGGCGGTGGACGCGCCGGTGACGGTGGAAGCGGAACTGCCGCCGGGGCCGTCGCTGGACCTGGTCGACCACGCCATCGTGATCGGCTACGGCCGGGTCGGCAGCACGCTGGCGGCGGTCCTGCGCGAGCGCGGGGTGCCGGTGCTGGTGATCGACGACAACCGCGAACACGTGGAACGCGCGCATGCCGACGGCATCCCCGGCATCCGCGGCAGCGCCGCTGCCGACCGGGTGCTGGCCGAGGCGCATCCGGAAAAAGCCAAGATCGCGATCCTGGCGATCCCGCAGCCGCTGGAAGCCGGCGAGGCGCTGGCCAAGCTGCGCGCGCTGAATCCCGGACTGACCCTGCTGGCCCGCGCGCACAGCGATGCCGAGGTCAAGCACCTGCTCGAGCACGGCGCCGACGGCACGGTAATGGCCGAGCGCGAGCTGGCCTATTCGCTGGCCGAGATGGTGATGGCGACGCCGCCGTACCGCGCCATGCGCGCCGTGCCGGGCTGAGGCTTGCGCGGCGTCCGTTCGTAGAAGCCCCGTCACCGGCGCAAGCGCGCTGCATCCCTGCATAGGTGCCGGCGCGCACAAAAAGCGTCTACACGAATGCAGCGGCGGCCACCGAAACCTACTTGATAACCATTATCGTTTAGGCCAGGATTGCAGCCCCTTCCCCAGCCCCGCTCGCCCTCCCCCATGGCTTGCAAGATCGGGTTGCTCAATTCGGTGCCCAGCCCGTTGCTGTGCGAGATGTTCGGCCACCTTGGCTACGACTTCGCAGTGCTCGACCTGGAGCACGTGCTGCGCTCGCCGGCCGAGCTGGAACATGCGATCCGCGCCTGCGAACTGGGCGGCTGCGAAGCCTGGGTGCGGGTGCCCGAGGTCGACGCCAAGCTGATCGGCCGGGTGCTCGACGCCGGCGCGCGCGGCGTGGTGCTGGCCGGGCTGGACAGCGCCGAGCAGGCCGAGCGCGCGGTCGCCGCCGCGCACTTCCCGCCGCGCGGCCGGCGCGGCATCAGCGGCGGCCGCGTCACCGGCTTCGGCAGCGTCGCGCTGGCCGACTACATCGAACGCACCCGGCACACCCTGCGCGTGGTGCCGATGATCGAAAGCGCCGCCGGCGTGCGCGCCCTGCCGCAGATCCTGCAGGTGCCGGGGGTGTCGCTGGTGATGGAAGGCGCGCTCGACCTGGCGCTGGACCTGGGCGTCGGCCCGCAGCCGACCCATCCGCAGGTGTGGGCGCAGCTGCTGGCGATCGCCGCGGCCTGCGGCGACGCCGGTATCCCGTTCTGTCCCAATCCGCGCGACGCGGCGCAACGCCGGCACTGGCTGGCGCAGGCGGACCTGCAGTGGCTGTTCGCCGGCGAAGACCGCGCGCTGCTGCAATCCGCGCTGCGCCAGCACGCCGCCGAGCTGCGCGCGCATTGATCCTTCGTTCTCCGGAGTCGTCGCCTTGATCGTTTCGCTTTCCCCCTCGTTGCTGGCCCTGGCCGTCGGCGCCGCCCTGCTCGCCCCGCCCCTGGCCAGCGCCCAGCAGGCGCAGGACCCGCAGGACGCGGCGGCACGGATCCGCCAGCTGGATACCGTGCAGGTGCAGGGCAGCCTGCTCGGCCGCTCCACCGTGCAGGACGTGCAGCATTACGCCGGCAGCCGCCAGGTGATCGACAACGCGCAGCTGCGCAACGGCGCCAACCGCTCGCTGGACGACGCGCTGCAGCGCGTGCCGGGGATCAAGGTGTTCGACGAGACCGGCACCGGCGCGCTGCCGCAGATCATGCTGCGCGGCCTGTACGAGAGCCGCAGCGGCCGCGTGCAGGTGCTCGAGGACGGCATTCCGCTGGCCCTGGCGCCGTACGGGCAGACCAGCCTGTCGCTGTTCCCGGTCGGCCTCAACCAGGTCGACCGCATCGACATCGTGCGCGGCGGCGCGGCGGTGCAGTACGGCCCCAACAACGTCGGCGGCGTGATCAACCTGATCAGTCCGGACATCCCCACGACCTGGACCACCACGCTCGGGCAGAAGGTGACCGCCGGCGGCGCCGGGCACTATCTGAGCGACACCGCGATCAGCACCGGCGGCTACGCCAGCGATACGTTCGGCCTGCAGCTGGACGCGAACTGGACCAAGGGCGAGTACTGGCGCGAGCACAGCGACACCGACATCAAGAACCTGCGCCTGCGCGCCGAATGGTGGCTGGCCCCGGACAAGCTGCTCAAGGCCAGCGTGCAGCGCTACGTGGCCGACATGGACATGGCCGGCGCCTTGTCCACCGCCGACTATCTGCGCGATACGCGCCAGTCGACGCGGCCGCTGGACGCATTCACCGGCCGCACCACGCGCGCCTCGCTGGTCTACCAGCAGGACTTCGGCGATCTGGGGCCGTTCCACGATCTGCGCCTGGACTGGAGCAACTTCAGCGCGCGCAGCAGCCGCAACTTCATCGTCGGCATGCGCTCGGCGTCCAGCGAGACCTGGCGTGCGGATCTGCCGCCGCAATTGCGGCAGAGCGCGCCGCGCGATTTCAAGGTCTACGGCAGCGAGCCGCGGCTGAGCTGGAAGATGGACTCCGGTGCGGTGAGCCAGCAGTGGACCGTGGGCGCGCGCGCGATCAGCGAGGACATCGACTTCCTGGTCGGCAATACGCGGCTGAGCGACGGGCTGTACACCCTGGTGCGCGACTGGCGCTTCAAGGACCGCGGCGCCGCTGCCTACGTCAGCGATGCGATCGGGCTGGCCGACGACCGCGTCACCATCACCCCGGGGCTGCGCTACGAGCGGGTGGATTCGCGCTATTACAACCTCGCCAGCGGCGCCAGCACGCGCAACAAGACCAGCGACGTGTTGCCCGGCCTGACCCTGGGTTTCCAGGCCAGCGCGCAGTGGTACCTGTACGCCGACGGGCAACGTTCGCTGCGTGCGCCGCAGGTCACCCAGATCATCTACGGCGACAATCTCGACGCCGAACTGGCCTGGAACTACGAGGCCGGCGCGCGTTACCATCCCAACGACCGCACCCGCGTGCAGTTCGGCGGCTATCTGATCGATTTCGATCAGCAGATCCAGCTCGACAACACCACCCGCACCTATCGCAACCTGGGCAAGACCCGCCACCAGGGCGGCGAGGTGGAACTGCAATGGAGTCCGGCGCAGCTGCGCGCGTTGACCCTCAACGCCGGCTACGCCTACCTGGACGCGCGCCAGGAATCGGGTGCCTACGACGGCAAGCTGGTGCCCTACACCTCGCGCAACCAGCTCAGCCTCGGCGCGTCCTACCAGCCCGGTCACACCACCGTCGCAGTGTCCGGCTATTACTTCAGCCGCGCCTTCAGCGATGCCGCCAACAGCGTGCAGGAAAACGCGATCGGTTCGGTCGGCGAATTGCCGGCGTACTGGGTCTGGAACGCGCAGCTGAGCCAGGTGCTCAGCGAGCGCGACAGCGGCAAGCTCAGCGCCTCGCTGGCAGTGAACAACCTGTTCGACCGCACGTACTGGTACCGCGGCATCGACACCAGTCCGTGGGGCCGGCAACCGGCGCCGGGCCGCAGCGTCACCCTCGGCCTGGAATACCGCTTCTGATCGCCGCTGCCGTCGAACGACGACGGTAGCCTTGCAGTACCGCGCGCCCCCCGGCGCGCCGCCGCTCGCGGGAGACGCGAGCCTTTACAGCGAACGCGGCCGCGTTCGCAACGCACCCAGCGCGCGCCCGATGCGTGCGCCAGGCAGTCCCCAAGCGCCGCAGCCGCGGCCTCCTGCTCCCCGTGTCCGCAGATCGCGGCCGCGCGCGATGGCGCGCGCGTCCGCCCCTGTCTTCCGAACGAGAACCGATCATGACCCCGCATGACGCTCCCCTGCTGATCCTGAGCCACGTCTGCCATCCGGCAGTGACCGATGGTTTCATTCCCGCGGCACAACGCCTGGGCGTTCCGGTGCTGCTGCTGACCGACCGCCGCCACGAACACCTGGCGCACTTCCGCCGGCATCCGCCCACGGTGCCGTTGCAGATCCTGGAGTGCGACGTGTTCAATCCGCTCGGCGTGCTCGACCTGCTCAGCACCCTGCAATTGCAGCCGCGCGCGGTGTTCAGCAACAGCGATCATCTGCAGACCAGCGCCGCGCTGGTCGCCGCCGCGCTGGCACTGCCGGGCAAGGACTGGCAGATCTGCTATGCGGCCAAGAACAAGGCCGCGATGCGCCAGCGGCTGCGCGCGCGCGGCCTGCCGGTGCCGTGGTTCTGCAGCCTGGCGCCAGGCGCGCCGCTGCCGGCGCAGGCGCCATGGCCGCTGATCGCCAAGCCGCGGGAAGGCGTGGCCAGCCTGGACGTGCGCCATTGCGCCGACGCCGCCGCGCTGCAGGCCTATCTGGACGACTTCTGGCAGCGCCATCCGCAGCGCAGCGTGTTGCTGGAGAGCGTGCTGCAAGGGCCGTTGTTCACCGTGGAAACGCTCGGCGACGGACAGCGCCTGCAGGTGCTGGGCGGCTTCGAGGTGCGCCTGTCGGCGCCGCCGCACTTCGTCGAATGCGAGGCCAGCTGGCGCGGCGATGCCGACACGCCGGCGCTGCGCCAGGCAGTGGCGCAGCTGCAGGCGTTCGGCATCGGCTTCGGCGCCTGCCACAGCGAATTCATCCTGACCGCCGACGGGCCGGTACTGGTCGAGATCAACTACCGCAGCATCGGCGACGGCCGCGAATTCCTGCTCGACCGCATGTTCGGCGGACACTGGTTCGACAGCGTGCTCGGCCTGCACCTGGGACAGCCGCTGCCGATCCTGCGCGCGCAGCGCGAACACGCGCTGGTGCGCTACTACGTCGCCGACGCCGAAGGCACCCTGGCCATGGCCAGCGACGACCAGGCCTGCAACGACACGCGCTGGGAAGCGCGCTACCGGCGCCTGCGGCAACCCGGCGACAGCATCCGCCTGAGCCACTCCAACAAGGACTACCTGGGCGCGCTGGACGTGCTCGCCGACGCCGCGGCCGACCTGCCGCTCGCGCTGGCCGCGGCCGAGGCGCCGCTGCAGTGGCGGATCGAGGCCGGCACGGGAGCGCAGCCATGAACCTGGACGACCGCCGCTACATCGACCTGCGCATCATCGACGCCTGCCTGCGCGAAGACCTGCGCGGCATCGTCAGCCGCGGCGCCGCCGCCACGCCATCGCCGGCCCTGCTCGCGGCCTGGCCGGCACCACTGCCGAACGCGCTATGGTGGCGTATCGCGCATCTGCCCGACGGCGAACTGTGGCTGCCGCTGCAACGCCGCGGCTATCTGCAGGACCTCAGCGCCTGCAGCGACGGCTGGCTGCTGCGCGACGGCGACCGCGTCGCCTTCGAATCCGGCGCCGCCACCTGGCTGGCACGGATCAGCGCCGGGCTGGATGCGGACACCCAGCGCCTGCACCGCGCCTATGCCGACGAAGCGGAGTGCGCGGTACGCCAGCGCGCGCTGGCGCGGCAGGCCTACGCGCAACAGCGCCCGTTGCTGGCCGCCGCCCTGGACGCAGCCGATGCGCACGAACGCGCCTACCGCTGCGAACAGCTGGCCAGCCATCGCGACCATCCGTTCTATCCGACTGCGCGCGCCAAGGTCGGACTGGACGACGCGCAGCTGCCGCACTATGCGCCCGAGTTCGCACCGTGCTTCGCGCTGCGCTGGCTGGCGCTGCCGGCGGCCGCGGTGGCGCAGACCACGCCGCCGCCGGCGTTCTGGCCGCGTCCGAGCACGCTCGGCCTGGCGCCGGCGCTGGACGCCAGCCACATCGCCTGGCCGCTGCACCCGCTGACCTTCGCGCGCCTGGGCGAAACGGACTTCGCGCTGCCAGACGGCGCCATCGCCGCGCCGCAGCCATGGCTGCAGGTGCGCCCGTCGCTGTCGGTACGCACCGTCGTCCCGCTGGACCACCCGGACCACCACCTCAAGCTGCCGTTGCCGATGCGCAGCCTGGGCGCGCTCAACCTGCGCCTGATCAAGCCGTCCACGCTGCACGACGGGCACTGGTTCGAACGCGTGCTGCGCGCCATTGCCGCGGACGATCCGGCCTTGGGCTCGCGCTACCTGCACGTGGACGAATCCCACGCCGGCCAGGTCGGCGAGGCGCGCCACCTGGCCTATCTGCTGCGCCGCTATCCGCCGTTGCCGGAGGCGACGCTGGTGCCGGTGGCCGGCCTGTGCGCCGCGATGGCGGACGGCCGCCCGCTGGCGCTGCACCTGGCCGAGCGCTTCCACGGCGGCGACCTGCACGCATGGTGGGACGCCTACCTCGGGTTGATGTGCCAGGTGCACCTGCGGCTGTGGCTGCGCTACGGCATCGCGCTGGAAGCCAACCAGCAGAACAGCGTGCTGATCTACGCCCCCGGCCGCGCACCGCGCCTGCTGCTGAAGGACAACGACGCGGCGCGGGTGAAACTGTCGCGGCTGTATGCGCAGCGGCCGGATCTGGCGCAGTTGGGAACGCCGCGCGACGTGCGCATTGCGGTGGAAGACGAGGCCGCGCTGGCGCGCATGTTCTGCACCATCATCCTGCAACTGGACCTGCAGGCGGTGCTGGAAGGCCTGGCCGAAGCACAGCCTGCGTTGCGCGCGCCGCTGTACGCGCACCTGCGCGCGCGCCTGCACGGCACGCTGCGGGAGCTGCATGGCGAAGGCATCGATACCGCGCCGGCGCAGGCGCTGCTGGCGGCGCCGCGGCTGCCGGTGAAGTACCTGCTCAGCGCCGGCAGCCTGCTCGGCAAGCAGATCACCGGCGCTGCCGACATCAACAAGTTCTACGGCGACAGCGCGCCCAATCTGCTGCGCGAGGAGATCGAGGCCGCGGCAGCGCCCGCTGTCGCGGTGCCGGCGGCATCCGCGCACGGAGTGGCGCGATGAAGCGCGTTCTCGGCCCGGTACTGGCCGCGCACTACCTGGCCGCGTTCACCGCGCTGGGCATGCCGCTGTTCCTGCCGCAGGTACTGCAACAGCTGGCGCCGGGCGCGGCGATCGGCTGGAGCGGCGTGCTGTACGTGCTGCCGACCCTGTGCACCGCGCTCACCGCCGGCGCCTGGGGCCGGCTGGCCGACCGCTACGGACGCAAGCGCTCGCTGCTGCGCGCGCAACTGGGCCTGGCGCTGGGGTTCGCGATGGCCGGCTTCGCCCCCGACCTGGGCTGGCTGGTGGCCGGGCTGGTGGTGCAAGGCGCCTGCGGCGGTTCGCTGGCCGCGACCAATGCCTATCTGACCACGCAGGCACGGACCGGGCCGCTGGCGCGCGCGCTGGACTGGACCCAGTTCTCGGCGCGGCTGGCGATGGTCACCGCGCCTGCGTTGCTCGGCCTGGCCAGCGCGCTGGGCCCGGCGCAATCGCTGTACCGCTATCTGGCGCTGCTGCCGCTGCTCGCCTTCGCGCTGAGTTGGCGACTGCCCGCCGACCCGCCGCGGCCACGCCACGCCGCCGCTGCGGCGAATGCCGACGCGCACGACGACGCCGGCCGGCGCCGGCAGCGCTGGGCACTGTGGAGCACGCAGTTCCTGTTCTGCTTCGCGATGGTGGTGACCTTCCCATACTTCCTGCCCTACGCGCAGGCGCAGGGCATCGGCAACGCCGCCGCCGCGGGCCTGCTGTACAGCCTGCCGCACTTGGTCTACCTGGTGCTGCTGCCGTGCTGGCGCGGCAGCGAGCGCCGCGCCTCGCCGCTGCCGGCCGGGTTGGCGCTGTTCGCGCTGGCCTGCCTGCTGCAGGCGGTGCTGCATGCGCCAGCGTCGCTGATCGCCGCGCGCCTGCTGTTCGGAGTGGGCATGTGGATGGCGCTGCGCGGACTCAACCGCAGCCTGGCCGGCATCGCCAGCGCGCACGCCGCCGGGCAGTTGTTCGGCCGCTTCGATGCGTTCGGCAAGTACGCCGGCGTGGCCGGCGGCGCGCTCGCCGGCGCCCTGGTGCAAGGCCACGGCCTGGCCGTGCCGTTCCTCGCCGCGGCCGCCGCGGCCCTGCTGGCGCTGGCGCCGGCCCTCTCGCTCACTTCCGTACGGAGAACCGCGCATGTCCCCGCTCGCGACGCATGACCCGCTGCACGACCCGTGGTACGACAGCCTGGCGCAAGCGCAGGCGATCACCTGCTGGCTCAACTGCTACCTGCGCGAAGTGGCGATCGGCCGCGGCCAGGCCGACTTCGACTACCGCGGCCTGGACCGTCCCGGCATCGCCAGCGCCGGCGAGCGCTGGCTGCGCCTGCAGCTGCCTTCCGGCGCCGCGTTGTGCCTCCGCCTGGCCCAGGCCGACACGCTCGGCCGCTGCCGTTTCGACTCGGCGCCGTACCTGAAAGCCAACGGACAGCCGTGGCATTGCCTGGACGCGACGGCGCTGGTGCGCCTGTTGCTGCAGGAACTGGCCGACGGCGAGGCATTCAACGCCGAACTGCTCGCGCAGAGCGACAACAGCATCGCGGTGACCGCGCAGCTGCTGCGCTGCGCCGACGCCGCCGCGCCCAGCGGCGAGGCGATGATCGATGCCGAGCAATCGATGCTGTGGGGACACGCGCTGCATCCGACGCCGAAGAGCCGCGAAGGCGTGCCGCTGGCGCAGGTGCTGGCCTGCGCGCCGGAGGCACGCAGCCGGTTCCCGCTGTTCTGGTTCCGCATCGATCCGCGCCTGTACCGCGCGCAGGGCCAGGACGTGCGCGCCACGCTGGCGCAGGCTGGCGGCGCAGCGGATCTGTATCCGTGCCATCCATGGGAAGCCGAGCGCGTGCTCGCGCACCCGCTGCTGCGCCAGGCGCAGGCGCGCGGCTGGATCGAACCGCTGGGCGAACGCGGCCTCGCGTTGCGCCCGACCTCGTCGGTGCGCACGCTCTACCACGCCGACCTGGACTACTTCCTCAAGCTGTCGGTGCATGTGCGCCTGACCAACTGCGTGCGCAAGAACGCCTGGTACGAACTGGAAAGCGCGGTCGCGCTGACCCGCCTGCTGGCGCCGGCCTGGCGCGAACTGGCGCAGCGCGTGCCGGGCTTCCAGGTGCTGCTGGAACCGGCCGCCACCGACCTGGATTTCTCGGCGCTGGGCGGCGATGCGCAGGCCTGCCGCGCGCTCGGCGAAAGTTTCGGCGTGCTCTACCGGCAGGCCATCCCCGCGCCGCAACGGCTGCGCTTCCAACCGCAGGTCGCCGGCGCGCTGTTCACCCGCGACGCGCGCGGCGATGCCGCCTGCGCCGCGCCGCTGCAGGCGCTGGCACGGCGCCACGGCAGCCTGGATGCGGCCACCACGGCCTGGTTCCGGGCCTATGCGCGACTGCTGCTGGACGGGGTCTGGAGCGCCTGGTTCGACTACGGCATCGTGCTCGAGCCGCACCTGCAGAACACCGTGATCGGCTGCGCGGACGGCCTGCCGGCGCGGGTCTGGATCCGCGATCTGGAAGGCACCAAGCTGCTGCCGGCGCGCTGGCCGGCCGCGCGCCTGCACGGCATGTCCGAAACCGCGCGGCAGTCGCTGTACTACAGCGCCGAACAGGGCTGGAACCGGATCGCCTACTGCGCGCTGGTCAACAATCTGGCCGAGGCGATCTTCCATCTGGCCGACGGCCACGACCACCGCGAGCGGCGGCTGTGGCGGATCGTCGGCGAGATCGCGCAAGCCTGGCAGCAGCGCCACGGCCCGCAACCGGCGCTGCAGGCCCTGCTCGACGGCGCGCCGCTGCCGGCCAAGAACAACCTGCGCCTGCGCCTGCTGCAACGCGCCGACCGCCATGCCGACTACACCCTGCTGCCCAATCCGATCGTCATGCCGGCGCAACGGCAGGCCGCGGCATGAGCCTGCACATCGATCCGGCGCCGCTGGCGGCCGCGCTGGCGCAGTTGCGCGAGCGCGGCGACGGACCAGTGTGCGCCTACGTCTACGACCTGGCGGCGCTGCGCCACCATGCCGAAGCGATGCGCACGCAGCTACCCGCCGAGTGCGAGCTGTACTACGCGGCCAAGGCCAATGCCGAGCCGCCACTGCTGCGCACGCTGGCGCCGTGGGTGGACGGTTTCGAGGCGGCTTCCGGAGGCGAGCTGCAATGGCTGGGCGACCACCAGCCGGGGCGGCCGTTGCTGTTCGGCGGTCCCGGCAAGCTCGACGCCGAACTGCGCCTGGCCACGTCGCTCCCGCAGTGCACGCTGCACGTGGAGAGCCTGGGCGAACTGCAGCGGCTGGCGCGCATCGCCGCGCACGCCGGGCGCCGCGTGCCGCTGTTCCTGCGCATGAACATCGCCGTGCCCGGCATGCAGGACACGCGCCTGGTGATGGGCGGGCGGCCCTCGCCGTTCGGGCTGGACGCGCTCGACCTGGAGGCGGCCATGCAGCTGCTGCGCGACGCGCCTGCGCTGCAGCTGGCCGGCTTCCACTTCCACCTGATGTCGCACCAGTGCGACGCGCAGGCGCAGCTGCGCCTGGTCGCCGGCTATCTGCAGACCGTGCAGGGCTGGCGCCAGGCCTACGCGCTGGGTCCGCTGACGGTCAACGCCGGCGGCGGCTTCGGCGTGAACTACGCCGATGCGACGGCCTCGTTCGACTGGTCCGGATTCTGCGCCGGCCTGCCGGCGCTGCTGCGCGCGCATGGCGACGGCCTGCGCCTGCGCCTGGAGCCGGGCCGCTACGTCAGCGCGAGCTGCGGCTGGTATCTGATGGAGGTGCTCGACATCAAGCGCAGCCATGGCGAGTATTTCGCCATCGGCCGCGGCGGCACCCATCACTTCCGCACCCCGGCCGCGCAGGCCCACGACCATCCGTTCCTGGTGCTGCGCGGCACGCAGCCACCGCTGCTGCGCGACACGCGGGTGACCCTGGTCGGCCAGCTGTGCACGCCCAAGGACGTGCTGGCGCGCGCGCAACCGGTCGCGGCGCTGGCGCCGGGCGACTGCCTGGCGTTCCCGCTTGCTGGCGCCTATGCCTGGAACATCTCGCACCAGCGGTTCCTGATGCATCCGCCGCCGCAGATGCTGTTCGTGGACGAGACGGGCTAGCCGGCGTCGCGCTGCACCGGCACGCAGATGTCGGCGCGCAGTTCGGCTTCGGCCACCGTTTCCGGATCGTCCAGATACAGGTAGTGCAACGGCGCATCGCGCAGCGCATGGCCGCTGCCCGGCAGCCAGTCGGCCAACACCCGATCCAGCGCGTCCTCCAGCTGCGCGTAGCTGCCGACCTGGCGCAGCAGCGCGTAGTCGCCGCCGCCAAGCGTGCGCAGCGCGAACGGCGCCGGCGGCGACACCGCGGCATCGAAACCCATCGCGCACTCGAACACGTGCGCGCGCGCTGGCAGGTCGCGATGGTCGCTGAGCGGAATGCCGACCAGCGCCTGCAGCCGCTCGGCCACGCCGGCACGCTGCGCCCAGGCGAACAGGCGGCCGAAGCCGGCATCCAGCGCATCGAAGGCGCCACGCCGGCGCAGCACCACCACCTCGAACGGCGCCAAGGTCCGCACCGCGATCCGCAACGGTGCCGGTGCCGCATCCACGGCCTGCCGCGGCGGCTGCGCCAGCGCCTGCGTTCGTGCGGCCAGCGCCGCCGGATCGGCACGCAGCTGGCTGGGGCTGGCGTCGAGCGCATTGCGGAAACTGCGCGCCAGCGCCTGCGGCGTCTCGTAGCCCACGGCCAGCGCGATCTCGGTGATCGAGCCGGTGCCGGCAAGCAATTGCAACGCATGCAGCAGGCGCAGCCGAGTCACGGTGCGGCCGACGGTTTCGCCGGTCATGGCGCGGTAGACGCGATGGAAGTGGAACGGCGACTGGTGCGCCACCGCGGCCAGCTCGGCCAGGCCGGGCAAGGCCGCGCGCGCCTGCACGCGCTGCTGCAGGTGTGCGAGCGCGCGTTCGATGCCGCGCTGCTGGGAAGACATCCGCGTCTGTCGCATGGCCGATCTCCGCAAGGTCGAGCCAGTGTGCCGCGCCGCGCGGCGCCACGCGTTCCCGATCTTGCGCCGATCGCCCAGCCCGCTCGCCGCGCCCCGGGGCTGCGCTAGTGCGCCTGCGCCGGCAGCGGACGCCGGCTCGGCAGCAGCGCCGCCACGATGCCCAGCAGCGGCAGATAGGACATCGCCTGGTACACGAACACGATGCCCTCGCGGTCGGCGAGCAGGCCGAGCACCGCCGCGCCCAACCCGCCCATGCCGAAGGCGAAGCCGAAGAACAGCCCGGAGATGGTGCCGATGCGGCCGGGCATCATTTCCTGCGCGTACACCAGGATCGCCGAGAACGCCGAGGACAGCACGAAGCCGATCAGCACGGTCAATGCGGTCGCCGCATGCAGCCCCACGTACGGCAGCGCCAGCGCGAACGGCGCCACGCCCAGGATCGACACCCAGATCACCGGCTTGCGCCCGATCCGGTCGCCGACCGGGCCGCCGATCAGCGTACCCAGCGCCGAGGCCAGCAGGAACGCGAACAGATGCAACTGCGCGCTCTGCACCGACACCCCGAAGCGCTGGATCAGATAGAACGTGTAGTAGCTGCTCAGCCCGGCGATGTAGAAATACTTGGAGAAGATCAGCAGCAGCAGGATCGCCACGATCCGCAGCACGGTCTTGCGCGGCAATGCCGGCGCCGTGGCGAGCGGCCGCGGCGCGGCGCGTACCGCCTGCAGGTGCAGCGCGTACCAGCGGCCGACGTAGGACAGCAGGGCGATGCCGAGCAGCGCCGCGGCGCCGAACCAGGCCACGGCGTGGCGGCCGTTGGGCACGATCACCGCCGCGGCGATCAGCGGCCCCAGCGCGGTGCCGGTGTTGCCGCCGACCTGGAACACCGACTGCGCCAACCCATGCCGCCCGCCCGAGGCCAGCCGCGCGATGCGCGAGGATTCGGGATGGAAGATCGCCGAGCCGATCCCGACCAGCGCCGCGGCCAGCAGCACCATCGCGAAGCTCGGCGCATACGCCAGCAGCAGCAGGCCGCACAGGGTCGAGGTCATGCCCAGCGGCAGCGAGTACGGCGCCGGGCGGCGATCGGTGCGCAAGCCGATCAGCGGCTGGAACAGCGAGGCGGTCAGCTGGTAGGTCAGCGTGATCATCCCGACCTGGGCGAAGCTGAGCTGGAACTGGCCCTTCAGCACCGGGTACAGCGCCAGGATCAGCGACTGCATCATGTCGTTGATCAGGTGCGAGGAAGTGATCGCGGCGAGGACCCCGGCCACTACCGGGCGGGGTGTGGCGGCGGCAGGAACGGTGGCGGCGGCAGGGCGCAGGCTCGACATGGCGGACCGGTCAGTGGGGGCTCGGCGCGCATGGTAGGCTGACCCGCTTCGACCTTCCTGCGCAACATGCCCACCACTCGTCGAGAAAAGGACAGGAATACCGCCAGCGCCGCGCCGGCCGCGTGGAGCATCGACGACGCGCCCGCCGACGTGGTGTGCAAGCCCGCCGACTATCCCAGCGAGACCGCCATCGCTCCGCACCGGCATGCGCGCCACCAACTGGTCTACGCGCTGCACGGGCTGATGGTGGTGCGCTCCGGCCAGGGCCACTGGGTGGTGCCGAGCACCCGCGCGCTATGGATGCCGGCCGGCACCGTGCACAGCGTGCGCTGCGTCGGCACGCTGGGGATGCGCAGCCTGTACATCCGCCCCGGCGCGATCGCCGGCATGCCGGCGCAGCCCACGGTGATGGCGGTGGAGCCGCTGCTGGAAGCGCTGATCCGCAGCGCCGCCAGCGTGCCCTGGGACCACGCCGCCGACTCGCGCGACGGACGCCTGATGCGGCTGATCCTGGACGAGCTGCACGCCCTGCCGGCGCTGCCGCTGCACCTGCCGCAGGCGCACGATCCGCGCCTGCTGCGCATCGGTGCCGCGCTCGATGCCGATCCCGCCGACGGCACCACCCTGCACGACTGGGCGGCGCGGCTGGGCGTGGACGTCAAGACCATCCAGCGCCTGTGCCGGCGCGAACTGCAGATGAGCTTCGGCCAATGGCGGCAGCAGCTGCGCCTGCTGCGCGGGCTGGAGCGGCTGGCCGCCGGCGACCGCATCATCGACGTGGCGCTGGAACTGGGCTACGACAGCCCCAGCGCGTTCACCGCGATGTTCAAGCGCCAGTTCGGCCAGCCGCCGAGCCAGTTCTTCCGTTAGCGGCGCCGAGCGCGCGGCGGCGGCAGCGCAGCGGCGCCGCATCCGCTGCCGTGCGGCCGCCACCGCCGCCTGCAGGCTGGGGGCGCACGATCAGGCAGCGGATTCGGATCTGGAAGCGGCGGACGCGCGGCGTTCGCTGATGCGTTCGACCGTCTGCATGTGTTCCGTGCCCCACTCGCACAGCCCTCCCAGTGCGGTCGCCAGGGATTGCCCGAAAGGGGTCAGCGAATACTCGACCTTGGGCGGGATCTCCTGGAAGTCGATGCGCGCGACGACCTGATCGCGCTCCAGCTCCTTGAGTTGCTGGATCAGCACCTTGTCGGTCACGCCGCCGATGGCACGCCGCAATTCGCCATAGCGATGCACGTTCTTCGCCAGATTGTAGAGAATCAGCGGCTTCCACTTGCCGCCGAGCACGGACAGGGCGGCCTCGAGACCGCAACTGAAAGTGGTGTTGGCCATGATCCGATCGCTCCGAAGGTACTTACCTGATGGTGCATACTATTCAAAATAAAAGCACAGATCTACAGTTGCGCCTCGACATTCTCTGGAGCGCATCATGAGCAGGCTCAACGGCAAGATTGCAGTGGTTACCGGCGGCAACAGCGGCATCGGTCTGGCAAGCGCGGTGCGCTTTGCGGCCGAAGGCGCCCAGGTCGTCATCGTGGGACGCCGGCAGGAAGAACTGGACAAGGCACTGCGCCTGATCGGTGCCGACGCCATCGCCATTCAGGGCGACATTTCGAGGCTGGACGATCTGGACCGCGTCTTCGCCCAGGTCGAAGCCGCCAAGGGCCGCATCGACGTGCTGTTCGCCAATGCGGGGCTGGGCGACTTCCAGCCGCTGGGATCGATCACCGAAGACTCCTTCGATCGCACCTTCGGCATCAACGTCAAAGGCACGCTGTTCACCGTGCAGAAGGCGTTGCCGCTGATGCGCGCCGGCGGTTCGGTGATCCTGACCGGCTCGACCACCGGCACCATGGGCACACCGGCATTCAGCGTGTACAGCGCCACCAAGGCCGCGCTGCGCAATTTCGCCAGGAGCTGGGCGCTGGACCTGAAAGGCACCGGCATTCGCGTCAACGTGCTTTCGCCGGGGCCGATCTCGACGCCGGGCCTGGATCTGGCGCTGTCCAGCACCGGCCAGCAGGAGGCGATCATCGACGGCATGACCGCGCAGATCCCGTTGGAGCGCATTGGCCGGGCGGACGAAGTCGCGGCGGCGGCGTTGTTCCTGGCGTCGGACGAGAGCAGCTTCATCACCGGCAGCGAAATGTTCGTGGATGGCGGGTTCGCGCAGGTTTGATTGATCTGCGCTGTCGATGCGCTGCGGCCAATGACCGCAGCGCATCTGCCGCAGGCCGGAACGGGTGACCGCCTCATCGGCGTGGGGGGTCGCACTCGGCTAGGACGGTTCGAGCGCCAGTTCGGCCAGCCGCCGAATCGATTCTCTCCCGCTATCCCGTGAACCGTGTCACGGTCCGGTCAGACCCGCAGGCGCAGGATGCGCGCACCACCGACCGGAGCACCGCCATGACCCGTTCCCTCTCCCTCGCCGTGTGCCTGCTGCTGGGCCTGAGCGCCATGCCGCCGCTGGCCGACGCCGCGGCCAGGCCGCAGACCGCGCAGCAGTCGCTGATGGCCCAGTGTTCGGCCCAGAACAAGGGCAAGAAAGGCGACGACTACAAGGCCGCGCAGAAGGCCTGCCTCAGCGGCAGCAGTGCGGCGCCGGCATCGGGCAACGCCTCGCAGCAACGGATGAAGGACTGCAACGCCAAGGCGGCCACGCAGAAACTGCAGGGCGATGCGCGCAAGACCTTCATGAGCGGCTGTCTGAAGAAGCAGTGACCGGTCCGGCCGCCTGGGCCGCGAACATGGCATGGACGCGTGCCGCAGGCAGGCCGCGTCCAGCGCAGGGAAAGGCTAGGCCGCAGGATCGGCGGCGCGGTTCGTTGACGGCATGCGACCGCTCGGCGCCGCGGCATGATCGACCGCGCCATGCTCGACTGGGATCGGCACGTAGTCCTCGCTGAAAGCGACCTCGCCCGGCCGCCATCCGGCACGCCGACGTACCGCGCCCCAGAACCGCTTCAATCCCTCCAGTTGCAGCGCGACCAGGCCCAAGTCGTTGTCGCGATCCACCATCGGATCGCCGACCCCGGTGGGACGCACTGGCTCACCGTACAACGCGGTGCCGAACAGCACGTCCCAGAACGCGAACACCTGGCCGAAATTGCAGTTGTGCAGGTTCGGCCGCTGCGGGTCCACGCGCATGTGGTGCAGGCGGTGGAAGCGCGGATCGACCAGGAGTTTGTCCAGCACCGGCCCGAAGCCGAAGCGCACGTTGGCGTGCGACAGGTTCTGCACCAGTTCGCCGAGCAGCATCAGCCAGGCGAACTCGTCGGCGGCGATGCCGAACGCCACGCCCACCGCGGCCAGCACGAACGATTGCAGCGCACCGTCCAGGTAGTTGCTGCGATCGTTGGCCCAGCAACTGAGCTGGCGCTGGCTGTGGTGCATGCTGTGCATCGCCCACCACCACGGCAGCCAGTGCTGGATCCGGTGCATCCAGTAGTAGGTGAAGTCGTAGGCCAGGTAGTACAGCGCGAACAGCGCCAGCGGATGCCGGTCCAGCCATGGCCATGCGTGACGCAGGCCGGATGCCGGCGCCGCCGCAGCGCTCGCGTCGGCGCCGCCCAGCGCATTGGCCAGCGGGGTCAGGATCAGGAACGAGAACAGCGGGAACACCCCGACCAGCATCAGCCAGGTGTAGTGGAAATCGATCCTGGCCAGGCGCCGGTGCTCCCAGCGCTCGGCCGGCCACAGGCTTTCCAGCGGGCGGAACAGCACGCCGATGATGCACAGCTGCAGCGCCGCGATCAGCAACGAAGCGGCGATCTCGCGCGGGTCGTCGCTGAGTCCGGTCAGGTGCAAGGCGGCCAGCAGCGGCGCCACCGCATGCTCGGCCACCGCGGCGACGACGACAGACCAGGCATGCGCGATGGACAACATGAGGACGGCTCCTGGCCTGCGGACACGACGACGCCGGCGCGGCCGCCGGGCAGATGGGCGTGTCGTCCATCCCCGCGCAGAACGCGCCGGCAGCAAGGCTGCGGAGTGGAATTGCCAGGCCGCCAGCGGGCGGCGCGCGGCGCGACCCGACCGCCCAGTCTGGCGCTACGCCACGCACCGCCCGCCGACAGCACGCCAACCCCGGCGCGACCTGCGCGAGGATGGACGACACGCCTTAGCGTGGCGGCCGATCCTTTCGCCTGGCTGTCGTTCGCGCGTGCCTGTCGCCGGGGGCGATCGTCGTGGCCGCGGCGCCCAGGCCGCCGCGGCCGCACGTGGCTCGGGCCGGGGCGCGAGTCAGGCCTGCGCCAGCGCCTGCCGCAGGTCGGCGAGCAGGTCGTCGATGTGTTCGATGCCGACCGACAGGCGCACCGTGTCCTCGCTGACCCCGCTGCGCTCCAGTTCCTGCGCCGACAGCTGGCGATGCGTGGTCGAGGCCGGATGGGTGGCCAGCGATTTCGCGTCGCCGATGTTCACCAGCCGGGTGAACAGCTGCAGCGCGTCGAGGAAGCGCGCGCCGGCGGCGCGGCCGCCGCGCAGGCCGAAGGTGAGCACGCCCGAGCCGTGCCCGCGCAGGTACTTCTGCGCCAGCGCATGCTCCGGATGCCCGGGCAGGCCGGCGTAGTTGACCCACTCCACCTTGGCCTCGGTCTGCAGGTGCCTGGCCACGGCCAGCGTGTTCTGGTTGATCCGGTCCATGCGCAGCGGCAGCGTCTCGATGCCCTGCAGGAGCTGGAAGGCGTTGAACGGCGACAGCGCCGCGCCGGTGTTGCGCAACGGCACCACCCGCGCGCGGCCGATGTAGGCGGCCTCGCCCAGCGCCTCGGTGTAGACCACGCCGTGGTAGCTCACGTCCGGTTCGTTGAGGCGGCGGAAACGCTGCGCGTGCGCCGCCCAGGGGAACTTGCCCGAGTCCACGATCGCTCCGCCCAGGCTGGTGCCGTGCCCGCCCAGGTACTTGGTCAGCGAATGCACCACGATGTCGGCGCCGAAGTCGATCGGCCGCAGCAGGTACGGCGTGGGCACCGTGTTGTCGACGATCAGCGGCACGCCGTGCGCATGCGCGATCGCGGCGACCGCTTCCAGGTCGGTGACGTTGCCGCGCGGATTGCCGATCGACTCGACGAAGATCGCCTTGGTGCGGTCGTCGATCAGCCCGGCGAACGCGTTCGGATCGCGGTAGTCGGCGAAGCGGGTTTCGATGCCCGACAGCGGCAGCGTGTGCGCGAACAGGTTGTAGGTGCCGCCGTACAGCGCACTGGAGGAGACGATGTTGTCGCCGGCCTCGGCGATGGTCTGGATCGCGTAGGTCACCGCGGCCTGCCCGGAGGCCACCGCCAGCGCGCCGATGCCGCCTTCCAGCGCGGCGATGCGCTGCTCGAGCACATCGGTGGTGGGATTCATGATGCGGCTGTAGATGTTGCCCTGCACCTTCAGGTCGAACAGGTCGGCGCCGTGCTGGGTGTCGTCGAAGGCATAGGCCACGGTCTGGTAGATCGGCACCGCCACCGCGCGCGTGGTCGGATCGGGGCGGTAGCCGCCATGCACGGCGATGGTTTCCAGCTTCCAGTTCGGGTCGGACATGGGCGGGTCTCGGCAAGAGGAGCCGAGACGATAGCGCCATGCGTGGCGGCGGATGCAAACCTGCGGTTATGAGGCCATGCCGCGGGGTTGTCAGCGCATTCGCACCCGAACGCCCGCGCGGCTGGGCAGTCGCACCGATGCGGCCGTGCGCAGGCATCTCGTATGCTGGGCTGATCGTTTGCAGGATGCTTCCCGATGAAACCCGCCGTCATCTGCCCGCTCTCGCTGCTTCTGGTGCTGCCGGCGTTCGCGCGGGCTGCGCCGCCACCGCCGTCCTATGCGATGGAACAATGGACCCAACCGGGTATTTGCGAGACGCAGCACCGGCGCTATCTTGCGGACCCCGCATCCGCCGACAGCGTATCCGCGCAGGCCCTGATGCAACGCTATCTCGGCGTGCTCGACGAGGTGATCGCCGGCGACGCGGCGGCCTTGAAGTTCGCCCAGCTGTGCGATCGGTTCGACGTCGACCTCTTCGAAAGCATGCTGCCGCCACCATACGCCGAGCCGTGGAATCCCTCGCCGCCGCAGCCGGTCGGCAGCGTCTTCGTCGCCTACGTCGATGCACCGGGCACGGCATTCCAGCAACGGATCGAAGCGACGTACACGCCGGACGAGGCGTCGCTCTCGCTCGCCATCAGTTCGCGGGAGGATCCGCCCGTGGCTGCGGGTAGCGGGCTCGGCTACCGCTATCGCGACATGGGCGCGGCGTGCCCGCTGCGGCTCGGGCAACTGGCGGACAGGCTCGCTGCCGCCGGGTTCTCCAGGCAGTACTACTCCCTGGAGCCGCCCAGCCGGGAGTTCGCGGAATCCGACGATGGCGTCAGCGCCAGCTTCCGGCGCGACAAACTTGCCGTCGGCGCCACGTTGCAGGGCCTGTTCGTGGAACAACGCGCCCACCCCGAGGCGGCATGCGTGGCGGAAATCTCTCTTTCCCTGGCGAAATAGGCGCCACGCGCCACTGCATGGCGGAAAAAAGCCGGCGCCGTTGCAACGGCGCCGTCTACCGATCGGGCAATGAACGCGAGCGGCGCTTCGCCGCGCCTCAGGCCTTCTGGAACGTGAGGTGCCCGCCTTCGGCGCCGACGTTGATGGTGTCGCCGCTCAGGAACTGCCCGGACAGGATCTGCTGCGCCAGCGGGTTTTCCAGTTGCGACTGGATCGCGCGCTTCAGCGGCCGCGCGCCGTACACCGGATCGAAGCCGACGTTGCCGAGCAGTTCCAGCGCGCGGTCGCTGAGTTCGATCTTCAGTCCGCGCTCGGCCAGGCGCTTCTCCAGGCCGCTCAGCTGGATGCGCGCGATCGACTTGATCTGCGCCTTGTCCAGCGGATGGAACACCACGATGTCGTCCAGGCGGTTGATGAATTCCGGGCGGAAATGCGCCTGCACCACGCCCATCACCGCCGCCTTCATCTGCGTGTAGGCCTCGGCCGAGCCGTCGCCGCTCAGTTCCTGGATCTGGTGCGAGCCCAGGTTCGAGGTCATCACGATGACGGTGTTGCGGAAGTCCACGGTGCGGCCCTGGCCGTCGGTGAGGCGGCCGTCGTCGAGCACCTGCAGCAGGATGTTGAACACGTCGCTGTGCGCCTTCTCCACCTCGTCGAGCAGGATCAGCGAATACGGCCGGCGCCGCACCGCCTCGGTCAGGTAGCCGCCTTCCTCGTAGCCGACGTAGCCCGGAGGCGCGCCGATCAGCCGCGCCACCGAATGCTTCTCCATGAACTCGCTCATGTCGATGCGGATCATCGCCTCGCTGCTGTCGAACAGGAACTCGGCCAGCGCCTTGCACAGCTCGGTCTTGCCGACGCCGGTCGGACCCAGGAACAGGAACGAGCCGCTGGGCCGGTTCGGGTCGGACAGGCCGGCGCGCGAACGCCGCACCGCGTCGGACACCACCTTGATCGCCTCTTCCTGGCCGACCACGCGCCGGTGCAGTTCGTCCTCCATGCGCAGCAGCTTGTCGCGCTCGCCTTCGAGCATGCGGTTGACCGGAATACCGGTCCAGCGCGACACCACCTCGGCGATCTCCTCGGCAGTGACCCGGTCCTGCACCAGCTTGAAATCGTGGTGCTCGGCATCGCCGGCCGCGGCCAGCTGCTTCTCCAGGTTCGGCAGCAGGCCGTACTGGATCTCGCTCATCTTGGCGTAGTCCTGCCGGCGCTGCGCCGCCTCCAGCTCGACCCGCGCCTGCTCGATCTGCTCCTTGATCCGGGTCGCGCCCTGCAAGGTGGCCTTCTCCGAACGCCACACCTCGTCGAGGTCGGAGAACTCGCGCTCGAGCTTGTCGATGTCGCTTTCCAGGTCGGCCAGGCGCTGCCGCGAGGCCTCGTCCTTTTCCTTCTTCAGCATTTCGCGCTGGATCTTGAGCTGGATCAGCCGCCGCTCCAGGCGGTCCAGTTCCTCGGGCTTGGAGTCGATCTCCATGCGGATGCGGCTGGCGGCCTCGTCCATCAGGTCGATCGCCTTGTCCGGCAGCTGGCGGTCGGCAATGTAGCGGTTGGACAGCGTGGCCGCAGCGACGATCGCCGGGTCGGTGATCTCCACGCCGTGGTGCACCGCGTAGCGCTCCTTCAGCCCGCGCAGGATCGCGATGGTGTCCTCCACCGTCGGCTCGCCGACGAACACCTTCTGGAAGCGACGCTCCAGCGCCGCGTCCTTCTCGATGTACTTGCGGTACTCGTCCAGGGTGGTGGCGCCGATGCAGTGCAGCTCGCCGCGCGCCAGCGCCGGCTTGAGCATGTTGCCCGCATCCATCGCGCCGTCGGCCTTGCCGGCGCCGACCATGGTGTGCAGTTCGTCGATGAACAGGATGACCTGGCCTTCGGTCTTGGACAGGTCGTTGAGCACGCCCTTCAGCCGCTCCTCGAACTCGCCGCGGAACTTGGCGCCGGCGATCAGCGCGCCCATGTCCAGCGACAGCACGCGGCGGCCGCGCAGGCCTTCCGGCACTTCGCCGTTGACGATGCGCTGGGCCAGGCCCTCGACGATGGCGGTCTTGCCGACGCCGGGTTCGCCGATCAGCACCGGGTTGTTCTTGGTGCGCCGCTGCAACACCTGGATGGTGCGGCGGATTTCCTCGTCGCGGCCGATCACCGGATCCAGCTTGCCGCTCTCGGCGCGCGCGGTGAGGTCGATGGTGTACTTCTCCAGCGCCTGGCGCTGGTCCTCGGCGCTTTCCGACTGCACCGTCTCGCCGCCGCGCAGCTTGTCGATGGCCGCTTCGAGCTTCTTCTTGTCGGCGCCGGCGGCGCGCAGCGCCAGGCCCAGCGCGCCGGCATCGTCGGCCGCGGCCAGCACGAACCACTCGCTGGCGATGAACTGGTCGTTGTGCTGCTGCGCCAGCTTGTCGGTCTGGTTGAGCAGCCGGCTCAGGTCGTTGCCGATCGACAGGTTGCCGGGCTGGCCGCTGACCTTGGGCAGCTTGTCCAGCGCCTCGCCCAGCCGCTCGCGCAGCACCGGCACGTTGACCCCGGCCTGCGCCAGCAGCGGCCGGGTGCTGCCGCCGGACTGGTCGAGCAGCGCGGTGAACACGTGCACCGGCTCGACGATGGTGTGGTCGCGGCCCACGGCCAGCGACTGGGCGTCGGCCAGCGCCTGCTGGAAACGCGACGTGAGCTTGTCCATCCGCATCGGGAAGTTCCTCTGAAAGGGGGGCCGGCCGCGCCGGCATGCTAGTCAAATGCGGTTGGCGCGGCTTGTTTCAAGGCCGCGGCGCGGTCTGTATACGTCCGCGCCGCCTGGCGGAGCGTCTGGCGAGGGGCTGCCGTGACGGCCGCGATGCGCGCGTGCGCCCTGCCGGGCCGCGGCCCGGCATGGCGCCTTCGCCAGCGCACGGTTCCCTGCGCCGGTCGCCGCACGGTCACACGCCGCTACCGCTACAGCCCCTACCCTCGCGCTTCCGAACCTTCCCGCACAGGAGCCGCAATGCACTACGACCTCTACTACTGGACCGGCATCCAGGGCCGCGGCGAGTTCGTGCGACTGGCGCTGGAGGATGCCGGCGCGGCCTACCGCGACGTCGCCCGCGAGGAAGGCGACGCGGTCCTGCAGCCCTTTCTCGACGGCGAGCAGCCGGGCGCGCGGCCGTTCGCGCCGCCGTTCCTGAAGGCCGGGCGGCTGGTGATCGCGCAGGTCGCCAACATCCTGCACTACCTGGGCCCTTCGCTGGGACTGGTGCCGGACAGCGAGTCGCGGCGCATGCAGGCGCTGCAAATGCAGCTGACCATCGCCGACCTGGTGACCGAGATCCACGACAGCCACCACCCCATCGGCAGCGCGCTGTACTACGAAGACCAGAAGCCGGAGGCGCGGCGCCGCGCCGAGGACCTGCGCACGCAGCGGCTGCCCAAGTTCCTCGGCTATTTCGAGCAGGTCATGAGCCAGGGCGGCGGTCGCCACGCATTGCGCGAGCACTCCTACGTGGACCTGTCGCTGTTCCAGCTGATGAGCGGACTGGACTACGCGTTCCCCGGCGCGATGAAGAAGCTTTCGCCGAAGCTGCCGCAACTGCGCGCCCTGCAGCAGCGGGTGTCCGATCGTCCCGCCATCGCCGCGTATCTGGCGTCGGAGCGGCGCCTGCCGTTCAACGACAACGGGATTTTCCGGCGCTATCCGGAGCTGGATGGCTGATGCGTGATGCCTGCAGGCCTTCGGCACCGACACTTGGTCGAAGGCATGCGGTCCGTGTCTTCGTTCGTCGCGGCTGAAGCCGCTCCTACATGGGGCCTGGGGTGCCAGCTGGTGCGCGCATGTCAGCCGCGTCGTCGCTGCGGTTCAATGTTGCCACCGGCAAGGCGTACTCCTATCAAGCCAACAGCCCTCAGGTCCGCACCAACGCCGCACGGATCGCCCGCAGTTGCTTGCGCACCGCCTCGGCCTGCGTCGGTCCCAGGCGCAGCAGCGCCTTCTGCCCGACCGACAGCGACTCCAGCGCCGGATCGACGAAGCGGTACTTGCCGGTGCGCGCATCGGCGGTCACCGCCGGCGGCGCTGCCGGCACCGGCGCCTGCAGCAGATGGTCGATCACCTGCACCAGACGGTCGTTGAAATAGCCCTTGGGATAGCCCAGTTCCACATACGCCTGCTGGAACAAGGGATAGAAGCGCCGGTACGCGGCCACCATCGCGCCGGCATCGGCCTGGGTGAAGGCCTGCACGTACGGGGCATAGCGTTGCGCGTTGGCCGCGTCGATCACGCTGGCGCCGGCCGCATCGGTGGCGACCTGCAGTTGCCCAGGCACCGGCTTCAAGACCAGGGTGCGCGCGGCGACGCGGCGCTGCGGCAGGTTGTCGATCATCGTCACCGCGCGCTGGATCAGATGGTCGCGGATCAACAGCGCCAGCGGCGCGTCGCTGCCGGCCAGCGTCACCAGTTCGGCCCACGCCGCCGCGTCGCTGTCGGCCAGCGCCGGGATCGCCGCATCGGCGGCGGTGGCGGGATCGATCGGATGCTGGATCGGCGGCGGCGCTGGCGGTGTGGCCACGGGCACGGACGGCGCCGCGCTCGGCGCAGCGGGCGGCGCCACCGCAGCAGGCGCAGGCGTTGCGCCACGCAACAGCGCGCTCAGGTTGTCGCGGAACAGCCACGCCGCGGCAGCGGCCACCAGCACAGCGACCAGGATCCAGGGCCAGGGCGAATGACGTGGCTGCATGGTGTCCGGTTCTCCGTTGAACAGTGGCAGGTGTGACCACTGCGCTCGCCGCCGGTTCCACCGCGGGACGGCCAGCGTTCAGCCTCGGCGCGCGGCGCCGCCGCACGCTGGACGCGCGACGCTAGCCAGTGGCCCCTTCGCCGAAGGCGATGCGCGCACCGACCCAGTAGGCGACGATGGCGGCGGCAACCTGCTCGGCCTGCGCCGCCGGCATCGCCTTATGTTCGATCAGCCAGCGCGCCGTCGCCGCGCGCGCCGGCGGCAAGGCGTTCAACGCTGCCTTGCGATCCGCTTCAGGCCACAGCGCCGCATCGCGCCAGCCGGCGATCGCCGCTGCCGGATCGCGCCTGGGTGCTGCGTCTTGCGGCCGCTGCAGAAGCAGCAGTGGCGACTGCGTGGCCTGCAGCGAGAGCACGCGCCATCCTGCGAAATCCGCGTAGCGCATCGTGCCGGCATCGTCGGAGGCCTTGTCGATCAAACTGGCAAACGCCTTGTACAGCTGTTTCCACGCCGGCTGGTCGAACAGGCCCGGCTGCGGCGCGCAGATCGGTGCGTCGAGATCGCGGCTGGACCCGTACAACGGACCCATCGCCTCATAGGCGGCCTTGCCCTGCTGCGCGAACACGAAACAGTGCACGTAGGGGCGCGGGTCGGGACCCGTGGTGGCGTCCACGCTGTAGCCGCTGCGTTCGATCCACAGCCGCAGCAGGGTCAGATCGCGCGCTTGCGCGGCCTGGCGGTCGGCCGGCTCGGCAGCGTCGAGCATCCCGGCCGCCACCGGATCCTGCTGGCGCAAGGCGGCGCTGGCAGCGGCGAATCGCGCCCGCGCTTCCGCCGCACCAACCCCCGCCGCCGGCACGAAGCGGTGCAGATACACCAGCCAGGCCGAGGCCAGCCCGCCGTCGTAGGCGCGCAATTGCACGGCTGCCGCGGCCGGCGCAGCGGGAATCCCGGCGACGATGCGATCGAAGCGCGCCGCCTGCGGCGCGAACTGGCTGTCCAAGGTGCGTATCCGCGCCTCGATCCGCTGCTTCAGGCAGGCGCCCGGATCCGACTGGGCCAGACAGCCATTGCGCTGCGCCAACCAAGCCTGCTGCGCACTGCGCACGCCTTGCCGCTGCGCGGCCGGCACCACCGCCACGAGCGCCGCATAGCGCCGGGCCAGCGATTCGTCGGCGGCATCCAATCGCTTGTCCGTGCACAACAGGCGCTCGACCGCGCTGGACGCCTTGGCGCAGTCGAACGACACCGCCGCAGCGCTCGGCATCCAGGCCAGGCACGACAGCAGCAAACCCGCGCGCACGGCGGCGCCTGTCATCGTCATCGCATTCTCCAGCGAGCGGCCGGCGCAGGCGCTCAGTCCACCAGCACCGCACGCGGCTTCTGCAGCGACAGCAGGCCGAGCAGCGCGGCCAGCGCCACGTAGCCGCCGGCGAACTGCCAGGCGATCAGCTTGGGCAGGCCGCTCAGCGTCCATGGCAGGTAGATGCCGCCGCGCGGATCCACCGAATGGATCAGCCCGAACAGGGTCAGCGCGGCCGCCACCAGCAGGAACACGGCGGCGCGACGCAGGCGCCCATCGACCATCGCCGCCACCGCCGCGGTCCACAGCATCGCGGTGATGATGAAGCCGTTGCCCAGGGTGAAGATCACCGCCAGCTCCGGCAACCCGTGGCCGTCCAGCGTGGTGGTCAGCGCGGCCAGCTTGTCCGCCGGGATCCAACCCGGCGCCTTGATCGCCAGCAGGTAGGCCACCGACGGCAGGAAGCCCAGTACCATCGCCCCGGCGTGGCGCTTGGGCGTGGCCTGGAACGCCTGGGTGGTGATGTCGATGGCCACGTACACGATGATCGGCGCCAGCACCGCCAGCGGCAGCCACTGCACCAGCCCGGCGACCAGCCCGAGCATGCCGCCCAGGCCGATGAACAGCCCGGTCAACAGCGTGTAGCCGCTGCGCGCGCCCATGTGCTTGTAGGCCGGCTGGCCGATGTAGGGCGTGGTCTGGGCGACGCCGCCGCAGACGCCGGCGACCAGGGTCGAGCAGGCCTCGACCAGCAGGATGTCGCGGGTGCGGTAGTCGTCGCCGGCGGCGCGTGCGCTCTCGCTGACGTTGATGCCGCCGACCACCATCAGCAGGCCGAACGGCAGCAGCAGCGGCAGCAGCGGCACGGTGTCGGCCAGGCCGGCGACGAAGCCCAGGCTCGGCCACGGCAACACCAGCTGCGGCGCCACCCACTGCGGCGCCTCGTAGCCGGGAATGCCGAAACCGGCCGCGTTCGACCAATAGTACAGGCCGGTGCCCAGCACCAGCGCCAGCGGCACGCCCGGCAGGCCGTACGGCAGCCGGCCCTTGGCGATCAGCACGTACAGCAGCAGGCCCAGCACCACCAGCCCGACCAGCGGCGCGCGCAGCGTTTCCAGCAGCGGCAGGAAGCCCATCAGCACCAGCGCGATGCCGGCGATCGAGCCGAGCAGCGCGGCCCGCGGCAACGCGCGGGTGACCGCATCGCCGAAGAACGACAGCACGGTCTTCAGCAGGCCCATCACCACCAGCGCGGCCATGCCCAGGTGCCAGGTGGCGAGCGCCGCGGCCTGCGGGTCCAGGCCCTGCTGCTTGTAGCGCACGAACGCGGGGCCGAGCACCAGCAGCGCCATGCCGATGCTGGTCGGCGCGTCCAGGCCCAGCGGCATCGCGGTGACGTCGCTGCGCCCGCTGCGCGCGGCCAGCCGGCGCGCCATCCAGGTGTACAGCAGGTTGCCGATCAGCACGCCGAACGCGGTGCCGGGAATCATCCGCGTATAGATCACCTCGGCCGGGAACTGGAACAGGCCGACCAGGGCCAGGGTGATGAAGCCGAGGATCGACAGGTTGTCGACCACCAGGCCGAAGAAACCGTTGAGATCGCCGGCGACGAACCAGCGCGGGCGCGACGAAACAGGAGCGGTGCTGGGCATGCGGGCGGTGGCTGCGTTGGGGGTCGATGGATGGTAATGGAAGCGGCGCCTGCGGATTGGCGCGCGAACAGGGATGCAGCATCCCGGCTTGCGCCTCTGCGCCGCGGCTACAGATCCAGATGCAGGAACTGGTTGAACGCGCTCGGCACGTAATCGGCGAACGCCGGTCCATTGCGGAAACCGCGTCGCCGGTACAGGCCCAGCGCCGCGTCGAAGGCCGCGCCGCTGCCGGTCTCCAGGCTCAGCCGCTGCAGGCCGGCGGCGCGTGCGGCGGCGACGATGTGCTCGAGCAGCGCCGCGGCCGCGCCCTGGCGCAGGAAGTCCGGATGGGTACGCATCGACTTCAGTTCGCCGCCACCATCGTCGAGCACGCGCAGCGCACCGACCGCGGCCAGCGCGTCGCCGCGCCAGACACTCCACACGGTCACGTCGGCGCGCTGCAGTCCTGACAGGTCCAGCGCATACACGCTGCCCGGCGGCGACTGCGCATGCATCTGCTGCAGGTGGTACGCGAGCAACGCACGCACCGCCTCACCGGACAGATCGTCCTGGCGGATCGAAAACGTCACCGCCCCGCCCTTCCGAATCCCCACTCCCCACTCCCGAATCCCGGCTTCAAAACGACACCTCCACCGGCTGCCGCGACCACAGCACCGACTGGTGCCCGGTCGCCTGCTTCCATGCCAGCCGGATCGCCTCGATGTCGGCGCGGCGCTGCGGGGTGTCCTCGTGCAGGATCACCAGCACCTTGGTGTTGAGCCGGTTCGGCTCCTTGGCGCCGCGGAACAGCCACTGCCCGTAGGCATCGAACACGGTCAGGCCGTCGGGGAAGCGCGGCGTGACCTGCTTGTCCAGGAACGCGCGCCATTGCGCCTCGCTGATCGGCTCGGCCTGCGGGCGATCGGCCGGGCCGCTTTCTTCGCCGACCCCGAAGTACAGCTCGCTGCGCACCCAGCCGCTGGCCTGCGCCGGCCGCGCGGCATCGCCCTGCATGGCGGCGCCGACCTTGGCCGGCGCGGTGGAAGCGGACGGCGCGACGCTGGCGCAGGCGGTCAGGGCCAGGAACACGGCAAGCAAGGGGGCACGCAACAGCATCGGCAGGTCTCGGAAGCGGAACGGAAGGACGCGATGGTAGGCGACCGTGGCGGCGCGCGCCCGATAACCGCCGGGCATCAGCTCATGCCGAACGCGGTGGAACGGACGGCTCGCCGCCGCGTTAACGATAAGATAATATATCGCTTCATCCGGATGGATGTACCCGAATTGTATTCCGCCTGCGCGGCACGGACCACCGCCGCAGCGGTCTTTGCGTCACCGCAGGAGAGAGCCCCCATGTCGTATCCGTTCGCCCGCCCGCTGAGCCTGGCCATCGCCCTGGCTTTGTCGGCCCCCGCCCTGGCCCAGCAGGCCGATCCCGGCACCGCGACCAACCTGGACACGGTGATCGTCACCGGTACCCGCGCCAGCGGCCGCACCGTGCTCGAGTCCACCGCGCCGGTGGACGTGCTCAGCGCTGAGGACATCCGCAAGGCCGGCGTGGTCAACGGCGAACTCGGCAGCGCGCTGCAGGCGCTGCTGCCCTCGTTCAACTTCCCGCGCCAGTCCAATTCCGGCGGCGCCGACCACATCCGCGCCGCGCAGCTGCGCGGGCTCTCGCCCGACCAGGTGCTGGTGCTGGTCAACGGCAAGCGCCGCCACACCTCGGCGCTGGTCAACACCGACAGCAAGATCGGCAAGGGCACCACCCCGGTGGACTTCAACTCGATCCCGATCAGCGCGATCAAGCGCATCGAAGTGCTGCGCGACGGCGCCGGCGCGCAGTACGGCTCGGACGCGGTGGCCGGGGTGATCAATGTGATCCTCGACGACGATCCGGACAGCGGCGCGCTGGAAGCCAGCTTCGGCGCCAACCACACCGACGTGAAGCCGATCGACCGCACCGTCACCGACGGCCAGACCAGCTACGCCAGCGCCAAGGTCGGCACCCGCCTGGGCGACGACGGCGGCTTCTTCAAGGTCGGCCTGGAACTGAAGAACCGCGAGGGCACCAACCGCGCCGGCTACGACCAGATCCCGCCGTTCGAGGCGCAGACCCCGGCCAACCTGGCCCTGGCCGGCAAGCGCAACTACGTGCTCGGCGACGGCGCCAGCAAGGACCTCAACGCCTGGATCAACGGCAAGCTGCCGTTCGGCCAGACCAGCGAGTTCTATTTCTTCGGCACCTACAACCAGCGCGACACGCAGGGCGCCAACTATTTCCGCTATCCCGACAGCGACGCCAACTGGACCGAGGTCTACCCGAACGGCTACCGCCCGGTGTCGCTGGGCGAGAACCGCGACATCCAGAGCGTGGCCGGCGCGCGCGGGCAATGGGGCGAGTGGGCCTACGACGCCAGTGTCGACTACGGCCGCAACGACTTCACCTACCGGCTGAAGAACTCGCTCAACGCCTCGCTCGGCCCGGGCAGTCCGACCCGCTTCAAGACCGGCGACTACGCCTTCGAGCAGAGCGTGGCCAACCTCGACCTGAGCCGCAGCTTCGACGCCGCCGGCGCCACCCACACCGTCGGCAGCGGCGTGGAATTCCGCCGCGAGCATTACCGTACCCGTCCCGGCGACCCGGCCAGCTACGCTGCCGGCGCTTACACCGACCGCCCCACCGGCGCCCAGGCCGGCGGCGGGCTGACCCCGCAGGACGCGGCCGACCTGTCGCGCAACGTCGCCAGCGCCTACGCCAGCGTGTCCAGCCAATTCGGCGACAAGTTCTCCACCGACCTGGCCGCGCGCTACGAGCACTACCAGGATTTCGGCGGCGAACTGACCGGCAAGCTGGCCGCGCGCTACGAGTTCGTGCCGGCGTTCGCGCTGCGCGGCGCGATCTCCAACAACTTCCACGCACCGTCGCTGAGCCAGATCGGCTACGAAGCCACCTCCAGCGGCTACGATGCGGCCGGGCAGCTGCTGCAGGGCCGGCTGCTGTCGGTCAACAACCCGATCGCGCAGGCGCTGGGCGCGAAGGAGCTGAAGCCGGAGAAATCGGTCAACTACAGCCTCGGTTTCACCAGCCGCATCGGTTCGCACTTCGACTTGTCGCTGGACCTGTTCCAGATCGACATCGACGACCGCATCGCGCTGTCCGAAGACATCAGCGGCGATGCATTGACCGCGTTCGTGGCGCAGAACTTCGGCGTCACCGGCCTGCAGAGCGCCAGCTTCTTCGTCAACGCCGCCGACACCCGCACCCGCGGCGCGGAACTGGTCAGCAACTGGCGACAGGCGCTGGGCGACGGCCAGCTGCAGTTGACCGGCACCTGGAGCTACGCCAAGACCGAACTGAAGAACCTGGTCGCCACGCCGCCGCAGCTGCTGGCGCTGAACCCGGACTACGTGCTGTTCGGCGTGGAGGAGAGCAACACCCTGACCGACGCCGCGCCGCGCACCCGCGCCCAGTTCGCGGCGAACTGGAGCAACGACCGCTGGGCGCTGCAGACCCGGGTCAGCCGCTACGGCAGCGCCACCCGCGTGTTCGACTTCGGCGACGGCTACGTGCCGCGGCAGACCTACGGCGCCGAGTGGCAGCTCGACGCCGAGGTCGAGTACCGCATCACCACGCAGTGGAGCGTGGCGCTGGGCGGGCAGAACCTCACCGACAACTACTCCGACCGCTCCAACACCGACATCTACTACTTCGGCAACCTGCCCTACGACGTGCTGTCGCCGATCGGCAGCAATGGCGCTTATTACTACGGGCGCGTGCGGTACACCTTCTGACGAAGGTGTGGGATTGGGGATTTGGGATTGGGGATTCGCAACAGCGGGACCCTGCACGGCTTTTGCCAATCCCGAATCCCCACTCCCCAATCGACGAAGTTGGGATTGGGGATTCGGGATTGGGGATTCGCAACAGCGGGGCCCTGCATGGCTTTTGCCAATCCCGAATCCCCACTCCCCAATCCCGGCCACTCCACTTGGCCCTAACGCTGTCTCGTTCATCATGAACGCATGGCAGACGCGCTCCCCCTCCGACCGCCGCCGCCGCGCCTGGACGATGCCTGCGCATTGTTCCTAGACGTGGACGGCACCCTCATCGAATTCGCCGATCGCCCCGACGGCGTGCACCTGCTGCCCGAGGTGCGCGAGGCGATCGGCCGCATCAGCGACCGCCTGCACGGTGCGCTGGCGCTGGTCAGCGGCCGCCCGCTGGCGCAGCTGGACGCGCTGTTCGCGCCGCTGCGCCTGCCGGCCGCCGGCCTGCACGGCCACGAACTGCGCAGCGACATCAATGCCCGCGCCGCGATGCCGGCCGATACTTCGCAGTGGCTGCACGGCTTGCACCAACGCGCCGCGCACCTGCGCCAGGCGCATCCCGGCGTGCTGGTCGAAGACAAGGGCGCCAGCCTGGCGCTGCACTGGCGCGCAGCGCCGGAGGCCGGTCCGCAGGTCCTGGCCTTCGCCCAGGCGCAGATCGATGCGCTGCCCGGCTACCGCCTGCAGCCCGGCGACCACGTGGTCGAGTTCGTGCCCGAGGGCAGCGACAAGGGCCTGGCGCTGACCGCGCTGCTGCAGCAGCCGCCGTTCCAGGGCCGCCGCCCGGTGTTCGTCGGCGACGACCTCACCGACGAGTTCGGCTTCGCCGCAGCCAATGCCGCCGGCGGCTGGAGCGTGCTGGTCGGCGCGCGCGAACACAGCGCGGCGACGTTCGCCTTGCCCGATCCGCGCGGCGTACACGCCTGGTTGCGCGACAACGCCGCATGAGTACCGTGCCCAGCGGCAGCGCCCCGCCTCGCCTCCTCCCCGACCGCGCACAAGGATCCGCTTCCTCCATGAGCTCCCCCACTCTCGACCTCGGCGTGATCGGCAACGGCAGTTTCGGCGCGCTGGTCGACAAACAGGCACGCGTGGTGTGGAGCTGCCTGCCGGCCTTCGACGGCGACCCGGCGTTCTGCGCGCTGCTGTCGCCGCGCGACCACGACGGCGGCGATTTCAGCATCGAGCTGGAGGATTTCGCCGACAGCGAGCAGCACTACCTGGCCAACACCGCGATCCTGCGCACCGTGCTGCGCGACGCGCACGGCGGCGCGGTGGAAGTGATCGACTTCGCGCCGCGCTGGCGCAACCACGGCCGCTTCTACCGGCCGGTCAGCATCATCCGCCAGGTGCGGCCGCTGTCCGGCAATCCGCGCATCCGCGTCCTCGCGCGGCCGCTGGCCGACTGGGGCGCGCGCAAGCCGGAAAGCACCTGGGGCAGCAACCACGTGCGCTGGCTGCTGCCGGAGTTCACCCTGCGCCTGACCACCGACGTGCCGGTGCGCTTCATCCGCGACGAGCTGCCGTTCGTGCTCAGCCATCCGGTCAACCTGATGCTCGGGGTGGACGAATCGCTGACCCGCTCGCTGACCGGCTACATCCAGGAAGCGCAGGAGCGCACAGAGGAATACTGGCGCGAGTGGGTGCGCTACCTGTCGGTGCCGCTGGACTGGCAGGATGCGGTGATCCGCAGCGCGATCACCCTGAAGCTGTGCCAGTACGAGGACAGCGGCGCGATCATCGCGGCGATGACCACCTCGATTCCCGAGGCGCCGGACACCCCGCGCAACTGGGACTACCGCTATTGCTGGCTGCGCGACGCCGCCTTCGTGGTGCGCGCGCTGAACCGGCTCGGCGCCACCCGCACCATGGAGCAGTTCCTCGGCTACATCTTCAACATCGCCACCACCGACGGCAGCCTGCAGCCGCTGTACGGCATCGGCTTCGAGGCGGCGCTGGAAGAACACGAAGTGCCGTCGCTGGCCGGCTACCGCGGCATGGGGCCGGTGCGGCGCGGCAACCTGGCCTGGATCCAGAAACAGCACGACGTGTACGGCAGCGTGGTGCTGGCGTCCACGCAATTGTTCTTCGACCTGCGCCTGAAGGATCCCGGCGACAAGGACACCTTCCTGCGCCTGGAGCCGCTGGGCGAGCACGCGTTCGCGTTGCACGACGTGCCCGACGCCGGGCTGTGGGAATTCCGCGGCCGCGCCGAGGTCCACACCTACACCAGCGCGATGTGCTGGGCCGCCTGCGACCGCCTGGCCAAGATCGCCGCGCGGCTGGGCCTGGACGCACGCGTGGCGTACTGGCGCGAACGCGCCGACACCATCCACGCGCGGGTGCTGGCCGACGCCTGGAGCGCCGAGCGCGGCCACTTCACCGACACCTTCAACGGCCATCGCCTGGACGCCTCGCTGCTGTTGCTGGCCGACATCGGCTTCATCGCCCCGGACGATGCGCGCTTCGTCGCCACGGTCGAGGCGATCGGCCGCGACCTCAAGCACGGCGATGCGCTGTACCGCTACGTGGCGCCGGACGATTTCGGCGCGCCGGAAACCAGCTTCACCATCTGTACGTTCTGGTACATCGACGCGCTCGCCGCGATCGGGCGCAAGGACGAAGCGCGCGAACTGTTCGAGCGCATCCTCGCGCGCCGCAATCACCTGGGCTTGCTGTCGGAGGACCTAGCCTTCGACAACGGCGAGGCCTGGGGCAATTTCCCGCAGACCTATTCGCATGTCGGGTTGATCATCGCCGCGATGCGCTTGTCGCGCAGCTGGCAGGAGGCTTCATGAGCAGACTCGTAGTGGTATCCAACCGCGTGGCCTTGCCCGGCGAGAACCGCGCCGGCGGCCTGGCGGTGGGCTTGCTCGCCGCGTTGAAGGAACGCGGCGGGGTGTGGTTCGGCTGGAGCGGCAAGACCGTGCGCGGCGACAGCGGCGCGATGCACGAGCAGACCCAGGGCGACATCCGCTTCGTCACCATGGACCTCAACCGCGCCGACCTGGACGCGTACTACAACGGCTTCGCCAACCGCACGCTGTGGCCGCTGCTGCACTTCCGCCTGGACCTGGTCGACTACGACCGCGCCACCCGCGAGGGCTACCGCCGGGTCAACGCGATGTTCGCCGAGAAGCTGGCGCCGCTGCTGCGCGAAGACGACACGGTGTGGATCCACGACTACCACCTGATCCCGCTGGCCTCGCTGCTGCGCGAGCGCGGCATCGGCTGCCGCATCGGCTTCTTCCTGCACGTGCCGTTCCCCTCCGCCGACCTGATCCAGGCCCTGCCCGATCATGCGCGGCTGTTCTCCGGCTTCTACGCCTACGACCTGGTCGGCTTCCAGACCCAGCGCGACGTGGACCGCTTCCAGGCCTACGTGCGCCTGTTCGGCGGCGGCAAGGTGATCAAGGACGGCGTGCTGGAAGCGCCCGGCGGGCGCCGCTTCCGCGCCGAGAAATTCCCGATCGGCATCGACACCGAACTGATCGCGCAGCAGGCGCGCGCGGCGGTGACCAAGCCGGCGGTACGCGACCTGCGCAGCAGCCTGCGCGACCGTCAGCTGGCGATCGGCGTGGACCGGCTGGACTACTCCAAGGGCCTGCCCGAACGCTTCCTCGGTTTCGAGCGCTACCTGGAGCGGCATCCGGACCAGCGCGGCAGCCTCACCTATCTGCAGATCGCGCCGGTCTCGCGCGGCGACGTCACCGAGTACAAACAACTGCGCAACCAGCTCGAACAGATCGCCGGGCACATCAACGGCGGCCACGCCGAGCCGGACTGGACGCCATTGCGCTACGTCAACCGCAACTTCACCCACGCCACGTTGACCGGCTTCTACCGCGCCGCGCAGGTCGGCCTGGTGACGCCGCTGCGCGACGGCATGAACCTGGTGGCCAAGGAATACGTGGCCGCGCAGGATCCGGAGAATCCGGGCGTGCTGGTGCTGTCGCTGCTGGCCGGCGCCGCCGACGAACTGAAGGAAGCGCTGCTGGTCAATCCGCACGACCTGGACGGCGTCGCCGATGCGATCGCCACCGCCGCCTCGCTGCCCAAGGCCAAGCGCATCGAACGCTGGCAGACCATGATGGAGCACCTGCGCAAGAACGACATCGGCGTGTGGCGGCAGCGCTACCTGCAGGCGCTGGAGCGGCGCTGATCCGCACCTGCCGCGGCGGCGCCATCGCCGCGCGCGGCAGGCACGCCACCGCACGCAGAACGCAGGTTTCTGCACGGTCACGGACCGCGCACGCGGATTCCTTTAAAATCGCCGCCCATACGCCGCGTATCGAAACCCTGGGAGGGGCGCGCGACGTGCTCGTTGAGCGCCAGGTCGCCGCCGATGCAGCCGAACCAGCGCTCGATCCCCTCCACGATCTTCCTGCGCCAGCACGGCGCCGCCGGATCTTCTGCAGACCCTCTCCATGACCCCTCACTCTCCGCAACACGGACCCGGCAGCTGGCTGTTCGTCGCCTATGCCGTGGTCATCGCCCTGATCGGCGCCGCCCTGGCCGCGATGGGCGGCCAACTCGTCGCCGCCGGCGGCTCCTGGTACTACCTGCTGGCCGGCCTGGCCCTGGCCGTGTCCGGCGTGCTGCTGGCGCTCGGGCGCCGCGCCGGACTGTGGCTGTTCGGCCTGACCCTGGCCGCGACCATCGCCTGGGCGCTGGCCGAAGTCGGCCTGGACGGCTGGGCGCTGATCCCGCGCCTGGCGATGATCTCGGTGCTCGGCCTGCTGCTGTTGCCGTTCTGGAAGGTGGCGCGCTGGCGCCTGGCGCCGGTGTCCGGGCTGGGTTACGCGCTGGTCACCGGCGTGCTGCCGGTCCTCGGCGCGCTGCTGGTGTTCGTGCCGCTGTTCTTCCCGCGCAGCGTCGAGCTGGCCGATCCGGCGCTGGCCGCGCAGCGCCCGCAGAGCGCGTTCAGCCGCGCCACGGTGAACAGCCCCGACGGCAACGTCGCCGCCAACCACGACGTCAGCAACTGGACCGCCTACGCCGGCTCCAACCTGTCCAACCACTACAGTCCCGGCGCGCAGATCACGCCTGACAACGTCAAGGACCTGAAGATCGCCTGGGAATTCCATACCGGCGACCTCAAGCCCGCCGGCTCCAAGCTCGGTTATGCGTTCCAGAACACACCGCTGAAGGTCGGCGACCTGGTCTACATCTGCACGCCCACGCAGAAGGTGATCGCGGTCGAGGCCACCACCGGCAAGGAACGCTGGCGCTTCGATCCCAAGACCAACCCCAAGGCGATGGCCGGCGTCGCCGCCACCACCTGCCGCGGCGTGTCCTACTTCGAGGCCACCACCCCGGTCGCCGAATGCGCCAAGCGCATCTTCTGGCCGATGGTCGATGGCCGCCTGGGCGCGCTCGACGCCGCCACCGGCAAGCTGTGCGAGAGCTTCGGCGACCACGGCTACGTGGACCTGAACAAGGACACCGGCAACACCAAGCCCGGCTTCGTCGGCCCGACCTCGCCGCCGGTGGTGATGCGCGGCGTGGTGATCCAGCCCACAGGCCAGGTCCGCGACGGCCAGGAACGCGATGCGCCGTCCGGCGTGGTGCGCGCCTTCGATGCGATCAGCGGCCAGCTGCGCTGGGCCTGGGATCTGGGCAACCCGGCGATCGACGCCGCGCCGCCGGCCGGCCAGACCTATACCCGTTCGACCCCGAACGTGTGGTCGCTGATGGCCGCCGACGACGAACTGGGCCTGGTCTACCTGCCAACCGGCAACGCCTCCGGCGACTTCTTCGGCAAGGGCCGCACCCCGCAGGAAGAGGAATACACCGCCTCGCTGGTCGCGGTGGATGCGGCCACCGGCAAGGAGCGCTGGCACTTCCGCACCGTCAACCACGACCTGTGGGACTACGACATCGGCCCGCAGCCGAACCTGGTCGATTTCCCGGTCCCCGGCGGCGGCACCCGTCCGGCGGTGATCCAGGCCACCAAGTCCGGCCAGGTGTTCGTGCTCGATCGCGAGACCGGCAAGCCGATCATGCCGGTGCAGCAACTGCCGGTGCCGCAGGGCACCGACCACGGCGACTGGACCGCCAAGACCCAGCCGGTGTCGCCGGGCATGCCCAACACCGTCGGCGCGCCGAGCAAGGGTTACGAGACCATCGTCGAATCCGACGCCTGGGGCATCACCCCGTTCGACCAGCTGGCCTGCCGCATCCAGTTCAAGCAGCTGCGCTACCAGGGCATGTTCACTCCGCCCAGCCTGGGCGGCTCGCTGTCGTTCACCGGCAACCACGGCGGCATCAACTGGGGCGGCGTATCGGTGGACCTGCAGCGCGGCATCATGGTGATGAACAGCAATCGCCTGCCGTACACCGAGAACGTCTACACCCGGGAGAAGATGCACGAGCTCGGCGTGGTGTCGGTATTCAACGGCAAGAGCAAGACGCCGGGCTACATGGCGCAGGAAGGCCTGGCCTACGGCGCGCGCAAGGAACCGTGGATGTCGCCGCTGAACACGCCGTGCATCGCCCCGCCGTGGGGCTACGTCTCCGGCGTGGACCTGCGCACCCAGCAGGTGATCTGGCGGCGTCCGCTGGGCACCGGCTACGACCAGGGCCCGATGGGCATCCCGTCGAAGATGAAGTTCGAACTGGGCACGCCGAACAACAGCGGCTCGCTGGCCACCGCCGGCGGCGTCACCTTCATCGGCGCGGCGCTGGACAACTTCCTGCGCGGCTACGACACCCAGACCGGCAAGCTGCTGTGGGAAGTGCGGGTGCCGGCCGGCCCGCAGGCCGCGCCGCTGAGCTATACGGTGAACGGCAAGCAGTACATCGTCGCCGCGATCGGTGGCCACGACCGCATGGAAACCAAGCCCGGCGACAGCGTGATCGCCTGGACCCTGCCGGACGCCGCGCCGGCGAAGTAACGCCGGCCCGCTTCCGCCGGACCCGACCGGCCGTCGCAAGACGGCCGGTTTTTTTGTGCCCGGAACGCTGCCGGCCAACGGCGGCGCATTCGCGCATGTCCCCGTTGCGGGCCGAGCCATCGCCGGGCGGCCTATTGCGCTGCAGCAAAAAATACAGCGTTTTCAGCGACCTATCTCGCCTATTCAGGCGCGATATTTCCGACGAGCGGTCTGTGCCGCGGTCAAGCCCACCAACCTGCCGGCCGATACTGAGAGGCACATTCAACGATTTGTCGACGCGCGGATTGCGCCGATCTTCCCAGCCGGTAGCCGCCATGACCTTGCCAGACGCCGCATCCCCTCGCCCGATTGGCGGCTCCCGCCTGCCCCCGCGCCCCTTGCTGTTCGCACTGGCCTATGCGCTGGGCCTGTTGGCGATGGCGCTGTACGCGTTGCACCTCGGCCGCCAGCTTGGGCCGAACGGGCCGGCGCTGGCGCGCCTCGCGCCGGCACTGGCCGCCGCGGCACTGCTGGTGGCGGCGCTGTACTGGGCCGGCACGCGGCGCGCGGCGCCGTCGCAACGCGCGCTGCAGGCGGTGCAGGCGCTGGGCGAAGGCCGCTTCGAGCAACGCCTCGATGGCGCCGGCGACGCCGCCGACGCCGCGCTGCTGCGCGCGGTACAGACGGCGCAGGCGCGACTGGCCGCACGCCAGGCCGAGACCGAGGCCGAACTGCGCCATGGCCGCTTCGTGATCCAGGCGCTGGACGACCTGGATACCATGATCCGCATCGCCGACGACGACGGCCGCGTGCACTTCGCCAACCGCAAGCTGCTGCAGATGCTGCGCGCGATCGAGCCCGACGTGCAGAGCTTCCGCCCCGAATTCAGCGCCGAGCAGTTCGTCGGCGGCAGCATCGGCGACATCTATCCGGACAGCCAGGCGGCGATCGACCGCATGCGCGCGCTGACCGGTTCCAAGCGCGTGCGCGCGCCGTTCTTCGGCCGCCAGATCGACTTCGTCTACAGCCCGATCACCGGCGCCGACGGCGTGCGCCTGGGCACCATCGCGCAGTGGGAGGAGGTGACCGCGCAGGTCAACGCCGAGCAGGCGCTGACCGCGGTGATCGACGCCGCCGCACATGGCGATTTCAGCCGCCGCCTCGATACGGCGTCGATGGACGGCGTGCTCAAGTCATTGGCCGAGGGCGTCAACCGCATTTCCGATTCGGTGGAGAGCAACCTGGCGGCGCTGGCCAGCGCGCTGGCCGCGCTGGCCGAAGGCGATCTCACCCATCGCGTCGACGGCGACGCGCAGGGCGTGTTCGCGCGGCTGCGCGAGGACACCAACCGCACCGTGGCCAAGCTGACCGAGATCATCGTCGGCATCCAGGGCGCGGTCGAGGCGATCCGCCGCGCGGCGATGGAAATCGCCGCCGGCAACACCGACCTGTCCGACCGCACCGAGCAGCAGGCGGCCAGCCTGGAGGAAGCCGCCAGCTCGATGGAGGAACTGACCTCGGCGGTGAAGCAGAACGCCGACAACGCGCAGCAGGCCAACGGCCTGGTACACGGCACCGGCGAGATCGCCCAGTCCGGCGGCAAGGTGATGGACGAGGTGGTCGCCACGATGAGCGCGATCAGCACCTCGTCGCGGCGCATCGGCGAGATCATCAGCGTCATCGACGGGATCGCGTTCCAGACCAACATCCTCGCGCTCAACGCCGCGGTCGAAGCCGCGCGCGCCGGCGAGCAGGGCCGCGGTTTCGCCGTGGTCGCCTCGGAAGTGCGCTCGCTGGCGCAGCGCTCGGCGGACGCGGCCAAGGAGATCAAGCAGCTGATCGAAGACTCCACGCAGAAGGTGACGCTGGGCTCCGGGCTGGTGAACCGCGCCGGCGCCACCATGCACGAGATCGTCGGCTCGGTGCAGCGCGTGACCGGGCTGATCGGCGAGATCAGCGCCGCCAGCGCCGAACAATCCAGCGGCATCGAGCAGGTCAACCGCACGGTGATGCAACTGGACGAAGTGACCCAACGCAACGCCGCGCTGGTGGAAGAAGCCACCGCCGCGGCGCGCAGCATGGAAGAACAGGCCGGCGGCCTGGCCACCGCGGTGGCGGTGTTCCGGATCGAAACCAATCGCGCGCAGCCGGGCGGCGGCAAGGTCACGCAACTGCGCAGCGCCGGCTGAACCGGCACGCTGCGCGGTCGGCGCCGGTTGCACGGACGCACGGCGCGTCACCGGCCCGCGCCGAACGCCGTTCGCAGACGATGCCGCGGCGCGCGCCAGCGCACCGTCCGGCTCAGACGAAACTCATGTACAGATCGCGCAGGAAGCCGAGTTGTTGCTCGCGGCTTTCGAACATGTCCTCGGCGAAATACTGCAGCTCGGTCTGCACCAGGATCTGCTTTTGCCGCCCCTTCGGCGCCAGATCGATGGCGAACGACTGTTGCGCCTGCCCCAGCAGCATCAGCTGGTCGAGCACGCCCGGATACTGGTCCGCGTAGAAGCGCTCCGCCGCCTCGCGCGTGGCGAACGGGTGGCCGGTATGCGCCTTCGCGTTGCCCTGCCGCGCATCGACGATCTTCATCGGCTCGTAGCGGTTGCCAGCCCTTTCGCCCCAGATCGTGCCGGCTAGCACGCCCTCGTTGACAAAGACCACCTGATCGGTGATCGGGGGAGGATTCTGCGCGGTGTTCTGGATCTGGATCTGTTGGGTGGTGCGTGTGGCGTTTTTTTGCAACACCCCGAGAGTTTTGGCGATGTCGTCCGCAGAGTCACCCAGCCTGCAATGCAGGATGCGCTGGTTGCTGTTCAAGTTCTGGGTGAAGGTCAGGTTCCGGTCCCAGTCGCCGGTATAGAGGGCGACGATCCGCTCGGGGTATTCGAAAATGCCGAATCCCGACCTGTGTAGCGGCCGCAGGCGGATGAATGGCCCTTTTCCGGTCATGTAGTAGGTGCTGGGCAATTGCGTCGCCGAAAACACGTAGTGCGTGGTGTCGATATCGAGGCTGGCGAACAGCCGGTTGACCGGCTTGATCAGCGGCACGGGCGTGGCGGTGGGCATGGGAGCGCTCCTCTGCAGTGGTGGTGGGCCGGGCGGCGTCTCCATGGCGCTGGCCACCGCAGGCGGCCTGCGCCGCTGCGTGAGCAACAACAACAGGAAAAGAAGATCCATGAGGTGATGGTTCCGCGCACTGCATGCGCGCCGCTCCCACAAGAACGCGGCAAACGCAGGCCTGTGAATCGGCGCAGCCATGGCACCACGTGCCCTGGAAGCGAAGGCAAGCGGTCAGCGCGCCGTTCGGCGACTTGTTCGCGGCGCGCCGGGCGACTGCAGCGCGCGGCCACCGCGCGCCGGGCTCACTCCAGAAAGCGCGACCGCTGCTGCGGATCGGGCAGGAAGCACTGCGTCGAAGTGCCGAACCAGCGGTAACGGTTGCGCGCCAGCACCCGATACGCGGCATCGCGCCAGCGCCGCGGCAACAGCCGCAACACCGCCACGACGCGCCATGCGCCGCCGAGGCCGGCGATCACGCCGATCGCCGCGTCCGAATCGGTCCACGCGCGTTGCGGCGTCAGCAGCAGGAACGACAGCGGGTCGTCCGGATCCAGCCCATGACGGACCAGCAAGGCGCGGCCGCTCGCCGATTGGATCGACGCGAACCGGTAGCGGCCGCGGCGATCGAAGCGCAGCAGAAAACGCACCCAGCGGCTGCACAGCAGGCATACCCCGTCGAACACCACGATCGCGCTGTCGGCGCCCGCCGCGGACACTGCGTCGCGCGCGGGTTCAGGCCGGCTCAAGCCAGCCCTCGTAACGGATGAACGGGCCGATCCACGGCAGCGCCACCTCGACCAGAAACGCATAGCGGCCGTCGCGCTCGGATTCGCGGCAATGCACGCCGGCCAGCCAGCGTCGCGGCAGCGGCAACACGCCGAACGCCCAGGCGCGGGCGGCGCTCCAGACGATCGCGGCGGCGTCCACGCGCAGCGCGAATTCGAATTCGACCGCGCCCAGGCGCTCGCGCAGCCGACCGTCCTGCAGCCACAGCCGCGACGGCATCGCGTGCGTGCCGAAACGGCGCTGCCAGCGCTCGCCCTGCGCGTCGGTGAGGAAGGTCACCTCGATCGCCAGCGTGGCGCTGGCCGGCGGCAGGCGCGCCAGCCATGCGCACAGCGGCAGCAACGGATGCCGGCCGCGGCGTACCTCGGCCTGGCCGACGTAGCGCTGCCGCTGCGGCACCGAATGCAGCGTGCGCAGCGCCGGCGGCAGCTGCGCGAATGCGGGCCCCAGCACTTGCGCGAACAGCGGCGCGCTCAGTCCGCGATCCATGCCAGCGTCGCCATGCGCCCGCTGCGACGGTCGCGGCGATAGGAAAAGAAGCGCTGCGCGTCGGAGATGGTGCACAGGCCGCCGCCGTGCACCTGCGCCGGGTCGATCCCCGCGGCGGCCAGGCGCTGCCGCGCCAGCGCATACAGGTCCACCCGCCAGTGTCCGGGGCGGGTGGCGACGAAGGCGCTGGCCGCGGCCGGATCGTGGCCGAGGAAGGCATCGCGCACGTTCTCGCCGATCTCGTACACCTGCGGACCGGCGGCCGGGCCCAGCCAGGCCTGCAGGTGCGCCGGCGGCGTGCGCAGGGCGGCGACGGTGGCCTCCAGCACGCCGGCGGCCAGGCCCTGCCAGCCGGCATGCGCGGCCCCGACCTCGCTGCCATCGCGGGCGGCGAAGGTCACCGGCAGGCAATCGGCAGTCAGGATCGCCAGCACCACGCCGGGCACCGCGGTGACCGCGGCATCGGCGGTCGGCTCGGCGTCGATGCCGGCCGCGGCAGGCGGCCGCTCGAAGCGCAGTACTTGCACCCCGTGCACCTGCCGCAGCCAGTGCGGCGGCGACGGCAGCGCCAGGCGCGCGGCGAGTTCGTCGCGGTTGCGTTGCACCGTGGCCGGATCGTCGCCGTCGGCCGCGCTGCGGTTGCCCAGGTTGAACCGGTCGAACGGCGGCGACGACGCCCCGGCGCCGGTGCGCAGCGTGGTCAGCGCGCGCACCCGCGGCGACGCCGGCCAGTCGGCGGCAAGGGCGAAGTCGGTCATGCGCGTGCGGCCCTGGACAGGGCAGCGCCGGCGAACGGCGCGACCGGGCACAGCGTCGCGCTCCCGGCGACGACCGCCGCGCGGGCGTATCGGAAACCAGCACACCGGCCGCGCGTCCGCGCCGCCTGCACCGGCACGCCGAGCCGTGTCGCCCATTCCCGGGCAGCTCCGCCCGGAAATGGATGCAAGGCGCCAGGCCTGCCCTCGCCCACCGGCGCCATGCTCAGCGCCGCGCCTGCTCGGCGGCCAGCCGCGAATCGACGCGCAGCGCGGCCAGCAGGCGCAGCAGGTCGGCCGGCACCGCGGCGGTGGCGCGCACCGGCTCGCCATGGGTGGGGTGCTTGAACTCCAGCGTCTCGGCATGCAGCGCCTGGCGCTTGAAACCGCGCAATTCGGCGATCAGCTCCTCGGTGGCGCCCTTGGGCAGCTTCAGCGGGCCGCCGTACAGCGGATCGCCGATGATCGGGTGCTTCAGGTGCGCCATGTGCACGCGGATCTGGTGGGTGCGCCCGGTTTCCAGGCGGCATTCCAGCGCGGTATGCGCGCGGAAGCGCTCGCGCAGCCGGTAATGGGTGACCGCGTCGCGGCCGTCCTCGCGCACCGCCATGCGCAGGCGGTCGCGCGGGTGGCGGTCGATCGGCGCATTGGCGGTGCCGCCGGAGACCAGCGGCCCGGCCACCACCGCCAGGTACTGGCGGTGCACGTCGCGCGCCGACAGCTGCGCCACCAGCGAGGTGTGCGCCGGCAGGGTCCGCGCCACCACCATGGCACCGCTGGTGTCCTTGTCCAGGCGGTGCACGATGCCCGCGCGCGGCAGCGAGGCCAGCGACGGATCGAAGTACAGCAGGGCGTTGACCAGGGTGCCGCTGGGGTTGCCGGCGCCCGGATGCACGACCAGCCCGGCCGGCTTGTTCAGCACGATGACCTGGTCGTCCTCGTACAGCACCTCCAGCGGGATGTCCTCCGGCAGCGCATGGGTCTGGGTCTCCAGCACCGCATGCAGGCTGGCGATCTCGCCGCCGCGCAGGGCGTCGCGCGGCCGCGCCGGGGCGCCGTCCAGCAGCGCGTCGCCGGACTTGATCCATTCGGCCAGGCGCGAACGCGAGAATTCGGGAAACAGCTCGGCCAGGACCGCGTCGAAGCGGCGGCCGGCGGCGTGATCGGGCACGCGCGCCTGGCGCGGGCCGTCGGAGACGGCGTCCTCAGGGGTGTCCGGGAGGGTATTGGGCATGAAAAGGGCACGGCTACGTCGGAAAGGGAGGGTCGCGGCGGCCATAGTCAGTCGCCGGACAGGCCACTAGGCTATCATCGCCCCTTCGTATTCCTGACGTGTCCTGCCCGAACCCATGATCCGACGCTCCGTCCCGCTCTCCGCGCACGTCCGTTTCATCGCCCTGATGCTGGTCATGGTCGTCGTGGCAACGGGTTGCCACCGCCAGAAGAACAAGAATCCCGAAGAAGGGATGCCGGTGGAACAGCTGTACCAGAAGGCGCACACGCAGATGCAGAGCGGCAACTGGGCCGGCGCCGAGGGCAGCTTCAAGCGCCTGGTCGCGCAGTACCCCTACGGCCAGTACACCGAGCAGGCGATGATCGAGTCCGCCTACGCCCAGTACAAGGCCGGCAAGCACGACGACGCGGTGTCCAGCATCGACCGCTTCATCCGCACCTACCCGACCCACCGCAACATCTCCTACATGTACTACCTGCGCGGGTTGTCCAACTCCAACCGCGACACGGTGTTCCTGCGCCGGGTGTGGTCGCTGGACCCGAGCCGCCGCGACCTGTCCACGCCGCAGCAGGCCTACGCCGACTTCAACATCGTCGCCGAGCGCTATCCGAACAGCCGCTACGCCGCCGACGCGCGCCAGCGCATGATCGCGCTGCGCAACGTGTTCGCCCAGCACGAACTGGACAACGCGCTGTACTACCTGCGCCGCAACGCCTGGGTGTCGGCCGCCGGCCGCGCCACCTACCTGCTGGAAACCTACCCGCAGAGCGCCTACCAGTACGACGCAGTGGCGGTGCTGGCCGACGCCTACACCCACCTGGGCAACAAGCCGCTGGCCGACGATGCGCGCCGGGTGCTGGAACTCAACGATCCCCAGCATCCGTGGCTGACCGGCCACTGGCCGAAGTATCCGTGGATGATCCGCAAGCTGAACCCGTTCGCCGGCGAGAAGTCCGCTTCCACCGGACAGTCCAACTCGCAGATGGCCCGCTGAGCCACGCTGCCGGATGCAATGCAAAGGGGCCGCAAGGCCCCTTTCTGCGTTTGGCGACCGAGGCATTGCCGACGCAGCCGTGCGCACCGGTCGCCGCCCGGCTGCGCCGCCTGCATCCATGCAGGACCGCGGCTGTCCGGGCAGCCGCCAGCGGCAGCGCCCTGGACATGTGGCCCTGGCCGATGGCGCAGGCCGGCACCAGTGTCGCGATCTGTGGTACAGCGCCGCGGCCCGGCTATGCTTGGGCGCATGTTCGAACTGCATCGGGTCACCCGCCGCTACGGCGACGCTCTCGCGCTGGACCGGGTCGATCTGCGCGTCGCCCCCGGCGGCACCACCGCGCTGATCGGCCCCAGCGGCGCCGGCAAGTCCAGCGTGCTGCGCATGCTGCTCGGGCTGGAATGGCCCGACAGCGGCGAGGTGCGCTTCCAGGGCGAGCCGCTGCGCCGGGACACCTTGTTGGCGCAGCGCCGCCGCATCGGCTACGTGATCCAGGAAGGCGGGCTGTTCCCGCACCTGAGCGCGCGCGACAACGCCGCCTTGCTGGCGCAGACCCTGGGCTGGGCGCGGCCGCGGATCGACGCGCGGCTGCACGAGCTGGCCGCGCTGTGCCGCCTGCCCGAGGCCTTGCTGGCGCGCTATCCGGCCGAACTGTCCGGCGGCCAGCGCCAGCGCGTGGGCCTGATCCGCGCACTGCTGCTGGACCCGCCGGTGCTGCTGCTGGACGAACCGCTGGGCGCGCTCGACCCGATCGTGCGCCACGAGCTGCAGACGCAGATGCGCGAGCTGTTCGCGCTGCTCGGCAAGACCGTGGTCCTGGTGACCCATGACGTCGCCGAGGCCGCCTACCTGGGCGACACCCTGGTGCTGATGCGCAATGGCCGCATCGTGCAGGAAGGCAGCGTGCGCGACCTGCTGGATACGCCCGCGGAGCCGTTCGTCGGCCAGTTCCTGCACGCGCAGCGCACGCTGGAGGATGCGCGGTGAGGGCGTCGGTGCGGCGCTGCGCGCTGCCGCTGCTCCTGCTCGCGGCGGCGCTCGTCCTGCTCGCCGGCAGCGCTGCGGCAGCGCCGGAGAAAGTGGTGGTCGGCTCGAAGAACTTCACCGAGGCGGTGGTGCTCGGCGAGATCGCCGCCGGCGCCGGACGCCAGGCCGGGGTGGAGGTCGAACACCGGCGCCAGCTCGGCGGCACCCGCATCCTGTGGCGCGCGCTGGAGCAGGGCTCGATCGACGCCTATGCCGAATACACCGGTACCCTGGCCACGGAACTGCTGCAGTTGCCCGATGCCGACGATGCCGCGTTGCGCCGGGCCCTGGCCCAGCGCGGCCTGGCGATGAGCGCGCCGCTGGGCTTCGACAACACCTACGCATTCGGCATGCGCCGGCAGCGCGCGCAAGCGTTGGGCATCGCCCGTATCTCCGACCTGGCCGCGCATCCGTCGCTGAAACTCGGGCTCAGCAACGAGTTCGTGTCGCGCGCCGACGGCTGGCCCGGAGTGCGCGCGGCCTACCGGCTGCCGCAGACCCCGACCGGGCTGGACCACGACCTGGCCTACCGCGCGCTAGACAGCGGCGCGATCGACATCACCGACCTGTACAGCACCGACGCCGAGATCCCGGCGCACGACCTGCTGGTGCTGCAGGACGACCGCCGCTACTTTCCGCGCTACGCCGCGGTGTTCCTGTATCGCAGCGACCTGGCGCAGCGCGCGCCGCGGTTCGTGCAGGCGCTGCAGGGCCTGGGCGGACGCATCGACGCGGCGACGATGCAGCGGCTCAATGCCGAGGCGAAGCTGGACAAGCGCGCCGAAAGCGCGATCGCCGCGCACTGGCTGGGCATCGCCGCGCCGGCACAGGACACCAGGCTGACGCGCCTGCTGCAACGCACGCGCGAACACCTGGCGCTGGTCGGCCTGTCGCTGGGCCTGGCCCTGCTGGCGGCGCTGCCGCTGGGCATTCTCGCCGCCTATCGGCCGCGGCTCGGCCAGGTCGTGCTGTCGTTGACCGGGGTGCTGCAGACGCTGCCGTCGCTGGCGGTGTTCGTGTTCATGATTCCGCTGTTCGGCATCGGCGCCAAGCCGGCGATCGCCGCGCTGTTCCTGTACAGCCTGCTGCCGATCGTGCGCAACACCCATGCCGGCCTGACCGGCATCGCCCGCGAACTGCGCGAGACCGCCGCGGCGATCGGCCTGCCGCCGGGCACGCGGCTGTGGCGGATCGAACTGCCGCTGGCCTTGCGCACCATCCTGGCCGGAATCAAGACCGCGGCGGTGATCAACGTCGGCACCGCCACGCTGGGCGCGCTGATCGGCGCCGGCGGCTACGGCCAGCCGATCCTCACCGGCATCCGGCTCGACGATATCGGCCTGATCCTGGAAGGCGCGGTGCCGGCGGCGGTGCTGGCGCTGCTGGTGCAGGGGGTGTTCGAGGGCCTGGAGCGCTGGCTGACACCGCGCGGCCTGCGCCTGGCGGCGCGGCGCTGAGGCCTGCGCGTCCAGGCGCCGCTCATCGGCGCGACAGGGCGCGCGATCGTGCGCTCGGCCCATCGATCGCAGCGTGGCACCGGCCAGCGATCGGCTTCGGTACCCGTCGGGACTGACGTCCCTCCCACAGTGCAGCCGCAGGTTTCTGTAGGAGCGGCTTCAGCCGCGACGAACGAAGCGGGGAGCCTTCGGGCTCCGGTAACAGTCGGGTCTGAAGCTCCTCTACATGCACCCAGCAAGCTCGCCGCAAGCCCCGTGTAGGAGCGGCTTCAGCCGCGACAGACGAAGCGAAAACCTTTCCAGCCTCGGTAAAAGTCAGGGCTGACACTCCTCTACTTGTATCCCGGCAAGCTCACTGCAAGCCCCACCTGTGGGAGCGACTTCAGTCGCGACGAACGAAGCGGAAGACGTCTAGAGTCCGCTAGCTGTCGGGGCTGAAGCCCCTCCTACAGTGGGCAGCAAGTTCCCCAGAAACGATCAAACCACCGCTCAGCCGCGCGCCGCGGCGACCATCTCCCGCGCCAGCCCACGCATCGCCTCCGGCGTCAGCTGCAGGTACGGCGCGATGCGCAACGCACCGTGCCGATGCGTGCAGATCACCTGCGCGCGCTGCAGCCACGGCAGCAAAGCCTGCATCGCCGCCGCAGGCGGACGCAGCGCGCCAAGGTGCGGCGCATGCCCGGGCACGGTCCAATCGCCGGCCCCCTGCGCCTGCAGCTCATCCTCGAACGCCGCGCCGAGTGCGCCCAGCCGCGCCGCGATCCGCGCCGGCTGCCAATGCTGTACCTGCTGCAACGCCGCGGTGGCCATCGCCAGCCGCAGCGGTTCGGTCACGCCGCCGGCATCGAAGCGGCGCGCGCCGGCGCGGAACGGCGGCGGCGCCTCGACCGGGAAATTCCAGTCGGCGCCAGGATCGCGGGCCTGCCAATGGTGTTCGATCGGCACGCCGTGCGCGCGCCAGTGCGGCGCCGCCCACAACCAGGCCAATCCCATCGGCCCGAGCAGCCACTTGTGCCCGACCGCGACCACGAAGTCCGGCCGCCATGCCGCCAGCCGCGCCGGCAGCACGCCCAGGCTCTGGCTCAGGTCCAGCACCAGCGCCGCGCCCGCCGCATGCACGCGCGCGGCGATGCGGTCCAGGTCCAGCAGCGCGCCATCGCGCCAGTAGGCATTGGGCAGGGTCGCGATCCGCACCCGCGGCTCCGCGTCCAGTGCCGCCAGCACCGCTTCGGTCCAGTCCTGCTGGGGCCCGCGCCGCACCACCGCCAGGTGCGCCCCGGTCTCGGCGCAGCGCTGCTGCCACAGCAACAGATTGGACGGGAACTGGCCATCGAGCAGCAGCACCGCCTCGCCGGCCGCCAGCGGCAATTGCCGCGCCGCGGTGGCCAGGCCGTAGGCGGCCGAGGGCAGCATCGCCACGCCGTCGACGTCGCCTTCGAACAGCGTGGCGGCGGCCAGGCCGCGCAGAGTCTCGATCTGCGCGCGCCACGCGTCGAAGGACAGCGTCCACGGTGCGATCGAATCGGCCAGCGCCGCCTGCCCGGCGGCAAGCACGCCGGCCAGCCGTGGGCCCTTGCTGGCGGTATCCAGATAGCGCACTCCCTCGGGGAGGACGAAGGCGTGCGCCGCCTCGGCGAGGTCGAGCAAGCCGGGCGGCACGGCGGCGCCGGCCGCGGATGCGGACATGAATGCGTGGGAAGGGTCTGGCGTAGACATGTGCGGTCGGGCCTGTTGGCGCGATCGGGAGAGGGGAGGCCCCATCGCATGAACAGGCTCTAGCGTAACGCGACGTTCCACCACGCATGACGGCATATTCACGGTCTTCCCCTAAGCTTGCCCGATGCAAGCGACCTCCCCGGCGGCACCCCCCTCGCCCGCAGCGTCCAGCGTCCCGCTGGCGGCGCGTTTCCGCAGCGTGCGCCAGCGCACCCACCTGCTCGCCGCGCCGCTGAGCGAGGAAGACGCGATGGTGCAGAGCATGGACGACGCCAGTCCGGCGAAATGGCATCTCGCGCACATCACCTGGTTCTTCGAACGCTTCGTGCTGGCCGCCGACGCGGGCTACCGCGCGATCGATCCGCAGTGGGATTACCTGTTCAACAGCTACTACCAGAGCGTGGGCCCGATGCATGCGCGGCCGCGCCGCGGCGTGCTGTCGCGCCCGTCCATGGCGCAGGTGCGCGACTACCGCGCCGAGGTCGAGGCGCGGGTGCTGGCGCGGCTGCAGGCCGGCGACCTGTCGGCGCAGACGCTGCAGGTGCTGGAACTGGGCCTGCACCACGAGCAGCAGCACCAGGAACTGCTGCTGACCGACATCAAGCACGCGTTCTGGAGCAATCCGCTGGCCCCGGCCTATCGCGACGATCTGGCCGTGGCGCAGGCCCCGGCCCGAACCCTGCGCTGGATCCAGCGCGACGAACAGCTGTGCGAGATCGGCGCGCCCGGCTGGCCGGCGCACGCGGCCTTCGCCTACGACAACGAGTCGCCGCGGCACCGCGTGCTGGTGCCGGCGCATACGCTGGCCAGCCGTCCGGTGAGCAACGCCGAGTACGCGCAATTCATCGCCGACGGCGGCTACCGCAACGTCGCCCTGTGGCTCAGCGATGGCTGGGCACGGCGCAACGCCGAGGATTGGCAGCGGCCGCTGTACTGGCACGCCGACGGCGTGCGCGAATTCACCCTGGGCGGCTGGCGCGAGCGCGATCCGCATGCGCCGGTCTGCCACATCAGCCTGTTCGAAGCCGACGCCTACGCGCGCTGGGCCGGCGCCCGGCTGCCGACCGAAGCCGAATGGGAACAGGCCGCCACCGGCGTGGCCATCGAAGGCAATTTCGTCGATACCGATGCGCTGCACCCGCAGTCCGCCGCGCAGGGCGAGGCCGGCCTGCAGCAGTTGTTCGGCGATGTCTGGGAATGGACCGGCAGCGCCTACCTGGCCTACCCCGGCTTCCGCCCGTGGTCGGGCGCGCTGGGCGAATACAACGGCAAATTCATGAACGCGCAGTGGGTGTTGCGCGGCGGCAGCTGCGCCACGCCGCACGACCACATCCGCGCCAGCTACCGCAACTTCTTTCCCTCCGATGCGCGCTGGCAATTCGCCGGCGTACGCCTGGCCAAGGATCCCGCATGAACGCTGCGACCGCCCGCGCCCTGACCGAAGCCGCGCTCACCGACCTGCATCCGCAGCCCGACGACATCGCCGCCGACGCGATCGCCGGGCTGTCGCGCAGCCCCAAGCAACTGCCGTCCAAATATTTCTACGACGCCGAAGGCTCGCGCCTGTTCGAAGCGATCACCCGCCAGCCCGAGTACTACCTGACGCGTACCGAACTGGCCCTGCTGGAAGCGCGGATGCCGTCGATCGCGCAGGCGGTGGGCCTCGGCGCGCACGTGGTGGAGCTGGGCAGCGGCAGCGGGCGCAAGACCGAATTGCTGCTGGAAGGCCTGCGCGAACCGGTGGCCTACACCCCGATCGAGATCTCGCGCGACATGCTGATGTCCAGCACCGCGCGCCTGGCCGAGCGCTTCCCGCGTATCCAGATGCTGCCGGTCTGCGCCGACTTCACCGCGCCGGTGGACCTGCCGGCGCCGCAGCGCAGCGCGCGCCGCACCCTGGTGTTCTTCCCCGGCTCCACGCTGGGCAACTTCACCCGCGAAGACGGCATCCAACTGCTGCGCTCGATGCGCGAGACCATGCGCCACGACGGCTGCGCGCTGATCGGCATCGACCTGGACAAGGATCCTGCGGTGCTGGAAGCGGCCTACAACGACGCCGCCGGGGTCACCGCCGAATTCACCTTGAACCTGCTGCGCCGCCTCAACCGCGAGATCGGCAGCGACTTCGACTTGGCGCAGTTCCGCCACCGCGCGGTGTATGCGCGCGAGCGCCAGCGCATCGAAACCTTCCTGGTCAGCCAGCGCGCGCAACAGGTGCACGTGGCCGGACACCGCTTCGACTTCGCCGCCGGCGAAGCGATGCAGGTCGAATACAGCCACAAGTACAGCGACCAGAGCTTCGGCGAAATGGCCGCGGCCGCCGGCCTGCGCGTCAGCCACGGCTGGAACGCGCAGGACGATGCGTTCGGGTTGCGGTTGCTGCAGGCGGTGTGAAGAGCCCGGATTGGGGAATCGGGAGCCGGGATTGGAAGCGCATTCGCGCGAACCGGTAGGGCGCCTCCCGGCACGGATTACCGAGGCAGACACGTTGACTGGCCGCCTCCCTGCCGCCCCCTTGTAGGAGCGGCTTCAGCCGCGACCGACCCCCACCGCAGCCGATCCGCCCCCCACCACGAGACGCCGCGTGGCCGCGGCGCCGCCCTGGCTAGCCCTGATACCCATTGGTGATCGGATAACGCCGCTCGCGGCCGAACGCGCGGCGCGACACCTTCGGCCCCGGCGCGGCCTGGTGCCGCTTCCATTCGGTGATCCGCACCAGCCGCACCACGTGATCGACCACCTCGGCGGCGTAACCGGCGGCGACGATCTCGTCGCGCGATTCCTCCTGGTCGACGTAGCGATACAAAATGCCGTCGAGCACGTCGTACGGCGGCAGCGAATCCTGGTCGGTCTGGTTGGCGCGCAGTTCCGCCGACGGCGGCCGCGCGATCACCGCCGGCGGGATCACCGGCGCGCCGCCGACCGTGTTGCGCCATTTCGCCAGGCCGAACACCTCGGTCTTGTACAGGTCCTTCAGCGGCGCATAGCCGCCGCACATGTCGCCATAGATGGTGGCGTAGCCGACCGCGTACTCGCTCTTGTTGCCGGTGGTCAGCAATAGACCGCCGAACTTGTTGGCCAGCGCCATCAGGATCACGCCGCGGCTGCGCGACTGCAGGTTCTCTTCGGTGACGTCGGGCTGGGTGCCTGCGAACAACGGACCCAGCGCCTGCAGCAGGCCCTCGAACGCCGGTTCGATCGCCACCGTCTCCAGCTTCACCCCCAGCGCGCGGCACTGCTCGTCGGCCAGGTCGTTGGACATGTCGGCCGTGTAGCGCGACGGCAGCCGCACCGCGGTGACGTTGTCCGCGCCCAGCGCGTCCACCGCCATCGCCAGCACCAGCGCCGAATCGATGCCGCCGGACAGGCCCAGCCACACCTTGGAAAACCGGTTCTTGCCGCAGTAGTCGCGCAGCCCGCGCACCACTGCGCGCCAGGCCAGCGCGTCCATGCTTTCGTCGCCGTCGTCGATCCAGCGCAACGGGGTGAACGCGCGCGTCTGCGTCGCGTAGTCCACCACCAGCCATTGGTCGGTGAACGCCGCCGCGGCCGGATGCACGCTGCCGTCGCCGTCGGCGACCACCGAGGCGCCGTCGAACACCAACGCATCCTGGCCGCCGACGACGTTGAGATAGGCCAGCGCCACGCCGGTCTCGCGGGTGCGCTCGGCCAGCAGCGCATCGCGCTGCGCGTGCTTGCCGCGCTCGTACGGCGAGGCGTTGGGCACCAGCACCAGTTCGGCGCCGTGGCGCGCGGTATCGGCCAGCGGCTCGGGGAACCACAGGTCCTCGCAGATCACCAGGCCGACCTGGGTTCCCTTGACCTCGAACACGCAGCTGCCGCCGTCCGGATCGACATCGAAATAGCGGCGCTCGTCGAACACCGCGTAGTTGGGCAGTTCGCGCTTGCGGTAGGTGGTTTCGATCTGCCCGCCGCGCAGCACGCTGGCCGCGTTGTAGACCACGCTGCCGGCGCTCTGCGGCCAGCCGACCACCGCGACGATGCCGTGCACGCGCACCGCGATGCGCTGCACCGCCAGTTCGCAATCGGCGAGGAAGCCGGGCCGCAGCAGCAGGTCCTCCGGCGGATAGCCGCTGACCGCCAGCTCCGGGAACAGCACGATGTCGGCGCCGTACTCGTCGCGCGCCTCGTCGATCATCGCGATGATGCGATCGGTGTTCTGGGCCACGGCGCCGACCGGAAAATCGAACTGGGCCATGGCGATGCGAAGGGAAGAAGACATGGACAACCTTGCAGAAGCGGGAGGGGAAAAGCGCGGCGGCCGCGCCGATGCCAGCCGCCGACGGCGCAGCGCCAGCAGCGGCGGAGCCGACATGCGCACGACGGCAATGCGCAGTGTAGCGCCGCACCGCGGCAGACGATCCGGCTCGCCTACCCCACGCTGCGCCCGTCACCGGATGGGTGCACTGTGAGGGACTTCAGTCCCGACTGGCGCCGAAGCCGGTCGCTGACAGACCTCGCGTCGCGACTGAAGTCGCTCCCACAAGGCGTGGCACGCCGAGCGACCGCTGGGTGCACTTTAGGAGGGACTTCAGTCCCGACTGGCTCCGAAGCCGGTCGCTGACAGACCGCGCGTCGCGACTGAAGTCGCTCCCACACGGAGCGGCACGCCGCGCATCGCCTCATCCGTTGCCGCGGCTCCCTGCCCGCGCACGACGCCGACGCCAGCGCCGCCACAGCGTCACCACGGCCGCGAGCAGCGCCAGCGCGACGAGGCCCAGGGTCGCCATGCGCGCGGCCACGCCGTGCTGGAACACAACCTCCCGGCCCTGGCCATCGAGCGTATAGGCGACCACGTAATCGCCCAGCGCCCCCATGCCCTCGCGGCCGCCGGCGGCGATCACCACGTACTGCTTGCCGCCCACCGCATAGATCGACGGCGTGGCCTGGCCGCCCGCCGGCAGCTTGGCGTCCCACAGGGTCTTGCCGCTGGCGCTGTCGAGCGCGCGCAGGCGCGCATCGGCGGCCGCGGCGATGAAGGTCAGCCCGCTGGCGGTGGTCACCGCGCCACCGAGCAGCGGCGTGCCCACGTCCAGCGGCAACCACGGCAGCCGCTCTTCCAGCGTGCCGAGCGGGCGTTCCCAGGCGATCTTGCGCGTGCGCAGATCGACCGCCACCAGCCGCCCCCACGGCGGCTTGACGCAGGGAACGCCGCGGGACGAGCCCAGCATGCCGCGGCGCATGTAGTACGGCGTGCCCTGCATGTCGTTGAATTGCTGGTCGGGATGGCGCGCGTAATCGGCCTCGCTGAAGTGGTCGCGCGGGATCAGCGTCACCTGCATCGGCAGGTCCGACACCGGCAGGATCGCCAGCTGGCGCTGCGGGTCCACCGCGATGCCGCCCCAGTTCACCCCGCCGGCCCAGCCCGGCAGCGCGATCGTGCCGCGCACGCTGGGCGGAGTGAACAGGCCTTCCGAACGCAGCCCGGCGATCAGCGCGGCGCACTCGCGGCGCGCGCCCGGCGTCGCGCCCCAGGCGTCGGCGGCGGTCAGCGGCGTATGCCGCGCCAGGCGCAGCGCCGGCTCGGGCATCGGCTGGGTCGGCGAGATGCGCTCGCCGGGTACGTCGGTCGCCGGCACCGGCACTTCGCTGATCGGGAACACCGGGCTGCCGTCGCGCCGGTCGAAGGCGAACAGGAAGCCGGTCTTGGTCGCCTGCAGCACCGCCTCGCGTGGCCCTTGCGCGGTCTGCACCGTCGTCAGCACCGGCTGCGAGGCCAGGTCGTAGTCCCACAGGTCGTGATGCACCAGTTGCTGCGCCCACACCCGGCGCCCGCTGTGCAGGTCCAGCGCCACCAGCGAATTCGCATCGCGGTTGTCGCCGAGCCGCTCGCCGCCGTAGTAGTCGGGACTGGCCGAGCCGGTCGGCACGTACACCAGCCCCAGTGCCGGATCCACCGCCAGCGGCGCCCAGGCGTTGCCGCCGCCGACCGTGGCGGCCTGCTCCGGCTGCCAGCCGGCCGCGGCCGCCGCCGCCGGAGCGCGCGGCACCGGATCCCAGCGCCACAATTCGCGCCCGCTGCGCGCATCGTAGCCGCGCACCACGCCCTGCTCCAGCGCATGCCCGCGGTTGTCGCCGATCGAGCTGCCCACCACCAGCACGTCGCCGGCCACCACCGGCGGCGAGGTCACCGCATAGTTGGCCCAGGCGTCGCTGGGCCTGTCCTGCACGTCGATCCCGGCCCGCAGGTCGATGCTGCCGGCAGTGCCGAACCCGGCGCAGGGCCGACCGTCGGCGGCGTCCAGCGCGATCAGCCGCGCGTCCAGGGTGCCGAACACGATGCGCTCGCGGCACGCGCCGTCCGCGGCCTGCGCGTCGCGCCAGAAGCTCACCCCGCGCGAGGCCGGATCGCTGTAGTGCTTGCCGCGCGCGACCTGGGCGTCGAACGACCACAGTTCGCGGCCGCTGGCCGCATCCAACGCAAAGGCGATGCCGGTGCCGGTGACCAGGTACATGCGCCCGTCCAGCACCAGCGGATTGGTCTCGAAGCGACGCCGCTCCGGATCCGGCAGGCCCGCGCCGAGTTCGCCGGTCCGGAACGACCAGGCGATGCGCAGCCGTCCCACGTTGTCCGGAGTGATCTGGGTCAGCGGCGAATGCTGGCCGCCGCCGGGCGCGCCGGCATAGCTGGACCAGTCGCCCGGCGCCGCCGCGCAGATCCCGCCAACGCCGAGCGCCAGTCCCGCACCACATATCGCTGCCCGCCATCTGCTGCCCACTGGTGCCGCTCCCGTCGTTGCGTGAAGTGGCGGCAAGTATGTGCAGCGCCCGTCCGCCCGCCACGGCCAAGGGACGGCGGCGGCCACGACAGTGACCAATGGCGGCCGCACAGGGACGAATGGGGCGGGCGCCAAGCGGGCCAATGATGGCCGGCAACCGCACGTCGGGACATTCTCGAATCGCAGCCACGGCGCAAATCCTGTGGCAACGGCTCTGGAAGCGCCGGCCGTTGGGCGCGACGGGCCTTCCGGTAACGCATGTTGCGGCGAAGGTCACGCCGAACGCACTGTTGAACGCAAATCCCGCGTCGAACATGCCGAGCTGACAGACGTTGCCGGGTGCAGCAGCGGCGCGCGGCACGCAACGGCAGAGCGACAAGCCCGGTCGGAGAGAGGAGTTTGGGGTGAAGGTACAGGCGAAGCACTCGTCACCTGAGACAGCACGGCGCTACACCTTCGAAAAAACGCCGACACAAAAAAAGGGCCCCGCTTTCGCGAGGCCCCGTTCGACGCTGACCGGCATTGCCGCCATCGAACAATCGCGACATGCGGCACCTGAGCGCCGCATGCCGCAACCGCCGTGTCGCTTACTTCACCAGCGAAGCGATCGCCGCGCCCAGGTCGCCCGGCGAACGGACGGTCTTGACGCCAGCGGCTTCCATCGCCGCGAACTTGCCGGCCGCGGTGCCCGAACCGCCCGAGGCGATCGCACCGGCGTGGCCCATGCGCTTGCCCGGAGGAGCCGAGGCGCCGGCGATGAAACCGACGACCGGCTTCTTGACGTGGGCCTTGATGTACTCGGCACCGGCTTCCTCGGCGTCGCCGCCGATCTCGCCGACCATGATGATGCCCTGGGTCTGCGGGTCTTCGTTGAACAGCTTGAGGCAGTCGACGAAGTTCAGGCCGTTGATCGGATCGCCGCCGATGCCGATGACGGTGGACTGGCCCAGGCCGGCAGCGGTGGTCTGCTTCACGGCTTCATAGGTCAGCGTGCCCGAGCGCGACACGATGCCGATCTTGCCCGGCATGTGGATGTGGCCCGGCATGATGCCGATCTTGCACTCGCCCGGGGTGATCACGCCGGGGCAGTTCGGCCCGATCAGGGTCACGTCCGGGTGCGACTTCAGCACGTTCTTGACCCGCAGCATGTCCAGCACCGGGATGCCTTCGGTGATGCAGACGATGACCTTGATGCCGGCCGAGGCCGCTTCCAGGATCGCATCGGCCGCGAACGGCGGCGGCACGTAGATCACCGACGCATCGGCGCCGGTGGCGTCGACCGCTTCACGCACGGTGTTGAACACCGGCAGGTTGATGTGGGTGGTGCCGCCCTTGCCCGGGGTCACGCCGCCGACCACCTGGGTGCCGTACTCGACCATCTGGGTCGCGTGGAAAGTCCCCTGCTGGCCGGTAAAGCCCTGCACGATGACCTTCGTATTCTTGTTGATCAAAACAGACATGAATTCTTCCTAGTCTCGTGGGTTCAGGCAGCGACGGCTGCGACGACCTTCTTGGCGCCATCGTTGATGTCGTCGGCCGGGGTGATGGCCAGGCCGGATTCGGCCAGCAGCTTCTTGCCTGCCTCGACGTTGGTGCCTTCCAGACGCACCACCACCGGCACCTTGACGTCCACTTCCTTGACCGCGGCGATGATGCCCTCGGCGATCATGTCGCAGCGGACGATGCCGCCGAAGATGTTGACGAAGATGGCCTTGACCTTGTCCGAGGACAGGATCAGCTTGAACGCCTCGGTCACGCGCTCCTTGGTGGCGCCGCCGCCGACATCCAGGAAGTTGGCCGGCGAACCGCCGTTGAGCGCGATCACGTCCATGGTGGCCATGGCCAGGCCGGCGCCGTTGACCATGCAGCCGATGTTGCCGTCCATGGTCACGTAGTTCAGGTCGTACTCGCTGGCGCGCACTTCGGCCTCGTCTTCCTGGGTCTTGTCGCGCATGGCGGCCAGATCCTTGTGGCGGAAGGTGGCGTTGTCGTCGGAGTTGACCTTGCCGTCGAGCGCGTAAAGGTCGCCGCTGTCCAGGATCGCCAGCGGGTTCAGTTCGACCAGCGCCAGGTCCTTTTCGTTGAACAGGGTGTACAGGCCGCCCATGATCTTGGCCAGCTGGTTGGCCTGCTTGGCGGTGAGGCCGAGCTTGAAGCCGATCTCGCGCGCCTGGTAAGGCTGCAGGCCTTCGACGAAGTTCACGTTGAGGGTCTGGATCTTCTCGGGGGTCTCGGCTGCGACCTGCTCGATGTCCACGCCGCCTTCCGACGAGGCGATGTAGGTGATCGACTGGGTGCCGCGGTCCACCAGCACCGACAGGTACAGTTCCTTGGCGATCTCGCCGGCCTCGGTGACCAGCACCAGGCTGATCGGCAGGGCCACGCCAGCGGACTGGTAGGTTTCCATCGAGGTGCCGAGCATCTTGGCCGCAGCGGCCTTGACGTCGTCGGTGGTCTTGCAGAACTTCACGCCGCCGGCCTTGCCGCGGCCGCCCGCGTGGATCTGGGCCTTGACCATCCAGGGGCCATTGCCCAAGGCATTGGCCGCTTCGACAGCTTCTTCGGGCGTGGACGCGACGCGTCCGGCCGGGACCGGGATGCCGTAGTCGGCAAACAGTTGTTTCGCCTGGTATTCGTGGAAATTCATGCGTCACCGTGGGAAGAGGAACGACCGTCCCGCAGCGATCCGGGCCTGGAATGGCGGCCGGAAGGGTACGGACGGGCCGCATATTGTGGCCGACCCTGGGCGGCGGCGCAAAAGCGCTGGTTTCCGGCACCGCCGCGGGTGGCCCTGCAGGCCCGGCCCGGGCGGTCCCGCGCAGCCCCGTCCTCGGCCATGCCGAGGCTGCCACCGGTGCGGCCCTGCCATCGCATTCCCCGGCGCGACGCCTATACTCGCGCCGTCCGTCGCCTGGCTGGAGTCCGGCTTGCCCACAAGCGCCTCGCTCATCGACCGCATCGAGTCCATCCCGCGCCGCGAGCTGTACTTCTTCGCGCTGTACCGGGTCCTGGTGGCCGGACTGATCGCCGCGCTGGTGTTCAGCCCGTTGAGCGTGCTGGTCGGCGCGCCGCGCTTTCCGCAACTGGCGGTCGGGCTGGCCGGCGCCTACCTGCTGGTGGCGCTGCTGCTCCTGCTGTGGGGCCGCAACGAACGCCACCTGATCCCGATCGTGTTCTGCAGCGCGACCGCGGACATCGCCGCGGCCACCCTGGCCGCGCACGCGCTGCCGGCGGCCAGCGCCGGCATCGCGATGATGCTGCTGTTCAATGTCGCCGCCGCGGCGATGCTGCTGCCGCTGCGCTACGGCTTCGGCGTCGCCCTGACCGCCGCCGCGGCGACCCTGCTGGAATACGTGTGGACCTCGCTGGACGGCGGCGAAAGCACCCGCAGCCTGGCCGAACTGGCCATGTTCGCGACCAGCTACCTGGCGGTGTCCTACATCTGCTACCAGATCGGGCAGCGCGCGCGCAGCAGCCAGACGCTGGCCGATCGGCGCGGCGCCGAGGTGGCCAATCTCTACGAAATCAACGAGTTGATCATCCGCCGCATGCGCACCGGGGTGCTGGTGGTGGACGCGCAGAACCGCGTCACCCTGGCCAACGAGGCCGCCTCGGCACTGCTCGGCGATGCCGACGGCAACAGCGCCAGCGGCCGCCTGGACCTGCTCAGCGCCGCGCCGGAGCTGGGCAAGCGGCTGCAACGCTGGCGCAACGGCTGGAATCAGGAAGAGACCCCGCTACAGCTGTCGCCGGACCAGCCGGAGGTGCAGCCACGCTTCGCCCGGCTGCTGATGGAAGGCGACCTGACCCTGGTGTTCCTGGACGATGCGACGGTGGTGTCCCGGCGCGCCGAATCGCTGACCCTGTCGGCGCTGGGCCGCTTCTCGGCCAGCCTGGCGCACGAGATCCGCAACCCGCTGGCCGCGATCAGCTACGCCTCGCAGCTGCTCGAGGAATCGCCGGCGATCGGCGACGCCGACCGCCGCCTGCTGCAGATCATCCACATGCAGTGCCAGCGCACCAACGGCATCGTCGAGAGCGTGCTGGGCCTGGCCCGGCGCGAGCGCTCCAATCCGGAGAACCTGGACCTGGGCGTGTTCGTGCGCCGCTTCGTGCTGGAATACCGGCAGACCCTGTCGATCGAGACGGACAGCCTGGAAGCCATCCTCGCGCCGCAGCCGGTGCACGCGCTGGTCGATCCCAAGCACCTGCACCAGATCCTCAGCGCCCTGGTGCACAACGCGCTCAAGTACGGCCGGGTAATGGAGGAACCGGCACGGGTGCGGTTGCGCGTGGCGATGCAGGAACGCAATGCCATCGTCGATGTCATGGACCGCGGTCCCGGCATTCCCGAAGCGGTCGCCGCGCAGCTGTTCCGCCCGTTCTTCACCACCTCCGAGCACGGCACCGGGCTGGGCCTGTATATCGCCCGCGAACTGTGCCGGGCCAACCAGGCACGCCTGGAATACGTCCCGGTACCGGCCGGCGGCGCCTGCTTCCGCGTGGTCCTGCCTGGCCCGCACACCATGCTCTCGGGTTGAGACGCACGTCACCGAATCCCCCACCGCGTCGATAATTTGGCGCTCCCCCCGTACCTGGGCTATCTTTTCCGCACATGAACGAAACCCGAAGCGCCCTGGTCGTCGACGACGAACGCGACATCCGCGAACTGCTGGTGCTGACCCTGGGCAGGATGGGGCTGCGCATCAGCACCGCCGCCAACCTCGCCGAAGCCCGCGAACTGCTGGCGAGCAATCCCTACGACCTGTGCATCACCGACATGCGCCTGCCGGACGGCAACGGCATCGAACTGGTCAGCGAGATCGCCCGCCACTACCCACGCACGCCGGTGGCGATGATCACCGCCTTCGGCAGCATGGACCTGGCGGTAGAAGCGCTGAAGGCCGGCGCCTTCGACTTCGTCAGCAAGCCGGTGGACATCCACGTGCTGCGCGGCCTGGTCAAGCACGCGCTGGAACTCAACAACAGTGAACGCGCCGCGCCGCCGGCGCCGCCGCCGGAGCAGGCCAGCCGCCTGCTCGGCGCCTCGACGGCGATGGACGTGCTGCGCGCCACCATCGCCAAGGTCGCGCGCAGCCAGGCGCCGGTCTACATCCTCGGCGAGTCCGGCGTCGGCAAGGAACTGGTCGCGCGCACCATCCACGAGCAGGGCGCGCGCGCGGCCGGGCCGTTCGTGCCGGTCAACTGCGGCGCGATCCCGGCCGAACTGATGGAAAGCGAGTTCTTCGGCCACAAGAAAGGCAGCTTCACCGGCGCCCATGCCGACCAGGCCGGCCTGTTCCAGGCCGCGCACGGCGGCACCCTGTTCCTGGACGAAGTCGCCGAGCTGCCGCTGCCGATGCAGGTCAAGCTGCTGCGCGCGATCCAGGAGAAGTCGGTGCGCCCGGTCGGCGCCTCGACCGAAGTGCCGACCGACGTGCGCATCTTGTCGGCCACGCACAAGGACCTGGCCGACCTGGTCGCCGACGGCCGCTTCCGCCACGACCTGTACTACCGCATCAACGTGATCGAACTGCGCGTGCCGCCGCTGCGCGACCGCGGCGGCGACCTGCCGCAACTGGCCGCGGCGATCCTGGCGCGGCTGGCCAAGAGCCACGGCCGGGTCACCCCGCTGCTGTCGCCGTCGGCGCTGGACGCGCTGAACCGCTACGCCTTCCCCGGCAACGTGCGCGAACTGGAGAACATCCTTGAGCGCGCCCTGGCGATGGCCGAAGACGACCAGATCAGCGCCGCCGACCTGCGCCTGCCGCAACCCGGCAACAGCGCCCGCGCCGCGGCCGAAGCCGCCCCCGCGCTGCCGCCCGGCGTGGTCGACATCGACCCGACCTCCTCCGCCCTGCCCTCCTACATCGAGCAGCTCGAGCGCGCCGCGATCCAGAAGGCGCTGGAGGAGAACCGCTGGAACAAGACCCGCACCGCGGCCCAGCTCGGCATCACCTTCCGCGCGCTGCGCTACAAGCTCAAGAAGTTGGGGATGGAGTAGAAGAGCCGGGATTGGGGAGTCGGGATTGGGGATTCGTAAAAGCAACGGTGTCCCATTCCTCTCCTAATTCGGCCTAGGTAGAAAAGGCGGATCAGGGATCGGGAGGAGACGCGGCTCCGCTCTTGCGAATCCCGAATCCCGACTCCCGAATCCCGAATCCCGGCCCCATCAATCCTTGGTCACGCGATTGATCTCCGCCAGGCTGGTGATGCCGTTGCGCGCCTTGAGCAGTGCCGACTGGCGCAGGTCCTTGACGCCGATCTTCTGCGCCGCCTCGGCGATGTCCATCGCATTGCCGCCCTGCAGCACGATCGCCCCGATCTCGTCATTCATCGGCATCACCTGGTAGATGCCGGTGCGGCCCTTGTAGCCCTCCGTGCATTCGTCGCAGCCAACCGCCTCGTACAGCTGGATGCCGGCGGCGATTTCGGCCTCGGTGAAGCCTTCCTTCAACAGCGCGTTCTCCGGCATGGCCGGGGCCAGCCGCTTGCAGTTGTTGCACAGCCGCCGCGCCAGGCGCTGTGCGATCACCAGCGTCACCGAGCTGGTGATGTTGTAAGGCGCGATGCCCATGTTCATCAGGCGCGCGATGGTCTGCGGCGCATCGTTGGTGTGCAGCGTGGACAGCACCATGTGGCCGGTCTGCGCCGCCTTGATCGCGATCTCGGCGGTTTCCAGGTCGCGGATTTCGCCGACCATGATGATGTCCGGATCCTGGCGCAGGAACGAGCGCAGCGCCGCGGCGAAGGTCATGCCGCGCTTGTTGTTCTGCTGCACCTGGTTGACCCCGGGCAGGCGGATTTCCACCGGATCTTCGGCGGTGGAGATGTTGCGGGTATCGTCGTTGAGGATACCCAGCGCGGTGTACAGCGACACCGTCTTGCCCGAACCGGTCGGGCCGGTCACCAGTACCATGCCGTAGGGCTTGTGGATCGCGTCCAGGAACAGCTTCTGCTGCTCCGGCTCGTAGCCGAGCTTGTCGATGCCCAGCTTGGCCGCGCTGCCATCGAGGATACGCAGCACGATCTTCTCGCCGAACAGCGTCGGCAGCGTGCTGACGCGGAAGTCGATCTGCTTGCTCTTGGACAGATTGAGCTTGATGCGCCCATCCTGCGGCACGCGCTTCTCGGCGATGTCCAGCTGCGACATCACCTTCAAGCGCGCCGCAATGCGCTGGTTGAGCTTGACCGGCGCCTTGGCCACGCTCTTGAGCAGGCCGTCGATGCGCAACCGCACCCGGTAATCGTCCTCGTACGGCTCGAAATGGATGTCGGATGCGCCGCGGCGGATCGCATCCACCAACACCTTGTTCACGAACTTGACCACGGGCGTATCGTCGCCCTTGGCGTCGACGCCGGTATCGCCGCCGCTGCCCATGTCCTCGTCGCCGGCGCCGACCTCGAGGTTGTCCATCCCCTCATCGTCGCCGCCCAGCGAGTTGCCGATCGTATCGTTGCTCGCCTGCCACTGCTCCAGCGTGCGCCGGATCTGGTCCTCGTCGACCAGGATCGGTTCCACGGTCAAATTGGTATGGAACTTGATGTCGTCCAGCGCCCTGGTCTGGGTCGGATTGCTGACCCCCACGAACAGCCGGTTGCCACGCTTGAACAGCGGCAACACCTGGTGCTTCTGCAGCAGCTCCTCGCTGACCAGTTTGATCGCGCTCTGGCTGGCGTCGAACACCGACACATCCAGCAGCGGCATGCCGAACTCGACCGCATTGGCGGCGGCCAGCTGCGCTGCGGTGACCAGCTTTTTCTCCGAGAACCACTGCGGCAGCGGAATCTTGGCCTCGGCGGCATGCGCCATTGCCGAGCGAGCGAGACTTTCGTCCAGCACACCATCCTGAACCAATCGGCGTGCAATACCTGTAATGCCGACTAGATTGGCAGTAGTCACAGCGTTCACTAGACGACCTCTTTTTATCAAAAATCCAACAAAACCATGCAAAAGCAGCATGCTGCACAGCTCAGCTTTACGCTACCTTATCCATCGAACCAAGCACAAGAAGGCCCTGATACTCTCAACGCTTATCTACAGATAGGCGCATCTCAACACAAGCGCCCTAAAAAGAAAGCCCGCCTAACGGCGGGCTTTCTTTTTTCTAATTGAAACAACCGTAAAACTTACGGGCAACCGCCCTGGCCCGGCTTGAAGCCACGCGTGGCGTTACAGCTGGTTCCGCTGTTGGCAAAGGTAATTGCCGCATCGGTCATGGTGGGGGTCAGAATGTAGGTCAGATTTGCGCCGCCGCTCGAAGCGGTCGCTCCGGTCGTTGCAGTGATAACGCCATTGGTGACGCTGGTGAGCGCGGTCACGTTCTTGGTCGCGGTGAAGCTGGCGGTAGTCGGGATACCATTGGTGCCAGCATTGCAACCCGTTGCTGTCTGAAGTTCGGAAATGCAAGAGCCGACGGAAGTCTTGAAGCCAGCCAGCTCGGCTGCCGCAGCTGCCGCACGCGTACGCGAGACATAGTTCTGGTACTGCGGAATGGCGATGGCGGCCAGGATAGCGATGATCGCAACCACGATCATCAGTTCGATCAGCGTAAAGCCCTGCTGCTTCTTCATAGTGAATCCCCTAGAGATTGGATGTGTGATTGATGTAGACACTCGGCCCGCGGAGCCTTGTACTCCCCGAGCGCCGCGCGGCAGAGTGCCACGTGCGGGTGATACAAGCAGACAGCGTGCCAACTCCGTTGCACGCGCCCTATGCCTACCCCGAACGCATGATGCCTCACCTAGACCGAGCAGACCAAGCCAAAAGAACGGATTTGCGACGGGATTTCCCCTCTGCAAGGATAGGTCACAAAGTGACACAGAGCGTCACTTCAGCCGTATTTGCGGTTCGTCACGCCCACGCGCGAGGGCCAACCCCGGATGCCAGACGGCACAGAAACCGATACTATGCGGCTCATGTCCGCCTGGGGATGGTCTGGACGGGGAGTTCAACTGATGTCCGCAACGCGAAGCGCAGTCAAAAAAGAACCGGCCGTTCGCAACACCAATCAGCAGGTGCCGTTTGTCTGGGAGGGGACCGACAAGCGCGGCGTCAAGATGAAGGGCGAACAGACGGCCAAGAACGCCAATCTGTTGCGTGCAGAACTGCGCCGCCAAGGCATCACGCCGTCGGTGGTCAAGCCCAAGCCCAAGCCCTTGTTCGGCTCTGCCGGCAGCAAGATCACGCCCAAGGACATCGCCTTCTTCAGCCGGCAGATGGCGACGATGATGAAATCGGGTGTCCCTATCGTCGGTTCTCTGGAAATCATTGCCAGCGGGCACAAGAACCCTCGCATGAAGAAGATGGTCGACCAAGTCCGTCTCGACATCGAGGGCGGCTCATCGCTTTACGAAGCCATCAGCAAGCATCCTGTTCAGTTCGATGAGCTCTATCGCAACCTGGTCAAGGCCGGCGAAGGCGCAGGTGTGCTTGAAACCGTACTGGAGACGGTCGCCACCTACAAAGAGAACATTGAAGCGCTGAAAGGCAAGATCAAGAAGGCATTGTTCTACCCCGCCATGGTGATGGCAGTAGCCTTGCTGGTTAGTTCGATTTTGCTGGTCTGGGTGGTGCCCCAGTTCGAGGATGTGTTCAAAGGATTCGGCGCCGAATTGCCGGCGTTCACGCAGATGATCGTGACAGCCTCACGCTTCATGGTCTCCTATTGGTGGGGCATGCTGCTTTTTCTGATAGCCAGCATCTTTGGCTTTATGTTTGCCTACAAGCGCTCTCCAGCGATGCAGCATGGCATGGACCGCCTGATCCTGAAGGTGCCGATCATCGGACAGATCATGCACAACAGCTCCGTGGCGCGCTTCTCGCGGACACTTGCGGTGACTTTTCGCGCCGGCGTGCCGCTGGTGGAGGCGCTGGACATCGTCGCCGGTGCCACCGGCAACAGCGTGTACGAGAAAGCCGTGCTTCGCATGCGCGACGATGTGTCGGTGGGCTATCCGGTCAATGTGGCGATGAAGCAGGCCGACCTGTTTCCACACATGGTCATCCAGATGACCGCCATCGGCGAAGAGGCCGGTGCGCTGGATGCGATGCTGTTCAAGGTGGCGGAGTACTTCGAGCAGGAAGTGAACAACGCAGTAGATGCGTTGAGCAGCCTGATGGAGCCGTTGATTATGGTGTTCATCGGCACCATCGTCGGCGGCATGGTCATCGGCATGTACCTGCCCATCTTCAAGTTGGCGTCCGTGGTCTAATAGCGCATGGCATTTCTCGATCAACATCCCGGCCTCGGCTTTCCGGCCGCGGCCGGGCTGGGCTTGCTGGTAGGCAGTTTCCTCAACGTGGTGATCCTGCGCCTGCCCAAGCGCATGGAGTGGCAGTGGAAGCGCGATTCGCGCGAGATCCTAGAGCTGCCGGACATCTACGATCCGCCGCCGCCCGGGATCGTGGTCGAGCCCTCGCACTGCCCGCACTGCAAGCACAAGCTGTCCTGGTACGAGAACATTCCCCTGTTCAGCTGGCTGGCCCTGCGCGGCAAGTGCCGGCATTGCCATGCGCCGATCTCGATCCAGTACCCGCTGGTCGAGATGCTGACCAGCCTGCTGGTGGTCGCCAGCGTCTGGCGCTTCGGCTTCGGTTGGCAGGGGTTCGGCGCGATCGTGTTCAGTTGTTTCCTGGTCGCGATGTCGGGGATCGACCTGCGCACCCGCTTGCTGCCGGACCAGCTGACCTTGCCGCTGATGTGGCTGGGTCTGGTCGGCAGCATGGACAATCTGTATATGCCGGCCAAGCCGGCGCTGCTCGGCGCGGCGGTCGGCTATGTGTCGCTGTGGTCGGTGTGGTGGCTGTTCAAGCAGATCACCGGCAAGGAAGGCATGGGCCATGGCGACTTCAAGCTGCTGGCGGCGATCGGCGCCTGGTGCGGGCTGAAGGGCATCCTGCCGACGATCCTGATCTCCTCGCTGGTCGGCGCGGTACTCGGCTCGATCTGGCTGGCGGCCAAGGGCCGCGACCGGGCCACGCCCATTCCGTTCGGCCCCTATCTGGCCATCGCCGGCTGGATCGTGTTCTTCTGGGGCACGGAAATCATCGATACCTACATGCGCTGGTCCGGGCTGCGCTGAGCGGAGCTGCGCGGTGAGCGATTTCATCGTCGGCCTCACCGGCGGCGTGGCCTCCGGCAAGAGCGAGCTGAGCCGCCGCTTCGAGGCCAAGGGCATCGTCGTGGCCGATGCCGACGTGGCCGCCCGCGCAGTGGTCGCGCCCGAGCATCCGGCGCTGGCGCAGATCGTGGCCCGCTTCGGTCCGCAGATCCTGCGCGAAGATGGCAGCCTGGATCGGGCTGCACTGCGCCAGCGCATTTTCGAAGATCCAGTGGCGCGCCGCGATCTGGAAGCGATCACGCACCCGGCGATTCGTACGCTGATGCAGCAGGCATGCCGCGAGGCCGCCAGCCCCTACGCCGTGGCGGCGATTCCGTTGTTGACCGAAGTCGGCGCGCGCACCGCATATCCCTGGCTGGACCGGATCCTGGTCGTCGACGCACCCGAGGCAACGCAGCATGCGCGCCTGATGCAGCGCGACGGCATCACCGCCGAGCTGGCGCAGCGGATGATCGCGGCGCAGGCCACGCGCGCGGCGCGGCTGGCGATCGCCGACGATGTGGTGGTGAACGATGGCGACGCCGAGCGGCTGCAGGACGCGGTGGATGCGCTGGATCGGCGCTATCGCGCGTTGGCGGCGGCGAAGATCGGCTAGGTGTGTCGCGCGCTTTTGTAGGAGCGGCTTCAGCCGCGACACGCGCTCCCTGGAATCTCTGTCGCGGCTGGAGCCGCTCCTACAGCTGCGATATGCGAAGGCGTTCGGCAATCTCGCCGGGCACTAACTCAAACCGCCGCCGGCCTGAACCACAGCGTCGCCACCACGCCCTTGGACGTGCCCGGGCGCACGTTGACCTGCCAGCCGTACAGATCGCACAGGCGGCTGACGATCGACAGGCCGATGCCGCCGCCCTGCGAGTGGCCGGCATGGGTGCCGCGGTAGCCGCGCTGGAACAGCTTGGCGGCGTCCTCCGCACTGAGGCCGGGGCCGGAGTCGATCACCTGCACCGCATCGCTCAGCACCCGCACCACCACCTGGCCTTCCTGGGTGTACTTGACCGCGTTGCCGATCAGGTTGCCCAGCGCCACCGACAGCGCCGACTCCGGCGCGTCGATGGTCAGGTTGCGCTCGCCCTCCAGCAACAGTTGCAGCGGCTTGCCGCCCAGCTGCGCGCGGTGCGATTCGATCAGTTGCTCGGCGACCTTGGCCACGTTGCTGTTGCCCTGCCCGCGCTCGTTGCGCGACAGCAGCAGCAGCGAACCGATCAGGTCGCTGCATTGCTGTTCGGCGCGCTGGATGCGCTGCAAGCGCTGCAACACCTTCTCGTCGAGATTGGGACGGGTCAGCAGCAGTTCGGTGGCGCCGCGGATCACCGCCAGCGGCGTGCGCAGCTCGTGGCTGACGTCGGCGTTGAACTCGCGGTCGCGCTGCACCACTTCGGTGAGCCGGGCCGAATAGTCGTCCAGCGCTTCGGCCAGCTGGCCGACTTCGTCGTCGGGGAAATGCGGCGCCAGCGGCTTGGGATCGCTGCTGCCGCGGTAGGCGCGCAGCCGCGCGGCCAGATCGGACACCGGGCGCATCACTCGCGATGCCGACCACCAGCCGATCACCAGCGACAGCGCACTGAACACCAGCACCGACAGGATCAGGGTGCGATTGAGCTGCACCTCGCCCTGGATGGTCTGGGTCATGTCGTAGGCGAGGAAGAACCACTCGCTGGGCGTCTTGCGTACCGCAAGCTTGTACGAGAAAGGCTTGCCGCTTTCGTCGAGCCCGGAAATGTTGTGGATGCCATCGGACAGCTTGTACCACTCGGGCTGCTCGCGCCGGAGCGTCTCGAAGCGATCGCTCTTGACCACCCGGCCGAACATCTGCTGCACCGGCAGGTCCGGATTCTTGGAAGGATCGGAATAGAACCGCTTGGCGAACGCGTCGATGTTGCGATTCATCACGTCTTCGACGAGCTGGTTCTCCACCCGCGCGCGCGCCCAATTGGTGGCGAACGCGAACAGTGCGGTCAGGCCGAAGCCCAACAGCACGAAGGACAGGATGATGCGGCTGCGCAGGCGGCGGCGGTAGCGTCCGCGCCGCCGCACCGCCCGCGGCAACTCTCCAGCTTCAGGCATCGGGCGCGGCGATGCGGTAGCCAATGCCATGGCGGGTCTGGATCATCGGCACCTCGAACGGCTTGTCGACCACCGCGCGCAGGCCGTGGATGTGCACGCGCAACGAGTCCGAATCCGGCAGTTCCTCGCCCCACACGCGGGTCTCCAGTTCCTGCCGGGTCACCACCGCGGGCGAGGCCTCCATCAGCGCCTGCAGGATCTTCAGCGCGGTCGGGTTGAGCTGCAGCAGCTTGCCCTGGCGCCGCACTTCCAGCGTATCCAGGTTGTATTCCAGGTCGCCGGTCTCCAGCACGCGCGTGTGCACGCCCTTGCCGCGGCGCGACAGCGCGTTGAGCCGCACTTCCACTTCCTGCAGCGCGAACGGCTTGATCAGGTAGTCGTCGGCGCCGGAATCGAAGCCCGCCAGCTTGTTGTCCAGCGAATCGCGGGCGGTGAGCATCAGCACCGGGGTCTGCTTGCGCGCTTCGTTGCGCAGCTTGCGGCACACTTCGATGCCGTCCATGCCCGGTAGGTTGAGGTCGAGCACGATGGCATCGAATTCGTGCACCACCGCCAGATGCAGGCCGGTGACGCCATCGGCGGCGAAATCCACCGTGTGCCCGCGGTCTTCGAGGTAGTCGCCCAGGTTGGCAGCGATATCGCTGTTGTCTTCGATCACTAGAATTCGCACCAACATTTACCCCGTCAGTCGTACTTGCCAGTTGGATTGCGCCGCATCAATTCCTGCGCATCCTCGTTGTCGCGGCGGCGTTCCGCCACGGTCTTGCATTGCGTCGTGGTGCGCAGCGATCCGATGACCGCTTCGCGCCTGCAGATCAGCCGGCTGTCCGACGACGCCTTGGACAGCAGCGTGTTGACCGTTTCCTGATCGTTGAACAGCACGACCTTGTCTTCCTCGCGCAGCGTATCGACGTCAGGGTGTGCATTCAGCACCGTCGCCATGCGCGACAGCGCGGCTTCCACCTTGCTGCGATTTTCTGCACTGAGTTCGGAGTAGGTCTTGCCATCGTCCAACTGCTGGCGAATTGTACTGAGTTGCTGTGCGAACGATTTCTTCACGTTCATGGGCGCCTCACCTTTCGGTGCCGCCGCCGCGCTGCACGCGAGCGCCATCCCCAGCATCAAACCGATCACCTTCTTCATCCCTGTCCCCTACGCGATTGGTGGTGTGAATCACAATGTAGCCGTCCCGCGAACGGGGCTGCAAGCTGCGCACGACCCAGGCCGAGCGCTGCACCGACGGCAGCGCCCCGCACAAAGAAAAAGACCCAAGCGGCAAGGCCGCTTGGGCCGAAAGATATATCCCGATTACCGTTCCTGCTGAGGAGGGCAGAGCTGCGGTCCGACCAAGCATACGCAGGCGGGAATTAAACCCGTGTTAAGCCAGAACGGAGGGCCGAACATCGCCCTAAGTTACTGATTTCTTTCGAATCAGACTGGCTTCGAGGTGCTCGATGACCTTGCCGGCGATATCCAGGCCGCAGACCGCCTCGATCCCTTCCAGGCCCGGGGTGGAGTTGACTTCCAGCACCAGCGGGCCGCGCCGCGAGCGGATCAGGTCGACCCCGGCCACGCCCAGGCCGAGGGCTTTGGCCGAGCGCACCGCCACCTCCTGCTCGCCGCGGCTGGCCACCGCCAACTGCGCGCTGCCGCCGACATGCAGGTTGGAGCGGAAGTCCCCTTCCGGCGCCTGCCGGCGCATCGCCGCGACCACCTGGTTGCCGACCACGAAGCAGCGCAGGTCGGCCCCCTCGGCCTCGCCGATGAACTCCTGCACCAGGAAATTGGCGTACAGGCCGCGCAGCGCCTCGACCACACCGCGCGAGGCGCTGGTCTTCTCGGTGAGGATCACGCCGGTGCCCTGGGTGCCTTCGTTCAACTTCACCACATGCGGGGGCGGGCCCAGCATCGACAGCAGATCGCCGGTGTCGTCGGGGTTGTCGCCGAACACGGTCATCGGCATGTCGATGCCCTTGGCCGCCAGCAACTGGTGCGCGCGCAGCTTGTCGCGGGCGCGCAGGATCGCATCGGACGGGTTGGGCGTGCGCACCCCCATCATTTCCAGCTGACGCAGCACCGCGGTGCCGTAGCGGGTGACGGAATTGCCGATGCGCGGGATCACCGCGTCGTAGCCGGTGATCGGCTTGCCCTTGTAATGCATGGTGAAGGCACCGGCCGCGATGCGCATGTAACAACGCAGCGGGTCGAGCACGCGCACCGTGTGCCCGCGCTCGCGGCCGGCCTCGACCAGGCGCCGCGTCGAATACAGCTTGGTGTTGCGGGACAGGATGGCGAGCTTCATCGAGGCGCGACGGCGGTGGCTGGCCCGGCATCATACGTTGCGCCGTCGGCGCTGCGGGATCGGCACCATGCCCGATGGTTCGCGCGCGAACGTGGCGGCGGCGCATGACCGGCCTTGGCATGCCCGCTCGGCGGCCGGCATCTGCAGACACGCTGTCCCACAGACGACACGGAACCGCCCCGAAACGTTCACAAAACCGTTGCATGGTGGCGAGCGGGCCGCACAGGCCGTGTGTTGGCTGTCACGCATCGCACGCCAGGCCCCCAACGCCTCCCCCCTTTTATTGGTGAATTTCGATGACCCCCACCTCCCGATCCTTGCGCCTGCATGCGCTGGTGCTCGCCGTCGCGTCCGCGCTGCCGGCCTTCGCCGCGCTGGCCGAGACCGCACCGGCCGACGCCGAGGCCACGGCCACCGCCGGCGGCAGCGACGCGACCATGCTCGATGCGATCACCGTGGTGTCCACCGGCACCACCCGCCAGGTGCAGCGCATCACCCGCGAGGACATCGGCATCGCCGCGCCCGGCACCAGCGCGCTGAAGGTGCTGGACAAGTTGCCGGGCGTGCAGTTCCAGTCGGCCGATGCGTGGGGGTCCTACGAGTGGTCGACGGCGATCAGCCTGCACGGTTTCGACCAGAGCCGCCTCGGCTTCACCCTGGACGGCGTGCCGCTGGGCACCATGAGCTACGGCGTCAGCGATGGCCTGCAGGTGACCCGCGCGATCATCTCCGAGAACGTCGGCTCGGTGGAACTGTCGCAGGGCGCCGGCGCCCTGGGCACCGCCTCGAGCAGCAACCTCGGCGGCACCGTGCGCTACTACTCCGACGATCCGGATGCCACGCCGGGCATCCGCTTCAGCCAGACCTTCGGTTCCGATTCCACCCGCCGCACCTACCTGCGCGGCGACATCGGCGACATCAACGGCTTCTCGATGTACACCTCGATCGTGCACGGCGAGGTGGACAAGTGGAAAGGCTACGGCAACAACGAGTACAACCAGGCCAACCTCAAGGCGCTGTACCAGTGGGGCGACGGCAACCGCGTCAGCCTGTTCCTGGACAGCTCCAAGCGCAAGGAATACGACATCATGGACCTGTCGCTGACCTCGCAGAAAGCGCTGGGTTGGGACTGGGACTACCTGATGCCGGACTGGAACAGCGCGGTGCAGATCGCCAACGCGCTCAACGGCAACGGCAGCTACCCGGCGTCCTTGAACGCCCTGCCCGCCGACTACGGCAAGGCCGACGCCACCTACTACTCCGGCGCCGGCCTGCGCGACGACAACCTGGCCGCGCTCAGCGGCGCGTTCAACCTGGGCGGCAACGCCACGCTGAACCTGGCCGGCTACTACCACGACAACAACGGCGAAGGCCAATGGACCACGCCGTACGTGGCGTCCTCGGCCACGGTACCGCTGTCGATGCGCACCACCGACTATCGCCTCAACCGGCATGGCGTCACCGCGTCGCTGAATTTCACCGTCGCCGGCAACGAGATCGAGATCGGCGGCTGGTACCAGAACGCCAAGACCGTGCAGGAGCGCAACTACTTCCTGCTCGATGGCCCGTTCACCGATCTGTACTACTTCAACAAGTCCGGCACCCTGTTCGCACGCGGCTTCGCCCAGCACTACGAGACCGACACGCGCATGTTCTATGCGCAGGACACGCTGCGCCTGCTCGACGACCGCCTGACCCTGAACTTCGGCGCCAAGAAGCTGCAGGTGGATACCACCGCGCAGTCGCTGGTGCCGACCACCTCCTACGCGGCCGGCGAGATCAAGGCCGATTCGGATCTGTTGCCGCAGGTCGGCGTGAACTACAAGCTCGACGAGCACCAGGAACTCTACGCGTCCTACAACAAGAACATGGCCGGCTTCGGCTTCACCCCGTTCCAGGAATCGCAGGCGGCGTTCGACGCGATCAAGAAATCGCTGGAGCCGGAAACCGCGCAGACCTACGAACTGGGCTATCGCGTGCGCGGCGATGGCATCGAGGCATCGCTGGCGCTGTACCACACCACCTTCGACGACCGCCTGCTGGTGACCTCGCCGTGCAGCGCGATCCAGACCTGCTCGGCCACGCTCAACAACGTCGGCTCGGTGCGCAGCCAGGGCGCCGACCTGGCGGTGATGTGGCGCCCGATCGCGCAGCTGCGCTGGCTCAACTCGCTGTCCTACGACGACTCCACCTACCAGGACGACTATCTCAACGGCGGTGTGGTGGCCACCTCGGGCAAGCGCGTGGTCGGCATCCCGGAGTGGATGTTCTCCAGCAGCCTGGCCTACGAGAACGCCGGCTGGCACGCGGCGCTGGACGGCAAGTACACCGGCCGCCGCTACATCAGCTACCTCAACGACTCGTCGGTGCCGAGCTACTGGCGCTTCGACCTGAGCGCGGGCTACGACTTCGGCGAGGTCGGCATGTTCCAGAACCTGGGCCTGAGCGCCAACGTCACCAACCTGTTCGACAAGCGCTACTTCGCCACCGTCGGCACCAACGGCTACGTGGTCTCCGATCCGAACGGCTACAACCAGACGCTGATGGCCGGCGCGCCGCGGCAGTTCTTCGTCACCTTCAGCGGCAAGTTCTGAGTTGACGCCTCGCCAGGGAAGGCGATCGCGCCGCCGTTGCGGGAGCAGCGGCGGCGCTTGCGTTTTCCCGGTGCAAAACCGCACGCATGAAGCCGCCATCTGGCGGCTCTTTCGATTGTGCGTGGTGCTGTGGGAGGTCGCACTGACGGCGACATCGGTCGCGGCTGAAGCCGCTCCTACAAGAGCCCAGACACCGCGCGCTTTTGTAGGAGCGGCTTCAGCCGCGACACACGGCGTGGGGACGCCACCCTATTGAATAGGCCGACAGCTACCCGGCGACAGCGCGGCCGATCGCCGGATCGCTCATGCTCGGACGGCCGGTCTCGATGTGCCCGGCCAGGCGCCGCCGCCACTGCGGCATGGACGTGCTCGCGATCTCCAGATCGTACCAATGGTGCTGCGCCGCCAACGGAAAGCGCAGCGTCTGGCGCGCGCCGCCCCCCAGTTCGAACGCCTGCTCCGCCCCACCGCGGTAGCCATCGCGGATCCGCAGCCGACATGGCTGCGCACCGGCATTGCGCAGTTCCAGCAGCAGGCATTGGCTGGCCGCGTCGTAGTCGGCATCGGCCTGCAGCCCCGCATCGGTCACGCCGTCGCCGTGAAACTCGCGCAGGAACCCATTGGGGCCATGCACGCGCAACGCGTAGCCGGGATCGGTCGCCGCGCCGCGCCAGTCGCGCGCATCGTGCAATTCGCTGCCCGCCGCGATCGTGTAGAACCACGGGCCGGCGCTGCCGCCGTCGGCATAGGCGTTCAGCGCGACGCCGACGGTACTGCGGTTGAGCATGCGCAACGTCGACTGCTGCGCTCCCGCCTGCAAGCGCACATCGAAATCGTAAGGCAGCGCGCGCGCCGGGCGCTGGCCCGGCTCTTGCGCCGGCAAGGCCTGCTGCGCGGGTCGCTGCGGCGCCGGCAAGGCCACGGTCGCGTCGACCCGGGCGATGAAGTCGCGGGTGTCCGGCAAGGCGACGCGGGCGTCGTCGTGCCCGGCGAAATCCAGCGCCGAAGTCAGGTCGCCGGCGATCGCGCGGCGCCACGGACCGATGTTGGGTTCGGCGACGCCGAAGCGGCGCTCCAGGAACCGGATCACCGAGGTGTGGTCGAACACCTGCGAATCGACCCAGCCGCCGCGGCTCCATGGCGACACCACCAGCATCGGCACGCGCGGACCGAGGCCGAGCGGGACGCCGTGGTAATCCTCGCCGCGCACATCGACATTGCTGGCGCCCATGCCCGGATCGGTCGCCGGCAGCGCCGGCGGCACGTGGTCGAAGAAGCCGTCGTTCTCGTCGTAGTTGATCAGGAACACCGTTTTGGACCAGACCTCCGGCGATGCCGCCAGCACCTCCAGCAGGCGCGCGCTGAGCGATTCGCCATAGGCCGGGGTGGCCTCGGGGTGCTCGCTGAGCAGATACGGCGCCACGATCCACGACACCTGCGGCAAGGTGCCGCCGCGCACGTCGCGTTCGAACGCCGCGATCAGGTGCTCGCCGCGCGAGGCCTTGGCGTTGTCGGCGGTGGACCCCGGCACGATCGCGCGGCCGCGCCGGTACAACGGGGAACTGCGGTCGAGATTGCGGAAATTGGCGAAGTACGGATGGCTGTTGTCGCCGTAGTTGTCGAATTCCTGGTAGACCTGCCAACTCACTCCGGCCTGCTGCAGGCGTTCGGAATAGGTGGTCCACGTGTAGCCAGGAAACGCCGGATTGTCGCGCGCCATGTCGGCGGTCCAGTTGCCGTCGTCGCGGTTGTTCACCGCCTGCTCGCCGTCGTTGCCGACGCTCAGGCCGCTGGTGCCGGTGAACATGTACATGCGGTTGGGATTGGTCGGGCCGAACAGCGAGGCGTGGTAGCCGTCGCAGATGGTGAAGGCGTCGGCCAGCGCGTAGTAGAACGGCACGTCCTCGCGCTGGAAGTGGCCCATGGTCATCGCCGTCTTCTGCGCGATCCAGGCGTCGTGGTGCTTCCAGGTCTCGTGCGAGCCCTTCCAGTCGTGGTTGAGGCCCTGCATCCACTGCGCGCTGCTGGTCTGGCCGTTGAGGCGGAACGGCAGCACGTAACGATCGCCGGCGCCGGCCTCGGGCTGGAACCAGACCGGACGCCCACTGGGTAGCTGCAGCGGTCTAGGATCGCCGAAGCCGCGCACGCCGCGCAGGCAACCGAAGTAGTGGTCGAACGAGCGGTTCTCCTGCATCAGGATCACTACGTGCTGCACGTCCTGCACGGTGCCGGTGACCCGCGCCGGCGGCACTGCCAGCGCGCTGCGGATGGCCCCGGGCAACAGCGGCATGACCGCCCCGGCGCCGAGGGCCAGGGAAGCACTGGCGAGGAAACGGCGACGACTGTGTTCGACCATGGGCAGAAACCGGCGACGAGCATGCGCTCACTGACCGGCCAGCGTAGGTGCCGCAGATGAAGCGGGTTTGACAGGCCGTGCCGCGGCGGGCGCGCAGGTCAATGACACGATGGTCCGGTTATGCTCTTGGCCATCGGCGCATCGCCAGCCTCCTGTGCTGGACCGAGACCATACGAGGGGAACCGAATGGAAGTGCGTGCCCGCACTGCCCGCATGTCTGGCGCTATCGCCTGGCTGACAGTGCCGCGCGCATCCGCGCGATTGGCGCCATGGACGCCAGCAACGGTCGCGTCCGGCGCATCGCGCTTCGCCGGCGCGGATCATCCGGAGACGATGCCATGATCGATGCCCCCATCACTGCGCCGATGTCGCGGCGATCGTTCCTGGCCGCTTCCGGCGCGGCGCTGCTGCTGACCGCACTACCTCGCCCCGCATCGGCGGCCGCGAAGAGCGCGCCAGCCATCATCGACGCGTGGGCGAAGGCGAACGCCTTCCAGGGCGTCGTCCTGCTCGCCCGCGATGGCAAGGTCGCCTACGCGCAGCCCTTCGGCATCGTGGACGTGGAAGCGCAGCGGCCGGCGAAGATCGACGACGTCTACGGGATCGCCTCGATCTCCAAATGGTTCACCACCCTGGCGATCCTGCGCCTGGTCGAACAGCGCAAGCTCGACCTCGACCGGCCGATCACCGCCTGGCTGCCGGACTATCGTGCCGACACCGGCGCGCGCATCAACCTGTGGCGCCTGCTGTCCAACAGCAGCGGCCTGACCGAGCAGTACGGCCCCGCCACCAAGGCCGACCCATCGCTGATGACGCTCGAGCTGCCGGCCGCCGAGGCCGTGCGCCGGTTCGCCAGCGCCGACCTCGCGTTCGAACCGGGCGCGAAGTTCGACTACATCTTCGCCAACTGGATCGTCGTCTACGCGATCGTCGAAGCGGTCGCCGGCATGCCCTTCGTGGACGCGATCCGCAGCCTGGTGCTGGACCCCCTGGAGCTGCGCCATACCGGCACCGGCCCGGCGATCGCCACCGCGCCGACCACGGTTCCCTCCTATCGGACGCTGTCGCCGCCCGAGCGCCGCACCTACGACCGGCCAGGCTTCATCGCCGCGGCCGGCGGGTATTTCAGCAATGCACAGGACCTGATGCAGGCCGCGCACCGCGTCTACGACAAGGGTTTTCTGTCGCCAGCGTCGCTGCGCCAGCTCAACACGGTGGAAATGCCGGAAGAATATGCGCTCGGCGGCCGCGTGAAGACACTGACGCTGCGCGGCCAGCGCCGCACCTACGCCTGGGAAACCGGCAACACCGCCGGCTATCGCTCGCTGCTCGCGCACCGCCTGGACACGCACGAAACGGTGGTGATCCTCAACAACAGCAGCATGTCGCAGCGCCAGCTCGACGAGTTCGCGATCGCCACGCAGTCCTGAGCGACGACAACCCGCACATAGGCCCCTGGCCCTGCTGCAGACTACAAGAATAGAAATTCGTCTACAAACGTAGAATTTTTTCTAATTTAAGGGATGCAAGCCATCCAACTTTGGCGCAAAGTCTCACTATCGCAGGGGGCTGCGAGGGGACGCAGAGCGATGCACTGCTTCAAGATCATGCTTGAACGGCGCGTGTTCAGCGACGAAGTCGTTGCGCGGGCTGCACATCGCTACACGCATTTTTTCGGCATCGAGTTGCTGAGCAGCGACATCGAAATCGGCGTCGTGCTGACACCGCATGACGGCGTGCAGATACCTGCCGACCTGAAATCTCGCTTCCTCAACGATGCGCTCGACGAACGACTTCGCGAATCAGTGCGCGTCGAGACTGCCGACATCCATCGGGAACTCATCCAGGCCGCGCTCCGAGAAGCATCGCCTCGTAGAGCGGCACCGACCGCATGAAGTTCCGACCTCCCCAAGCATTCATAGGCAAGGCCGAAACCTATCATCTCCTGCCTCTTCGCTTCCGACGGCTGCCCTGGGATCAGGATCGGGTTTTCGTCTCATCGTTGGCAGGCGACTGGCTGATGATGCAGCGCTCGGCTTTCGAGCGCTTTGTTGGACACGACCTTGCTGCCGACGACCCGTTGCTTGCCGACCTGCAAGCGCGCCACTTGCTGACCCTCGACCAGAGCAGGAGTTCGCTCGCGCCGCTGATGAGCCAATACCGCACGCGCAAGTCTTATCTGCTGGACGGTCCCGCACTCCACATCTTCGTCGTATCGCTTCGCTGTCACCATACCTGCAGTTACTGCCAGGTCTCTCGACAGCAATCTTCCGCGACCGACTTCGACATGACCACCGATGCGTCAGCCTTGGCCGTGGATCGTCTCTTTGAGTGGCCGACGCCTGAACTCACCATCGAGTTCCAAGGCGGCGAGCCACTGCTTCACTTCGACCAGATCAGAGCCATCACGGAGCGGATCCTGGCACGCAATGTCACGGAGAAACGGTCTCTGCGATTTGTTGTGGCTTCCACGCTCCACGACCTGACCGACAGCCAGCTCAGCTTCTTCAAGGAGCATCGATTCAAACTCTCCACCTCTCTGGACGGCCCCGAGTGGCTGCACAACGCCAACCGGCCGCGCCCGGAGCGCGACAGCTATCGCAGAACCCTTGAAGGCATCGAGCGCGGCCGCAAGGCCCTTGGCGGCGATGCGGTATCGGCGCTCACGACCTTGACTAAGCGAAGCCTGGAAGTCCCTGACGCCATCATCGACGAGTACCGGAAGCTCGGTTTCCATTCGATTTCGTTGCGCCCGCTGAGCCCTTACGGCTTTGCCGCCAAGACACACGATCGCAACGGCTATACGACAGACGCTTTCCTGGATTTTTATGCAAGGGCCTTGAATCACCTCATCGAAGTCAACCGAAGCGGCTTCCGAATGGAAGAGACTTACGCCAGCTTGCTGCTGTCGCAGTTGCTGGGACCGTTTGCCCATGGCTATGTGGATTTGCGCTCACCCACCGGCGCCGGATTCGGTGCGGTCATCTATGACTACGACGGCCAGGTCTATCCGTCGGACGAAGCACGCATGCTGGCGGCGATGGGTGACGCGCGCTTCGCACTTGGACGGGTCGATCAACCAGTCGAACAATGGCTGGCGTCACCAGCGATGAATCACCTAATGCGGGCTGCGGTAGCCGAGGCGCTGCCGACATGCAGCGATTGCGCCTATGTCCCGCTCTGCGGCGCAGACCCCATAGACCACTTTGCGCGGCAAGGCGATGTCGTCGGACATCGCCCTACGAGCGACTTCTGCCGGCGCCAGATGGGTCTCTTCGATCTGCTGCTGCAGCGCTATGATGCGGCGAGCACCCAAGAACGCGAAATTCTCGAAAGTTGGGCCTTGAGATCGCCTGCTGCCGAACAAGTCGAGGGCACGCTCAATGTTGCCGCTTGAAAGTAAGGCGGCGATCTCGGGCCACCCCCAGACCAGCTTGCTCAAGATCGCAGGCTTGGCAGAAATTGCAGCCGGCACTCACCCTTTCGAGCGAATGGCCTTGGACCTCCGGGCAGTGCCTGCCAGCGCGCTTTCCGCTGATCTTGTGGATTTGCCGTGGGCTGCCTTCTTGAGCGGAGAATCCCAGGTTTTAGTACCGGGCCGTCCCTCCATCGGTCTGAGCGGAGATCCCAGCATCGTGCGCGCAGGCGACGTCATCGTGCTTGACCACATCCGGCAGAAGATCGCGATTCGGTATCGCCGTGGCGACAAGGGCAACGTGCTCTTTGCGACCGAACGCTGCAATAGCTTCTGCCTGATGTGCTCGCAGCCGCCACGGCAAATCCAAGATGACTGGCGGATCGAGCAATTGTGCGAGCTGGCGGAGCTCATCGATCGATCTGAACCATCACTAGCGATCAGTGGCGGCGAGCCGACACTGCTTGGCGACGGCCTTCGCCGCGTGATCGCCAAATGCGCAGAGGTCTTACCCGATACCCAGCTTCATGTGCTGTCCAATGGCCGCTTGCTCAGTGACCAGGCGCTTGCCAACTTGTTCAAAGGTCTGACACCCAAGCTCAGCTGGGGCATCCCGCTATATGGCGACCACTACGCTCTGCACGACTATGTTGTCCAAAGCGAGGGCGCGTTCGCACAGACGATCCGGGGGCTTTATGCGCTCGAAGCCGCGCAGCAACGGATTGAGATTCGGGTCGTCCTGGTGCGCCCTGCGTTCGAACGCCTCCAGGAAATTACGCGCTTCATCTTGCGCAACCTACCGTTTGCCGAACATGTTGCCTTGATGGGCATCGAGCCGGTCGGATTCGCAAAAGCGCATTACGAGTCATTGTGGGCGGACCCGGCCGACTATGCCGAACAGCTCACAGCCTCGACCGGCGCCTTTCGTCGCGCAGGAGTAGCGGTATCGCTTTACAACTTGCCCCTTTGCACCATCCCGCAAGCGCTCTGGCCTTACGCCAGGCAAAGCATCTCGAATTGGAAGAACGACTACCTGGATGCCTGCTCCGGCTGTGCGGCCAAGACCCAATGTGGCGGCTTTTTCTCTTGGGTGACACCCCAATGGACCAGTCGCGCCGTCAGCCCCATCAAAAAGGAGACTGCATGTCTAACGCACTGATCCTCGCGAGCTCAACGCTTGGCGCCTTCAGCACCGAGCCGCCGCAGACGCCGGCTGGGCTTCATGATTTGGTGGAGATGGACGGGAAGTATGCAACGGTATTGAGTTCGCCCTTGAACGAGGGGCGCCACAACCTCTACGCGGGACACCGCTCGCACAGTTCGCATAGCTCTCACAGCTCCCATAGTTCCCATTCCTCGGGGTCAGGAAGCTCCTATCGGTCTTACTCGCCCTCACCCACTTACACGGCACCGTCAACTTACGACGCGCCCACAACGCAGTCGCTTCAATCAACGGAGACACTAACTGCACCGTCGGGCAATACAGCCGAGCCCTACCATCCGCCCTCGACCTCGGTGCGGCCACTGTCGTCCACGCAAACCCAAGTGCCACGCCGGAGCGAAAGCGAGCTCAAGCTGCTCATCATGCGAGTACAGGCAGCACTTTTTGCGCGCAGCTATGATCCTGGCGCTATTGATGGCGTGATGAATCCGCAGACCCAGACAGCCATACGCGCCTTTCAGCGGGATCATGGATTATCCGCCACGGGCACCATGACGACCGAAACGTTGACAGCGCTGAGCGTCAGGATCTGAATACGGCTTAGCGCGATCACTCCAACTCTCAGCCGTGAAATTCGCTTGGAGCGCAGAGCTGCACCGGACGAAGACTGACCAAGTCACTTACGGGCGCTGGCGATCATCTGGAGCGGGCGAAGGGAATCGAACCCTCGTCAGTAGCTTGGGAAGCTACAGCTCTACCATTGAGCTACGCCCGCGTCGCCGGTGCAGTCTATGCGGTGGGCCGGCGGTTGCGCAAGAAATCGGTGCGACCAAGCGGCGGCGATGGCGCGCCGGCGCCCACGCGATGCCGGTACTTGCAGATGGGATTTTTTACGGGAGGGGCTTCAGCCCCGACGCCCTATCGCTAGGGCGTCGGGGCTGAAGCTCCTCCCACAGGGAGCCGTTCCGGCGGCGCCCGTTGCCGACGCTCCCTCGTGCCCGGCGCATGGCCGGGCACGAGGGACAACGACGGCGCCGCGCTTAGAAGCTGCCGCCGAAGTTCACGAACAGCGAGGTGTCGTGCGCGCGGCTCTGGCCGGTGGTGGCGGCGATGCCCAAATTGCTCTCCAGGCCCCACACCTTGGTCCGCGCGCCCAGCACCACCGAGGCGTAGTTGCGGTCGATGGTCAGGCCCGGCACCGCATAGGCGCCCAGGTCGGGCATGGTCTGCAGCCACGCGGTGGCCTGCTCGCCCTTCTTGAACTCGTGGTCGTAGGTCGCCTGCAGGTACGGCTTCACCGCGCCCAGATCCAGGCCGGCCTTCCAGCCGACGCGGCCGACCAGCGACTCGACGTCCTGGTCGTAGTAGCCCAGCGCGCTGGAGTTCGGGTTGCTCTCGGTGTAGCCGTCGAGCTTGACCTTCTGCCAGATCGCCGCGGCCACCGGGCCGTGCTTGAACGTGCCCTCGCCGAACTCGTAGCCGCCCTGCAGCGCCGCGGTCAGGTTGCTGCCGTCCGGCGAGCCGTTGTGCTCGATGGTGGCCGGGCCGAGGTTGACCTTGCGCTTGACGTCGTAGCTCAGCCAGCTGTAGCTGACCTGGGCGTTGACCCAGGCGTGCTCGCCATACCAGCCGGCGAAGCCGCCCAGGGTGCTGTCGTCCTGGGTGTAGTCGCCGCCGCGGTTGCCGAAGTCGGCATCCACGCGACCGAAGCCGCCGAAGCCGCCGAACACCCACTCGCCGCGCGACCAGTCCACGCCGAACAGGCCGGCCGGGGCCAGGCCGTCGTACAGATCGCCGTGCGCATAGCGCTGCATGTCGCCGCGCAGGTTGCCCCACCAGCGCATGCCGTCCGCGTCCGGGCGGCCGTCGACGTGCCAGGCGACCTGGTCGGCGCGCGAGCGGCCGGTGACTTCGGCCGAGTGGCTCAGCACCTGCTGCAGGCGCGGGCCTTCCAGGATCGACAGCGCGTACTGCGCCAGGATCTCGTGGGTGCGGCCGGTGGGATGGATGCCGTCGGCGAACACGTAGCTGTCGGCGGCGTCGGCGCTGACGTAGCTGGTCGGGTTGCAGGTCAGCGACTGCGAGGTGATCTGCGGCTGGCAGGCGGTGCCGGTGTAGTTGCTGAAACCGTAGGTGGACGGGCTGGCGATCACTTCCTGCAGCAGGTGGAAGGTATCCACCGGGATCACCTGCAGGCCGGCGCTCTTGAGCCCGGCGAACAGCGCGCTGTTGTAGCTGCTGGCCAGCGCGGTGCCCTGCGCCATCGCCGTGGCGCCGCCGGCGCGGAAGCGCGGGGTGAGGCCGACATCGGGGATGGTGGTGACCATGACGTAGCGCGCGCCGGCGTTCTGCAGGCTGGCGACGATGCCGACCTCGGCCGCCACCGCGTTGCCGATGGTGGTCTGCGCCGGTGCGCCGCCGGCCACCGCGAGCAGGTCGTTGGCACCGCCCCACACGCTGTACAGCGCATTCGGGTCGGCCTTGCCGCCGTTGGCGGCCAGGTAGTTGCTGGCCTGCGTCGCCAGCGACGGCGCCACGCCCAGCGCGCTGGGGTTGGCCACGCCGACGCGGGCGTTGCCGGCGGCGTAGTTGTCGCCGATCTGGCCGTTGCCGTTGGCGTGGCCGTCGACGTGGTAGTAGTCGGCGATGTACTGCGCCCAGACCCAGTCCGGATTGGTCGTGAACTGGCCGGTCACCGCCTGCGCCGAGGCCGGCAGCAGCGGCCGGTAGTAGCCGGCATCGGTCAGGCTGTCGCCGAAGAACACGGTGCGGCTATAGGTTTGCTGTGCGAACGCGGGCGCGGCGGCGAGCACGATCGCGGCGGCCAGCAGCGAGCGGAGTGGACGGATGGACGAAGTCATGGATGCCCTCCCGGGCGATAATGAAGGTGACTCGGGGCACGGCCAGAACATACGCAGCCGCATGGCAGGCATGATTTCACCTCTGCCCCTCACGCTCACGTTGCACTGCCGCAATAAATCGCGCACTCGGCGGCACGCATTGCACAATGATGACATGAACATCGAATTGAACGGCCAGGTCCGCTCCCTGCAACCCCACACCACCGTCGCCGCCCTGCTGCTCGAGGAAGGGCTGGCGCAGCGCCGCGTCGCGGTCGAAGTCAACGGCGCGATCGTGCCGCGCGGCGCGCATGCCGAGCACTTGCTGCGCGACGGCGACCGGGTCGAGATCGTGCACGCGCTGGGCGGCGGCTGAATTCCGCGCGGCGTCCGACTCGGCAGCGCCGGGTGCGATGGGCGATAATCCGGCGATGAACGCTCACGCCCCCCACGACGCGCTGGTGATCGCCGGCAAGCCCTACCGTTCCCGCCTGCTCACCGGCACCGGCAAGTTCGCCGACCTGGAACAGACCCGGCAGGCCACCGAGGCCGCCGGCGCCGAAATCGTCACCGTGGCGATCCGCCGCTCCAACATCGGCCAGAACCCGGGCGAGCCCAACCTGCTCGACGTGCTGCCGCCGGAGCGCTACACCATCCTGCCCAACACCGCCGGCTGCTACAGCGCCGAGGACGCGGTGCGCACCTGCCGCCTGGCGCGCGAGCTGCTCGACGGCCACAACCTGACCAAGCTGGAAGTGCTGGGCGACCAGCGCACCCTGTTCCCGGACGTGGTACAGACCCTGAAGGCCGCCGAGATCCTGGTCGCCGACGGGTTCGAGGTGATGGTCTATACCAGCGACGACCCGATCCTGGCCAAGCGCCTGGAAGAGATCGGCTGCGTGGCGGTGATGCCGCTGGCCGCGCCGATCGGCTCCGGGCTGGGCATCCAGAACCGCTACAACCTGCTGGAGATCATCGACAACGCCAAGGTGCCGATCATCGTCGACGCCGGCGTCGGCACCGCCTCGGACGCGGCGATCGCGATGGAGCTGGGCTGCGACGGCGTGCTGATGAACACCGCCATCGCCGGCGCGCGCAACCCGGTGCTGATGGCCAGCGCGATGCGCAAGGCGGTCGAGGCTGGGCGCGAGGCGTTCCTGGCCGGGCGCATTCCGCGCAAGCGCTACGCCAGCGCGTCGTCGCCGGTCGACGGGCTGATCGGCTGAGGCCGCGCGCATGACCGATCCGTTCTCCAGCGCCGGCGCCAAGACCCCGCCCAAGCCCTTCACCATCGAGGAAGGCCGCCGCCAGGTACGCAGTTTCGTGCTGCGCCAGGGCCGCTTCACGCCCGCCCAGCAGCGCGCGTTCGACGAGCTGTGGCCGCGTTTCGGCCTGGACTACAGCGGCCAGCCGCGCGATCTCGACGCCACCTTCGGCCGCACCGCGCGCAAGGTGCTGGAGATCGGCTTCGGCAACGGCGAAGCGCTGCGCTTCGCCGCACGCCACGACCCGGCCCGCGACTACATCGGCATCGAAGTGCACGCGCCCGGCGTGGGCCGCGTGTTGAACGCGCTGGCCGCCGACGGCAGCGAGCACGTGCGCCTGTACCACCACGACGCGGTGGAAGTGCTGGAGCACGAGATCGCCGACGGCGCGCTCGACGAAGTGCGCATCTATTTCCCCGACCCGTGGCACAAGAAGCGCCACAACAAGCGCCGCCTGCTGCAGCCGGCGTTCGCCGCGCTGCTGGTGCGCAAGCTGCGCGCCGGCGGCCGCCTGCACGCGGCCACCGACTGGGCCGACTACGCCGAGCAGATGTGGGACGTGCTCGATGCCACCGCAGGCCTGGTCAACCGCGCCGGCCCGCGCGGCCACGTGCCGCGCCCGGACTGGCGCCCGCAGACCCATTTCGAGACCCGCGGCCAGAAGCTGGGCCATGGCGTGTGGGATTTGCTTTACGACAAGCCGGGATTGGAGATTCGGGATTAGGGATGAAGAGCGAATCCGCCACCATCCGGACGGGATGCATCCACGGCACGCCACTGCCGCGGCCAGCCCCGATTCCCGCCGTTAGCTAATCCCGAATCCCCAATCCCCAATCCCGGCCCCCAATGGACACCGCGCTGACGCTGACCACCGATATGAAGCTCGTGCTCGGGCTGGTCGGCTTCACGATGGCGATGTTCGTGTTCGAGCGCATCCGCGCCGACGTGGTTGCGCTGGTGGTGCTGGTGGTGCTCGGGGTGACCGGGCTGATCGCGCCGGAAGAGCTGTTCAGCGGCTTCTCCGGCAACGCGGTGATGAGCATCATCGCCACCACCATCCTCGGCGCCGGGCTGGAGCGCACCGGCGCGCTGAACCGGCTGGCGTCGTGGCTGCTGCGCCGCGCGCACGGCGTGGAAGAGCGGCTGATGCTGCTGACCACCGGCATCGCCGGGCTCAATTCCTCGTTCATGCAGAACCCCTCGGTGATGGCGCTGTACCTGCCGGTGGCCTCGCGCCTGGCCGCGCGCACCGGGCTGACCCTGCAGCGCCTGCTGCTGCCGATCGCCGCGGCGATCGTGATGGGCGGCGCGCTGACCATGGTCGGCAACTCGCCGCTGATCCTGCTCAACGACCTGTTGCAGTCGGCCAACAACAACCTGCCCTCGGGCATGGCCACGATCGAGCCGCTGCGGATGTTCGCGCCGCTGCCGATCGGCGTGGCGCTGCTGCTGGCCTCGCTGATCTACTTCCGCGTGCGCGGCGACCGCACGCTGATGGAAGAAGAACAGCTGATCAACAACGGGGTCACCCCGGCGCGCACCGAGAGCTACTTCGCGCGCACCTACGGCATCGAAGGCGACGTGTTCGAACTGATCGTCAGCGCCGACAGTCCGCTGGTCGGCATGACCCTGGGCGAGGCCGAGACCGTGCACGACGCGCCGCTGCTGCTGGCCCTGAAGACCGGCAACGACACCCGCCTGGCGCCGCCGGCGGACATGCGCATCTGGGTCGGCAGCGTGCTCGGGGTGATGGGCGCGCGCCAGCAGGTGGCCGATTTCGCGCAGAACCAGTTCCTGCGCCTGTCCTCGCGGCTGCGCAACCTGGGCGACCTATTCAATCCCAGCCGCGCCGGCATCTCCGAGGCGGTGATCCCGCCGACCTCGCGCTTCATCGGCAAGAGCGCGGCAGAGCTGCGCCTGCGCAAGCAGGCCGGGATCAGCCTGCTGGCGATCAACCGCGACAAGCAGGTGATCCGCGAGGACGTGCGCAAGGTGCATCTGCGCGCCGGCGACATGCTGGTGTTCCACAGCATCTGGCAGGACCTGGCGCAGGCCTCGGAGAGCCGCGACTTCGTCGTGGTCACCGACTATCCGAAGGGCGAGCACCGCCCGCACAAGTTCAAGATCGCGATGACGATCTTCGCGCTGACCATCCTGATCGCGCTGACCAGCAAGCTGCCGGTGGCGCTGACCCTGATGACCGGCGTGGCCGGCATGCTGCTGACCGGCGTGCTGCGCATGGACGAGGCCTACGCCTCGATCAACTGGAAGACCATCTTCATGATGGCCGGGCTGATCCCGCTGGGCTGGGCGATGGACAGCAGCGGCGCGGCGGCCTGGGTCGCCGGCCACACCATCGCGCGGCTGCCCGAGGGCGTGCCGGTGTGGGCGCTGGAGATCGCGCTGGCGCTGCTGACCACCGCGTTCTCGCTGGTGATCAGCCACGTCGGTGCGACCATCGTGATGGTGCCGATCGCGGTCAACCTGGCGCTGGCCGCCGGCGGCAATCCCACCGCGTTCGCGTTGATCGTGGCGCTGTCGGCGTCCAACAACCTGATGACCGCGTCCAACCCGGTGATCTCGATGATCACCGGCCCGGCCAACTATCAGCCGCGCGAACTGTGGCGCGTCGGCGCGCCGCTGTCGCTGATCTATACCGCGGTGGTGGTGCTGATGGTCAACCTGATGTCGATGGCCTGGTGGGGCGCGTTCTAGGCGCCAGTCACGCCAGGAACACCTGGCCCTCGCGCACCGTCACCGGCACCGCGAGCAGGCTCTGGCCGCGGCACGGCCCGGACACGCAACTGCCGTGCTGCAATTCGAACGCAGCGCCGTGCGCCGCGCAGACCACGTGTCCTTCGCGGCTCTTCAGGAACTGTCCCGGCGCCCAGTCGAGCCGGCGCCCGGCATGCGGGCACACGTTCAACCAGGCGCGCACGCCGTCGCCGTCGCGGTACAGCAGCAGCGATTCGATCTCGCCGCCGATCGCGGCCTCGGCTTCGACCAGGTTGCCGGGCTCGATCTGCTCCAGTTGCGCCAGCACGGCGGAAGATGACTCGGTCATGGAAGACGGCGGCAGCGCGGAAAGGGCCGCCATTCTTGCATGTCCTCGGTTGGCACCCGCGTCGCGCTTCACCTGGCGACGACATGCAAGACATTGAACGGGCAAGTGTTAATTTTTCGCTTAACGAACTTTTCACTCCGTCACATAAGACAGCGTCGATACTGCGCCCTCGGTTCCAACTGACACAGACTTCTGCCATGCGTGTACGCGCCTTCAATTTCGATCAGTTCCGGCATGTCTTCGCGCCGCGCAAGCCGCGCCATCCGCTGGTGAAACTGGCCGTCGGCTTGCTGGGCCTGGCGATCCTCGCCGGGCTGGTGTTCGTCAGCGTGTTCGTCGGCGCGGCGATGATCCTCGGCGGCGTCGCGATGAAGCTGCTGAGCCAACGCGGCAACAAGCGTCCGGCCTCGGCACGCCAGCATGTGGTCGATGGCGAGTACCGCGTGTTGCGCAAGCCGGCGTTGCCGCTGTAAGGCTGGGATTGGGGAATCGGGATTGGGGATTCGTGAAAGCGATGCCCTCTCGCCTGCCGGAGTCGGGTCGAACCTGACGCGCTAAACTGCTGCATCCCGTTCTTCTCTGGATGCGTGCCCGATGAAAGACCTGTTTGCTGCTGCCGAAGCGCCGCGCGTGCCTGTGCGTGGGTTGGGGCTGTTTCCGGTGCATCGCATCTACTGCGTGGGCCGCAATTTCGCCGACCATGCGCGCGAGATGGGCGCCAGCGCTCCGGCCTCGAAGGCCGACCGCGGCCAACCGACGTTCTTCATGAAGCCGGCCGATGCGTTGGTGATCGGCAGCGACTCCATCCCCTACCCGTCCGCGACCCAGGACCTGCACCACGAAGTGGAGCTGGTGGTGGCGCTCGGCCAGGATGCGCCGGCCGGCGTGCTCGGCGTCGAGGATGCGTCCGCCCTGGTGCTCGCCTACGGCGTCGGCCTGGACCTGACCCGGCGCGATCTGCAGGCCGCGGCCAAGGCCAAGGGCCTGCCGTGGGACATCGCCAAGGGCTTCGACCATTCCGCGCCGATCAGCGAGCTGATCCCGGCCGGCGAAGTCGGCGCGCTGGAGGCCTTGAACCTGTCGCTGGAGGTCAATGGCCAGGTGCGCCAGCAATCGCTGCTCGACCAGATGATCTGGAACGTGCCGGAGGTCCTGCACGAACTGTCCAAGCTGTTCGCGCTGCGCGCCGGCGACCTGGTGTTCATGGGCACGCCGGCCGGCGTGGCCGCGCTGCAGCCGGGCGATCGCTTCAGCGCGCGGCTGGAGAACGTGGCCGAGCGCCATGGCGTGATCGTCGCCTGAGTGCGCGGCGCATCGCGCGCAGGTGGTCGACGCGCAGCTTGATCCTGGAACGACAACGACTGCGCTAGGCTTGCACGGCGGCGACAGGCCCGCGCAACGTTCGAGGAAGCTTCCATGGGCATGATCCGCGAGTTCAAGGAATTCGCCATGCGCGGCAACGTGCTGGACCTGGCGGTCGGCGTGGTGCTCGGCGCCGCGTTCGGCAAGATCGTCACCGCGCTGGTGGAGAAGATCATCATGCCGCCGATCGGCATGCTCGCCGGCGGCGTGGATTTTTCGCGCTGGGCATGGACGCTGAAGGCGGCGACGGTGGACGCGGCCGGCAAGGAAGTGCCGCCGGTGGTGATCGGCATCGGCGATTTCCTCAACACCATCATCCAGTTCGTGATCGTGGCCTTCGCCATCTTCATGGTGGTCAAGGCGATCAATCGCATCGCGCGCAAGGAACCGCCCGCGCCCAAGGCGCCGAGCGAGGAAGTGCTGCTGCTGCGCGAGATCCGCGATGCGTTGAAGAACGACGCCGCACCGCAGTAAGTGCAGTGCGCAGGCGCGCCACGCGCTGCTAAGCTCGGGGCTTCCCTGTTCGCGGAGTCCCCCATGCGCCGTCTTGCCGTCGTCACCGCCGTCATGCTCGCCATCGCGTCCGCCGCCGCGGCCGAGACCACCCGCATCCCGGATGCGGCGCTGTCCACCGCCGCCACGCTGCGCGAGCAGGCGCTGGCCGACGACACCGGCTGGAAGGTGGTCGAATCGCTGACCACCGAAGTCGGCCCGCGCATGGCCGGCAGCGAGGCCGACGCGCGCGCGGTCGCGTGGGCCAAGGCCAAGTTCAAGGCGCTGGGCTTCGACAAGGTCTGGACCGAGCCGGTGACGTTCCCGAAATGGGAGCGGCGCAGCGAGCACGCGCAAGTGCTCGGCGCCAATGCGCAGCCGCTGAGCGTCACCGCGCTGGGCGGCAGCCCGGCCGGCACGGTCGAGGCCGAGGTGGTGCGCTTCGCCGACCTCGCCGCGCTGCAGGCCGCACCCGCCGGTTCGCTGCGCGGCAAGATCGCGTTCGTCGATTACCAGATGGTCAAGGCACGCGACGGCAAGGACTACGGCAACGGCGGCGCGGTGCGCAGCAAGGGGCCGTCGGAGGCGATCCGCAAGGGCGCGATCGGCTTCGTGATGCGCTCGGCCGGCACCGATTCGCACCGCGTGCCGCATACCGGCATCACCCGGTTCGACCAAGGCCTGACGCCGGTGCCGGCGGCGGCGCTGGCGGTGCCCGACGCCAACCAGCTGGCGCGGCTGGTCGCGCGCGGCCCGGTGCGCCTGCGCCTGGCGCTGGACTGCGGCTGGGACGGCCAGGCCACCTCGTACAACGTGATCGGCGAGATCACCGGGCGCAGCAAGCCCAGGGAAGTGGTGGTGATCGGCGGCCACCTGGATTCGTGGGACCTGGGCACCGGCGCGATCGACGATGGGGCCGGCGTCGGCATCAGCATGGCCGCCGGCCACCTGATCGGCCAGCTCAAGCGCGCGCCCAAGCGCACGATTCGCGTGGTCGCCTTCGCCAACGAGGAGCAGGGTCTCTACGGCGGCAAGGCCTACGCGCAGGCGCACGCCAAGGACGTGGCGCTGCACCAGATCGCCGCCGAGAGCGATTTCGGCGCCGGCCGCATCTATGCGTTCAACACCGGCTCCGGCAATGCCGCCGCCTCGCGCGAGGCGACCCGGCAGATCGCCGAGGCGCTGGCGCCGCTGGGCATCGAATACGCAGCGGACAAGGGCGGCCCCGGCCCCGACGTCGGCCCGCTCGCGGCCAAGGGCGGCGCCTGGGCATGGCTGGCGCAGGACGGCAGCGATTACTTCGACCTGCACCACACCGCCGACGACACCCTGGACAAGATCGACCCCAAGGCGCTGGCGCAGAACGTCGCCGCCTATGCGGTGTTCGCCTACCTGGCCGCGGAAGCAGACGGCGGCTTCGGCAGCCAGGCCAAGACAGTGGAACCGCCCAAGGAGTAAGCTGGCACGCCTGCCGCGGGGATGCGCGCAGGCTTTCCCCCCTTTCGCAGCATCGTCAGGACCCACGATGGGCAAACGGCAAGGTCGTGCAGGCTCGGCGGTGACGCTGCTGGATGTGGCGCGGCACGCGGGCGTCTCGCCGATGACCGCCTCACGCGTGATCAACCGCCACCCACGGGTGGGCGCGGCGATGCGCGAGCGCGTCGAAGCCTCGATCAAGACGCTCGGCTACCGTCCCAACCTGGCCGGGCGCTCGTTGCGCACCGCCAGCCTGGCGCGGATCGGGGTGCTGTACAGCAATCCCAGCGCGGCCTATCTCAACCAGTTCATGCTCGGCATCCTCGAGCAGAGCAGCCTGGACGGCAGCCAGGTGCTGGTGGAAAAGAGCGACGACATGGGCAGCCAGCGCGCCGCCACCGAGCGCCTGCTCGACGCCGGCGTGGACGGGGTGATCCTGCCGCCGCCGCTGTGCGATTCGCGGCAGACCATCGAGGAACTGGACGCGCGCGGCATCCCGGTCGTCGCCGTGGCCACCGGCACGCCGATGCAGGGCGTCAGCTCGGTGCGCATCGACGACTACCACGCGGCCTGCGCGATCACCCGGCACCTGATCGACCTCGGCCATCGCGACATCGGCTTCATCAGCGGCGATCCCAAGCACACCCCGAGCGCGCTGCGCAGCCGCGCGTTCTTCGACACCATGGCCGCGGCCGGGCTGCCGGTCGCCGCCACGCGCGTGGCCGAAGGCCTGTTCACCTACCGCTCCGGGCTGGTCGCCGCGACCGCGCTGCTGCACGCCGCGCCGCGCCCGACCGCGCTGCTGTGCAGCAACGACGACATGGCCGCCGCCGCGGTCGCCATCGCCTACGGCCTGCGCCTGCGCGTGCCCGAGGACCTGTCGATCGCCGGCTTCGACGACACCCCGGTGGCGACCACGATCTGGCCCGAGCTGACCACCATCCACCAGCCGGTCACCGCGATGGGCCGTGCGGCGGTGGCGCTGCTGCTCGGCGAGATCCGCCAGCGCCGCGACGGCCTGCCCAGCCGCGGCATCCACCAAGTGATGAAGTACACGCTGGTGACCCGCGGCTCGACCGCGCCGCCGGCGGATCCGGCATTGCCGCAGGCGGCGGGCTAGCGCTTTTCTTTGCTGTGGTTGAAGGCGACGGAAGTCGTAGGCGCGACGGCAGGTGGCTTCTGCCATCGGTCACGATGAGCTCTCCTGGTAACGCCCGTCGCGACTGAAGTCGCTCCCACAGGATTTGGTCGACTGCGAGTATCCGAGTCGAAAATGCTCACGGCGCCATCGGCTCCAGTTGTGCCGCGATCCGCCTGCACCCGATCGGCACGCATCGCGATCGGGCCACGGCACGGCAACCCGCAAGGCAGGGCTGCGGCGGACCGCCACGACGGCACACCGCTGCGAGCAGCAGCAGCGGCAACCTCGCCTACGGCAGATCGAGCAGCGCACACACCTCGCTGCGCAAACCGGTCACCGCCTGCGCGCCGTCCTGGTCGAAACGCAGCGATGCCTGGGTCGGCGCGAACGCCGGCCAGCGCGGCATGCCGGCGCCATTGGGATCGCCGCTGCGCGCGAACGCCGCCCAGTAGCGCTGCAGGTTCAGCGGCGGCTGGCCGATCGGCAGGCCCTTGAACACGAACGGCAGTTCGGCGCTGTGGGTCACCTTGCCGGCGGGCGCGGCCAGATCGAACTCGTAATGCCATACCGGCCCGCCCTGCCGTGCCTGCGCCCGCGCCACCGCCAGCGCCGGACAGCGGAAGGTCAGATCGGTGGCCAGCTGCATCGCCGCATCGCCATAGCGCGGGTCGGGCGCGGCCGTCGCATCGCGATACGGCGCCAGCACCTGCGCGGCCTGGTCCGGATAGTCGCGACGCAGGCGTGCTTCGGCACCGCCGGCACCACCGTAGGTCAGCTCCTGCGCCACGCTGCCGAGCAGCAGCGGCACCCGTTGCTGCTCGCCGGCGGCCAGCAGCGCCGCCGGTGCGCGCGGCAGCACCTGGCCATCGACGATCGCCTGCAGCCAGATGTAGCCATCGTCGTCCAGTGCCGGCACGTCGACGCCCTGCGCCGCCTTCAACAGCTGCGCGACCGGCAGCCGCCGCAATGCCGGCAGGCGCTGCGTCGCGCCGATCCCGGCACGCTGCGCGATCGCCGCGCCGAGCGCCTCGTTCTCGCCCAGGCTGCGCGGCGGCAAGCCGAAGCCAGCAGTGCCGCTCTGTTCGATCGCCGCGCGGAACAGCCCTTTCGACAGCGGCGACAGCTGCAGCAGGCCCACGTCCTGTGCGCCGGCCGATTGGCCGAAGATGGTCACCTGCGCCGGGTCGCCGCCGAAGCGGGCGATGTTGTCGCGGACCCAGCGCAGCGCCGCGATCTGGTCGAGCAAGGCGTAGTTGCCGGAGGCATGGCGCGCGGATTCGGCGCTCAGCTCGGGCAGCGACAGGAAGCCGAACACGCCCAGCCGGTATTGCACGGTGACCAGCACCACGCCCTGCTGCGCCAGCGACGACGGCAACACGTCGGCGCCGCCGGCGACATTGGCGCCACCGTGGATCCACACCATCACCGGCTGTTTCGCCGCCGGATCCAGGCGCGGCGTCTGCACTTCCACGTACAGGCAGTCTTCGCTGGAGCGCTGCGCCAGCGCAGCGTTCCAGCCGATCGCCGGCTGCGCGCAGGTCGGCGCCGGCTGGCTGGCGTCGCGCACGCCGCGCCAACGCGCCGGCGGCTGCGGCGGACGCCAGCGGTTCGCGCCGGTCGGCGGCGCGGCGAACGGGATCGCGCGGAACAGCACGCTGCCGTCGGCCTGGACCTGCCCGCGCACGCTGCCCGCGGCCAGCGTCACCTGCGTAGCAGGCACGGCAGCGGGCGCCGCACGCGCGTTCGCCAGCGGCGCGACGCCCAGCAATAAGCACAACAGCGCAGGCAGCACTGGCTTCACCGCGCCGCTCCCGACGCCGCGACGCGGCTGCGCCAGGCGCCGAGCAGCACCGCGGTGGCCGCGGCGACATTGAGGCTTTCCACCGCGCCGCTGCCGGGGATCGACAGGCGCAGTTCGCAGGCCTGCGCGAAGTCGCGGTCCATGCCCTCGCTCTCGGCCCCCATCACGTAGACCAGGCGCGGCGGCAACGCGGCGGCGAACACGTCGTCGCCGCCGTCCACCAGCGTCGCCGCCAGCGCGAAGCCGGCCGCACGCAATTGCGCCAGCGCCTGTTCCGTCGGCGGCAGCCGCACCAGCGGCAGCGCCTCGGCGCCGCCTTCGGCCACGCGCGCGGCGGCGCCGGACAGGGCCAGTGTCGCGGTATCCGGCAACAGGATCGCGGCGGCGCCGAAATGCGCGGCCGAGCGCAGGATCGCGCCGAAGTTGTGTGGGTTGCCGACGCCGTCCAGCCACAACGCCAGCGCCGGGCCCGGCGCCAGTCCCTGCAGCCACGCCGCCAGCGGCAGCGGTTCGGCGCGCAGCACGTCGGCGACCACGCCCTCGTGGTGCGCGCTGGCCGCGAGCTTGTTCAGATCGGCCTCGTCCACCACCCGGTAGCCGACGCGGTTGGCCGCACACCACTTGAGCAGCGGCTGCAGCGCCGGAATCCGCGCCTCGGCCAGATACAGCTTGCGGATCGCCTCGGGCCGGCGCGCGTACACCGCGCGCACCGCGTTGAGTCCGTACAGGCGCAGCTCGCCGCGGTTGGCGTCGGCGGCGCGCGGCGCGGGCGCGGCGCGTTCGGGCGGCGCCGGCGGACGCGGGCCGCGCGGGCTCTTGCCCCAGGGATTGTTCATCGCCGCACGCTCGGCAGCGCAACGCATGCGGCGGCAACGCGCGGGAAAGAAAGGTCATGACACATGGGCAAGGTCTCCTGGACCGCAATGGCAACGCACCGTACCGGCGCGACCCGGCGATTTTCGCTCATCCCCGCCCGCAGGTGCGGCCGGCGTCGTTCACGCGACGGCGCCTGCGCACCTGCGCCCGGTCGGCGGGGGCCTGCGCCGGCATTTCCGCCCTCCACGGCGGAGATCTCTGGCGACGGCGCATCGATTGTCTACCCAGTGCGCCGAGAAAGAGGAACAGCGGCCCGATTGCGACCGTGAAGCCGTTCGCCGTCGCTCGCCACCATGCCGCATTCGCGGCGCCAGGCGACGAATTCTCACAATCGCCCCGCTGCGGCAAGGCACATCGTCGCCGCAACCCGGCACGGCAAAGGACGGCGCTATCGACCACACCCACGACCGCGGCACCCGGCTTCGCATTGCGGGACACCATCGCCTCGATACCGACCCGACCGCTCAGCGACGGCGGATGCGGCAGCGAGCCGAGCAGGTCCCACGGCACTCCTTCCTGCCTCATCATCACAAGGCGATCCCAATGAAACCCTCTGTCCGCAGCGCACGATCGACACTGCGTCGTTGTTCCAGCACCGCATTGATGCTGCTCTCCCTGCTCGGCATGGCCGGCGCCGCGTCGGCGGCGCCCCAGGATGGCGCGCCGGATGCCCGGCTCGCCCGGGTCGGCGCCATGAGTGCAGCGCACAAGCCGGCCGGCATCCCGGACGACTACGTCGCGACCCCGTTCGGCTATTTCGCGCCGGCGTGCGTCCGGCAAGTCCACAGCGGCGAGCGCATCCTCGAGGATGGCAGCCTGCAACACGTCGATGGCGTGCGCGAACAGGCGCAGGCCTGTACCCAGGACAACTTCACTCCCAGCGGCGCACGGGTGCGGCCCGACGGTCGCGGCATTGATGGCCAGCAGGTCCGCAGCAGCGCCGCGCTGACAGCGTCCAGAGCACGCAGCGCGGTGCCGCCACCGATTGCGCACGATTGGGTCCAGTCGGCCATCGACGTGACGGGCGCCAAGATGGGCCGCATCGTCGCGAGCTGGAAAGTACCGCAGAATCCGACCGACGTGGCGCACCAGACGGTGTACTTCTTCCCGGGCATGCAGAGCGACGATCCGACGATCCTGCAACCGGTGCTGGGCTACCGCGGCGACAGCAACACCTGGGATCTGAGCAGTTGGAACTGCTGCCAGAATGGCATGGTGTGGTCCAGCGATTTCATTCCGGCCAAAGCCGGCGACCAGATCGTGGGCGACACCTACGCCACCTGCAACAACGGCAGGCCCTGCGCGAACTGGAACGTCGATACACGCAACGTCACCACCGGCAAGAGCGTACGGCTCAGCACCACCTACGACATCAATTCGAATACGCACCTGGTGATCGGTGGCGCGCTGGAGGTGTATTCGGTGGACAGTTGCGACCAGTATCCGCCCGACGGCCGCATCACCTTCAACGCGATCGGCGTATACGACTACAAACTAGGACGCGTGCAGTCGCCGGCATGGGTTTCGTACAGCGACAGTTCCGGCCTGGACGTGCAGTGCAACTACGATGTGCAGACCACCTCCACCTCGGCGACGATCTCCTACTGATCGTGCCACGCCCCCCAATGGCACGACACCGCTGCCGGCCACAGGCCGGCAGCGTGTCATCGCGGCATGCACCACCGCGCGGCGATCATTCGCCGCGCGGCGCCGGCGGCAACAGGCGCTCGCGCCACAGATCGGCGTTCTTGATACCCAGCGGCAGCGGATCGAACACCGGGTCCAGGCCGGCCTTCTTCTGCCGCTCGTAGTCGCGCAGCGCCAGCAGCGCCGGCTTCTGCAGGATCAGGATGGCGATGATGTTGAGCCAGGCCATCAGGCCCACGCCGATGTCGCCCAGCGACCACGCCAGCTTGGCGTCGTGGAACGCGCCGAACACCACCATGCCGAGGATACCCAGCCGCAGCACCAGCACGCTGAGCGGACGGCGGCGGTTGCCGTTGATGTAGCTGAGGTTGGTCTCGGCCATGTAGTAATAGGCCATGATCGTGGTGAAGGCGAAGAAGAACAGCGCCAGCGCCACGAAGCCGGCGCCCCAGCCGGGCAGGATCGCGTCCACCGCGGCCTGCGCGTAGCCCGGGCCTTCCTGCACCCCGCGCAGGCCGGCGAACAGGTGCTCGCCGCCGTCCGGCGCATACACGTTGTACTTGCCGGTGGCCAGGATCAGGAACGCGGTCGCGGTGCACACCATCATCGTGTCGAAATAGATCGCGAAGGCCTGCACGTAGCCCTGCTTGGCCGGATGCGAGACCTCGGCGGCGGCCGCGGCGTGCGGGCCGGTGCCCTGCCCGGCCTCGTTGGCGTAGATGCCGCGCTTGACCCCCCACTCCACCGCCAGGCCCAGCAGTGCGCCGAACGCGGCATGCGCGCCGAACGCGCTGCGGAAGATGATCGAGAACATCTCCGGCACCCGCTCGGCGTTGAGCACCATCACCACCACCGCCATCAGGATGTAGCCCAGCGCCATGAACGGCACCACGATCTCGGCGAAGTTGGCGATGCGCTTGACCCCGCCGAAGATGATCACCGCCAGCAACAGCGCCACGGTCGCGCCGATCCCCAGCTTCAGCGCCTGCACCGCCGGCAACCCCATCCACAGTCCGTCGAGCGGGCCGCACAGCGGGCCGCCGCGGCAGGCGTTGACCACGCTGTCGGCGATCGCATTGGCCTGCACGCCGGGCATCAGGAAACCGGTGGCGACGATGGTGGCGAACGCGAACAGCAGCGCGTACCACTTCAGCCCCATCGCCTTTTCGATGTAGTACGCCGGGCCGCCGCGGTAGCGCCCGTCGGCGTCCTTGACCTTGTAGATCTGCGCCAGGGTCGATTCGATGTACGAGGTGGAGGCGCCGAAGAAGCCCATCACCCACATCCAGAAGATCGCGCCCGGCCCGCCGAAGGCGATGGCGGTGGCCACGCCGGCGATGTTGCCGATGCCGATGCGCCCGGCCATCGACATCGCCAGCGCCTGGAACGAGGACACGCCGGCATCGGATTTCTGCCCGCCGATGGTCAGCCGCAGCATCTCGACGAAGCCGCGCACCTGCATGAAGCGGGTACGGATGGTGAAGTACAGGCCGGCCGCCAGGCACATGAAGATCAGCGCCTTGCTCCAGATCAAGCCATTCAATGCAGTGATGATCGATTCCACGCAGTTCCCCGAAGCGCAAGAAGGACGCCCCGCGAACGGGACTGCCTCGATTGTGCATGAATCGGCGCTGACTGCGAAACGCAGGTCTCACTCTGGCCCGTACAAGCGGCCGAACAGATGCAGATCGTGCAGGCGTCCGTGCTTGCGCAGCGCGCCGAGGCGGATGCCTTCGCGGACGAAGCCGTTCTTCTCCAGCACCCGCGCCGAGGCTGGGTTGCTGTCCAGCACGCTGGTCTCGATGCGCAGCAGCCCGAGCGCGGGAATCGCCCAGTCCAGATAGGTGGCGACGATCCGCGTCATCCGTCCCTGGCCCCAGTAGCGGCGCCCCAGCCAATAGCCCAGTTCGGCGACATGCGCGCGCTCGCCGCGGCCAGGACGCAAGCCGATGCTGCCGCAGGCCTCGCCGTCGATCTCGATCGCCAGCACCGGGTGCGCCAGATCCACCACGCGCCCGCTCAGGAACGCCTCGCCGTCGGCACGGGTGTAGGGATGCGGAAAACGCTCGCTGAGGCCGCGCACCACCTGCGCATCGTCGGCATGGCGCAGCAGCGCGTCGAGGTCGTCGCCGCGCCAACGGCGCAGTTGCATCCCGTCGATGCCAAGGCGCAGGTCGCGCCACGCCGTGGCGCTGGGGTCATCGGGCATCGGCGGCGCTCCTGCAGGTCGGCAGCCGAGCATAACCGGCGATTGCGCGCAGTTGCCGCATCGCCGGTCGCTGCACGGCATGCGCGCGCCGCGCAGTGCAGCGCAACGACAAGCGGGCGCAACGACGTGCCGCCGCGGTGCGTCTTGCCGCGCGCCGGCGCGGTGCCGGCACGCACGACAGGCCGGCGAAAGGTTTGCGCGCGCTAATGCAGCGCCCCCCCTCCTCCGCGATCGTTACCGAGCCGTCCCGATGCATTCCGCGACCTCCCCCGCTGCGGCACGTATTCCGATCTTCATGTACCACAACATCGCGCAGGCGCCGCGGCAGCTGCAGGTGTACCGCAGCCTGTACGTCGCGCCGGCGCGTTTCGCGCGGCAGATGCGCCTGCTGCAGCGGCTGGGCTACCGCGGCGTGTCCATGTCCGACGCCATGCCCTACCTGCGTGGCGAACGCCACGGCCGGGTCGCGGTGGTGACCCTGGACGACGGCTACCTCGACAACCTGCATGCGGCGCTGCCGGTACTGCAACGCCTGGGCTTCAGCGCCACGGTGTACGCGGTCAGCGGCAGCATCGGCCGCCACAACACCTGGGACGCACAGAAACTCGGCATCGAAAAGCCGCTGATGAGCCTGGCCGAGCTGCGCCAGTGGCGCGCCGGCGGCATGGAGATCGGCGCGCACACCCGTTCGCATCCGCATCTGACCGCGTGCAGCGATGCCGAGCTGCGCGAGGAAATCGGCGGCTGCAAGCGCGCGCTGGAGGATCTGCTCGGCGAGCCGGTGACCCAGTTCTGCTATCCGTACGGCGACGTGGACGCGCGCGTCGCCGCGACGGTGCGCGAGGCCGGCTATGTCGCCGCGACCACCACCCGGCGCGGCCGGGCCGTGCCCGGGTCCGATCCCTGGCGCTATCCGCGCATCCAGGTGGCGCGGCACCACGTTCTGCCGCAGTTCGCGCTGCGCGCGCTGACCGGTTACGAGGATCGGCGCGCATGAAATTCCTGTTCGTCGGCACCAATCCCGAGAACACCGGCGCGGCCACGCACTTCGTGGCGCTGGCGCAGGCGCTGGCCGGTGCCGGCCATCGCGTCGAGGTGATCGCCTGCGCAGGCGGGCTGATCGCCGAGGAGTTGCAACGCAGCGGGGTGAGCGTGCATTTCGGCCACTTCCGCAACGCGCTGGATCCGGCCGGCTACGCGCCGCTGCTGCGTCTGGCGCGGGGCCTGCAACCGGACTGGCTTGTCGGCAATTTCGGCAAGGAATACTGGCCGTTGCTGCTGGTCGGCCGCGCGCTCGGCATCCGCGTGGCGCTGTTCCGGCACCGCGCGCCGGCGATGCGCGCCTTCTCCGGCTACGCGATCCCGCGCCTGGCCTCGCGCTTCTTCGCGGTGTCGCGCTATGCGCGACAGGCCTACCTGGACCGCGGCGTGCCGGAGGCGCTGGTGCAGGTGCTGTACAACCCGGTGAACATGGACAACCTGCGCCCGGATCCGCGGCGCGGCCGCGAGATGCGCGCCCTGCTCGGGCTGCCCGAGGACGCGATCGTGATCGGCTACAGCGGCCGCCTGCAGCATGGCAAGGGCATCTTTCCGCTGCTGGAGGCGGCGTCTGCGGCGATGGCGATCGAACCGGCGCTGCACTGCCTGTGGCTGGGCGACGGCCCCGATGCGGCGCGCCTGCACGCGCATGCCGGCGGCCAGGCCACGTCCGCCCGGCACCGCTTCGTCGGCTGGGTCAACGACGCCACGCCCTACTACAACGCGATGTCGATGCTGGCGTTTCCGTCGCTGGCGCCGGAAACCTTCGGCCGGGTCTCGGTGGAAGCGCAGGCCAGCGAAGTGCCGGTGCTCGCCAGCCGCGTCGGCGGCGTGGCCGAGACGCTGGATGCCGACGTCAGCGGCGAGCTGTTGCCGCCGGGCGACGTGAACGCCTGGCGCGACGCGATCCTGCGCATGTGCGATGCGCAGCGCCGCCAGCGCATGGGCCAGGCCGGCCGCCAGTTCGTGCAGCGCCACTTCGCCGGCGCGGTGATCGCCGCGCAGTTCGTGCAGGTGCTGCAAGCGCCGCGACGCGCGCCGCAGCGGCTGACCCAGGCGCAACCCGGCGCGCACTGACGCCAGCCGGCGGCGACCAGCGACGCCACCGCACCGGGCCGCACGCCAGCCGGCGCACCCCGCCTTGCTAGCCGCAGCGACAGCGACGCGCCGGCGCATGCGCGCCGCATGCCTCAGCCGGCGGCGGCACCGCGGCGGCGGGTGAAATACGGGTACGCCGCGACGAATGCCAGCGCAGAAGCGGTCCCGAACAGCGTGCGCAGCGCGCCGCCGACGGTGTGCGGGATCTTCCATGCATGCAGCGCGGCGTCGTACCAGACCAGCTGCAACAGCATCAGCCCGAACAGCGCCATCGGCACCCCGAACACCAGCCAGCCGAACGCCCGCACTGCCGGCCTCGTCGTGCGCTCCTGCAGCTTGCCGACGATTTCGGTCGTGGCCAGGTGGTATTGGAACGGATCGGCCGTGGAATACAGGGGCCGCTGCGCTGGCGGCGGCTCGGGCCGCACCGGCTGGTGAGTCACCTGTTCCACCGCCGCCGGCGCGACCAGCTCGGTGACATTGGTCCTGGCCAGCAAGGCCTGCATCTTCGGATCCACGCGTTCCCCCTGAACGTTGCAGCAAGGATCCGGCCCCGGGGTGTCCCTGGATCCACACCGCCTCCCTGCATGCATAGGATGCGCACCGGCGCGGCCGCCGGCAACTCCCGCGCGCCGCCGGCGGCGGCGTCCGCGCTCAGTCGTGCGCGTCCAGCCACCCCAGCACCTGCGCCGCCAGCGCCTCGGCGTTGTCGCCGTCCGCGCGCAGGTGCAGCTCCGGCTGCTCCGGCGCCTCGTACGGCGAATCGATGCCGGTGAAGTTGGGGATCTGCCCGGCGCGGGCCTTGGCGTACAGCCCCTTCACGTCGCGCGCCTCGGCCACGTGCAGCGGCACGTCGACGAAGACCTCGACGAATTCGCCCGCGGCGAAGCGCTCGCGCGCCATGCGCCGCTCGGCACGGAACGGCGAGATGAAGCTGACCAGCACGATCAGCCCGGCGTCGGCCATCAGGCGCGCCACCTCGGCGACGCGGCGGATGTTCTCCACCCGGTCCTCGTCGGTGAAGCCCAGGTCGCGGTTCAGCCCGTGCCGCACGTTGTCGCCGTCGAGGATGAAGGTGTGATAGCCGAGCGCATGCAGGCGCTTGTCGACCAGGTTGGCGACGGTGGACTTGCCGGCGCCGGACAGGCCGGTGAACCACAGCACCTTCGGCGACTGGCCCTTGATCCGCGCGCGTGCGGCGCGGTCCACGTCCAGGTGCTGCCAGTGCACGTTGCCGGCGCGGCGCAGCGCGAAATCCAGCGTCCCGGCGGCGACGGTGGCATTGCTCTGCCGGTCGATCAGGATGAAGCCGCCGAGCGCGCGGTTGCGCGCGTACGGCTCGAAGACGATCGACTCGTCCAGCGACAGGTTGCAGTAGCCGACCTCGTTCAATTCCAGGCGCTTGGCCGCCAGCCGCTCCTGGGTGTTCACGTCGATGCGGTGCTTGATCTCGCTGACGCTGGCCGACACCGTGCGTGTGCCGATCTTCAGCCAGTACGGGCGCCCCGGCAGCAGTGCGGCATCGTCCATCCACAGCACGTGCGCGGCGAACTGGTCGGCCACCTCCGGCGGGTCGTCGGCGGCGGCGATCACGTCGCCGCGGCTGATGTCGATCTCGTCGGCCAGGGTCAGCGTCACCGCCTGCCCGGCCACGGCCCGGTCCACGTCGCCAGCGCCGTCGAGCACCCGTGCGACGGTGGAGCGGCGCGCCGACGGCAGCACCACCACCGCGTCGCCCGGCCGCACCTGGCCGGCCGCGAGCGTGCCGGCGAAACCGCGGAACTGCTGGTTCGGACGGTTGACCCATTGCACCGGCAGGCGCAGGCCGCTGTCGGCGTCGCGCGCGGCCAGGTCCAGGCCTTCCAGGTATTCGAGCAAGGCCGGGCCGCCATACCAGGGCGTGCGCGCGGACCGCTGCGACAGGTTGTCGCCGTCGAGCGCCGACAGCGGGATGCAGTGCACCTGCGCGATGCCCAGTTGCGCGGCCAGCGCGCGGTAACTGGCGACGATCGCATCGAAGGTGGCCTGGTCGAAATCGACCAGGTCCATCTTGTTGACCGCCAGCACCACGTGGCGGATGCCGAGCAGCGAGACGATGTAGCTGTGGCGGCGGGTCTGGGTCAGCAGGCCCTTGCGCGCATCGACCAGCACCACCGCCACGTCGGCGGTGGAGGCGCCGGTGGCCATGTTGCGGGTGTACTGCTCGTGGCCGGGGCAATCGGCGACGATGAACTTGCGCTTGTCGGTATCGAAGTAGCGGTAGGCCACATCGATGGTGATGCCCTGCTCGCGCTCGGCGGCCAGGCCGTCGAGCAGCAGCGCGTAGTCGATCTCGCCGCCGCGGGTGCCGTGGCGCTTGCTGTCGGCGCTGAGCGCGGCGAGCTGGTCGTCGAACAGGCGCTTGCTGTCGTACAGCAGGCGCCCGATCAGCGTGCTCTTGCCGTCGTCGACGCTGCCGCAGGTGATGAAGCGCAGCAGCGGCTTGTGTTCGTGCTGCTGCAGGTAGGCGGCGACCGCGTCGCCGCCGGGATTCGGGATTCGGGATTCGGGATTCGCAACAGCGTCCCCACCCCTTCCTGCGTCCACGGCGGAAGACTGCCTTTCCGAATCCCCAATCCCGAATCCCGAATCCCGGCTCATCAGAAATACCCTTCCAACTTCTTCTTCTCCATCGACGCGCCCGGATCCTGATCGATCACCCGCCCCTGCCGCTCCGAGGTGGTGGTCAGCAGCATCTCGGCGATGATCTTTTCCAGCGTGTCGGCCTGCGACTCGACCGCGCCGGTCAGCGGGTAGCAGCCCAGGGTGCGGAACCGCACCTGTCGCCGCTGCGGCACTTCGCCGTCGCGCAGCGGCAGCCGCGCGTCGTCCACCAGGATCAGCGCGCCGTCGCGCTCCACCACCGGGCGTTCGGCGGCGAAATACAGCGGCACCACCGGAATCGCTTCGCGGTAGATGTACAGCCAGATATCCAGCTCGGTCCAGTTGGACAGCGGGAACACGCGCACGCTCTCGCCGGCATGGACGCGGGCGTTGTACAGATTCCACAGCTCCGGGCGCTGGTTCTTCGGGTCCCAGCGATGCTTGTCGTTGCGAAACGAGAACACCCGCTCCTTGGCCCGCGCCTTCTCCTCGTCGCGGCGCGCGCCGCCGATCGCCGCGTCGAACCGGCCCTGGTCCAGCGCCTGCTTCAGGCCCTGGGTCTTCATCACGTCGGTATGCACGGTCGCGCCGTGCGTGAACGGGCCGATGTCTTGGGCGATGCCGTCGGGATTGATGTGCACGCGCAGGTCCACCCCGGTTTCGGCGGCGCGGCGGTCGCGGAACGCGATCATCTCGCGGAACTTCCAGCGCGTGTCCACGTGCAGCAACGGGATCGGCGGCGGCGCCGGCGCGAACGCCTTCAGCAGCAGGTGCAGCAGCACCGAGCTGTCCTTGCCGACCGAATACAGCAGCACCGGATTGCGGAACTCGGCGGCCACCTCGCGCAAGATGTGGATGCTTTCGGCCTCGAGCCGGTCGAGGTGGGACAGGGCGGAAGAACGCATCGGGGACAACGCAAGGCTCGTTGGGAAGGGGTACGTACAGAGGGTAGCAGCGGCCGCGGCGCCTGGGGCGACCGGGGCCGGCAGTGTGTGATGGGTCTGGCAGGCACTGAAATAAGCGGGGGGCATAAGCCGATAACCCCTGCTCCTTTCTGCCCCGCGCAACGAATCCCTAACATCGGTCATCCCTTCTTCCCACCCGGACCGGTCATGACCGCCGCCTCGCCCGCGTTGCCGCCCAGCCCCTTGCCCGACGAGCGCAAGGCGCTGCTGGCGCGGACGGTGGAGGGGCTGGATGCGGCCAGCCTGTGGTGGCTGTCCGGCTATGCCGCCGGCCTGGCCCAGGGCCAGGGCCATGCGCCGCCCTCGCTGGCGGTGTTGCCGGGCGGCGCCGCGACCAGCCAGGCCGCGCAGCGGCTGAGCATTGTCTACGGCAGCCAGACCGGCAACGCCCGCCGCGCCGCCGAGCAACTGGCGGCCGACGCCGAGGCCGCCGGGCTGACGGTCCGCCTGCTGCGCGCCGACGCCTACCCGACCCGCGAACTGGCCAGCGAGCGCCTGCTGTACGTGGTCATCAGCACCCAGGGCGAAGGCGATCCGCCGGACGACGCGATCGGCCTGGTCGAATTCCTGCAGGGCCGCCGCGCGCCCAAGCTGCCGGAACTGAAGTACGCGGTGCTCGGCCTGGGCGATTCCAGCTACGCCGACTTCTGCGGCATCGGCAAGCGCATCGATGCGCGCCTGGCCGAACTCGGCGCGCAGCGGCTGCTGCCACTGGGCGAGGCCGACCTGGACATCGACACCGTGGCGACCCCGTGGCGCGCGCAGGCGCTGACGCAGGCGCGCGAGCTGCTGAAGAGCGCGGCCGCGCCGTCGGCGACGGTGACCCCGCTGCGCAGCAGCGCCGCGGCGGCGTGGAACCACGAGCGCCCGTTCGCCGCCGAGGTGCTGGCCAACCAGCGCATCAGCGGCCGCGATTTCAAGGGTCCGCGCTATGCCGCGCATGGCCAGGCCGACAAGGACGTGCGCCACCTGGAACTGTCGCTGGCCGGCAGCGGCCTGCACTACGAACCCGGCGACGCGCTGGGCATCCGCCACCGCAATCCGCCGGCGCTGGTCGAGGCCATTTTGACGGCGACGCGACTCGACGGTCATGCCGACGTCACCGTCGATGCGCAGACTCTTCCCCTGCACGAGTGGCTCGCCGCGCATCGCGAACTGACCCGGGCCTCGCGGCCGTTCCTGGCCGCGGTCGCCCGCCGCTCAGCCGCCCCGGCGCTGGAGCAGTTGCTCGACCCTACCCAGACCGCCGGTCTGGCGGCGTTGCTGGCCGATCACCAGGTGATCGACGTGCTGCGACGCTGGCCGGCGGATTGGGACCACAGCGCACTGCTTGAGGCGCTGCGGCCCCTGGCCCCGCGCCTGTATTCGATCGCCTCCAGCCGCAAGCGGGTCGGCGATGAAGTCCACCTTGCCGTCGACGTGCTGGCCTACCAGGCGCACGGCCACGCCCATGGCGGCGCGGCCAGCGGCTTTCTGGCCGCCCTGGCCGAAGGCGACAGCGCCCCGGTCTACATCGAACCCAACGAACGTTTCCGGGTGCCGGCCGACGCCAGCCGCGACATCCTGATGATCGGTCCCGGCACCGGCGTGGCGCCGTTCCGCGGCTTCGTGCAGGAACGCGCCGAGAGCGGCGCCGGCGGCCGCAACTGGCTGTTCTTCGGCGCCCGCCACTTCAACCAGGACTTCCTGTACCAGGCCGAGTGGCAGCAGGCGCTGCGCAGCGGCGAACTGCAGCGCCTGGACCTGGCGTTCTCGCGCGACGTGCAGCCGCTGCGCGACGGCAACGTGCCGGACAAGGTGTACGTGCAGCAGCGCCTGCGCGAACACGGCCGCGACGTCTACGACTGGCTGCAGAACGGCGCGCACCTGTACGTGTGCGGCGCGATCGGCATGGGCAAGGACGTCCACGCCACGCTGCAGCAGATCGTGATCGAGCACGGCGCGCGTAGCGCCGAGGATGCAGCAGCCTATCTCACGGCGCTGCAGCGGGAGGGGCGGTATGCGCGCGATGTGTATTGAGGCTGGGATTGGGGAGTCGGGATTGGGGATTCGCAAGAGCGCATTTCTGGAGTGTTGCGATCTTTTGCTGTGTTCACCCGTCGGTCCGCTTTGCCAATTCCGAATCCCAAATCACGAATCCCTGCTGCCATGAGCCACTCCGTCGAAGACATCAAAGCCGAAAGCCGCCGCCTGCGCGGGTCGCTGCTGCAGAGCCTGGCCGATCCGGTCACCGGGGCGCTGCGCGAGGACGATCAGACGCTGATCAAGTACCACGGCAGCTACCAGCAGGACGATCGCGACCTGCGCGACGAGCGGCGCCGGCAGAAGCTCGAACCGGCCTACCAGTTCATGATCCGCACGCGCACGCCGGGCGGGGTGATCACCCCGGAGCAGTGGCGCAAGCTCGACGCCATCGCCACCACCTACGGCAACCACTCGCTGCGCGTCACCACGCGCCAGGCGTTCCAGTTCCATGGGGTGATCAAGCGCGAGCTGAAGGCGACGATGCAGGCGATCAACGCCGCGCTGATCGATACCCTGGCCGCCTGCGGCGACGTCAACCGCAACGTGCAGGTCGCCGCCAACCCGCTGGCCTCGCGCGCGCACGCCACGCTGTACGCCGATGCGGCGCGCGTGTCCGAACACCTGCTGCCCAATACCCGCGCCTACTACGAGATCTGGCTGGACGAAGAGCAGATCGTCGGCAGCGGCCAGGAACAGGAGCCGATCTACGGCGACACCTACCTGCCGCGCAAGTTCAAGATCGGCTTCGCGCTGCCGCCGATCAACGACGTGGACGTGTTCGCCAACGACCTGGGCTTCATCGGCGTGCTCGGCGCGGACGGCGAACTGGCCGGCTACAACGTCAGCATCGGCGGCGGCATGGGCGCCACCCATGGCGACGCCGAGACCTATCCGCGCGTGGCCAACGTGATCGGCTTCATCGCGCGCGACCAGCTGCTCGATGTCGCCACCGCCGTGGTCACCACCCAGCGCGATCTCGGCAACCGCACCGTGCGCAAGCGCGCGCGCTTCAAGTACACCATCGACGACCACGGCCTGGATGTGGTCGTCGCCGAGATCCAGCGCCGCGCCGGCATCGCGCTGCAGCCGACCCGCGCGTTCGCGTTCGAGCACAACGGCGACCGCTACGGCTGGAGCGAAGGCGAGGATGGCCGTGCGCACCTGACCCTGTCGCTGCCGGCCGGGCGCATCGCCGACCATGACGGCGGCGCGCGCCATCTCAGCGGCCTGCGCGAGATCGCCGAACTGCTGCAGCGCGACGGCGATGGCGCGCATTTCCGCATGACCTCCAACCAGAACCTGGTCATCGCCGGCATTCCGGCCGCGCAGCGCGAGGCGATCGACACCCTGGTGCGCGCGCACGCGCTGGACGCCGGCAACCAGGCGCGTACCGCGCTCGCGCGCGCGGCGATGGCCTGCGTGGCGCTGCCGACCTGCGGCCTGGCGATGGCCGAGGCCGAGCGCTACCTGCCCGACTTCGCCGGCAAGCTGGAGCCGTTGCTGGACCGGCACGGGCTGCGCGAGGCGCCGATCCTGCTGCGCATCTCCGGTTGCCCGAACGGTTGCTCGCGGCCGTATCTGGCCGAGATCGCGCTGGTCGGCAAGGCCCCCGGCCGCTACAACCTGATGCTCGGCGCCGATCACCGCGGCCAGCGCCTGAACACGCTGTACCGCGAAAACATCGGCGAGCCGGAAATCCTCGACGCGCTGGATCCGCTGTTCGCGCGTTACGCCAACGAACGCGACGCCGACGAGGGCTTCGGCGATTTCCTGCACCGCAGCGGCCTGGTCGCGCTGCCTGCCTACCCCACCCACCGCCATCTCATTCCTTCGGAACTGCACGCATGAGCGCCCTGCCCGCCTCCGCCCACCACGATTCCGCCAACGCGCCGGCCACGGCATGGGACCTCGACGCGGTCAACGCGTTGCTGGCGCCGATGACCGCCGTGCAGCGCGTGGCCTGGGCGCTCGAACACGGCCCGGCCGAGGCCGCGCTGTCGTCGAGCTTCGGCGCGCAGTCGGCGGCGACGCTGCACCTGCTGACCCAGCAGTTGCCGGACATCCCGGTGATCCTGATCGATACCGGCTACCTGTTCGCCGAAACCTACCGCTTCGCCGACGCGCTCACCGACAAGCTCAAGCTCAACCTCAAGGTGTACCGGCCGCTGGTCAGTCGCGCCTGGATGGAAGCGCGCCATGGCCGCCTGTGGGAACAGGGCATGGTCGGCATCGAGCAGTACAACAACCTGCGCAAGGTCGAGCCGATGCGCCGCGCGCTGGACGAACTGAAGGTCGGCACCTGGTTCACCGGCCTGCGCCGCAGCCAGTCCGACAGCCGCGCGCAGACCCCGTTCGTGCAGAAGCGCGGCGAGCGCTACAAGATCAACCCGATCGCCGACTGGAGCGACCGCGACCTGTGGCAGTACATGCAGCAGCACGGCCTGCCGTACCATCCGCTGTGGGAAGAAGGCTACGTGTCGATCGGCGACTTCCACACCACCCGCCGCTGGGAACCGGGCATGCGCGAGGAAGACACCCGCTTCTTCGGCCTCAAGCGCGAGTGCGGCATCCACGAGGACATCTGAGGCGAGCTTGTCGCAGGCCCTCTGCGAGCCCGCGCCCGCCTTTTCTGTGGAAGCGACTTCGGTCGCGACGAACGCAGCGATGAACCTTCCAGCTTCGGATACGGTCGGGACTGAAGTCCCTCCTACAGCGCACCCAGCAGACACCTCGCGCAGCCCCTGTAGGAGCGGCTTCAGCCGCGACAAACGAAGCGGTGAACCTTACGGCTTCGGATACAGCCGGGACGGAAGTCCCTCCTACAGCGCACCCAGCAGACACCTCGCGCAGCTCCTGTAGGAGCGGCTTCAGCCGCGACGAACGAAGCGGTGAACCTTCCGGCTTCGGATACAGCCGGGACTGAAGCCCCTCCCACAGGGCACCCGGTGAGCCGACCGCGAGCCCCTTGTGGGAGCGACTTCAGTCGCGACGAGCAGAACGAGGAACCTTGCGGATTCTGATGCTGATGCCATCGGGACCGACGTCCTCACGCAGTACACCCAGCGAATTGGCTGCGAACCCCATGCGCCAAACAGCACCGCGTCACTCCCGCCGCAGCACCCACCACCAATCCAGCGCCAGCATCAGCAACAGCGACACCCCGACCAGCGGGAACAGCACGCCGCCGATCGCCAGCAGCACGAGCACGCCGCGCAAGGTGCGCCGGTCCGCCGGCAGCGGCGGCACGCCCAATCCGCCGGCCGGGCGCCGCTTCCACCACATCAGCGCGGCGCTGACGCACAACAGCAGGATGCCGATGCACGAGACGATCAGCAGCAGCTGATTGAACGTGCCGTATTGCTGCCCCAGGTGCACGTTGATGCCCCATTCCAAGGCCTTCGCCATGGGCCCGTAATCGGCGTAGCGCATGTCCAGCAGCACCTTGCCGCTGTACTGGTCGAGGTGGATCACCCGCTGCTGCGCAAGATCCGGCGGATACACCGACGCGGTGTAGACACCGCGCACGCCGCGCGGCAGCGCCACGCTGTAGCCGGCAGCGATACCCCGCGCCTGGAACCGCGCCACCGCCGCGTCCAGGCCGATCGCGCCGGGTGCCGGCGCCATCGCCTCCATGGCGTTCATCGCCATGCCGCCATGCGCGGCATGCTCCGCATGCGCATCGTTGCCGTTGTCCGCCGCGTTCGATGCCGAAGCAGCATCCGCATTCGCCGCCGCGGGCATCGGCATCGGCATCGGCATCGGCATCGCTGCAGTCTGCGGCAGCTGCGACTGCGGCAACCGCGCCTGGCGCAGCGACCAGGCCGGCACCTCTGCGTCGCTCAGGCGTTGCGTGGACATCGGCACGTCCACGCGCAGGCCAGCCGGATAGCCATAGTGGTGGCCATTGGCGAGACGGTTGACCTGCGCGCCCCAGAACCATGACCACGGCATCCCGGTCAGCGCCAGGAACAGCAGCATCGCGCCGACCACGCTGCCGGTCAGCGCATGCGTATCGCGCCAGAACACGCGTTGCGGCGGCCGTCCGCGCACCGTCGTGACGCCGCCGCGGCGGCCGCGCGGCCACCACAGGTAGACGCCAGTCAGCACCAGCAGGATCGCCCAGCCCGCGGCCACTTCGATCAGTGCGCTGGCCCACGGCCCGACCAGCGCGAGACTGTGCAGGCGCCGGATCGTCCACGCCACCGTGCCGTGCTCGGGCAAGCTGCCCAGCACGCGCGATCGATACGGATCCACGTACACCACCACGCGGCGGCCATCGGCGGTCCCCACGGTCACTTCCGCCGACGCATCGCGCCGCAGCGGCGTGGTGTAGCGCAATGCCTGCCCAGGCTGCGCCGCCAGCGCCACTGCGAGCAGGCGCTGCGGCGCGACGGCCCGTGCCTGCGCCGGCACCTGCACCGTCTTCAGCGCACGGTGGAAGTAGCCATCGATCGGCTGCTGGTAGACGAAGGCGGCACCGGTCAGCGCCAGCCACGCCAGCAATGGCAGCACCAGCAGGCCGGCGTAGAAATGCCAGCGCCACACGGCGCGGTAGAAGCGCGCCGGCGGCGCTGCCGTCGGGTTCGGCATCGCCATCACCATCCCCAACTGAGGCTGGCGTACAACGCGCGGCCGTCGCCCGGCGAGTAGCCGGACGAGCCGCTGTCGTACCAGGCGTAGACGTAGTGGCGATCGGTCAGGTTCTTCAGCTGCAGCGACAGCTCGCGCTGCGCGCGCCATGCCCACGTCGCGCCGACATTGGCCAGCGCGTAGCCGCCGTAGCGGCCCAGCGTATTGCTGCGTTCCAGGTAGTAGTCGCCTTGCGCATTGCCCCAGGCCGACAGCTTCAGCCGCGGCGTGGCCTGCCAGTCGATGCCGGCGGTGGCCAGGTAGTGCGGCACGTTCTCGATCTCCTTGCCACGCGTGGCCGGCGCGCTCGGATCGGGCGTGACGATCAGCGCGCGCTGCCGCGAATACGCCAGCCACAGCGTCCAGCGCTCGTCAGGACGCAGGGTCAGCTGCGCATCCCAACCGCGACGCAAGGTCTTGCCGACGTTGCCGACCTCGCCGGTGCCGACCGTGCCATCGACGCCGAGGATGGTCGCCACCTCGTCGGACGCGCGCTGCTCCCAATAGGCGATGCGCGCATCCAGCCGCTTGGCGTCGGCGAACTTCAGGCCGGCTTCCCAGCCGTCGTTGTACGACGGAGCCAGGTTGCCGGGCTGGCTGCGGTAGGCGCCGTTGCCGCTGCCGATCTGGAAGGTGCGGCCCAGGTTGGCATAGGCGCTGGTCTGCGCGGTCAGCGCGAACACCGCGCTGAGCTTGGGCTGCTTGATCGCGCCGTAGGCGTAGGCCGGGTAGCGCGCGCCGCCGAGCCGGTCGCGGAAGCTGCCGTCGACCCAATCCACGCGGTAGGCCGGCACCAGTTGCAAACGCGCGAACGGGCGGATCACCGCCTGCACATAGACCCCGCGCGTGTCCAGATCGAAATCCCAGTCGCGCAGCGGCGCGGTGCGCACCCGCGCCACCGTGCGATAGCGTTGCGAGGTGTTGTCCTGCCATTGCCCGTCGACGCCGCCTTCCAGCGCGAACGACGTCACCCAGTCCACTTCGGGACGCCAGCTGGCCTTGGCCAGGAAACCGCGCTGGGTCTCGTCGGTATCGCGCTCCTGCTGCGCGCCGGCGGCGGTGAAGCGCACCCAGCGCTGGTTTTGGTAGCGATTCCAGTACAGCGTGGCGCTGCCCTGCACGGCATCGGCCAATTGCGCATCCAGGTGCAGGCTCACCTGCCCGGTCTGGCGTTCGCTGCGGTCGTCGCGCGCATAGTCGGGCGAACTGCGCGGTGCGCGTTGTGCGCTGGCGTAATCCAGATAGCCTGCTTCCAGCGCTTCGTTGCGGTAGTAGCGCGCACTGAGCCCGGCCCGCCAGGCCGCGTCCGGCGCGGTGTAGAACCACTTGCCGGCGAAGGCACGCTTGCGCGCGTCGGCATGGTCGCGGTAGCCATCGCTGTCGCGCCAGGCAGCGAAATAGTTCTGACTCCAGCCGCCGCGTTCGATGCCCTGGCTGGCCTGCACCTCGCGCGTGCCGAAGCTGCCGGCGGTGACGCTGGCGCGGCCGTCGTTGCCGCCGCTGCGGGTCAGCACATCGACGCTGCCGGCGATGGCGTTCAAGCCGTAGCGCGGATCGTTGGTGCCGCGCACGATCTCGATCGCGGCGATGTCCAGCGGAAACACCGCATCCAGGTACGGCATGCCGCCGGCGTTGTCGTTGCTGGGAACGCCGTCGATCAGCAGCTTGACCGCGTTGACCCGGCCTTCGCCGTTGAAGCCGCGGAACGAGAAACGGCCGGCGTCGGTGCCCATCTTGAACTGAGTGACCTGCACCCCGGGCGCGCGCATCAGCAGCTCCCAGCTGTAGTCCACATGCTGGTCCTGCAGCAGGTCGCCGCCGAGGATGTCCACGGAACTGAGAACGCTGCGCGCGGTCGGCAAGGACAGCGGATCGGCCCGGACCTGGACCTTGCCCAGGGTCAAGGCGGAATCGCCGACGGGCGGTTGCACGCCGCCGTCGCCGGCATGCGTCGGCAGGGAGACGCTGGCCGCGAAACAGGCGCAGCCGTACGCCGCCAGACGCGGCACGGAAAAGAAACGGATCATCGATGGCTCCATCAGCACGAAGACGCGCCGCGGCGACGCCACGGCACGAAAGAACAGCCGTTCGTGTTTCAGGAGTACAGCGGAGGCCCGCGTGCGGCGTGAGCGCGCCAGATGCCCGTGTCCACCACCGGCGCGCGCGGCGCGGCCAGCGGCGCGCGCTGGCGCAACCACGGCAACACCAGCAACAGCAACGCCAGCAAGGGCAGCAGGCGCGCGGCCAGCAGGCAGTAATCGCACGCCTGCTCGTGCGCCATGCCGCCGTCGTCATGGACGCCGGCGTGGGCAGGCGACGACGCCGCAGGCAACGCAAGCACCGATTGCAGGCCGCGGCTGGTGCACAGCGCCTCCGCCGCGGCAGCGGCCCAGTCGCCGGACCGCGCCTGCTGCCAACGGCTCAGCAACGGCGCAGCCAGCATCAGCGCGATCGCCAGCAGGGCGAGCGCTCCCCAAAGCGACGTTGGCTGGCGGCGACGGATCACCGCCGCAGTCTAGGGCCTGTTGCCCGGCTCGCGGAAGGCCCTGCGACAGCTTGACGCATGTGCGGCAAGGCGGGACGCGCGGTGTGCATGCCGCCGGGCGACCGCACACGGCGCGCCGATCCGGCCGCGGCAGTGACCCAGCCCCCACTTCGGCGACAGGAATCGCTTACAGCGTGGCGCGGTGCTCAAGCCCTGTCGGGCCGTGTCGATACCTGCACCGAAGCCACGCCTGTGCGTCGGCCATTCGAAGACTTCATCCGTGGAGGGACGAAGATGATTCCGAGCAAAAGCCATCCCAAGTGGGTTCCGCTGCTCCGCGGCGATACCAAGCTGCAGTTCAAGGTATTCGCCGGGAACATGATGCTGAGCCAGTGCGCGCGCAAGTTGAAAAGCGATGCGTCGCCGCAGACCGTACAGGCCTGCATCGACGAGGCGCACGCGTTCTTCAGCAAATACGAAAATCTCTACAAGGCCGAGCTGCAGGCCCACTTCTGAGGAGAAGCGACATGCTGATGACACGCGAACAAGCGGCGCAGAAGATCCAATCCGGCGCCACGCTGTACCTGGCCGGCGACCAGGCCCTGCTCGACAGCCTGCCCAAGGGCAACTGGATTGGCGGCACCATCCCCTATTTCATGGACAAGCAAGGCGGCACCCACAGCCGCGAACTGATCTTCGTCAGCGAGCAGGGTCCTTGCGTCAGCGGCTCGAGCGTGCGCTGGTACGACGTGGGCGAACTGCCGTCCATCGCCAGCGACTCGCCCGATCACGGCTTCAGCGTGATCATCCTGCCGGCGACCAGCCAGGCGCACGTGCGCTATGCGCAGGATTCGCCCGACTACCCCGGGCTGTTCATGAAGAACATCGTCGGCTGGGTGTCCGGCGTGGACCTGGCGGACCTGGGCAAGCTGGCGCCGCGCATCTACGACGGCACCAGCGGCAAATCCTACAGCGAAGGCTGCGTGGCGCTGCACGCGACGCTGCCGGAGGACAAGATGGTCTCGGTCGGGATCGTCAACTGCTTCGAGCAGGGCGATGGCGACGTGATCACCTTCGCCCAGGACGGCTTCGACGTCGGCCAGGCGCTGGTCAACGGCGAGCCGCGCGACTTCGCCGAATACCTCACCGCCAACCAGATCGACGTGCGGCTGCCGCTGGTCGCCGACTACAACGGCGAGAAGATCAACGCCAGCATCCAGTCGATCGACCAGGACGCGCGCAAGGTCACGCTCTACGCGCCGGTGTTCCGCGGCGTGGAGTACCGCATCGCCGCACCGGTGGCCAACTACGTCGAGGAATTCTCGCGGCAATTGCCACAGACCGTGAGCAGCCCCGAGTTCAGCTGCAACTGCATCCTCAACTTCCTGTACTCGGAACTGGAGGGCAAGCGCACCGGCGAACTGATCGGACCGGTGACCTTCGGCGAAGTGGCCTACCAGTTGCTCAACCAGACCATGGTGTACCTGCAGATCGAGGACATGCCGACCTGAGCGCCGCACAACGGCTCCACCCGGCGGGCGCAGCGATGCGCCCGTCGTCGTTTGTGGAACGGGGCCACGCGCTTGCTTCATTTCGTAATTTCTGGAATTATCGAATTGATGGACACCGACAGCACCGTTTCCGCCCTGCGCGCGCTCGCCCACGGGCACCGCCTGGCCGCCTACCGTGCGCTGGTCCAGGCCGGGCCGGACGGCATGGCGGTGGGCGAATTACGCGCCGCATTGGGCCTGGCCGCGGCCACGCTGACCGCGCACCTGCATGTGCTGCGCGGGGCCGGCCTGATCGCCGACGAACGCCAGGGCCGGGTGATCCGGCTGCGCGCCGACTACGCGCGCATGTACGCGCTGATCGGCTTCCTGACCGAAAACTGCTGCGGCAATGGCAGCTGTTCCCCCGACGCTGCAGCGCCCGCCGCCGCGCGCGTGCCATAGCGCAGCGCCCTCCTCCCTATCGCACCGAGTCTCCCGATGAGCGCCATCACGATCTACCACAACCCCGCCTGCGGCACCTCGCGCAATGTCCTCGGACTGATCCGCAACAGCGGCGTGGAACCGACCGTGGTCGAATACCTGATGACCCCGCCGGACCGCGCCACCCTGCAGGCGCTGATCGCGGCACTGGGCATCCCGCTGCGCGAGGCGATCCGGCAGAAGGGCACGCCCTACGCCGAACTGGGCCTGGACGACCCGGCGCTGAGCGACGACGCATTGCTCGACGCGATGCTGCAGCACCCGATCCTGATCAACCGGCCGATCGTGGTCACCGCACTGGGCACGCGCCTGTGCCGGCCGTCGGAAACGGTGCTGGAGATCCTGCCCTCGCCGCAGCGCGGCGCCTTCGCCAAGGAAGACGGCGAACCCCTGATCGACGCGGACGGCCGCCGTGTCGGTTGACCTGTCCGAGCTGCCGAACCTGGACCCGGCCGCGTTCGTGCGCCCGGATCCGCTGGCGCCGAGCGCCGCCCGCGCCACGCATCCGCCGCGCATCCTGCTGCTGTACGGCTCGTTGCGCGAGCGCTCCTACAGCAAGCTGCTGGCGCTGGAAGCGGCGCGGCTGCTGCAGGCGATGGGCGCGGAAACGCGCCTGTTCGATCCGCGCGGCCTGCCGCTGCCCGACGCCGCCCCCGACAGCGATGCGAAAGTGCAGGAACTGCGCGAGCTGACCCTGTGGAGCGAAGGCATGGTCTGGTCCTCGCCGGAACGGCACGGCGCGATGAGCGGCGTGCTCAAGGCGCAGATCGACTGGATCCCGCTCAGCCAGGGCGCGCTGCGCCCCACCCAGGGCAAGACCCTGGCGCTGCTGCAGGTGTCCGGCGGCTCGCAGTCGTTCAATGCGCTCAACCAGATGCGCGTGCTCGGCCGCTGGATGCGCCTGCTAACCATCCCCAACCAGTCGTCGGTGGCTAAGGCCTGGCAGGAATTCGACACCCCCGGACGGATGCTTCCCTCGCCCTATTACGACCGGCTGGTGGACGTGATGGAGGAACTGCTCAAGTTCACCCTGCTCACCCGCGACCTGGCGCCGTACCTGGTCGACCGCTACAGCGAACGCCGGCCGGGCACCGATTCCCTGGCCGCGGCATCGGGCGCGGCACCGCCGGCGGTCGTTGCGTCGACGTGAAGACCGCGTCGTCAAAATGTGTGATCGGTACCATAGACTGAGCGACTCACCGTCGCCGAGCCGTTCGCATGTCTTCCGTCGCACCCGCTGCCGGCCCGGTCTATTGCGCCGCCAAGCCCGGCAACGAAACGCTGCGCCTGGACGCGTTGCATAGCTACGCGATCCTGGACACGCCGCGCGAGCCGGCCTTCGACGACATCACCCGCCTGGCGGCGATGATCTGCCAGACCCCGATCGCGGTGGTCAACCTGATCGACAGCGAGCGGCAGTGGTTCAAGAGCGAGATCGGCCTGGGCACCCGGGAAACCCCGCTGGCGACCTCGCTGTGCGCGCACGCATTGCTCGAGGACGACCTGCTGCTGGTGCCGGATACGCGCGAGGATCCGCGCTTCGCCTCCAATCCGCTGGTCACCGGCGCAGAACGCCTGCATTTCTACGCCGGCGCCTTGCTGAAGACCTCCGACGGCCTGCCGCTGGGCACCGTCTGCGTGCTCGACCGGCGCGCGCGGCAGCTGACCTACGAACAGATCGAAGCGCTGCGCGCGCTGGCGCGGCAGGCGATGGCGCAGCTGGAACTGCGCAAGGCACTGGCGCTGGCGCAGGAATCCAACCATTACCGCAGCCGCCTGCTGGCCATCGCCGGCCACGACCTGAAGACGCCGCTGCGCACGGCGTCCTATGCGTTGGCCAAGGTCCAGCGCCAACTCGATGCGGTCGGCAGCGTGCCGCTGGACGAGGCGCGCAAGGCGCTGAACCAGGTCGCCGCCGGCCTGGACGATCTCGCCACCAGCGCGGTCGCCGGCGGTGAGCACAGCCTGCCGGTGCAAGGCGAGGTGGCCCTGGGCGAGCTGCTCGGCCCGATCCTGGACACCTGGCGGCCGCAGGCCGCGGCCAAGGGACTGCGGCTGCGCTACGTGCCGACCAACCTGCGCGTGCGCAGCCACGCCACGCTGCTGGCCACGTTGCTCGGCAACCTGCTCGGCAACGCGGTCAAGTACACCGAGCACGGCTCGGTGCTGATCGGCTGCCGGCGCCGGCGCGATCACGTGGTGGTGGAGATCATCGACAGCGGCATCGGCATGGACGGCGACAGCCTGCGCACCCTGTTCCAGGCGTTCCGCCAGGCCGATCCGCGCAGCGAAGGACTCGGCCTGGGACTGTGGATCGTGCGCCGCACCGCCGAGACGCTGGGCTGCAGTGTCGAGGTGCGCAGCCGCCCGGGCCAGGGCAGCCGCTTCTCGGTCACGCTGCCGCTGGCGAGCGCGACCAACGCCTGAGCGCCACCGCACCGCGCGCACCGTGGCGCGCGGCACTGCGGGTTATTCCTTCAGCACCATGTCGATGCACAGCACCGCGGCCATGATCAGGATGCGCACGTCGTCCTCGCTCGGCACCGCATTCTCGATCGCGAGCATGTAGTTGTCGGCCGAGGTGAACAGCTCCTTGCCCAGCCCGGCCCACTTCTTGGACACCCGCGCCAGTTCGCGCTCGCCCTGCACGAAGCGGAAATCCCAACTGGTCCATTTGCCGCGCAGCGTGCACACCAGCTTCTCGCGCGCATCGAGCACGTCGAACTTGCCGCCGATGGAGAAGAACTTCTGGCTGAAGGAACCGACTAGGCGATCGTGTTCGTCCAGCACCTCGACCTTGGACAGGAACAGCGAGAAACCGCGCTTGACCGTCAGCACCTTCTGCCCGTTCGGGGTGCGCACCTCCACATGGAACGGGGTCATGCGCTTGTAGTCGCTGAAACGGAAGATCTTGGTGAACAGGCCCAGGTTCGGCTCGCGGCATTCGAGCACCTTCTGGTTGCTCTGCGGATCGAACACGTCGTAGTTGTTGGCGGCCTTGAACATGCCGACCTGCTCCTTGACGAAGAACAGGTTCTGCTGGAGGACGGGGTGCATGGACATCCTTGTTTCGGATAAAAGAGCGCGCACCGTAGCGGCCGCGCGCAAGGATGGCAATGGCATGCCCGAACGGCGCGGCATCGGCGCGCAGCGACGAGCGCGCCGTGTGCGCGGCGCCACCGGCGAGCGCCGCTGCGGATATCGCCCGACCGGAGCGGCAAGCGCCAGGCGCGGCGAAGACGCCGCAGCGGCGCCGCTCAGCTGGTGATGGTCTGGGTCAGCTCTTCCCAGGTCGGCGGGGTCGGCCAGTCCGGTTCCTGGTTGCCTTCCATGACCCGGCGCAGGTCGCGGGTGTCGATCTGCGGCGCCAGCACATGCACCAGTTCCAGCGCGTAGTCGCGCAGCACGCGGTCGCGCGGCAGCACCGCCCAGGCGATGCACTCGGGGATCTCCGGCGGCGCCGGCCAGGCGCGCAGGTCGGTGTCGCCGGCATGCACCGCCATTTCCGCGAGCAGGCCGACGCCGAGCCCGGCGCGCACGTAGGTCTTGATCAGATCGGCGTCGAGCGCGGTCAGGGCGATGCTCGGCTCCAGCCCGAGCCGGGCGAAGGCGCGCTGCAACGAAGAGCCGGAGCGGGTCGAGGATTCGTAGCTGATCAGCGGCTGCACCGCCAGCGCGGCCATGTCCGGCACCCGCTTGGGCACGTCCAGCGCATGCCCACGCGGCACCAGCACCAGCCGCCGCCAGCGGTACAGCGGCACCGCGATGCCGGCGCCCGGCTCGCTGCCGGCGGTGCTGACGATGGCGATGTCGGCATCGCCCTGGCTGAGCAGGTCCAGCGCCGCACTCTCGGCGGCCTGCTGCAGGTGCACGCTGACCTGCGGATACGCCTGCTTGATCTGCGCCACCGCCGGCGGCAGCACGAAGCGCGCCTGGGTGTGGGTGGTGGTCAGGGTCAGCTGGCCCTGGCTCTCGCGGCGCTGGTTGGCGGCGTAGGTGCGGATGTTGTTGGCCTCGGCCAGCACCGCACGGGCGCGCTCGATCACCTCGCGGCCGGCCGGGGTCACCGTCTCCAGGCTGCGGCCCTTGCGCACGAACAGCAGGAAACCGAGTTCGTCCTCCAGCTGCTTGAGCTGCTTGGACAGCCCCGGCTGGGTGGCGTGCACGCGCGCCGCGGCCAGGGTGATGTTGAGATCGGCATCGGCGATGGCGACGAGGTAGCGGAGTTGGGTCAGCGTCATCGGAGCGAGGGCGAGGCGCCGCCTGGCGGGAGCAGCCACGACTGTAGTGGAAATGGGCCACTCACCTTATAACCGAAAGCTATCTGGTAGAGGCATGAAGTCATTTCCGGAGGCTATAAGCCGGCGCTACGGTCACTCTTCCCACCTCCTTCCTGCGTTGCGACCGCCGTGAGCCCTGCCCCGATTGCGTTGTATCCGGACCTGCGCGAGCGGCCCGTACTGGTGGTCGGCGGCGGCACAGCCGCCGAGCGGCAGGTGCAGGCGCTGCTCGCGGCCGGCGCGCTGCCGCGGCTTGGCGCGCCGGCACTGACGCAGGCATTGCAGGCCTGGGCCGATGCCGGGCGCATCCAGTGGCTGCACGGCCGCTTCGATGGCGCCTGGCTGGACGCGGTGTGGTACCTGGTCGCCGCCAGCGACGACCCCGTGCTGAACCGGCAGGCGCTGCAGGCGGCCGCCGCGCAACGGGTGCTGGCGCAGGACGCGATCGGCACAGCCGATCCGGCCGCAGCCACAGCGTCGGCGGACGCCGCCGGCGACGGCATCGGCGCATCCGCCGCTGCGGCGCAGGCGCAGGCGCACGCGCTCCGTCCCGGCACGGTGACCCTGGTCGGCGCCGGCCCCGGCGATCCCGGCCTGCTGACGCTCAACGCGCTGCGCGCGCTGCGCAGCGCCGACGTGGTCCTGCACGACCGCCTGGTCAGCGCCGCGATCCTGGAACTGCTGCCTGGCACCGCCGAACGGATCGAAGTCGGCAAGTCGGCCAGCGGCCACAGCGTGCGCCAGGAGCAGATCCACGCGCTGATGCTGGAGCACGCGCGACACGGGCGCCGCGTGGTGCGGCTGAAGGGCGGCGATCCGTTCGTGTTCGGCCGCGGCGGCGAGGAACTGGAATACCTGCGCGCGCACGGCGTGCCCTACGCGGTGGTGCCGGGCATCACCGCGGCACTGGCCTGCGCGGCCTACGCCGGCATCCCACTGACCCATCGCGAGCACGCGCAATCGCTGCGCCTGGCCACCGCGCACTGCAAGGAATCGTTCGACACGCTGGACTGGGCCGCGCTGGCGCAGGAACGGCAGACCCTGGCGGTGTACATGGGCGTGGCCGGACTGGACACGGTGCGCGAACGCCTGCTGCGCGCCGGCCGCGCCGCCGACACGCCGTTCGCGCTGGTGGAAAACGGCTCGCGCCCGCAGCAACGGGTGGTGGTCGGCACCCTGGCCGACCTGCCCGACACCGCCCGCGCGCACCAGGTGCGCTCGCCGGCGTTGCTGATCCTCGGCGAGGTGGCCGCGCTGGCGAGCCCCCTGCACTGGTTCGGCGCCGCACCGCTGACCGCACCGCCCTCACCTTTCCCGAAGCCGGCCGTGCCTACCCTGGCCCACGCCGCCTGACCCGCATCCCTTTTCCGGAGACCCTGCGCATGGCCATCTACGACAACATCCTCGACACCATCGGCCATACCCCGATCGTCAAGCTGCACCGCCTGCCGCCCGAGCAGGTGAGCCTGTACGTCAAGGTCGAGGCGTTCAATCCCGGCGGCTCGGTCAAGGACCGCCTGGCGCTCGCGATCGTGCTCGACGCCGAGGCCAAGGGCCTGCTCAAGCCCGGCGATACGATCGTCGAAGCCACCTCCGGCAACACCGGCGTGGCCCTGGCGATGGTCGCCGCCGCGCGCGGCTACAAGTTCGTGGCAACGATGGTGGAGACCTTCTCGATCGAGCGCCGCAAGCTGATGCGCGCGTTCGGCGCCAAGGTGATCCTGACCCCGGCCGCCGAGCGCGGCAGCGGCATGGTGCGCAAGGCCGAGGAACTGGCCCAGCAGCACGGCTGGTTCCTCGCACGCCAGTTCGCCAACCCGGCCAACCCCGCCTACCACCGCAGCACCACCGCCGCGGAAATCCTGCGCGATTTCGCCGGCCGCCGGCTGGATCATTTCGTCAGCGGCTGGGGCACCGGCGGCACCCTCACCGGCGTCGGCGAAGTGCTGCGCGTGGCGCGTCCGGACGTGCGCATCACCGCCACCGAGCCGGCCGGCGCGGCCTTGCTGCAGGGCCAGGAGTGGAAGCCGCACAAGATCCAGGGCTGGACCCCGGACTTCGTGCCCGAGGTGCTCAACCGCGAGGTCTACGACGAAGTGCTGAGCGTGGAGGACACCGATGCGATCTCCGTCTCGCGCCGTCTTGCCGCCGAGGAAGGCATCTTCACCGGCATCTCCGGCGGCGCCACCGTGGCCACCGCGCTGCGCGTGGCCGAGACCGCGGCGCCCGGTTCGGTGATCCTGGCGATGCTGCCGGACACCGGCGAGCGCTACTTCTCCACCCCGCTGTTCGCCGACATCAACGAAGGCTCCGACGACGACTGGCTGGCCGGGCTGCCGTAACGGCGCGTGGTACGGCGCGGCCGCAGCGTGCGGCTACGCTGGCCTGGCCTGGCCTGGCAGTATCACAGCGGCGTGGCGTCGCGTCGCGCAGGGAGGGGCTTTCGGCCCCGACCCCATTCCAACTCGGCAGGGTCCACTGTGGGAGGGACTTCAGTCCCGACGCTTTCCGGCATCGGAAAGTACACCGCTGCGTTCGTCGCGGCTGAAGCCGCCCCTACATGCGCCTTCGGACAGCGGGCTGAGTGCACTGTAGGAGGGGCTTCAGCCCCGACAGGCTGTGCCCGAAGTCGAACCTCCCCACTTCGCTCGTCGCGGCTGAAGCCGCTCCTACATGCGCCTTCGGACAGCCGGCTGGGTGCACTGTAGGAGGGGCTTCAGCCCCGACAGGCTGTGTCCGAAGTCGAGCCTCTCTCACTTCGCTCGTCGCGGCTGAAGCCGCTCCTACAAGGGCGATGTCAGCGTGCGGCGAGCACAGCTTGGGGCAGCGGCAGCCCGTCCCCTTGCGCCTGATCCGCGATCGAACGCTGCGCCGCCAACGCCGATGTGCGCAGCAACAACTGCGCGACCACCGCCACCGCGATCACCGCCGGGGCCTTGCCCTCGATCCCCGGCAGGCCGATCGGACAGGTCAGCCGCGCCTGCGCGGCGTCGCCCAGGCCGTCGTGGCGCAATCGCGACAGGAACCGCGCGCGCTTGGAGGCCGAGCCGATCAGGCCGACGAAGCCGGCACGTCCGGCCAGCGCCGCGGTGGTGAGCCGATAGTCCAGCGCATGATCGTGGGTCAGGATCAGCAGCAGCGCGTCGTCCGATGCGGCGCCGGCGCGCGCGAGCAATGCGGATTCGTCCAGATGCGCCGCGCCGGCGGCAGCCGCCAGCTCCGCGCGCGGATCGGACCAGTCCAGCGCGAACGGCAGGCCGTGCAGCGCATGCGCGATGGCGATGCCGACGTGGCCGGCGCCGAACAGATACAGCGGCGTGCGCCGTGGGCCGATCGCCTGCGCCAGCAGCGCGCCGGCCGTGGGCGCCGGTGCACGCAGCGATAGCGCTTGCGATGGCGCATCGCCGATGCGGTGATCGAGGCGGTCAGGCAGCAGCCGGGTCAGCAACGTGCGTCCCAACGTCGCCTCTTGCAGCCAGTCGCTGCGCGCCGGATCCAGCCGCTCCAGCAGCAGGCGCACGCGGCCGCCGCAGCACTGGCCGAGCAGGTCGTCGGCCTGGGCGTGTCCCGCGCAGTCCGCGCAAGCACCGTTGCAGTGCAGCGCGCGCGCCGGCGCGACCGCGCCCAGCGTGTAGTCCTGCACTAGCCAACTGCCCGGCGGCTGCGCGAGCAACTCGCGCGCTAGCGCACAGGCGCGCCACTCGAGCACGCCGCCGCCGATGGTGCCGATGCTGCCGTCGGCGCTCACCAGCATGCGCGTGCCGGCCTCGCGCGGGGTCGAACCGGCGGTGGCCAGCACCGTGACCAACGCGGTCGCACCACGCGCCAATGCCGCTTCGGCCTGCAGGCTCCAGTCAGCGCGCATCGGCGTTGCCCGCCGCGATCGCGGCCAGGATCCGTTCCGGCGTGGCAGGCGCGTCCAGCGCCGGCACGCCAGCACCCGACACCGCCGCGGCCACCGCCTGGGTCAGCGCCGAGAACACCGAGATCGCCAGCATCAGCGGTGGTTCGCCGACCGCCTTGGAACGATGGATGGTCGCCTCTTCGTTGCGGCCGGCCTGCCACAGGCGGATGTCCATCCGCGCCGGGCGATCGCTGGCGGTGGGAATCTTGTAGGTGGACGGCGCATGGGTCAGCAGCCGGCCGTGCGCGTCGTAGACCAGTTCCTCGGTGGTCAGCCAGCCCATGCCCTGGACGAAGCCGCCCTCGATCTGGCCCAGATCGATCGCCGGATTCAGCGAACGGCCGACGTCGTGCAGCACGTCCACCGCCAGCACACTGTGCTCGCCGGTCAACGTGTCGATCACCACTTCGCTCAGCGCCGCGCCGTAGGCGAAGTAGTAGAACGGGCGGCCGCGGTGGCTGGCGCGGTCGTAGTAGATCTTCGGCGTGGCGTAGTACCCGCTGGCCGCCAGCGAGATGCGCGCCATGTGCGCCTGCCGGCACAGCGCGCCGAACTCCAGTTCCAGGTGGCCGGCGACGACCTTGCCGGCAGCGAAGCGCACCTGCTCCGGCGCCACGCCGCTGCGCTCGGCGGCCAGCGCCGCCAGGCGCGCGCGGATATCGCTGGCCGCGTTGTAGGCGGCCATGCCGTTGAGGTCGGTACCCGAGGACGCCGCGGTGGCCGAGGTGTTGGGCACCTTGTCGGTGCGCGTGGCGGTGATGCGCACGCGCTCGGTCTCGATGCCGAACACGTCGGCGACGATCTGCGCGACCTTGATCATCAGCCCCTGGCCCATCTCGGTGCCGCCGTGGTTGAGCTGCACCGAGCCGTCGGCATAGACCAGCACCAGCGCGCCGGCCTGGTTGAGGTGGCTGGTGGTGAAGCTGATGCCGAACTTCACCGGGGTCAGCGCCAGGCCTTTCTTCAGCACCCGGTGGCGCGCGTTGAATGCGGCCACCGCCGCCTGGCGTGCGGCGTAATCGGTGCGCGCAGCCAGTTCCTCGATCAGCGCCGGCGCGACGTTGTCCTCCACGGTCATGCCGTAGGGAGTGACATTGCGGTCCGGCGCCGCGTACAGGTTGACACGGCGCACCGCCAGCGCATCGCGGCCCAGCGCGGCGGCGACCGCGTCCAGCACCCGCTCGATCGCCAGCATGCCCTGCGGCCCGCCGAAGCCGCGGAACGCGGTGTTGGACACGGTGTGCGTGCGCAGCCGGTGCGAGATGATCTCCACCACCGGCAGCCAGTAGCAGTTGTCGGCATGGAACATCGCGCGGTCGTTGATCGCCAGCGACAGATCGGTGGTGGCGCCGCAGCGTGAGGCCAGTTCCAGGCGCAGCGCCAGGATACGGCCGTCGTGGTCGAAACCGACGCTGTAGTCGACCAGGAAGTCGTGGCGCTTGCCGGTGATGCGCATGTCGTCATCGCGGTCGTAGCGCAGCTTGGCCGGGCGCCCGGTCAGTGCGGCGACCAGCGCGCAGGCCGCGGCCGGCGCCGCCGCCTGGGTCTCCTTGCCGCCGAACGCGCCGCCCATGCGCCGCACCTCCACGGTCACGTCGGCGCTGCGCAGCCCGAGCAGTTCCGCGATCAGGTGCTGCACCTCGCTCGGGTGCTGGGTCGAGGACAGCACATGCAGCTGGCCCTGCTCGCCGGGCAACGCCACGGCGATCTGCCCTTCCAGATAGAAATGCTCCTGCCCGCCGATCTCCAGCGCGCCGCTGCAGCGCCGCGGCGCCGCGGCCAGGGCGGCATCGACGTCGCCACCGCGCGCCATGCGCTGCGCCGGCTCCAGCGCCGCACCGGCGGCGCGCGCCTTGGCGATGCTGAGCAGCGCCGGCAGTGGCGCATACTCGACCAGCGCCAGCCGCGCGGCGCGCCGTGCCGCGGCGTGGCTGTCGGCAGCGACGACGAACAGCGGCTGGCCGTGATAGAGCACGTCGTCGCGCGCGAACAGCGGATCGTCGTGCGCGACCGGGGCGACGTTGTTCTCGCCGGGAATATCGGCGGCGGCGAACACCGCCACCACGCCGGGCGCCGCGCGTACCGGCGCCAGGTCCATGCGCAGCAGCCGCGCATGCGCGTGTTCGCTCAGGCCGAACGCCAGATGCAGCATGCCCGGCGGCTCGGGTAGGTCGTCGATGTAGCGCGCCTGCCCGCTGACATGCCCCTGCGCGCTGTCGTGGCGCAGCGAACGCTGCACCTGCGGCAAGGCCGCATCCGCGGTGGTCGGGACCTCAGCCATCGACCAGTTCCAAGGCCAGCACCGACAGCGGTTCGTGCGGATGCGCATGCCCGATCCACAACCGCCGCAGCAGGTTCGCGGCCACCGCCAGGCGATACGCCGCCGAGCCGCGCGCATCGCTGAGCGGGCTGAAGTCCTGCGCCAGCGTGGCCGCGGCGGCCTCGAGCGTTGCCTCGCTCCAGGGCTGGCCGCGCAACGCCTGTTCGGCGCCACGCGCGCGCTGCGGAATGCCGGCCATGCCGCCGAAAGCGATCCGCGCCTGCGTCACCACACCATCGGCGATGCATAGCGCGAACGCGCCGCAGACCGCGGAGATATCGCTGTCGAAGCGTTTGCTGAGCTTGTCCACGCGGTACAGCGTGGCGGCCGCCGGGCGCGGCACGTGGACGCTTTCGACGAACTCGCCGGGCAGCCGTGCCTGGCGGCCGTAAGCCAGGAAGAACTCCTCCAGCGGCAAGCTGCGCCGTGCGTCGCCACGACGCAGGGTCAGCGTGGCGCCGAGCGCGATCAGCGCCGGCGGCATGTCGCCGATCGGCGAGCCGTTGGCGATGTTGCCGCCGATGGTGCCGGCGTTGCGCACCTGGGTCCCGCCGATGCGCCGCAGCAGTTCGCCCAGCGCCGGGTGCAACGTGGCCAATGCGGCATGCGCTTCGCTGTAGCGCACGCAGGCGCCGATGTTCAGACCGTCGGGTGTTTCGTGCAATTCGCGCAACTCGGGGATGTCGCCGATGAACACCACATCGTCGAGGACGCGCTGCTGCTTGGTCACCCACAGGCCGACATCGGTCGCGCCGGCGACCAGGCGCGCGTCGGGACGTTCCAGCAGCAACGCCGCCAGTTCGTCGGCGCTGCGCGGGGCCACGCTGCGGCGCACGCGGCCGGCCGCCGGATCGGCATGCGTTTGCGCCAGCGCGGTGCGGCGGCGCAGCGCGCGCAAGCCGGCGAGCGTGTCCGCATCGTCGCAGGGCGCGACCGGCACCGCCGCGCCGGCCTCCAGGATCGGGCCATAGCCGGTGCAACGGCACAGATTGCCGGCGATCACGTCGGCGACCGCCGCCTGCTCGGTGCCCAGCGCGCCGATGCTGCGCGCGTACAGCGACATCACGAACCCGGGCGTGCAGAAGCCGCATTGCGAGCCGTGGCGTTGCACCAATTCGTCCTGCAGCGGATGCAGCGCCCCCCCGGCGGCCAGGCTCTCCACGGTCAGCAGCGCCTTGCCGTCGAGCATCGGCACGAACAGGATGCAGGCGTTGAGCGCGCGCCAGCGCACCCGCTCGGCGCCGTCGGCACCGGCCAGCTCGCCGACCAGCACCGTGCACGCGCCGCAATCGCCCTCGGCGCAGCCTTCCTTGCTGCCGGTGCGGCCGAGCCGGTAGCGCAGCAGATCGAGCACGCTGGCGGTCGGATCCCCCGCATCCAGTTCCAGGACTTTCCCATCGAGCAGGAACCGCACCGCGTCCATCTCAGCTGCCCCGGTAGGTGGAATAGCCGAACGGCGAGACCAGCAGCGGCACGTGGTAGTGCGCGGCATCGGCCAGACCGAACGCGATCGGCACCACGTCCACGAACGGCGGCTCGGGCAAGGCCACGCCCTGGCCGCGGAAATAGTCGGCCACCGCGAATTCCAGCCGATAGCGGCCAGCCGCCAGCGTCAGTTCGCGCAGCGCCGGACAGCGCCCATCGGCATCGGTGACGCCGGCATGCAGCAGCGTCTGGCCGGCGAACAGCCGCACCGCCACGCCGACGGCGGGCACGCCGCGGCTCAGGTCCAGCACATGGGTCGATAGCGTGCTCATCCGACGCGTTCCTCCAGTTGCGGCAGCGGCCATTGGCCGACGAATTCGGGTTCGGCGTAGTCCATGTAGGCGCCGACGATCGCCTCGCGGTCGTCCAGGAACAACTGGTCGGCGACCGCCTTCACCAGCCGCGGCAACGCGTGCTTGAGCCCGGACAGCGCCGCCGCCGACAGGCCCAGGCTCAGCAGCGCGGAATAGTTGAACGCGAACAGGCCGTGCAGCGCCGAAGCGTGCTCGGGCGCGCGCGCCAACAGTTCGAAGCCCGGCCCCAGGTAGGGATGCGCGTCGAGCAGCGGCACCTCCTGCCCCTGCGGCGGACGGTAGCGGTCGCACCAGCGCGCGATGCCGTCGGCCACCGCGGCCAGTTCCGGGCGCAGCGCCGGATCGGTGACCAGGCCGGTGGACAGCACCACGAAATCGAACCGCAGGCGCCCGTGCGGCGTGGTCACCAGCACGCCGTCGGCGTCCTCGGCCACGTCCTGCCAGGGGCTGCCCAGATGCAGGCGGAAATTGGGCCAGGCCGCGGCGCGTTCGAAGGTGTCGTTGGTCGGCGGCTGGTTGTGGCGGAAGAACGTGGACATCATCGCGTACTTGTCGGCATCGGGCAGCGCGGCGAAGCGCGGGATGATGCCGCTGCGTTCCATGTGCCGGATCGGGTTGACCCGCGGCAGTTCCGAGCGGCGCAGGAACACGTGCACTTCGCCGACGCCTGCGGCCAGCGCGTGCTGGGCGTTGTCGAACGCCGACGCGCCGCCGCCGAGGATGCCGATGCGGCGCCCGGCCAGCGCCGCGTAGTCGATCGCTTCGGAGGTGTGCGCGTAGCGCGAGCGCGGCAGTTTCTGCGCCACCAGCGGCGGCACATGCCATTGCCCGCCGCCCTGGATGCCGGTCGCCAGGATCACCTTGCGCGCGAGCAGGCTGTCGCCGCCGGCCAGGTGCAACCGCTGCAGGCGCTGCGCCGGCAGCGGTTCGATGCGCAGCAGTCGCGCCTGGTTGCGCACCGGCAGGCCCAGCACCTCGCGGTACCAGCGCAGATAGTCCATCCAGTCCGCGCGCGGGATCTTGCCCAGCGCGTCCCAGCCCTGCGTGCCGTGCAGCGCTTCCCAGTAGGCACGAAAGGTCAGCGACGGCATGCCGAAGTCCAGCGCACTCAGTTCCTTCGGCGTACGCAGGGTGACCATGCGCGCATAGGTGACCCACGGCCCTTCCAGTCCGGCCGGGTTCTCGTCGATCACCAGGAGATTGGCGATGCGCTCGCGGATCAGGCCGAATGCCGCGCCCAGCCCGCTCTGCCCGCCGCCGACGACGACCACGTCGTAGACATGCTCCGCACCATGCTGCTGCGGCCGGGTCCAGTCGGAGCCGCCATGGCCGAGCCACTGCAGCTCGCGCGCGACCTGCGCCGACAACGCTTGCAAACCGCCGGCTGCCGCGGCGCTCATTGCAGGGCCTCCAGCCGCAAGCGCACGATCTTGCCGATCTCGTCGAGCGCGGTGGCGATCTCGGTGTCAGGCGTATTCGCCAGCCGCGCCTGCATCGCAGCGAGAATCCCGGCCTTGTCGGTCAGCCGCACGCAGACGATGAACGGAAAATCGAAGCGCGCGCGATAGGCCGCATTGAGTGCATGGAAACGTGCGAATTCCTCCGCAGTGAGCCGATCCAGCCCGGCCTGCGCCTGCTCGGCAGCCGAGGCCGCGGTGAGGCTGCCGTCGATCGCGGCCTTGCCGGCCAGTTCCGGATGCGCGCGGATCAAGGCCAGCCGCTCGTCGGCGCTGGCCGCGTGCAGCACCTGCAGCAGGCCCGCATGCAGGTCGGCGAACGGGCGCCGTGCCGCGGCCCGTTGCACCACCCACGGCGAATGCTCGAACAGCGCGTGCAGGCGCGCGACGAACTCGGCCTCGGGCAGCGCATTCCAGTCCACGCCGTTCATGCGTGGTCGCCCTGCAGCGACACATGCGCCGATACCACCTTCCAGCCGTCGGCGAAACGCACCCAGCTCTGGCTCTGGCGGCCGGGCCGGGTCGCGCCCTCGCGCAGGAATTCGGCATCGGCCGTGGCGAAGTCGCGCCCGTAGGCGACGATCTGCACGCGCAACAGGCGCCGCTGCGGCGACCCGCCGCGGCCGCGGCGGAATGCGCGGATCGCCTCGGCGCCGTACAGCGCTTCGCCGACGCCATAGCGCACCGTGGTCGGCGCATCGTGGAACAGCCGGTCCAATGCGGCGACGTCGTCGGCCATCAGCGCACGCTCGTAGTCGGCGAACGCCGCCTGCACTTCGGCCAGCACTTCGGGCGCGTCGACGATCATGCCGGATGCACCTGCTGCCAGTGGCGGGCGATGTCGATGCGCCGCGCGATCCAGGCCTGGCCGCTGGCCAGCGCATGATCGACGAAGCGGGCCAGCGCCAGCGCGCGTGCCGGACGTCCGGCGATGCGTCCGTGCAGGCCCACCGACATCATCCGCCCGCCTTCGGCGCACAGTTGCTCGAAGCTGTCGCGCAGGTAGCGGAAGAACGGTTCGCCGTCGGCGAAGCCGTTGTAGGCGACGAACTTCATGTCGTTGGCGTCCAGCGTGTACGGCACCACCAGTTGCGCGCGGCCATGGCGGCGGTCGTAGTACGGCAGGTCGTCGGCGTAGCTGTCGGCGTCGTAGACGAAGCCGCCCTCCTCGGCCACCAGCCGCGCGGTGTTGGGGCTGGTGCGGCCCTGGTACCAGCCCAGCGGGCGCGCACCGGTGACCTGCGTGTGCAGCGCGATCGCGGCGGCGATATGCGCGCGTTCGGTCGCCTCCGGCACCTGTTGGTAATCGATCCAGCGCAAGCCGTGGCTGGCGATCTCCCACTCGGCGTCGTGCATCGCCTGCACCGCTTCGGGATTGGCGGCCAGCGCCTGCGCCACGCCGAACACCGTCACCGGCACGCCGCGCGCGGCGAACAGCCGCTGCAGCCGCCAGAAGCCGGCGCGGCTGCCGTATTCGTACAGGCTCTCCATCGCCATCGCGCGTGCGCCAGGCTGGCTGTGCGCGCCGACCATCTCCGACAGGAACGCCTCCGAGCCGGCATCGCCATTGAGCACGCCGTTTTCGGCGCCTTCCTCGTAGTTGACGACGAACTGCAGCGCCACCCGCGCCCCGCCCGGCCACCGCGGGTCCGGCGGCTGCGCGCCGTAGCCGACCAGGTCGCGCGCCGCGCTCGTCATCCCTGCGCTCCGTCGGCATGCCAGGCGGCCAGCGCCGCATCCACGCCGGCACCCGGTGCGCAGGCATGGCCCTCGGCGCGCAGCACCGCTTCCAGCGCGCCCAGGGTGATCAGCACCTTGTGCTTCATCGCGTTGTAGCCCATCGCGCCGATCCGCCACAGCTTGCCCTGCAGCGGGCCGAACGCGGTGCCGATCTCGATCTCGAAATCCTCGCGCATGCGCCGCCGCACCGCCTCGCCGTCGATGCCGGCGGGAATCGCCACACCGGTGACGTTGGTCATGCGGTAGCGGTCGTCGCCGAACACCTGCAAACCCAGCGCACGCGCGCCGGCGGCGACCGCGCGGCCGGCCGCGGCATGGCGGGCGAAGCGCGCCGGCAGGCCTTCCTGCAGCGCCACGCGCGCGCACTCGCGCGCCGCGTATAGCATGCTGGTGGCCTCGGTGTGGTGGTTCAGGCGCTTGTCGGACCAGTAGTCCATGACCATCGCCAGGTCGAAATAGTTCGAACCGATGCGCACGCCGCTGCCGTTGGCGATGTCGTCGCGGACGATGCCGCGCTCGACGTGGCGGCGCGCGAAGATCGCCTCGGCGGCGCGCGCGGACACGGTGATCGGCGCCGAGCCGGACGGCCCGCCCAGGCACTTCTGCAGGCCGCCGGTGACCACGTCCACGCCCCAGGCGTCGCTGGCGATCGGCATGCCGCCGATGGTCGCGGTGGCATCGACATAGGACAGCGCGCCGGCGGCGCGGCACAGCGCGCCGAGGCCGTCCAGCGGCTGCGCCATCGTGGTCGAGGTGTCGCCATGCACGCAGGCGACCAATTTCGGCGCGAAGCGTTCGATCGCATCGGCCACCGCGTCCATCGGCACCACCTCGCCCCACGGCGCCTCCACGTTCTCGACCACCGCGCCGATGCGGCCGAGGATCTCGCCCAGCAGCAGGCCGAAGCGGCCGAAGTTCAGCACCAGCACGCGATCGCCCGGCGCCACCAGCGACACCAGCGCCGCCTCGATGCCGGCGCGCGCGGTGCCGTCGACCAGGAAGGTCCAGCGGTTCTCGGTCCCGAACAGCGGCCGGTACAGCGCCATCACCTGGTTCATGTAGCCGGTCATTTCCGGATCGAACTGGCCGAGCAGGTCGGCGGACATCGCGCGCAGCACGCGCGGATGCGCGTTGACCGGGCCCGGGCCCATCAGCAGGCGTTGCGGCGGATCGATTTCGCCGAACAGGTCGGCGTGCAGCGGGTCAACGGACAAGGGTGTCTCCCAGGGACTCGATGAAGTGCAGCATCGCCGCCACCGCCAGATCGGCATCGGCGGGATCCACGTGTTCGGCCGGGTGGTGGCTGACGCCGCCGGCGCAGCGCAGGAACAGCATCGCGGTCGGGCACAGCGCCGCCATCACCATCGCGTCATGGCCGGCGCCGGAGACCAGCCGCCGCGGCGCGATGCCCTGCGCGGCGATCGCCGCTTCCAGCGCGGCGACCAGGCGCGGAGCGCAGGGACTGGCCGGCAGGTCCTGTACGCAGTGCAGCTGCAACTGCACGCCGCGCGCGGCGGCGATGGCATGCAGGCGTTGCGTGATCGCCTCGGCCGCCGCATCGCGCACGGCGTCGTCGCCAGCACGCACGTCGATCGAGAATTCGACCCGCCCCGGCACCACGTTGACCGCGCCCGGCGCCACCTGCAGGCGCCCGACCGTGGCCACCAGGTCCGCAGGGCCGCTGCGCGCCACCTGCTCCACCGCCAGCACGCATTCGGCGGCGGCGGCCAGCGCATCGGCGCGCAGATCCATGCGCGTGGTGCCGGCATGGCCGGCGCGGCCGACCAGCAGCGCGCGATAGCGCCGCTGCGCGGCAATGCCGCTGACCGCGCCCAGCGCCAGGCCCTCGGCCTCCAGCACCGGCCCCTGCTCGATATGCGCTTCCAGATAGGCCAGCACGCTGTGCGGCGCGCGCGCCGCGTTAGGCACCATCGCAATGTCCAGGCCCCAGGCGGCTAGCGCATCGACCAGCGCGATGCCGTTGCCGTCGCTTACCTGCAGCGCCGCCGGATCCAGCGTGCCGGCGACGGCGCGGCTGCTCAGCATCGACGCCGGGAACCGCGAGCCTTCCTCGTCGCCGAAGGCGATCACTTCGATCGCGAACGGCAACCGGCGGTCCTGCGCATGCAGCGCAGCCACGCATTCGATGCCGAGCATGACCCCGAGCGGACCGTCGTAGCGGCCGGCATCGCGCACGCTGTCCAGGTGGCTGCCGATCAGCAGCGCCGGCGCCTGCGCGGCGACGCCCTCGTAGCGGCCGAGCAGGTTGCCGGCCGGGTCGATGCGGGTGTGCAGGCCGGCCTCGCCCATCCACTCGGCCACGGCCGCCACGCTGGCGCGATGCGCCGGGCTCAGCCAGCCGCGGAACAGGCCGTCGGCGGTGTCGCTATACGGCGCCACGCCGAGCGCGTCGCAGCGCGCGACCGCACGCAGGCCTGGGCGGGACGCCGGCATCAGCATGGCCGCTGCCGGCTCAGGTGCGGCCGCCGTGGTGGCCGGGATGTCGAAGGGTGTCGCGCATGACGGGGTTCGCTTGGAAGTCGGGCGGACGGGACAGGCGCTCGGCGGGAACCTTCACCGGCGCCACGCGCCGAAGGAAGTTCTTTCGATTCAAAAGCTTATTCCCAGGGAACACAGCTTTTGCCGGGCTCAAGGCACTATACGAACCGCACCGAAACCGGGCAAACACCGTTTTCGCGCACAGGCAGTGCAAAAAATGCAACGCGACGACGGTCCGCGCGCTCATTCGCGTGCAGAGGATGGAATACGTGTGCTGCGCTGTGGGCGTTCTAAACGGCAGACCTTGGCTGGCGCCGGTAGGAATCGGTCGCGGCTGAAGCCGCTCCTACAGGGATGTCGTGGGCTGGCGGTGCACGTGCAGGAGGGGCTTCAACCTCGACGGCGCTCCCGGCTAGCGCGGCTCCAGGATCGCTTCCACGCGCGGCGCCAGCGCCTTGAGCATGGTCTGCGCGGCCTTGGACAGTTGCCGCTGCGGGGCCACGCACAGCGACAGCGTCATCGGCTTGGCCAGGCCTTCGCGCAGGGGTACGAAGGCCAGCCGCCCGTCGGCCAGATCGGCCAGCACATCCAGTTGCGACAGCAAGCCCACGCCCACGCCCTGGCGCACCAATGCGCGCAGCGTGCGCACGTCGTTGCAGCGGATGCAGCGGCGCGTGTCGATGTGCTGGCGCTGGTACACCACCTTGGCGTGTTCGTTGACGATCAGCGGCGCGGCCGGCAGCAGCAGGCGATGGTCGTCCAGGACCTCGTTCAATTGCAGGCTGGCCTTACCGCTGAGCGGATGCCCGACCGGCATGCAGATGCCCAGCGGAATCTCGGCGAAGGCGACCACCTCCAGATCGATGCCGCTGACCGGGTCCAACAGCAGGCCGAAGTCCACCTCCGCCGCAACGACCTTGTCGGCGACCTTCTGGTTGTCCTCGGTCTGCAGGCCGAAGGTCAGGCCCGGGTGCTCGTCGATCAGCTGCGCCAGCGCATCGACCACGATGCCCTCGCTCAACGCATCGATCATCGCGATCTCGACGTGGCCGCGGCGCAGGCCCTTCAGTTCGTCGAACTGCTCCAGCGTGCGTTGATAGCTCTTCTCCCAGCGCCGCACATCGACCAGCAGCAACTCGCCGGCGCTGGTCAGGCGCAAGCCGCTCGGCAGGCGCTCGAACAACTGCACACCCAGCTCCTGCTCGGCCTTGAGGATCTGCCGGTCGATCGCCGACGCCGACACATGCAGCGCCTCGGAGGCGCGGCGGATGCTGCGCCAATGCGCCACTTCCATGAAATAGCGGGTGAAGCGGGAGAAGGTCGGCATGGCGGCTTCGGTTCCTGTGGGGCCTGGCGCTCGGCGTGGAAGCGGCTGCGTCGTCGCGCGACCGCCATAGTATGGAAGCGTCGGCGGCGGCGCGGCGTGTGCTCGCTTTGTTCTTCGCCGGCATGGCGCACGTCGCGCTTCATTGCGCATGAGGATCGAAATAGGTTTCCCAGGTCGCCGCCGATCCCTGCAGCGTTGCCGCCTGCCGGAAGCGGTCCATGGCCTGGCGGCGCCTGCCGCTGTTGAGCAGCGCGACGCCGAGATTGAAGTAGGTGTTGCGGTCGTCCGAACGCAGCCGTACAGCGTGCTGCAACACCTCGACCGCATCGCCGTAGTTCCCCAGATCGCAGCGCACCGCGCCCAGGCAGGTGAGCAGCGCGATATCGTCCGGTGCCGACGCCGCTGCGGCGACGAGCAACGACTCGGCCTGTGCCAGATGCGCGGAGCAGCGCTGCGGATCGGTCATCGCCGCATCCACCAGCGCTCTGGCGCGGGCGAGGACTTCGCTGTCGTGGGACATTGCCATCGCAAGCCGCAGACGCTAGCTACCAGCCCGCGACCGCGCCATCGCTGCGCGGGTCGCTGGCGCCGCACAGCGTGCCGTCGGTCTCGCGTACCAGCGCGCCGGCGTGGCCCATCACCGAGGTGAACGGCGGCAACAGTTCGACGACATGACCGGCCGCGCGCAATGCCTGCACCACGGCGGGATCGAACCGGTCCTCCAGTTTGAGCGTGGTGCTGTCCTCGCCCCAGGTGCGGCCGAGCAACCAGCGCGGCGCGCTGAGCGCTTGCTGCAACGGCATGCCGAAACGCGCATAGCGGCTGAACAGCGCCGCCTGGGTCTGCGGCTGGCCTTCGCCGCCCATGGTGCCGTAGGCCATGAGCCGGCCGTCGTCAAAGCGCGCCAGCGCCGGATTGAGCGTGTGGAACGGCTTGCGCCCCGGCGCCAGCGCGTTCCAACCGTCGGCGGCGAGACGGAAGCTGCAGCCGCGGTTCTGCCAGACGATGCCGCTGCGCGGCAGCACCAGCCCGGAACCGAATTCGAAATAGGTGGACTGGATGCAGCTGACCGCGCGGCCGGCGCCGTCGATCGCGCCGAACCACACCGTGTCGCCGGCCTGCGAGGGCTGCGGCCACGGCAGCGCGCGCGCGGGATCGATGCGTGCGGCCATCGCGTCGAGCGCGCCGGCATCGTCGAGCAAGGCTTGCGCGTCCAGCGTCATCCAGGCCGGGTCGCCGACGTGCGCGTCGCGCACCAGGAACGCCTGCTTGGTCGCTTCGATCAGCCCGTGCAGGTGCGCGTAGCCGTCTGCCTGGTCGACGGCCAGACGATCGAACAACGCAAGGATCAGCAGCGAGGCCAGGCCCTGGGTCGGCGGTGCGTGGTTGTACAGGCGCGCGCTGGCGATCGCCACCGACAGCGGCACGCTGGCCTCGGCTCGGTGCGCGGCCAGGTCGCTGGCGCGCAGCGGACTGCCCAGGGCCTGCAGGTCGGCGGCGATGTCGGACGCCAGCGCGCCGCGGTAGAAATCGTCCAGGCCGGCCGCGGCCAGGCGCTGCAGCGTGGCGGCCAGCTGCGGCTGGCGCAGCAGCTCGCCTTCGCGCAACGGCCGGCCGGCAGCTTCGAAGATCGCCGCATAGGCGCCCGGCTGCACGCGCAGTTCGGCGCTCTTGGCCGCGGCGACGCCGGCACCGCCGAGGGTGACCGGCACGCCGGCCGCGGCGTGGTGGATGGCGTCCTCAAGCAGGCGCTGCAGCGGCAGCTGCGCGTCGCTCTGCTGCAATGCCAGCGCCCAGCCGGACACGGTGCCAGCGACGGTGTTGGCCGCGCCCGGACCGCGCCAGGGAATCGCCGCCTGCCCGGCGTAGTGCTGCAGCGTGGCCGCCTGCGCGGCACGGCCGCAGGCATCGATCGCCTGCACGCGGCCGTCGGCTTCGGCGATCAGCCAGAAGCCGTCGCCGCCGATGCCGGTCATGTGCGGATAGACCACGGCCAGGCACGCCGCGGTCGCCACGGCGGCTTCCACCGCGTTGCCGCCGTCGCGCAGCACATCGCGCCCGGCCTGCGCGGCGAGATGGTGCGGCGCGACCACCATGCCGCGCCGGGAACGCAAGGTGTGCAGCATCAGCGCGGCTCCAGCGACGGCGGGGTCGAACCGATCAGGCCATCGCGTTCCAGCTGCGCGGCGAGCGCAAACAGGCGGTCCTCGCGTCCCGGCGCGGCGATCAGTTGCACGCCCAGCGGCAGGCGCCCGGGACGGTACAGCGGCGCGGCCAGCACCGGGCAACGCGCCAGGCCCAGCGGCTGGGTGAAGATGCCGAGGTTGGCGCGCGCCGACACCGCCACGCCGTCGATCTGGATCGTCTCCTGATCGATGCGCGGCGCCGCGCACGGCGTGGCCGGCGCCAGCAGCACATCGACCTCGTCCCACAGCCGCTGCATCGCGCCAGCGAACCAGGCGCCGAAACGCTGGGCATCGGCGATGGCCGCCGCCGGCAGCTGCAGCCCGGCGAGCAGGCGATCGCGCGTGGCCGGATCGAAACGCGCGCCGTGCGTGGCCAGCGCCTGGCGATGGCGATAGCCGCCTTCGGCCGCGGTCATCACGAACGCCGCGGCGCGCGCGCGCTCGGCCTGCGGCAGTTCGCGCAGCGCATGGCCGCCGAGCGCGGCATGCAGCGCGGCCAGGCCGGCCTCCAGCTCCGGATCGAGGTTGCGCTGGAACCAGCCGCCCAGGCGCGCCACGCGCAACGCAGCGGTGTCCACCGGCGCCAGGCTGTGCCCGCGCATCGCCGCGTACACCGTGCGCAGGTCGGCGACCGAGGTCGCGAACGGGCCGACCACGTCGAAGGCCTCGACGAACGGGAACACGCCGTCCATCTCCAGACTGCCGTGACTCGGGCGCAGCCCGTAGATGCCGCACAGCGCCGCCGGCACGCGGATCGAGCCGTTGGTGTCCGAGCCCAGCGCGAACGGCACCCAGCGCGCCGCCACCGCTGCGGCCGAGCCACCGGAAGAACCGCCGGCCAGGCGCTGCAGATCGTGCGGATTGGCAGTGGTGCCGTAGTGCGCGTTGACCGTCGCGAAGCCGTAGGCGAATTCGTCCATGTTGGCGGTGCCGACCAGCACCGCGCCGGCATCGGCCAGGCGCCGCACCACCGCCGCATCGTGCGTGGCCGGCGGCACGGCGGCGCGCAACGCGGCGCCGGCCGTGGTCGGCAGGCCGGCCACATCGAACAGGTCCTTGACCACGAACGGCACCCCGGCCAGCGCACCGCCCTCGCCGCCGCCGGCCAGCGCCGCCTGCACGCGCGCGGCATCGGCCTCGGCACGCGCCGGCAACGGCCGCGTCACCGCACACAACCGCGGATTCCCGCGTTCGATCTGCGCCAGCGCCTGCTGCGCGTGCCGCTGCGCGGCCGCGCCATCGGCGCGCGTGGCCGCGACCAGCGTGGCGATGGCGCCGGCGCCATCCGCGGTTGGCGGCAGCGGCGGCGCGGAGAACTCCTGCAGCAGTTGCGCGTAGCCACGCAGCAACTCGGTATTGCGCTGGATGCCGGCTTGCCACGTCTGTGGAATCTGCATGACGGTTGTCTCGATGAGTGGGGGCCGACGCGCGCTGTCGATCCGCAGGGTCGCCTGCGACGCGCGGTTCGCGCAAGACTCCCCCTCTGCCTACAGTCGCGTTGGAATGCCTCAGCCCGGCAACGGCACGCCCAGCGCCGGCGGCTGCGGCGCGGTCAGCCGTTCCACCAACAGACGTTCGATCGCGTCCACATCGACCTCGCGCACCACCTGCTGCGCCTGCTCGCCGAGGCCGGGCTGGTAGCCCGGCGCCCACGACAGGATGTCGCCGTAGCCGGGGCCGAATTCGGTATTGGTGTCGATGTACAGCGTCTCGCTGACGGTGGCCAGCTCCGGCTGCAGCCACAGCGCGGTGGCCAGTTCGTCCCACAGCGGGAACCCCGGCTCGCGCCGGCGCAGCGCCTGGCCGATCGGCGTGTCGGCGGCGCTCATCCGCGCCAGCAGCTGCGGGGTCAGCTCGGTGGCGGTGGACGGATCCACCGGCACCATCACCATCTTGCGCCACGGCGAGCGCATCACGATGCTCGCCGCTTCCGGATCCCAGCGGATGTTGAATTCGCGCCGCGGCGAATTGACGAACTCGCGCGCGAACTGCCGCGCCGACACGCTGTCGCGCCGCTGCCGCGGGTTGAGGCTGCCGCCCATGTACACCAGTTCCTTGGCCAGCGACGCGAATTGCGGATCCAGCCGCTGCGCCAGCGCCAGGTTGGTCAATGGGCCGGTGGCGACGATGCTGACCTCGCCGGGAAACTCGCGCACCTTGCGGAGCATGAACAGCGCCGCCGGCTCGTCCGCGACGTGCACCACCGACGGATTGCCCAGCGCCAGGTCCGGCACCACGTCGTGCGCGTGGTAGCGCGGCGAACTCTGCACGGTGTCGTGCTCGATCCATTGCCGGGTCCACGCGCCCTTCCACAGCAGCTTGCCGTACAGCGCCTCCCAGCGCTCGGTGGCCAGCTCGCTGTTGAGCAGCGGATGCACCGGCCCGGGCAGCACCGGCACCTCGCCGCGCCCGGCGATTTCCAGCAGGCGGCGCGTGTGCGCCAGCGCTTCATCGCGCCAGATGTTGCCGCTGACCACCGAGATGCCGAGCACCTCGACCTCGGGCGATTGCAGCAACAGCAGCTGCGCGGGAGTGAAGCCGTCGATGTCGTCTTCGAGGATGACGCGGCGGCGCGAAACGGAGGCGGTGTCGGCGGAAGCTTGCGGTGTGGACATGGATCGGGACCGGCAAAGAAGGGAATGCGAGGCGCTTCGCAGCGCGCCCACAATGCCGACGCTTTGGCGAATGCCGGCATCGGAGCGGGTCGCCTAGGGTAGCGGGGTTTGCGCCGAAGGCACCATCAACCGTCTCGGCAACGGCGCATCGGCAAGCGCAACGTGCGCACCCTGCGACTGCGGCCGGCGTCCCCGGCCCTGCCAGCGATATGCCCCCTCGCCAGCCGAGCACCGGATCTGCAACGCCCCTATTGCAGGATCTCGTATGCGGTGTTGCCTTCGGAGGTCTGGACCACCGTCCGATAAACGTCAGACCACTCCTCGCCCGGCCTCTCGAGACGATGCCTCGATCCAAACACGTAGACGGTATCGCCAAGCGACAGCTTTTCCTTGATGTGCTGCGCCGAAGGCGAAACCAGCACCTGGTGCAGGAACACCATGGGCTGTCCCTGATGGTATGCCCAGGCCGGCTCACCCACCCACACCGGCTTCTCGTTCAAACAAAGGAACTCATTTTTCAGGCGCTCCGACAACCATTTCTTCTTGTTTTTCGGAGAACCCTGCGCGACGTATTCGCCGTAAAGACCCTTGACGAAATCGTCCGCACCCTCCTCCACCGACGCGGATAGCTTTTCCGCCACCCCCATCGCAGCGCCCCAGAAAAGATGGAAGTCCGCCAATTCGCTCATGCCTCTTCCTTCGACACAATGCTTCGTTATTCGAGTCGAGCAGTGTAGCTTTCGCCACCTTTCCCCAGGCACGTCCGCCTTGACGCCTGCAGGCGACGACACGGTAAAGTAGCCGCGCTAGGAGCCTTGGAACTGGGGAGGGAGCGTTGAGCAATCGAGTTTCGAGGCCGGACCATTGCCGATCTGCACACGTGCCGCTGCTGGTGCGCTCGACTTCGCCGGCGCATTTCTTCGTCGCGCTGCTGCTTGGCGCCTTGCTGCAACGCATGCTCTCCCTGCCATTGCCGCAGGGCCGCGCACTGGCGTGGATACAGATCGCGGGCGGCGTCATCGCCGGCGCCGGCCTGCTGTTGGCGCTGGCCTGCTTCGTGCTGTTCGCGCAGCGCCGTACCACGATCCTGCCCGAGCGTGCGCCGTCCAGCCTGGTGCTGCGCGGCCCGTACCGCTACACGCGCAACCCGATGTACGTGAGCCTGGTGCTGAGCTACGTCGGCCTGTGCGTGCAGATCGGCTGGCCGTGGGCGCTCCTGCTGCTGCCGTTGCCGTTACTTGCCTTACAACGCGTGGTGATCCCGTTCGAGGAGGCGCGCCTGCGCGAGCGCTTCGGCAGCGCTTACGCCCGCTATTGCGCGCAGGTGAGGCGCTGGCTGTAGGCTGCGCCGCGCGGCGAATCGGATGGCGTCGCGTTGCAGCGCAACTGCGCTCGCCTCGGCAAGTTTCCGACCCCACTACCTTGCTTGCAGGAGCGACTTCAGTCGCGACGGGCCTTGCTGGCGAAGCCCGTCGCGACTGAAGTCGCTCCCTCAACCTGCAAACCGTCAGCAGAACAATCCCGCTAGCCGCGCAACCACCAGAAGGTCACCGCGGCAGCCAGCAGCAGCACCAGCATGCCCCACAGCCACGCGCCGGGGCGGTCGCCGCCGGCCACGGTCGGCGGCGTGCCTGCGCGCGGCGCATTGCGGTCGCGGTAACGCTCGACCAATTCCTTGGCCTCGCGCAGGCCCATGCCCGGATGCTGCTCGCGGGTCAGCTTGATCGCCTGCAGCAGTTGCCCCTGGCCCAGCGCCAGCAACGCCGCCGGCGGCAACCGATCCGTGTCCGCGCGCAGCGATGCCCCGGTTGGGGTCTGGGCGGCGCCGGCATGCCGGTCGAGCATCTCCGCGACCGCCTGCGCCGCCCCGGCCTGCAGCCACGCGTCCACCTGCAGCTTGGCGCTGCGCAGGTCCATGCCGCTCTGCGCGCGCAACAGCTTGATTGCCTTGACGATCTCGCCACGCGCCAGGGCCTCGGCGATGGGGGGTGACGGCTGGTTCCGGTTCATGTCGCAGGCGCTGAGATGAAGACGCTGCAGTCTTGCCGTTCGCCAGTTAAGCCGCCGTTGCATCGGCGCGGCGCGAACTCCACGTTCATCACGTTTCCATCATTGGAATCCCATAAAGATCCCGGCATGAAGATCGAAATCTGGCAAGGCGACATCACCGAACTGGACGTGGACGCCATCGTCAACTCCGCCAACGAATCCCTGCTCGGCGGCGGCGGCGTGGACGGGGCGATCCATCGCGCCGCCGGTCCGCAGCTGTTGGACGAATGCCTGCGGCTTCCGGAACTCAAGCCCGGCGTGCGCTGCCCGGTCGGCGAGGTTCGCGCCACCGCCGGCTACCGGCTCAAGGCACGCCATGTGCTGCACACCGTCGGTCCGGTATGGCGCGACGGCGCGCACGACGAACAGGCGCTGCTGGCCAACTGCTACTGGCGCTCGCTGCGCCTGGCCGAACAGATGGGCCTGCACTCGGTGGCGTTTCCGGCGATCAGCTGCGGCGTCTACGGGTATCCGCTGCACCAGGCCGCGCGCATCGCGGTGGCCGAAACCACCGCCTGGCAGCGCGCGCATGCGGTGCCGAAGCGGGTGATCCTGGTCGCCTACAACGAGGCCGCCTACAAGGCCTACCAGCAGGCGCTGATGCAGGTCTCGTTGCTGCAGGCGACGCAGACACAGGTGGCCTGAGCCGCCCCCACGCTGCTGCATCCGCGGGGAGGCATCGCGCTCATCCAACCTGGCCTGCATCCTGCCGTGTTTCCGCGATCGGCCCTGGCGTAGCCTGCCGAGCACCCTACCCAGCCAGCCCATGCTCATCCCGGTTGCCGAAAGACTCGGCGCCCTACAGCAGGCATGCGGTACCGAAGCGGCGAGCCTGCGATCACGCCGCCGCCAAGGTCTGGCATGCACACCGGCAGTTGGCTTACGCCAGCGACGGCCTGCAAGCTCCCCGCGCACAGCGTTGTGGCGCCATCCCCCGCTGCTCGCGCGGGCATCGCCACTACCTCGCCATGCTTCGCACACTGCTGCGCAGGCGACGGCCTGAAACGTCAGCTGTAGGGATTTTCCCCTCACGCTGTCAGGGTGTGACAGCTTTCACGGGGGCGCGCTCAGATTTGCTCAGATTGGCGCGCAGTGGCGGCGATACATTGCGCCAACTTCACACTATTTTTACTTCACAATGACCAAGACCTCTTGCCGTCAGCCGCGTCCGAATGCGCTGGCGAAAGCCCTGTTCGTCCTGCCCTGGGCGACCAGCCTTGCCTTGGTCATGGCCTACCCTGCCGCCTTCGCCCAGGATGCGAGCGCCGTCCCAACCAGTACGCCTGCCGCGGCGGCGGCGCCCATCGCCGTCCAGGCCATCCGCGTGACCGGCGTCGGCGAACATCCGCGCCAGGACATCACCCCGCAGCGCCTGCAGGCGCTGGCCGATGCGCGCCTGCGCGAACTCGGCGGCCAGGCGCTGCCGGCCCAGCTCAGCTTCGCCCAGCTGCAGCAGATCGCCGATGCCCTGACCCAGGCCTATCGCCAGGCCGGCTTCCTGGTCGCCCGCGCCTACCTGCCGGTGCAGACCATCGGCGCCGATCGCAGCGTCGAGATCCGCGTCGCCGAAGGCCGCGTCGGCAAGATCACCGTCAAGGGCACGCGCCGCTACGACGACCGCCTCATCGCCAGCCCCGCGCTGGCCCTGCAGGGCCAGATCCTGCGCCAGCAGGACCTGCAGTCGGCGCTGCTCTACGCACGCGACCTGCCCGGCGTGTCCGTCACCTCGGTGCTCAAGCCCGGCGCGCAGTTGGGCGAGACCGACGTGGTGATCCAGGCCAGCGAGGACCGCCCGCTGCAGGTCAGCGTCGGCGCCAGCAACTACGGCACCGAGAGCATCGGCCGTTATCGCGCCCAGCTCGGCGTGGACTGGAACAATCCGCTCGGCCTGGGCGACCACCTCTCCGCCAGCTACGCCTATGCGCTGGACCCGGCCAACAACTGGCAAGGCAGTTTCGCCTACCAGGTGCCCATCGCCGACGTCGACGGCCTGAGCGTCAATGCCGCCTACACCCGCAGCCTGATCAACCTGGACACCGGCGCCTTCGCCGCGCTGGGCATCCAGGGCCCGACCCAGCAGAAATCGCTGGGCCTGGACTGGAAGTTCCGCAACACCGACGCCTGGCGCATGCAGGCCTGGCTGCACCTGATCCAGGAAAGCTCGCGCATCCAGGGCCTGGGCGTGCTGCTGTCCAAGCAGAAGTTCGACGTGGTCGAACTCGGCGCCGCCTTGCGCCATGACGATCGCCAGCGGCATGCGATCGACGCCCTGCAGCTCAGCGTGCGCAGCGCGCTGGACGACGACTCGCAACGCACCGACTACCTGTACGCGCAGCACGACCGCCACTTCCTGGTCGCGCGCCTGGCCTATACCCGCCTGCAGGGCCTGACCGCCACCCAGCGCCTGCAGCTGCGCCTCAACGGCCAGTACAGCGACGATGCGCTCACGCCGCTGGAGCAGTTCTCGCTCGGCGGCCCGACCAGCGTGCGCGCCTTCGCGCTCGGCGGCGCGCTGGGCGACCGCGGCTTCGACTCCAGCCTGGAATACCAGATCGACGCGCCGGGCTTCGCCGCTGCGGCCTCGCCGTTCGGCGGCCGCCCGTGGGGCGAACTGCTGACCGCCAGCGTGTTCTACGACTACGGCCGGGTCTATCCCAACGGGGCCAACCGTGCCGTGTACGACGCCGTCACCACCTTCCAGGGGCCCGGCGTCGGCCTGAACTTCCGCCTTCCCCACTGGCAGGGCCTGTCGTTCGACCTGGCCGCGGCCAAGCCGACCGGCGGCACCGAGCCGGCCGACGGCAAGAACGTACGTTACTGGGCCCGCTTCGGCCTCACTTTCTGATCTGGGGAACGCCATGAACCGCATCTACCGCCTCGTCTTCAACCGCAATCTCGGCGTGCTCCAGGTCGCCTCCGAAGTCGCCGCCGGCCACGCCGGCGGCGGCACCTCCGGCGCCGCGCGCCTGCTGGCGCCGCTGCTGCCGTTCGCCGTGGCCTGGGCGCTGGCCGCGCCGGCGCACGCCAGCGGCCTGCCCTCGCTGTCCAGCGCCACCGGCGCCAGCGTGTCGCAGCACGGCAGCACGCTGACCATCGACCAGAACGCGGCCAAGGCCGTGCTCAACTGGAACAGCTTCAACATCGGCAAGGACGCCAGCGTGGTGTTCGCCCAGCCCTCCAGCTCGGCGGTGGCGCTCAACCTGATCGATGCCAGCCATGGCGCCAGCGCCATCGACGGCAGCCTGCGCGCCAACGGCAACGTGTTCCTGATCAACTCGGCCGGCATCCTGTTCGGCCGCCATGCCCAGGTCAATGTCGGCGGCCTGGTCGCCAGTTCGCTGGGCCTGGCCGACGACGACGGCGACGGCTACCTGCTCGGCCGCAGCGATGCCGCGGCCGCCAGCGTGATCAACCATGGACGGATCACCGCCGCCGACGGCGGCTCGGTCAACCTGGTCGGCAACCATGTCGTCAACAGCGGCACGATCAGCGCCAACGGCGGCGCCATCCGGCTGCTCTCCGCCGACCAGGTGCAGGTGACGATGGACGCGGCCGGCGCGATCGGCCTGCAGTTGCTCGCCGCCTCCACCCAGGCGGCGAGCGGCACCGGCGCGGCCGTGGAGAACAGCGGCACGCTCACCGCCGGCGGCGGGCAGATCCTGCTGCAGGCGGCCAGCACCGGCCTGTCCGAGCTGCTGGTCAACAACACCGGCGCGCTCGAAGCCTCCGCCATCGACACCTCCGGCGGCAGCATCCGGCTGGTCGCCAACGGCGGCGACGTGGCCAGCAGCGGCAGCATCGACGTCTCCGGCAGCCGCGGCGGCAGCGTGCAGGTCCTGTCCGATGCCGGCGTGACGGTCAGCGGCCGCATCGATGCGCGCGGCAACGACGCCGGCGGCAGCATCCGGATCGGCGGCGGCTACCAGGGCGGCGAGAACCTGCTGCAGGCCAGCTCGGCCACGGTCGGCAGCGGCAGCGTGCTCGACACCAGCGCCACCGCGCACGGCAATGGCGGCTCGATCGTGGTCTGGTCCAACGGCGACACCGCGGTACATGGCAGCCTGCGCGCCAATGCCGCCGGCAGCGGCGACGGCGGCAGCATCGAGACCAGCGGCCACCACGTGGACTTCGGCGGCATCGCCGTCGGCGCCAAGGCAGCCGGCAACGGCAGCGCCGGCACCTGGCTGGTGGATCCGGAAGACCTGACCGTGGACAGCGCCGCCGCAGGCACCATCGGCAGCACGCTGGACGGCGGCACCAACGTCACCCTGATCACCACCAGCACCACCGCCAGCGGCCCCGGCACCGTGACCAGCGGCAGCGGCGACATCAACGTGAACGCGGCGATCAGCTGGGGCGGCAACTCTACGCTGACCCTGGATGCCTACAACGACATCAACCTCAATGCCGCGATCACCGCCACCGGCAGCAACGCCGGCCTGGTGCTGAACTACGGCGGCTACACCGCCAACGGCGCCGTCACCAGCGGCAGCGACTACCGCGTCAATGCCCCGGTCACACTCAGCGGCAGCAACGCCCAGCTGAGCATCAATGGCGACGCCTACACCCTGCTGCGCTCCCTGGACGATCTGCAGAACGTGGTGGGCAATACCGGCAACTACGCACTGGCCGCGGACCTGGACGCCAGCGGCACCACCTACGGGTCGCCGATCATCGCCCGCACGGTCTCCGGCGAGTTCTCCGGCACCTTCGCCGGCCTGGGCCACACGGTCAGCAACCTGAGCATCAACTCGGGGAACAACTACGTCGGCCTGTTCGGCTATGTCGGCACCGCAACCATCCGCGACCTGGGCCTGATCAACGCCAGCGTCACCGGTAGCAACTATGTCGGCGCCCTCGCCGGCACCAGCCGGGCCACGCTCAGCAACGTCTACGCCACGGGCAGCGTCGGCGGCGCCAACTACGTCGGCGGACTGGTCGGCTACAACGCCGACGGCACCATCACCGCCAGCCATTCCAGCAGCGCGGTCAGCGCGAGCGGAACCTATTTCGGCGGGCTGGTCGCCTACAACGGCGGCACCATCAGCGATGCGTACGCGACTGGCAACGTGAGCGGCACCTACCGCTACGCAGGCGGTTTGGTCGGGTCCAATACCGGCACCGTCAGCGCGTCCTATGCCACCGGCAATGTAACGGGCCAGGCCTATGTCGGCGGTCTGGTCGGCTATAGCTCCGGCGCCCTCGCCAACGTCTACGCCTCCGGCAATGTGTCCGCCTCCGGCAACAACGCCGGCGGCCTGGTCGGGCAGATCGTCGGCAGCTCGATCAGCGGAGCCTATGCGACCGGAAACGTCAGCGCGACGTCGGAGGTCGGCGGCCTGGTCGGCTATACCTACGAGGCGACTCTCGATCACGTCTACGCGACCGGCACCGTGACCGCCACCAATACGTCGGCGGCGTCGGTCGGCGGCCTGGTCGGCTACCACCGCTACAACTCGAGCCTCAGCAATGCCTACTGGGACGCGAGCAGTTCCGGACAGGCCAATGCGATCGGCTACAGCTTCGAGAATTCGACCTCGTCCAACGTCGCCAGCATCGGCAGCGGCAGCCGCTATGCCCACGCCAGCTATGGCGCGCTGGGCACCTGGTCGCTGGTCGGCGGCACCAGCGACGTCTACGTGGCCACGGACAGCAACGGCACTGCGGCCTGGATCATGATCGAGGGGCAGACGCGCCCGTTCCTGGCCAGCGAGTACAGCACCCGCATCGGCAACGCCCACCAGTTGCAGTTGATGGCCTACAACCTGGCGGCCAGCTACACCGTGTCCACCGACATCGATGCCAGCCAGACCTCCGGCAGCAACGCCAGCGGCATGTGGAGCAGCGCCGGCTTCGATCCGGTCGGCGAAGCCACGCACGCCTTCACCGGCAGCTTGAACGGATACGGCCACACGGTGAGCGGCCTGAGCATCGCCCGCGGCGCCGAAAACAGCGTCGGCCTGTTCGGCGTGACCGGCAGCGGCAGCGCGATCCGCAATCTCGCGCTGACCGGCAGCAGCATCTCGGGCCTGGCCTATGTCGGCGGCGTGGTCGGCCAGAACGCCGGCACCCTCAGCGACGTCTCCGCCACGGGCAGCGTGGCCGGCACCGGCAACTTCGTCGGCGGCCTGGTCGGCTACAACGACGGCGGCGCGATCTCCGGCGCGCAGACCGCAGGCAGCGTCGTCGCCAGCGGCGGCGCGTACAGCGGCAACTACGTCGGCGGCCTCATCGGCAGCAACAACGCCGGATCGGTGTCCGCCTCGTCGTCGACCAGCACGGTGTCCGGCGGCAGTACCGTCGGCGGCCTGGTCGGCAACGACTATCAGGGCACCTACGACGATGTCCGCGCCAGCGGCAACGTGACCAGCACCAGTTCCTCCACCGGCAACAACGTCGGCGGCCTCATCGGCAGCGCGACCCAGAGCAGCATCCAGAATGCCCATGCCAGCGGCGACGTCACCGCGACCACCGCCAGCGCAGGCGGCCTGGTCGGCCTCGCCGCGTCCAGCAGCATCCACAATGCCTACGCCAGCGGACACGTCTCCGGAACCAAGAGCGTCGGCGGCCTGGTCGGCCGCAGTTCCAGCACCACGATCGACAACGTGTATGCGACCGGCGCCGTGACCGGTACCACCTACGACACCGGCGGCCTGGTCGGCAGCCTGTCCGGCGGCAGCATCGAATCGGCCTACGCCAGCGGCAACGTGTCGGGCGGGAGCTATGTCGGCGGCCTGGTCGGCTACAACGATTCGGCGAGCGTCGGCACGGTCTACGCCATGGGCAATGTCTCCGGCGACGATTACATCGGCGGGCTGGTCGGCTACAACGACGAGGGCAGCATCGCGACCGCCTACGCCACCGGCACCGCGACCGGCGACATGTATGTCGCCGGGCTGGCCGGCTACAACTACAACGGCACCATCGCCAACACCTACGCCAGCGGCAATGTCTCGGGCAGCGCGTATGTCGGCGGCCTGGTCGGCGTCAACTACAACAACACGCTGCGCGATTCCTATGCCACCGGCAGCGTGACCGGCAGCAATGCGGTCGGCGGCCTGGTCGGTTCCAATTCCAACGGCAGCATCGTCGCCAGCTTCTTCGCCACCACCGATGCCAACGGCAACGCGATCAACACCGGCTTGAACGTCGCCGGCAATGCCGGCGGCAGCATCGACGGCTACAGCGGCAGCAAGACCTGGAACCAGCTGACCACGTTGTCCACCTTCACCGACGCCGGCTGGAACATCGACGACAAGGGCGGGACCGGCCTGACCTGGCGCATGTACGAGGGCCATACGTCGCCGTTGCTGCGTGGCTTCCTGAAGTCGCTCACGGTCACCGCCACCGTCTCCGGCGCGGACAAGACCTACGACGGCACTGGCGTCAGCGGCACCACGTCCAGCTACACGGTGGGCGGCACCCCCAACAGCAACCTGGTGCTCGGTTCGTCGTTGACCTATGCGACCGCCGGCAAGAACGCGGGAACCTACACCACGGGCAATGGCGGTATCGCGGTCGGCGGGCTGTATTCCACCCAGCAGGGCTACGACATCGCCTATACGGCAACCGGCAGCATCACCATCACCCCAGCGAGCCTGACGGTCACCGCCAGCGACGCCGGCAAGACCTACGGCAGCACTGCCAGCCTCAACGGCTACAGCGTGTCCGGCCTGATCGGTGGCGACGCGGTCTCCGGCGTGACCCTGAGCAGCGGCGGCTCGGCCGCCACCGCCGGGGTCGGCCGCTATGCCATCGGCGCCTCCGGCGCCAGCGGAACGGGACTGTCCAACTATGTCATCAGCTATGTCGACGGCAGCCTGACGGTCGATCCGGCGACGCTGCGCATCGTCGCCACCGACGCCAGCAAGACCTACGGCAGCAGCCTCGGCCTGAGCGGCTACACCGTGTCCGGCCTGCTCAATGGCGACGCGGTTTCCGGCGTCGACCTGAGCAGCGCCGGTTCGGCCGCCACCGCTTCGGTCGGCACCTACGCGATCGGCGCTTCCGGTGCCACCGGCGCGGGACTGTCCAACTACGTCATCCGCTATGTCGATGGCAACCTGCGCGTCGATCCGGCCACGTTGCGCATCGTCGCCACCGATGCCAGCAAGACCTTCGGCAGCAGCACCAATCTGACCGGCTACACCGTGTCAGGGCTGCTCAATGGCGACACGGTCTCCGGCGTCGGCCTGAGCAGCAGCGGTTCGGCCGCCAGCGCCGCAGTCGGCACCTACGCGATCAGCGCTTCCGGCGCCACCGGCGCGGGGCTGTCCAACTACACCGTCAGCTATGTTGATGGCCTGTTGAGCGTGCTGCCCGGCGGCGATACCGGTCCCGGCACCGGCATTCAGTTGGGAAATTCGACGGTGCAGGCGATCAACCGTTCGGTCTCGGCGACGGCGCAAACCGGCACTACCGGCACCAGCAACGACGAGACCGCCAGGGAGCTGGCGGCGAGCGCCCAGGCCGCGGGCGGCAGCACCGCCACGGCCGCGACCGATTCCATCCTGATCGTCGATGGCGGCGTTCGCGTCCCCGCGCTCGCCTGCAGCCAGGGCAGCTCCGTCGCGCCTGCGGAAACCTGCATCATCCAGCAGTAGCCGGCATCGGCCGCGGACGCCTCGTCGAGGCGTCGCGAGGCCAGGCCGCCGCCATTCCCGCAACACGAATGGCGGCGGTCTTCGCCAAACGGTTAAGGCCTGGCCGACAGGCACACCGTTCTCGCGCGGCAAGCCGGCGCGTGGGTTTGCCCCATCGTGTGCGGCCCGAATGTCGGCGCCGCCGCGACGCCGAATCCGCGAGCGCGACGCCAAGGATCAGGCGTCGAACGCTGGCGGTAGCGGCTCGACCTGCGCCTGCGGGCGCCGCGGCAGCAGCAGAACGAAGCAGACCGGCGCGTCCGCAGCGTCCCCGGCCAGCCCCACCCAGCCGCCGAGACGCTCGGCGATCCTGCGCACCAGGTACAGGCCGAGCCCGGCGCCTGGCGTGTTCCTGGCGTTCTCGCCCCGGTAGTACTTCTGGAACAACCGCTGCCGATCGGCGGCGGCGATGCGCTCGCCCGCATTGGCGATCTCCACCCGCAGCGCTTCGCCGTGCCCGCGCACGCGGATACGGATCGGCTCGCCCGGCGGACAATGGCGATCGGCATTGGCGATCAGGTTGCGCAAGGCCACGCGCAACAGTCCGCTGTCGGTGACCAGGCTGTCGTCGTCGCTCTGGTAGTCGCAGACCACGCGCTGCGGCGGGAAGTCACGACACACCGCGTCCAGCAGATCGCGCAGCGCGCAGGGCTGCAGCCGCAGGTCCGCGGTGGTCGCGTCCATGCGGTCTGCGCCGAGGTACTCGTCCACCAGCGCCAGCAGCCGTTGCGCCGCGCCATGGATGTTGCCGCAGCGCGCGCGGTTGCGCTCTATCGGTCCCTCCAGCTTGCGCGCCAGTTGCTGCGCCGAGATCATGATCACCGCCAGCGGCGTGCGGAACTCGTGCGACACCATCGCCACGAACTCGCGCTGCTCCTGCATCACCCTGCGTTCGGTTTGCAACGAGGCGCGCAGTTCGTCCTCCAGGCGTTGCCGCCTGCGGATCTGTCCATGCAGTTCGGCCGTGCGCAGCGCGACCTCGCGCTCCAGCTGCATGCCGTGCCGGCGCGCCAGTTCCGCCGCGGCATTGGCGTGGCGCCGCTCGCGGATGCGGCGCCGGCGCTCGTAGCGGCCAACGACCAGGAAACTCATCACGGTCATGTGCAGCATGGTGCCGACGGTGGTGGCGTACTGGGTCCACGCGTTCACCGGGACCAGGCCCAGATTGCGCAGGAATCCGAGCATCACCCCCAGGTAGAACGGGAAGAAGGCAAGCGCGAAGAACACCGCGGGCGGGTAGCGTTTCCACAGCAGGCGGAGCGCCAGCGCCGTCAGCACCGCGATGCCGAGCAAGGCCAGGGTCTGCACCGGCTGCATGCCAAGTGCGTAATGCCCGGTCGCGACGAGCGCGGCGCAGACCAGCGCGGCGGCGCACAGGAAGCGGATGGACCAGCGCGCAAACTGCGGATACAGGGCGCGCAGGTTCAACTGCCTGCTCGCGATCTGGAATCCCACCGGCAGGCTGCAGGCGATGCTGATCCCCAGCAGGCGGTCGCTCCACGCCACCGGCAGTCCCGTCACCTGCTGCACCAGGCCGATCGACATGGCCTCGTTGAGCACGCAGCCGCCGAGGTAGGCGACGAACAGGCCGCTCATGGGCGCACGCGTCACGCTCCAGAACAGCAGATGCAAGCAGATCAGCAGCAGGTAGAAGCCGAAGTACAGGCCGAACTGCAGCCCCTCGCGCCGCGACTGGTTGTCGAACGGCAGTCGCTGCCAGATGTCGAGGCGGGTGACCAGCGCGTTCTTGCTCTGCAGCCGCAGCAGGATCACGTAGTCGCCGGGATGCGACGGCGCGAACTGGAACACCGGGCTGCGGTAGTCCACTGGCCAAGCGTCGCGGCGGACGTTCTCGCCGCTATGGCCCAAGGCTTGCCAAGCGCCGCCGTCGACGCTGGCGTAGGCCTGCGCATCGTCGATGACGGCATTGCTCAGTCGCAGCATCCAGCCCGCGGACGCTACACTGTCCACGCGCAACGGAACGCGCAGCCACACGGTGTTGGCGGTGAACCCGGCATTGAGACTGGCGGGCAGCCGGGTCCAGCCGGATGCCGCCGCGGCCTGGCGGGCATCCAGCCGGCCTTGCGGATCGTCCAGGCGCTGCAGGTATCCGCTCGCATCCAGATGCTCGGCCGCGGCGGTCAGCGGCAACGTTCGAGGCGGCGCCCATCCCGGTTGCGCCGCAACACAGGCCACCGCACCCCAGTACAGCCATGCGCCCACAAACCAGCGAAACCACTTCGCCATCATTTGCCATACCGCACGATCGCCGAACCCGCTTGAGTCACAGCGGCCAATGATGCACCAAGAGTTTGCCGCGATGGGCGAGGTGATCGTGCTGGAAGACGAACCCGTGCTGCGCGAGGAGCTCGGCGAGTTCCTCGCCGATCTCGGCTACGCCGCGACGTGCGCGGCCAGCGTCAGGGAATTCCGGCAACGGTTCGATCCGCTGCGCCATGGCCTGGCGGTGATCGACATCGGACTCCCCGACGGCAGCGGCCTGGACTTGATCGGCGAACTGCGGCAAGGCGCGCAACGGCTGGGCATCGTGGTGTTCAGTGCGCGCAACACCAGCCGCGATCGCGTCACCGGCCTCGACATCGGCGCCGACCACTACTTGGGCAAAGGCGCCGACCTGGACGAACTGGCCGCGACCCTGGCCGCGCTCGGCCGGCGCCTGGGCCTGCAGAAAGCGTGCTGGATGCTGGAGCTAGGTGCCGCGCGCCTGAACGTGCCCGACGCGCCGTCGGTTCCGCTCTCGCACCAGGATCTGCTGGTGCTCAAGTGCCTGATGAGCCGGCCCGGCGAAAGCGTGGGCCACCGCGAAATCGCCGAGGCGCTCGGGGTGAACTTCCTCGACCACGACCGGCGCCGGCTGGACACGCAGATGTACCGGCTGCGGCGACGGGTGGAGGAGATCAGCGGGCGGCCGCTGCCGGTGAAGACGCTGCGCAACAGCGGTTACCGGTTTCATGCGCCGGCTGCGTTGAAGCCTTGAGTTCGCGGCTTGTGCGGTGTGTCGCGCCAACACGCTTTGTCAGGGACTGCGCTCCTTACCCTCCTCCGCCCCTTCGGGGCTCCTTCCCCCGAAAAGAGTCATGGTCCCGATGGGAGAAGGAGAGTTGCAACGAAAAACGCCGGCGATGCCGGCGTTTTTCGTGGACTCTTTCTAGCGGGACCTCAGTCCTGCCAATTGCCCAGCGCGGCCAGGCCGTTTTCCTTGGCGCGGTCGTAGACCACCTGCTGCGCCTTGGCGAAGTTGCCCTTCATGTCCTGCGACCACAGCTTCAGCGCGGCCTGCTGCATCGCGCGGCCGTAAGAGAAGCTCAGCGGCCATGGCAGGGTGCCGATCTGGTTCATCGCATTGAGATGCGCGGTGGACTGCTCGTCGGTCTGCCCGCCGGACAGGAACACGATGCCCGGCAGGATCGCCGGCACGGTGCTCTTCAGGCACATCACGGTGGACTCGGCTACTTCCTCGACGCTGGCCTGCTCGTCGCAATCCTTGCCGGCGATGACCATCGAGGCCTTCAGGATGGTGCCTTCCAGCACCACGTTCTGCTCGTACAGCGCGCCGAACAGCGAACGCAGCGTGGCTTCGGTGACCTCGTAGCAGGTCTCGATGTCGTGGTTGCCGTCCATCAGCACTTCCGGCTCCACCATCGGCACCAGGCCCTGCTCCTGGCACAGCGCGGCGTAGCGCGCCAGCGCGTGCGCGTTGGTCTCGATGCACACGCCCGACGGGATGTCCTCGCCGATGGTGATCACCGCGCGCCACTTGGCGAAGCGCGCACCGAGCTTGTAGTACTCCTCCAGGCGCGCGCGCAGGCCGTCCAGGCCCTCGGTGATCAGCTCGCCCGGCATGCCGGCCAGCGGATGCGTGCCCTTGTCGACCTTGATCCCGGGAATGATGCCGTGTTCGGCCATGTACTTCGGGAACGGCACGCCGTCCTTGGTCTTCTGGCGGATGGTCTCGTCGTACAGGATCGCGCCGGAGATGTGGTCGCTCAGCTTCGGCGTGGTCAGCAGCAGCTCGCGATACGCGCGGCGGTTCTCTTCGACATTCTCGATGCCGACGCTGGCGAAGCGCTTGGCGATCGTGCTGGTGGATTCGTCGATCGCGATGATGCCCTTGCCCGGGGCGACCATCGCCTGTGCGGTTTCGGCAAGCTGTTCGATGCTCATGGAATTCCTATGGCACGGGGGGAAACCCGAAGTATATCGCGGCAAACGCTACCGATTCCTTCACGGAATGCCTGCAACCGTTTCCATCCGGTAGACGCAATCCGCGACCGCATGCGCAGTCGCGTGCACCGGCAGGCGACCGGCGGCGCCAGCCGGACAGGCAAAAAAAACCGCGCGCTGCAGACGCAGCGCGCGGTGGTGGGCCGGCGTGGCGGCGGCGCTGCGGCTACAGCTCGCCCAGGCCGCTGGCGCGGCCGTCGGGGCCGACTTCGAGCAGGCGCAGGGTGTTGGTCGCGCCATGCGTTTCCATGTGCTCGCCGCTGGTGAACACCACGCGGTCGCCGGGACCCATGCGCTCGGCCTCGACCAGCAGGCGGATCGCCGCACGCGCCGCTTCGCGCGGGGTCAGGCCGCGGCTGTCGAAGTTGATCGGGAACACGCCGCGCATCATCGCCATGCCGCGGCGCGCGCCGTCGTGGCGGGTGAACGCGTAGATCGGCATCTTCGAGCGGAACCGCGACAGGAAGCGCGGGGTGCCGCCGGATTCGGTCAGGGTGACCACGCCGCTCAGGCCGATGTGCTCGGACAGGAACATGGTCGCCATCGCGATCGCCTGGTCGGCGCGCTCGAGGTTGCGCTGCGCGGCCTCGAAGTCGGTGTCCATCTCGAACTGGCGCTCGGCGCCCAGGCAGATCCGCGCCATCGCCTGCACCGCCTTGACCGGGTAGGCGCCGGCGGCGGTCTCGGCCGACAGCATCACCGCGTCGGTGCCGTCGATCACCGCGTTGGCCACGTCCAGCACCTCGGCGCGGGTCGGGATCGGGTTCTCGACCATCGACTGCAGCATCTGCGTGGCGGTGATCACCACCTTGTTCTGCGCCAGCGACTCGCGAATGATCTTCTTCTGCAGGCCCGGCAGTTCGGCATCGCCGATCTCCACGCCCAGGTCGCCACGCGCGACCATCACCACGTCGCTGGCTTCGACGATCTCGCTCAGGTTCTCGATCGCCTCGGTGCGCTCGATCTTGGACACCAGCGCGGCGTCGCAGCCGTGCTCGCGGGCGATGCGGCGCGCGTCGTTCATGTCCTGCGCGTTGCGGCAGAACGACACCGCGATGAAATCCACGCCGATCTTGGCGACGATGCCGATCAGCTCCTTGTCGCGCTCGGTCAGCGCGCCCAGCGACAGGCCGCCGCCCTGCTTGTTCAGGCCCTTGCGGTCGGACAGCACGCCGTCGTTGAGCACGGTGTTGACGATGCGCGAACCGTCGACCTCGACCACCTGCAACTGCAGCAGGCCGTCGTCGAGCAGCAGCACGTCGCCCGGCTTGACGTCGTTGGGCAGGCCCAGGTAGCTGACGCCGACCTCGTTTTCGTCGCCGGCCGGCGCGTTGGCGTCGGCGACCAGGTCGAAGCGCGCGCCGGCCTTCAGCGACACCTTGCCGGCGGCGAAGCGCTCGATGCGGATCTTCGGCCCCGGCAGGTCGGCGAGGATGCCCACTTCGCTGCCCACGCGCTGCGCGGCGGCGCGCACTTCGGCGGCCCGCTTGGCCTGGCCGGACGGGTCGCCGTGGGAGAAATTCAGGCGCACGACGTTGACGCCGGCGCGGAACAGGTCCTCGAGCACGCCGGGCGGATCCGTGGCCGGGCCGAGGGTGGCGAGAATCTTGGTGCGGCGCTGGCGTTCGATCATGAGACGTCGTTCCCTGGAAAAGCCGTCAAAACTAGCACAGGCGCCGCTACCGCAGGATGGCGAATCGGCATAGGCGGCTGCGGATTCATGCATGTCTTGCAGACAGTGCGGGACAGTATGCGGACTCGAGGCCGCGCCGGCGCCGCCTCGCCCGTGCCCAGCCGGCGGCGCGGGCCACGCCGGGCAAGCCCGGACTCAGCACTCCTGCGCTGCTCCCGGCCCTGCCGGACGAAGCCGCCAACACCCGGACAGACACGCCACGCGGTGGCCTGGCGCTACGACCGGCGCACGCGACGCAGGCCGGTCATCGCATCTGGAACCGGGACTGGAGGAAATGCGCGAGTGCCGCAGCGGCACCGCTTTTACGAATCCCCACTCCCAACTCCCCAATCCCCGCTGTCAAGCTGCCAAACCCGGCAACTGCGCCGGCACCTCGGCCAACGCGCTGGCGCCGGCCTGACGCAGCTCCGCTGCATCGCCGAAGCCCCACAGCACGCCGATACTGCGCATGCCGTGATGGTTGGCGCCTTCGATGTCCATGCGCCGATCGCCGATCATCACGCACTGCGCCGGCTGCAGCGACAGCCGCCGCAGGGCTTCGGCGATCAGGTCCGGCTTGAAGCGGCGCTGGCCGTCGTCGCTGGCGCCGACGATCTCCTCGAAGTGCGCGGCGAACGGCAGCGTCTCGACGATGCGCCGGGCGAAGCGCTCGTTCTTCGAGGTCACCACCGCGAAGCGATGGCCGGCCGCGGCCAGCGCCGCGACCGCCGCGCCGATCGCCGGGAACACGGTGTGCTCGCGCCAGCCGTGCGCGTCGTAGCGCTTGCGGTACAGGGACAGCGCCTGCTCGACCAGCGGCGGATCGCCGTGGAAGTAGTCGTTGAAGCTGTCGCGCAACGGCGGCCCGATCCAGGCGCGCAGTTGCTGCGGCTCGGGCGCCGGGCGCCCGAGTTCGGCGAACGCGTGGCGGATGCTGCCGACGATGCCGGCCTCCGAATCGACCAGGGTGCCGTCCAGGTCGAAGAACAGGGTATTCGCGCTCACGCGCCGCGCGCCTGCAGCGCCGCCACCGCCGGCAGGGTCTTGCCTTCCAGGAATTCCAGGAACGCGCCGCCGCCGGTGGAGATGTAGCTCACCTGCTCGGCGATGCCGTACTTGTCGACCGCGGCCAGGGTGTCGCCGCCGCCGGCGATGGAGAACGCCGGCGAGGCGGCGATGGCGCGCGCCAGGGTTTCGGTGCCATGCCCGAACGCGTCGAACTCGAACACCCCGACCGGGCCGTTCCAGACCACGGTGCCGGCCTTGGCGATCAGGTCGGCGTAGTGCGCGGCGGTCTGCGGGCCGATGTCCAGGATCAGGTCGTCGTCGGCGACGTCGGCCAGCGCCTTCACCGTCGCCTCGGCGTCGGGCAGGAACTGCTTGGCCACCACCACGTCGGTGGGCAGCGGGATCGCCGCGCCGCGGGCATTGGCGTCGGCGACGATCTTGCGCGCGGTGTCGAGCAGGTCCGGCTCGCACAGCGACTTGCCGACCGGATAGCCGGCCGCGGCGATGAAGGTGTTGGCAATGCCGCCGCCGACGATCAGCTGCTCGACCTTGTTGACCAGGTTCGACAGCAGCTCCAGCTTGGTCGAGACCTTGCTGCCGGCGACGATCGCCAGCAGCGGCTTGGCCGGGTGCTCCAGCGCCTTGGCCAGCGCGTCCAGCTCGGCCATCAGCAGCGGGCCGCCGGCCGCCACCGGGGCGAACCTGATCACGCCGTGGGTGGACGCCTGGGCGCGGTGCGCGGTGCCGAACGCATCCATCACGAACACGTCGCACAGCGCCGCGTACTTCTTCGCCAGCGCCTCGTCGTCCTTGCCCTCGCCGACGTTCATGCGGCAATTCTCCAGCAGCACGATCTGGCCCGGCTGCACCTCCACGCCGTCGACCCAGTCGCGCAGCAGCGGCACCTCGGTGCCGAGCAGCGCGGTCAGCCGCGCGGCGACCGGCGCCAGCGAATCGGCCTGGGTCCACACGCCTTCCTTCGGCCGGCCCAGGTGCGAGGTCACCATCACCGCCGCGCCCTGCTCCAGCGCGTGGCGCAGCGTCGGCACCGAGGCCAGGATGCGCTGCTCGGACGTGATCTGGCCGTTGTCGTCGATCGGCACGTTGAGGTCTTGCCGGATCAGCACACGCTTGCCGGACAGGTCGAGATCGGTCATTCGCAGGATGGGCATTGTCGGTTGCTCGCTATCGTGGGGTTGCTGAGGAAGGAGGAGGCGGTGCGCAGCATAGGCGCGGCGATCGGAACGTCCGCTTTAGGCACGCTGGCGCCAGCGCGCGCGGGCGGTGCCGAGGCGGGCATTGTCCGGCGTCGGCCGCGCAGCGGCAAATCGAGACATCGCGCGGCATGCGGCCGCGGCGCCGAGGCGCGGGCAAAACCACGCGCGCACGGCGGTCGCCACGCCGCGACAGGCGCGTGGCGTGGCGGTGCCGAACCGATCAGCCCGCGCCGGGCGCGGCCGGCTTGCGCAACAGGCTGAAGGCGAAACCGACCACGATCAGCGCGCCGCCGACCAGCAGCGCCCACAGCAGCCAGGTCTTCCAGTCGCGCGGCGTGGCCGGCGCCTGCAGCGCGGCGGCGCCGGCCAGCGGCACCGCCGCGCCGAGCGTGGCGGTGGCCGGCGTCCATTGCGGGCCGCGTTGCGCACGCAGGGCCTGCAAGGTGGTCGCCAACGGCGCGGCAGCGCGCTGGGTGCGCGCGCTACCGGCGGCCAGCGCATAGGGCGGCGTGCCCTGGGCCAGGAAGATCAGCGTTTCCGGCTGGTAGCCCAGGCGCAGCGCCGGCCGCTGCCGGCCCGGATCCTGCGTGGCCAGCAGCCGCCAGTAGCGGTCGCGCACCGGCTGGGTCAGCGCCTGCGGCGGCGAGCGGCTGGCGCCGGTGCCGACCTGGTAGGCCACCCACGGCCCGGCCCGGTCCTGCCACGGCGCCTCGGCGCTGTCGCGGCTCTGCACGCGCCATTCGATCGCGCTGTTGCCGGGCAGCGCGATGTCGAGCTGCGCGACCGGATAGCGGCCGGGCGATACGAAGTCGAAGCTGTGCTGCGCCGGATCGGCGTGCAGCGCGTCCAGTTGCTGCCAGTGCCAGTCGGCGGCGACGGGCGCCGGCGCCAGTTCGGCTTCCACCCCGGTCAGTGTCGGCAGCGGCGGCGACGACAGCGGCAGCAGCCGCAGGTAGCGCACCTGGCGATCGATGGCGATGCGCAATTGCTGCAGGCGCTTGCCCTGGTTGGCCAGGTCGACCAGGGTCGCCTCCGGCACCAGCAGTTCCCAGTCGCGCAGATCGTCGCTGGCCTCGACCCGGTAGCGCGCCTGCCGCGGCTGCGCATCGGCGGCCCACTGCAGCGACAGCGCGCGCAACGGCTCGCGCAGCGCGCTGGCATCGATCAACCAACCCGCTTCGGCACTGGCCGTGGCGCTGCTGGCAATGCGGGTGCGGATGCGGCGCACGCTGCCGTCGGTATCGCGCTCGGCGATCAGCTCCAGGTTGTCCGCGCCGCCACCGGCCACGGCCGGCAGCGGGAACCAGGGCAGCGGCTGCCGGCGCGGCGTGGTCTCGGCCAGTTCGGCCGCGAACAGGGCCGCCGGCAGCGGGTCGCCGGCCGCGTTGAACACTTCCACGTCGCCCAGCGAGGCGAGGTGCGCGCTGCGGTACACCGCATCGTCGAGTTGCACGCGGTAGGCGCCGGCGGCCGGATCCTGCAGGGTCAGCGGCCATTGCTGCACGTAGTCGTCGCGCTGGCTGGCAGCGGAGGCCGCCACCGGCAGCAACGCCAGCAGCACAGCCGGAAAGATCAGGCGTTTCATGGATGGGCCTCCTCGGCCGGTTCGGTGGCGCGCGGCGGTGCCGGCGCGAAATAGCCGACCACGGTGCACAGCAGGCCGTAGGCGATGAACGAGGCGATGCCGGCGACGTTGCCGAGGTTGCCGCGATCCACCAGCAGCAGCTTGCCCAGTACCACCGCCATCAGCAGCGCGCCGGCCAGCCACAGGCCGCGCTGGCCGCGGCGCGAGCCGAGCACCCAGCCGAGCACGCCGAGCACGCTCCACACCACGGTCAGGCTGGTCTGCGCCACGCCGGCGGACAACAGCGACGCCCACGGCACCGGCGCCCAGTAGTGCACCGCATGCAGGGTCACGCTGGTGACCCACAGGAATCCGGCAGCGGCCAGCAGTTGCAGACGCTGCGCCCGCAACAGGGCCGGCGCGGTCGCCGACCACAGCCAGCGCGCGGCCATCGCCACCGCCAGCAACTGGCTCAGTTCCAGCGGATTGAGCAGCGGCACCCACGGCAGCGGCGCACTGGCGCCGGGCACGCACAGCGTCCACAGCCAGGCCAGGCCGAGCAGGCCGAAATAGCTGCCCTGCAGCGCCGTGCGGCAACGGTCGAAGTCCGCCCCCAGCGGTGCGGCCAGCCACGGCCAGCGCAGCAGCGACAACGCCGCCGCGGCCAGCCATGGCGCCAGCAGCAACGCCCACTGCCAGCCCTCGGCCAGGGCGAAGCGCTGCGCCAGCCAGAGGCCGAGCAAGGACAGCACCGACGGCCACACCAGCCACCAGGCGAATTGCGCCGCCCGCGCCACCCAGCCGCCGCTGCCACGCAGGCAGATCAGGCTGCGCACGCCGAGCACCGCGAACAGGGTCCAGGCCCAGGCGCCATGCCCGGCGAACGGCTGGCCGTGCGCGTCCGCCTGCAGCACCGCCAGCGGCAACGCGAGCAGCAGCCCACCGAGCGTGGTCGCGGCCAGCGCGCGCGCCGGCCAACGGCGCTGCGCCTCGGCGGCCAGCCAGCCGCTGAGCGCGACGAACGCCAGCAGCAGGTCGGCCTGCGCCGCGGCCGCGACGAAGCGTTCGATCTCGGCAATGCCAATGCCGCACCACCACGCCAGGCCCCACAGGTAATAGGCCAAGGCCGGGGTGTCGGCGCCGGCACGGCGATAGCTCCAGGCGCTGGCGAGGCCGGCCAGGGCCAGCAGCGCACCGCTCATGAAGGTGGCATTGGCCACCGCCTGGGCGTCGTGCCAGGCCATGTCCAGCCCCAGCACGAAGCCGATCGCCGCGGCCAATTGCAGGCCGGCGCCGGTGAACTGCGGCAGCCAGCGCTGCTGGCGCAGTCCCAGCCACACTAGCGCCGCGCCTTCCAGCGCGAAGATGCTGGCGGTGGCGCGCGCGGACAGCGCCAGCGGCACCGCCAGCGTGGCGAAGCCCACCGCCAGCAGCGCATAGGCCTGGCCGAGCACCGCGAAGCGTTCGCGCCGGATCAGCGCCGCGGCCAGCAGCGCATACACCGCCGCCAGGCCCAGCGCGCACAGCGCCAGCGGCAGGCCTTCGCCGCGCAGCAGCCCGGCCTGCAGCGAGAACGCCACCAGCGGCGTGCCGAACACCAGGCTGCCGTCGATCAGGTTGCCGCGCGTGGCCGGCTGGCGCCGCGCGTACAGGATCGGGATCAGCAGGTAGAAGGCGAAGAACAGCAGCAGGAACGGCTCGGTGCTGGCGAACTTCGCCGGCTGGTATTGCAGCACGCCCCACAGCGTGCCGATGCCGAAGGTGAAGCCGAACCCGAGCAGGTTGAGCACCCGCCACGGCCGATACCAGGCGATCGCGAACACCGCCGCGTTCAACACCGCGTAATAGGAGAACAGCCCGACATGGTTGCCGCTGCCGGTGGACAGCCAGATCGGCGCCAGGAACCCGGCCAGCGTGGCCAATACCGCCAGCGTGCGCGATTCCTGCACGACCGCCAGCACGCACATGCTGGCCACCAGCACGATGCTCAGCGCGAACGCGGCGCTGGCCGGAATCAGCCCGGACAGCTTGAACGCGGCGAACACCGTCAGCAGCAACACACCGATCGCGCCGCCCTGCAACGCCAGCGCGAAGCTGCGCTTGCGTTCGCGCTGGCGCCAGCCGAAGCCCAGGCCGGCCAACGCCGCGGCGGCGATGCCGGCATAGCGCAGCTGGATCGGCATGCGCAGCCAACCCTGGTCGCCGGCGTACTTCAGCAGCGCGGCGACGCCGGCCAGCAGCACCAGCATGCCGATCTTGACCGGCACGTTGCCTTCGGTGAACCAGCGCTTGGTGCCGGCCAGCAGCCGCTCGATCGGATCCGGACCGCGCGGTGCCGGCGGCAGTGGCGCGGCTGCGGTGTCCGCGGCCTCGCGCGCCGCGGCGCTCGGCGCGAGGAACGGCGGCGGAAGCGGCGGCGGCGTGGGCGCTACCGAAGCGACAAAGGCGGCCACGGCGGACGGACGTTCCTCGGCAACACCGCCGTCGGCGAACCGCGCATCGCGCTCGCCATCGTTCTCGAAGTCGGCATCGGTGTCATCGACATCGTCGGCCGCGTCGAATCGGGCTGCGGCGTGCGCCTGCGGCGCCGCGCCGTGCAGGTGCGCCAGCTGCAGTTCCAGCGCCGCCACGCGCCGGCGCACGCCCGCCAGCGCCACCAGCATCACGATCATCAGGATCGGCACCGCCAATACCGCCATCACCACCAACACGATCAACGCTTCCATCCGGACTCCATGCCCAAGCCGGCACGGCGCTGGGCGGCGTACCAATGGTCCGGCGGCGCCGGTCCTGGGGCAGATGGTAGACGAGTTCGGCCTCGCCGCGGCCGCGCCCGCGGCGGCGCAACCCAGGCGCGGCAACGCATCCCGGCAATGCAGGCCGACGGAATCGGCGCTAAAGCCGGTGCATTCTCGGCCGCTACCTCCCTTATCCCACGTTGCGTCCGCTGTTCCCTCCCCTCCCACCGACAGCACCAATGAACCTGCCAGCCAAGCCCGCAGAAGCGGGAATCGACGACCATATCCGCTCCGTGGTCGGCCTGTCCGACCAACTGCTCGGGCAGCTGCGCCGTTCGTTGCAGCGCATCGACGAGATCAACCGCACCACCCACGTGATCTCGATGAATGCCCGCATCGAATCGGCACGGATCGGCCAGGCCGGGCGCGGCTTCAGCGTCATCGCGCAGGAAATGGACGTGCTGTCGCGGCGCGTCGCCGACGCCACCCAGGACCTGGACAAGGTCGCCGCCAGCACCAGCGCCGACATGCGCCACACCCTGCAGCGGCTGGAAGACGACGTGCGCCGCACGCGCCTGAGCGAACTGGCGCTGAGCAACATCGACCTGATCGACCGCAACCTCTACGAACGCAGCTGCGACGTGCGCTGGTGGGCGACCGATGCGGCCATCGTCGCTGCCGCGCGCCCTGGCCGCGGCGACGACGCACTCGCCTACGCGTCGCGGCGCATGGGCCAGATCCTGGATTCGTACACCGTCTACTTCGACCTGGTGCTGGCCGGCACCGACGGCCGCATCCTCGCCAACGGCCGGCCGCAGCAGTACGCCTCGGCCGGCAGCGACGTGTCCGGGCAGGCCTGGTTCGAAGACGCCACGCGTACCCGCAGCGGCGAGGAATTCGGCTTCCAGGACGTGCACGCCAGCACCCTGGCCGATGGCGAACGCGTGCTGGTGTACTCGTGCACGGTGCGCGACGGCGGTCGCGTCGACGGCCGCGTGCTGGGCGTGCTCGGCATCGTGTTCCGCTGGGACGCGCTGGCGCAGACGGTGGTCCAGCGCACGCCGCTGTCGGAACAGGAATGGGGCCGCAGCCGGGTCTGCATCGTCGACCAGCGCGGCCAGGTGCTGGCCGATTCGGCCGGGCGCATGCTGCAGGAGCGGATCGAATTCCAGGGCCGCGACGCGCTGTTCAAGCAACCGCGCGGCGCCGTGCTGAGCGACCTCGACGGGCGCCCGCACTGCATCGCGCACGCAGCCTCGCCCGGCTACGAAACCTATCGCACCGGCTGGCATTCGCTGATTCTGCAGGCGCTGTAGCGCGCCGCGCGCGGGTCGGCCAACGCTCAGCGCTGTCCGACCCTGATCACCACCTTGCCCTTGGCACGTCCGCTCTCGACGTAGGCCAGGGCCTGCGCGGTCGCCTCCAACGGGAACACCCGATCCATCACCGGCCTGATGCTGCCGGCCTCGATCAACGCGCCGATCTCGCGCAACTGGTCGCCGTTGGCGGTCATGAACAGGAAGGCGTAGCCGACCCCGTGCCGCCTGGCCTTGCTGCGGATGCCGCCGCTCAGCAGACGGATCGCCTGCCGCAACGGCCACGCCAGGCCTTGTCGCACGGCGAAGTCCGGGTCCGGCGGGCCGGAGATGGAAATGAGCTGGCCGCCGGGCTTCAGCACGCGCAGGGATTTCTCCAGCACGTCGCTGCCCAGGCTGTGCAGCACCACGTCGTAGCCGTGCACGACGGTCTCGAAGTCCTGCGTGCGGTAGTCGATGACGAGGTCGGCGCCCAGCGCCTTCACCCAAGCGACGTTGCCGGTGCCGGTGGTGGTCGCGACGAAGGCGCCGAGGTGCTTGGCGAGCTGGATGGCGATGCTGCCGACGCCGCCGGAGCCGGCATGGATCAGCACCTTCTGTCCCTTCTGCAGCCGCGCCATCTCCACCAGGGCCTGCCACGCGGTCAGCGCGACCAGCGGAACCGAGGCGGCCTCCTCCATGCCGAGGTTGGCAGGCTTCAATGCCAGCGCGCTTTCCCTGACCGCGATGCGTTCGGCGAAGCTGCCGATGCGCGTCTGGTCGGGACGCGCATACACCGCGTCGCCCGGCTTGAAGCGGCGCACGCCGGCCCCGACCCGCAGCACCACGCCAGCCACGTCGTTGCCCAGCACCAGCGGAAAGCGGTACGGCAGGATCAGCTTGAACTCGCCCTTGCGGATCTTCGCGTCGAGCAGATTGACGCCGGCGGCGTGCACCTCGACCAGCACCTCGTCGTCGCGCACCTCCGGTTCGGGCAGCTCGCCGATCCGGCCTGGATGCTTGTTGCCATAGCCTTCGATGAAGAACGCCTTCATGATTTTCCCCCGACGAAAACGAACGCAAGGACGAACACGGTTTCGAGCACGACCGCGACCAGGATCCCGCGGCCCGCGTGCCCGCTGGCCAGTTCTCCGACGCCCAGCGCCGCCAGCAACGAACAGGCGGTAACGAAGCCTGCCACCAGCGCCGAACGCGCCGGCGATGGCGCCGCGCCGCGCGCCATGAACAACATCACGCCCAGGCCCGCATACAGCGCGGCCCCGCGTCGCGCCATCAGCTCGGCCGACGGCGAAGCGCCGATGCCCCAGTTCGCCAGCATCGCGTCCGGCGAGAACATCCAGGTGCAGGCGATCGCCAGGAACAGCAGCGAGGCCAGGACCGACAGCGAGCGGAAACCCAGCCGCATGGCGCTCACCGGTTGAGGATGCGGGACAGCACGGCCTGGTGGATCCAGCGCGGCGTCGCCCACATGAAGACCGCGTTCAACCTGTTGATCAGTCCGGGCACCACGCTGATGCGGCCGGCATCCAGCGCGCGCATGCCGGCCCGCACCACCGGCGGGGTCTGCATCATCAACGCATTCAACTGGGGCGTGATCCGCTGCTGGGCGACACGCGCGAATCCGGTGTCGGTCAGCCCCGGGCACAGCGTGGTGACGGTGACGCCATCGCGCGCGAACTCGCGATGCAGCGCCTCGCCCAGGCGCAGCACGTAGGCCTTCGCGGCCGAATACACCGCGAAGTTCTCCACGCCCTGGTAGGCCAGCAGGCTGGCCACCTGCAGGATCTTGCCGCGCCGGCGCCGGCGCATGTCCTGGCCGAACAGATGGGTCATCGCGGTCAGGCTGGCGATGTCCAGCTGGATCATCGACAGCGCCGGCTCCAGGTCGCCATCCAGGAACGGCCCCTGCAGGCCGTGCCCGGCATTGTTGACCAGCACCTCGACCTCGATGCCGCGCGCGTGCAGGCCGGCGTGGAGCCGGCGCACGGCCGCGATCTGCGACAGATCGACCTGCTCGACGAGGACCTCGACACCGTGCCGCTGCCGCAACGCCTGCGCCAGCGCATCGAGCCGGTCCAGGCGCCGCGCGACCAGGATCAGCCGGTGGCCGCGCGCCGCGTACTGCCTGGCGAACTCCTCGCCGAATCCACTCGATGCGCCGGTGATCAGCACCCAGCTATCGCGTTGCGTTTGCATGATGATCGCCTCGATCGCGGCAGGTGCGGGACTGCAGGCTTCAGGCCGCCGGCCGGTAGCGTTGCGCGGCATTGGCCTGCCGGATGCTGCCCAGCAGCGCTTGCCGGGCGCCGTCCAGCGCGTCCCAGCGGTCGGCGTCGTGCAGCGGCGGGATGCTCACCAACTCGCGGCGATCGAAGCCGATCAGCGCCGCATCGACCAGCTCTTCCACGTCCATCACCTCGGCCAGCGTGTTGACGTCGATGCCCGCACGCTCCCAGATCTCGGTGCGGGTGGCCGCCGGAAGCACCGCCTGCACGTACACGCCCTTGGGCGCCAGTTCCAGGCTCATGCCCTGCGACAGGAACAGCACGAAGGCCTTGCTCGCGCCGTACACGGTCATGCCGAATTCCGGCGCCAGGCCGACCACCGAGCCGATGTTGACGATCGCGCCGCTGCCGGACTGCGCCAGCCGCGGCGCGATCGCCAGCGCCAGCCGCGTCGGTGCGGTGGTGTTGAGCGCCAGCAGGCGTTCGACGCCGTCCGCCGTCTGCTCGGCGAAGCCGCCGGATTGGGCCATGCCGGCGTTGTTGATCAGGATGCCGATGCGCGCGTCGTCGCGCAGCCGCGCTTCGACCTTGGCCAGGTCGGCCTGTGCGGTCAGGTCGGCCTGCAGCACGTCGACCGCGACCTTGTGTTCCTCGCGCAGGCGTGCGGCCAACGCGTCCAGGCGGGCGTTGTCGCGTGCGACCAGGACCAGGTCGTGGCCGCGCTGGGCGAAGCGCTGCGCGTAGACGGCGCCGATGCCGCTGGAGGCGCCGGTGATGAGGACGGTGGAAGTGGTGCTCATGCGCGTGGTCTCTTCGGATGGAAAGGGAACTGCGGCCACGATGACGTGGCCCGTGGTGTGGAGGGGCTGCTCAACCGCCGGGGGACGCCCGTGGAAGTAGGCAATGGAAGAAAGCCACTCAATGATGATGGTCGTAATCTTACCTGTCAACATTTTGATGATGAACAACATCAATGTATCCTTGCGCCAGGAACAGCACCGCCGGAGGACACACGCGATGAAGGTCAGCAAGGCGCAGGCGCAGGCGAACCGGGCGCACATCGTCGAAACCGCGTCCGCACTGTTTCGCGAGCGCGGCTACGAAGGCATCGGCGTCGCCGATCTGATGGCCGCCGCCGGTTTCACCCACGGCGGCTTCTACAAGCACTTTCCGTCCAAGGCGGACCTGATGGCGGAGGCGACGGCGTGCGGGATCGCGCAGACCGTGGCGCTGGTGGACGGGATCGATCCGCCGGAATTCGTCCGCCGCTACGTCTCGCGCGAGCACCGCGATGCCCGCGCGGTGGGCTGCACCATGGCCGCGCTGGGCGGCGACGCCGCACGCGAGCCGGAGACGGTCCGGTCCGCATTCGCGGACGGCGTCGAAGCCATGCTGGCGGCCCTGGAGCGCGAAGATGCTGCGGCGACCGGCGCCAGCCCCGCCGATGCGCGCGCCGCGCGCCTGGACATGCTGGCGCACGCGCTCGGCGCGATCGTCATGTCCCGGGCCTGTCCGGACGATTCGCCGCTGGCGGACGAGATCCTCGCGGCGTGCCGCGCCAACCTGCTCGCGGCGCTGGACACGGCCCCGGCGGCAGGCAAGCGCAGCGGAACGCGATCGCGGTAGTGCGACGCGACGCCGGCGCAGGCTTGCCGCGCGGCGGCAGCCACATCCATTCGCGCACGACCGCCGTTTCGCAAGCAAAAAAAGCCGGGGCGCGCGATGCGGCCCGGGCTCTGCCGCTGCGACCGCCTATTCGCGGTAGCCGCTGTCGTTCTTGTTGTGGATGATCCCGATCAGGCCGCCGCCGCCGCCCATCGACTTGCCAACGAACACCAGGCGGCCCTGGCCCTGGTAGGTCAGCTCGTAGCGGTAGCGGTCGCCGCCCTAGAAGAACGGAATGAAGGCCTTACCGGACCGATGACGTAAGAACCCTGGTCGGTGCGTTCGCCAATCAGGTCGGTCACCTGTTTCATACGAAACCTACCGCACCGGCTGCAATCGCTGATTCTGCAGGCGCTGTAGGCGCAGGCCTGCAGGCGATGCAGAGCGTCCGCATCGGCGAACGCGGCCAGGCAGGGCCGTGCGTTCGCTGCGCATGCACGCGGACCTATGCCGATTGACGAAGTCGATTCGAGGGACTTCGCCTGTCGGGCTGCGCTCTCGACAAACCAACGAGAAAGCGCAACACATCACAGATCGCCCCCATCCCGGCTGTTTTTGCCCCCTCTTCACCGCATCATGCCGATGAACTTGGCACCCAACGGGGGGTGCCTGCCAGCGTGAAAGAGGCTGACCAGACGAGCCATCATGTTGACGGTGCCGTTTCGGCATGCCTAAGCTCATGTACGAATCGCCGATGCGCACAGACTGCGCGACATGTCGGCGTGGTACAGATGCAATCTGCAAATCAGGCGCAATCACAAGGTAAACGGACATGACCATGAAACCCTTTCGCACGCTTTGCATCTCGGCCCTGCTGGCCACTTCCTTCGCTGCTCCGGCGTTCGCCGAAAAGGTAGACGATCCGAGCCTCTACACCACCGAGGCGGTGAAGAAGAATCTGGTTCTGGGCAAGACAACCAGAGAAGAAGTGCGTGCCATCTATGGCGAGCCGACCTATGTCTACAAAACTTCCGCGAAGAATGGCGGGTACGAAAACAGGTGGCGTTACAACCCCGGTGAATCGCATGGCGAAAAAGCCCGCAAGACGGTGACCGGAGTATTCAGGTCGATGCTGCCTGGCGCCTACACTGGCGCCGCGGTGAATGAAGCGCAGAAACATGGCGTCGGCGCGCGCAACGTCAAGGACTACTCGCTGTCGATCGAATTCGACTCCAAAGGCGTGGTCACCGACTACGACCAGAGCGAGAGCAACGAGTCCAAAAACGCACTGTAGCCAGGCGAACGCCGCGTGGCGCACGAGTGTGTCGCCACGCTCCGGCGCTACCGGCAGGCGATGTCCTGATCGAACGTTCTTTCAGCATAGGACAAACAAAAAGGAGCGCATTTTTCGCTCCTTTTTGCGTTAGAGCTACAGCACAACGCCGGACGCCACCACTAGCATTGCATTGCCGAAATTTCCGGCGAAATCGTGCGTTTCGGATGACGGCTGGACGTTGCGGCGCAGCTTACTTCGCCACCACCTTGACCATTTCCAGGCACTTGTTGGAATAGCCCCACTCGTTGTCGTACCAGGACACCAGCTTGACGAAGGTGCTGTCCAGGGCGATGCCGGCGTCGGCGTCGAAGATCGAGGTGCGCGCGTCGCCGCGGAAGTCGGTGGCCACCACCTTGTCCTCGGTGTAGCCGAGGATGCCCTTCAGCGCGCCTTCGCTCTGCGCCTTCACTTCGGCGCAGATCTCGGCGTAGGTCGCCGGCTTTTCCAGCTCCACGGTCAGGTCGACCACCGACACGTCCGAGGTCGGCACGCGGAAGCTCATGCCGGTCAGCTTCTTGTTCAACTCCGGGATCACCACGCCCACGGCCTTGGCCGCGCCGGTGCTGGACGGAATGATGTTCTCCAGGATGCCGCGGCCGCCGCGCCAGTCCTTGTTGCTGGGGCCGTCCACGGTCTTCTGGGTGGCGGTGGCGGCGTGCACGGTCGTCATCAGGCCACGCTTGATGCCCCACTTGTCGTTGATCACCTTGGCCAGCGGCGCCAGGCAGTTGGTGGTGCAGCTGGCGTTGGAGACGATCGCCTGGCCGGCATAGGTGGCGTGGTTGACGCCGTACACGAACATCGGCGTGTCGTCCTTGGACGGGGCCGACAGGATCACCTTCTTGGCGCCGGCGTCGATGTGCTTCTGCGCGGTGTCCTTGGTCAGGAACAGGCCGGTGGATTCGATCACCACCCCGGCGCCGACCTCGTCCCACTTCAGCGCCGCCGGATCGCGCTCCTGGGTCAGGCGGATCTTCTTGCCGTTGACCACCAGGTGATTGCCGTCGACCGACACCTCGCCGTCGAAGCGGCCGTGCACCGAATCGTACTGCAGCATGTACGCCAGGTAGTCGGGCTCGAGCAGGTCGTTGATGGCGACGATCTCGATGTCGCTGCCGAAATTCTGTACCGCCGAGCGCAGCACATTGCGTCCGATGCGACCGAAACCGTTGATGCCAACCTTGATTGCCATTTCAGTAGCTCCTGCGGCCGCGCCAGACGCGGCGGATGGAAGGGGGCGAGCATTCTATCAGGCCGGCCGCATCGCGCCCGGCACGCGCTTTCGACGCGTTTGATCAGGATCAAGGCGGCGCGGCGACGCCGGCAGGACACTGCGCCCACACCCAAACGAGACACCCATCATGCGCAAGACCTCCCCTCTCCTGCTGTCCGGCCTGGCGGCCGCCCTCGCGCTGTGCGCCCTGCCGGCGCTGGCGCAGTCGCAGGGCGACTGGACCGTGGGCATCGGCGCCCACCAGGTCAACCCGAAGTCCGACAACGGCAAGCTGGCCGGCGGTACCCTGCCGCTGAGCATCGGCAGCGACATCAAGCCGACCGTCACCTTCGAGTACTTCGTGCACCAGGACCTGGGCATCGAGGTGCTGGCCGCGCTGCCGTTCAAGCACGATATCGACGTCAAGGGCGTCGGCAAGGTCGGCAGCACCAAGCAGCTGCCGCCGGTGGTCTCGCTGCAGTACCACTTCAACAGCGCCGGCAAGGTGTCCCCGTTCGTCGGCGCCGGCATCAACTACACCACCTTCTTCAGCGAGGACACCACCGGCGCACTGGCCGGCACCAAGCTCAAGCTGGAGGATTCCTGGGGCCTGGCCGCGCACGTCGGCGTGGACGTCGCGCTCACCGACAAGTCCGCGCTGCGGGTGGACCTGCGCTGGGCCGACATCGACAGCAAGGTCAAGGTCAACGGCGCCAGCATGGGCACCGCGAACATCGATCCGCTGGTGTACGGCCTGGCCTATGTGATGAAGTTCTGAGGCTGCGCGGGCGCCGCGCTTCTCTGGCAGACTACGCTCCACAAGGATGTGGATCGGTCGCCGCCGGGCCGACACTGGGATTCGCATCCGCCCATTCGCCGTCACCGGGGTCCCCAATGAAGCCACGCCTGTTCCGCCGTCTCGCCGTCGCCGCCCTTGCCGCCATCGCCCTGCCCGCCGCGGCGCAGTCGGCCGGCCACTTCACCACCAGCTACGGCATCCACGGCATGGTGCCCGGGTCCTCCAACGGCACCCTGAGCGGCAGCGAGCAGCGCTTCAGCGCCGACACCGCACCGGCGCTCTCGTTCAGCTACGAATACTTCTTCCGCGGCAACCTCGGCGTGGAGATCCAGACCCTGGTCGGGCAGCAGAAGATCGGCCTGGAACAGGGCGGCGATATCGGCAGCGCCTGGGCGCTGTCGCCGACGCTCTCGCTGCAGTACCACTTCAACGGCAACGGCGACATCTCCCCGTTCGTCGGCGTGGGCCTCAACTACACCACCTTCCTGGGCGCCGACGGCAAGGGCGCGTTCTCCCGCGACGACGTCAAGTTCAAGGACAGCGTTGGCCCGGCCGTCCATGCCGGCGTGGACTTCGCCATCGGCGAGCGCAGCGCGCTGCGCGTGGACGCGCGCTGGACCAGCATGCGCAGCGACGTGGAAGTGGACAGCGGCACGCTCGGCAAGGCCAAGCTCGACCCCATCACCTACGGCCTGGCCTACCTGCTGTATTTCTGATCCGCAGGACCCGCAGCCGCGTCCACACGAGCGAGGCTTAGCGGTTGCGCAACGGCGCGATGACGCGGCCATGGCAACGTCATCGGCGCCGGCTAGAATCCGCGCATGAAATCCTCTCTCTTCGTTTCCGCCGCGCTCGCCGCGGCACTGGCCGCCGCGCCGTCCGCCGCCTTCGCCTGGGGCCCGCTGGGCCATCGCCTGGTCGCCGATCTCGCCGATGCCCAGCTCACCCCGCAGGCCCGCGCGCAGGTGCAGCAGTTGCTGCGGGGCGAACCCGAGCCGACCCTGGCCGGCGTCGCCAACTGGGCCGACCAATTGCGCGAAAGCGACCCGGACATGGGCAAGCGCACCGGCCCCTGGCACTACGTCAACCTCGGCGAAGAGCAGTGCCACTACGAGGAAACCCGCGATTGTCCCGACGGCAACTGCGCGGTCGAGGCGCTGCGCCGCCAGGCCGCGATTCTCGCCGATCGCAGCCAGCCGCAGGCGGCACGGACCCAGGCGCTGAAGTTCGTGGTGCATTTCGCCGGCGACATCCAGCAGCCGCTGCACGCCGGCTACGCCCACGACAAGGGCGCCAACACGTTCCAGATCCAGTTCGAGGGCAAGGGCAGCAACCTGCATTCGCTGTGGGACAGCGGCCTGCTGCGCAGCCGCGGCCTGGACGAGGCGCACTACCTGGCGCAGTTGCAGGCGCAACCGCTGCCGGCCCCCTCGCCGGCCGGCAGCGCGTTGCCGCCGCCGGCCGCGGCCTGGGCCGAAGCCTCGTGCCGGATCATGCTGCGCCCGGGCTTCTACCCGCCGGGCGCCAAGCTGCCGGCGGACTACGTGACCACCTGGCGCCCGGTCGCCGAAGCGCAATTGCGCCAGGCCGGCGCGGATCTGGCGGCGACGCTGAACGCTGCGCTGGGGAAGTAGCGCGCGGCCCCTGCTTTTTGTAGGAGCGGCTTCAGCCGCGACAGGCCTTCCCGATGGATCCTGTCGCGGCTGAAGCCGCTCCTACAGGAATACAGGAATGCTGCGGGATCGCGCGGGGGCCGGACCTAGCCGGCATGCCCTTGCGCCCAGCGCACGATCTCGGCAACACCGATCGCACCGCTGTGCCGCGCCAACTCGCGGCCATGCCGCAGCAAGGCCAGGGTCGGAATGCTGCGGATGCCGAAGCGCCCCGCCAGCGCCGGCTGCGCCTCGGTGTCCAGCTTGCCCAGGCGCATGCGCGGTTCCAGGTGTACGGCGGCGGCCTCGAACTGCGGTGCCATGGTCCGGCACGGGCCGCACCACGGCGCCCAGAAGTCCACCAGCAGCGGAATGTCGCTGCGCTCGGCATGGGTGGCGAAGGTGTCCGCGGTCAACGCCACCGGCGCGCCGACGAACAGCGCACGATGGCAACGCCCGCATTGCGGTGCCGCCGCCAGGCGTTCGCCCGGCACCCGGTTCAGCGCCTGGCAGTGCGGGCAGGCGATCTGCAGCGGATCGCTCACGCGCCGGCCTCGATGCTCTTGTCGCCGAGCAACACATTGCCGTGCGCGTCTTTGACCGTGACCTGCACGTCGATGCCCTGGCGCACGCTCTGGGTGACCACGCAGAACTGTTCGAACTGGTCGAGGATGCGCTGCAGCTGCGCGTAGTCCTGGTTGCCATCGGGCAGTTGCAGTTCCACCGATGCCTGCGGAATGCGCCAGAACCCTTCCGCGTTGCGCATCGGCGTGGCGGTGATGTGCGCGACCACCCCGACCGGATCGTTCTTAAACTTGCGCAGCGCGAACAGCAAGCTCGCCGCCAGGCAGTTGGCGATGCTGGCCAACAGGATGCGCGAAGGGTTGGGCCCGCGCTCGTGGCCCAGCGGCGCGGTCTCGTCGCCCAGCCACGGCGCCAGATCGGTTTCGTCGAACTGGATGCGGAACGCGAAATCCGCCTCCTGTTCGAGGGTGACGCGGATCGGATCGCCGATGGTCATGCAGAACTCCTCATGCAGGTCTCCAGTGACGCAGACAGGGGGAATGCCGACTCTACGCCGGCGCCGGAAAGACCGCGTGGACGCGCATGCGCATCTCGCTCACGCCGGCTTGGCAGCGCGGCGCGCCAATGGGTAGTACAGCAGCGGGATCACCAGCAGGGTCAGCGCGGTACTGATCAGGATGCCGAAGATCAGCGCCACCGCCAGGCCGTTGAAGATCGGATCGTCGAGGATGAAGAAGGCGCCCAGCATCGCCGCCAGCCCGGTCAGCACGATCGGCGGCGCGCGCACCGCGCAGGCCTCGACCACTGCTTGCTCGGCACTGCGGCCCTGCGCCAAGGCCTGGCGGATGAAGTCCACCAGCAGGATCGAGTTGCGCACGATGATGCCGGCCAGCGCGATCATGCCGATCATGCTGGTGGCGGTGAACTGCGCGCCGAGCAAGGCGTGCCCCGGCAGCACCCCGATCACCGTCAGCGGGATCGGCGCCATGATCACCAGCGGCACCAGATAGCTGCGGAACTGCGCCACCACCAGCAGATAGATCAGCAGCAGGCCGACCGCGTAGGCGATGCCCATGTCGCGGAAGGTCTCGTAGGTGATCTGCCACTCGCCATCCCACTTGACCGCGAAGTCGCCGCTATCGAGAGGTTGCGCGATGAAGGACTGCGCCACTGCCTGCCCGCCGACGCGCTGTCGGCGCAGCTGCCCGACCAGGTCGAACATGCCGTACAGCGGGCTGTCCAGGCGCCCGGCCTCGTCGCCGGTGACGTACACCACCGGCCGCAGGTCCTTGTGCCAGATCGCACCGTCCCACGGCAGCCGCTGCACCGCGACCAGTTCCGACAACGGCACCAGCTGGCCGTCGCCGCCGCGCACATGCAGCGCCAGCATGCGCGCGACGCCGGCCTGGGCGGCCGCGGCCAGGCGCAGCCGCACCGGTTGTGGGTACTTGGAAGCGCCATCGTGCAGCCAGGTCGCGTCCACGCCCTGCACCGACGCCGCCAGCGCATCGGCGATCGCCGACTGGGTCACGCCCAGCCGCGCCGCGCGCACCCGATCGACCACGAGCACCTCGCGCGTCGCCGCGCTTTCCACGCTGGTATCCACATCGACCACGTTCGGCGTGCGCAGGAAGCGCCGCTCCAATGCCAGCGCCAGCTGGCGGCTGCGCGCGTAGTCCGGGCCGTACACCTCGGCCACCAGCGGCGCCAGCACCGGCGGGCCCGGCGGCACCTCCACCACCTTCAGCGCCGCGCCATGGCGGCGCGCGATCGCCGCCAATGCCGGACGCAGCGCGCGCGCAATGGCGTGGCTTTGCCGCGTGCGCAGCTGCTTGTCGACCAGGTTCACCTGCAGGTCGCCGACGTTGTTGCCGCTGCGCAGGTAGTACTGACGCACCAGGCCGTTGAAATTGACCGGCGCCGAAGTACCGGCATAGCCCTGGTAGTCGTGCACGTCCGGGGTGCGGTCGAGCACGCCGGACAGTTCGACCAGCAGCGCATCGGTGTCCTGCAGGGTACTGCCTTCGGGCAGATCGACCACGATCTGCAATTCGGACTTGTCGTCGAACGGCAGCATCTTCATCACCACCCATTGCAACCCGACCAGCGACACCGCCAGCACCAGCAGCGCGGCGATGCCGGCGAGCAGCCAGCCGCGCCGCCGCGCGCCGCGCTCGGGGGCGAGGAAGGGGTGCAGCAGTTTCGAGAAGAAGCGCTGCAGGCGCGGCGATGCAGATGGCGTGGCGCCGTCGGCAGCGGCTGGCGCCGGCACATGCCGCGCCAGCAGCTTCAGCGACAACCACGGGGTCACGATCAGCGCGATCGCCAGCGACAGCAGCATGCCGACCGAGGCGTTGATCGGGATCGGCCGCATGTACGGCCCCATCAGCCCGCTGACGAAGGCCATCGGCATCAGCGCCGCGATCACGGTGAAGGTGGCGAGGATGGTCGGCCCGCCGACCTCGTCCACCGCCGGCGGGATCGCCTCGCGCAGGGTCTTGCCGCCGGCGCGCATGTGCCGGTGGATGTTCTCCACCACCACGATGGCGTCGTCGACCAGGATGCCGATCGAGAAGATCAGCGCGAACAGCGAGACCCGGTTGAGGGTAAAGCCCATCGCCCACGACGCGAACAGGGTCAGCGCCAGGGTCAGCACCACCGCGCTGCCGACCACGACGGCCTCGCGCCAGCCCAGCGCGAACAGCACCAGCAGCACCACCGAGCCGGTCGCGAACACCAGCTTGTGGATCAGCTTGGCGGCCTTGGCGTCGGCGCTGGCGCCGTAGTCGCGGGTCACCTCGGCGTGCACGCCTTGCGGGATCGTCTCGCTGCGCAGCTGCCGCAGGCGCGCGGCGACCGCGCGGGTGATCGCGGCGGCATCGCTGCCGGGCTGCTTGGCGATGGCGAGGGTCACCGCCGGCGCGCGGCCCTGCGCCGGACCGCCGCGGGCCGCCGGCGCGCCGTACCAGACATAGCTGCTCGGCAGGTCGGCGCCGGCGCGCACCTGCGCCACGTCGCGCAGATGCAGCGGCTGGCCGTCGTGCACGCCGATCACCAGCCCCGCCACCGTGTCGGCATCGGCCAGGAAGGTGCCGGCGGCGACCGGGACCGCGCGACCGCCACCGATGCGCTCGCCGAGCTGGCGCACCGCATTGGCCGCCTGCAGCGACTGGCTCAGGTCGGACACGGTCAGGCCGTAGGCGGCCAGACGCGCCGGATCCAGGGTCAGCGTCAATACCCGCTGCGGCGCGCCGATGCTGTAGATGTCGCGCGTGCCGGGGATGCGCTTGAGTTCGCTTTCCAGGGTGTGCGCGACCTCGCCCAGGTCCACCGCGCTGCGCTGCGGATCGTCGCTCCACAACGTCACCGCCATCACCGGCACGTCGTCGATGCCCTTGGGCTTGATCAGCGGCGTGCCCACGCCCATGCCCTGCGGCAAGGCATCCAGGTTCGAATAGACCTGGTTGTACAGGCGCACCAGCGCCGCCTGGCGCGGCACCCCGACCTGGAACTCGACGGTCAGCAGCGCCTGCCCCGGGCGGCTGACCGAGGTCACGTGCTTGACCCCTTCGATCTCGGCCAGCTTCTGCTCCAGCGGCGTGCTCAGCAATTGCTCCACTTCGCGCGCATCGGCGCCGGCGAAGGCCACCGACACGGTGGCCATGGTCACGTCGATCTGCGGCTCTTCCTCGCGCGGGGTGATCGCCACCGCGGCCAGGCCCAGCAGCAGGCCCAGCAGCGCCAGCAACGGGGTCAGCGGATTGGCCTGGAACGCCGCTGCCAGACGCCCGGACACGCCCAGTCGCGCCGCCATCTCAGCGCTCCGCCAACGCGCGCCGCTGCGCGGCCAGCGCCTGTCCGGCGGCGACCGGATCGCGCGCCACGCGCTCGCCGGCCTGCAAGCCAGCCAGTACCTCGACCCGCTGCGCATCCTGCCGGCCCACGCGCAGCTGGCGCAGGCTCAGCGTGCCGGCGGCGAGCACATAGGCCGCGCTGAGTTCGCCACGCTGCAGCAACGCCGCGCGCGGGATCCACAGCGTGGCCGTGGCCGCGTCGGCGCCAGCGTCGGGGACGGCGAACGCGACCTTGGCGGTCGTCCCCGGCGCCGGTGCCGGCGCCAGCGCGGGCAACGGCACGCGCACCGTCACGCTGTGGCTGTTCGGATCGGCGGTGGGGAACACCACCACCTGCGGCACCGTCAGCGCGCGGCCATCGTCCAGCCGCACCTGCGCGCGCGGCGCGGCGCGGATCGCCGCGGCGTCGGACTGCGGCACCTGCACGTCGATGCGCTGCGCGCCAGGCGCGTACAGCGACAGCAGGGCCTGGCCGGTCGCCACCGCTTCGCCCGGCTGCACCTGGCGTGCGCTGACCACGCCGGCGAACGGCGCGCGGATCACCGTGTAGTCTGCCGGCTGCCGCGCCTGCGCCAGTTGCGCGGCGGCGGACTGGCGCGCCGCGACCGCGGCATCGCGGGTGGCCCGGGCCTGGTCCAGTTGCGCACGCGACACGTACTGCGCGCCGGCCAGCGCGGCGTAGCGGCGGTAGCTGGCCTCGGCCTCGTCGGCGCTGGCCGCGGCCGAACGCAACTGCGCCTGTGCGCTGTCCACGCTGGCGCGCTGCTCCACCGCGCTGAGCCGCAGCAGCACCTGGCCGGCGGCGACGCGATCGTTGACGTCCACGCGCACTTCGAGCACCCGCCCGTCGGTCTGCGCCGACAGGTCGGCATGCTCCACCGCGGCGACCACGCCGTCCCAGGCGCGCGCGGCGGGATCGGCGAACGCCACCGGGTCGGTCTGCAGCGCGGGCAGCGGCGGCGGCACCGCCGAGGCGGATTCGTGGCGGCACGCCGCGAGCGACAGGCTCGCGGCCAGCGCGATCGAGAGGGCAAACGGCTTCACGCGGCGGCTCCAGGACGAGGGTTCGACGGAACCCGGTCGGTGCCAGCGAACCGTCGCTGGCTGCGAGATAAATTAGAATTTTCTTATATTAGAGTCAACTGATATTATGAGCGCCGTTCATCCACCGGAGCCCCCCAATGCCCCATTCCTCCGCACAAGCCCTGGTCGACAGGGCACGCCCGCAGATCCACGAGGTCGATACCGACGCCGCCGCCACGCCGCTGCCCGGCGAATGGATCATCGACGTGCGCGAACCCGGCGAGTTCGCCGTCGGCCACCTGCCCAACGCGATCAACATTCCGCGCGGCATCCTCGAATTCCGTCTCGACACCGACCCGGCGCTGGCCCGGCGCGACCAGCCGATCCTGCTGTACTGCGCCAGCGGCGGCCGCTCCACGCTGGCCGCGCTGAGCCTGCAGCACCTCGGCTACAGCGCGGTGCGCTCGTTGAACGGCGGCTTCCTCGGCTGGACCGCGGCCGGCCTGCCGGTCGCCTTCTGAGTCCGATGGCCCGCCGTCTGCAACCCGCGATGGATCCTGCGGCGATGCGTGCGCATGCCGGCGAGGCCGCGCGCCTGCTGAAGGCGCTCGGCAACGAGAAGCGGCTGCTGTTGCTGTGCCTGCTGGTGGACCACGAACACTCGGTGGGCGAACTCAACACGCGCCTGGACCTGAGCCAATCGGCGCTGTCGCAGCACCTGGCGGTGCTGCGCGAGGACGGCCTGGTGCAGACCCGCCGCGACGGGCAGACCATCTATTATTCGCTGGTCCCCGGCCCGGCGCAGCGCATCCTCGATACCTTGCACGGCATCTATTGCAGCGTCGGCCCTTCCTCTCCCGCCAAGGCAGGCCCATGAGCCAGGTTCCCCACGTCCACCCCTTCCACCACGCCGGTTCCGGCACCTGGAGCTATCTGGTCGAAGACGGCCACGACGCCGCGGTGATCGATCCGGTGCTGGACTTCGATGCGGACACCGCCACGCTGCGCGACGCGCCGGTGCAGGGCCTGGCCGAGCTGCTGTCCGCGCGCGGCCTGCAACTGCGCTGGATCCTGGAAACCCACGCCCATGCCGACCACGTCTCCGCGGCGCAGTGGTTCAAGCGACGCTGGCCGCAGGCGACGCTGGCGATCGGCGCCGGCATCCGCGCGGTGCGCGCGCGTTTCGCGCCGCAGTTCGGCCTGGCCGAGGACGCCGGCGACGGGTGCTGCGGCTTCGACCACCTGTTCGCCGACGGCGAGCGTTTCGCGATCGGTGCGCTGCAGGCGCAGGTGATCGCGGTGCCCGGACATACCGACGACAGCATCGCCTACCTGATCGGCGACGCCTTGTTTCCAGGCGATTCGCTGTTCATGCCGGACAGCGGCACGGCACGCTGCGATTTCCCCGGCGGCGACGCGGCCACGCTGTTCCGCTCGATCCAAGCGCTCTACGCACTGCCGGCCGCCACCCGCGTGTTCGTCTGCCACGACTACGGCGCAGGCGGCCGCGCGGTCGCCTGCGAAACCAGCATCGGCGCGCAGCGCCGCGACAACATCCATGTGCGCGACGGCGTCGGCGAAGCCGAGTTCGTCGCGTTGCGGCGCGCGCGCGACGCGACCTTGGCGCAGCCGCGGCTGATGCAGCCGTCGGTACGCGCCAACATCCAGGCCGGCCGCACCGACGACCTGCACGCCGCGCCGCAGTGAAGGCGGTAGGATGCGGGCATGCCCCGCACGATCGCATTGCGCTGGCGACGGCCTGCGCGCCGTGCGCGCCAGGCCAAGCCGATCGCCGCCCGTCCCCCTGATTCCCGGAGCGCCTCCATGTCCCGTTCGCTACTCCGCCTGCTGTGCCTGCTCTCGCTCGTCGTCGCCCTGGCCGTGCCACCGGCCTGGGCACAGGCACCGCTGACCGTGTTCGCCGCCGCCAGCCTGAAGGAATCGCTGGACGAGGCAGCGGCCGCCTACCAGCAGTCCAGCGGTACGCCGGTGCAGGTGTCGTACGCGGCCAGCTCGGCGCTGGCGCGGCAGGTGGAACAGGGCGCGCCGGCGGACGTGTTCTTCTCCGCCGACCTGGAGTGGATGGACTATCTGCAGCAGCGCCGGTTGGTGGATCCGGCGCAGCGCCGCAACCTGCTCGGCAACACGCTGGTGCTGGTCGCGCCGGTGGCGAGCGCCGCCAAGGTCGATCTGCGCAGACCCGGCACGCTCGCCGCCGCGCTCGGTGCGCAGGGCCGCCTCGCGGTCGGCCAGACCAGCAGCGTGCCGGCCGGCAAATACGCGCGCGCCGCGCTGCAGAAACTCGGCCAGTGGGACGGCGTGCAGGCGCGCCTGGCCGAATCGGAAAGCGTGCGCAGCGCGCTGATGCTGGTCGCGCGCGGCGAGGCGCCGCTGGGCATCGTCTACGACTCCGACGCCAAGGCCGAACCGAAGGTGCGGGTGGTGGCGGTGTTCCCGGCCGACAGCCATGCGCCGATCGTGTATCCGGTGGCGGCATTGCGCGCTGGCAAGAATCCCGCCGCGGCCGACTTCGTGCGCTGGCTGGGGACCGCGCCGGCGCAGGCGATCTTCCAGCGCCGCGGTTTCTCGCTCGCGCGCTGAGCCATTGCCGTTGTTCGCATTCACGCCGCAAGAGCTCACCGCGATCGCGCTCAGCGTCAAGGTCGCACTGGTCGCGGCCCTGGGCAGCCTGCCGTTCGGCGTGGCCTGCGGCTGGCTGCTGGCGCGGCGCCGCTTCCCCGGCAAGGCGCTGCTGGATGCGTTGCTGCATCTGCCGCTGGTGATGCCGCCGGTGGTCACCGGCTATGTACTGCTGATCGTGCTCGGCACGCAGGGACCGGTCGGCGCGTGGCTGCTGGACCACCTGGGCGTGCAGTTCGCATTCCGCTGGACCGGCGCGGCACTGGCCAGCGCAGTCATGGGATTCCCGCTGATGGTGCGCGCGATCCGCCTGGCGCTGGAATCCACCGACCGCCGCCTCGAGGCCGCCGCGGCCACGCTCGGCGCCGGGCCATGGCGGGTGTTCTTCAGCATCACCCTGCCGCTGGCCTGGCCGGGGCTGGTCGCCGGCACCGCGCTCGCCTTCGCCAAGGCGCTGGGCGAATTCGGCGCCACCATCACCTTCGTGTCGAACATTCCCGGGGAAACCCAGACCCTGTCGTCGGCGATCTACGGCCTGCTGCAGGTGCCCGGCGGCGAATCGGGCATCTGGCGGCTGGCGGCGGTGGCCCTGGCGATCTCGCTGACCGCGCTGCTGCTGTCCGAATGGCTGGTGCGGCGCCAGCGCGGGCCGGAGGCGGACGCGTGAGTCGGCTCCCCGCCGCTGCACGCGGTCGGTCCGCGGCACGTCTCCACGTCGCGCCGCGCTTGCCGCAGGATGCGAGCGTGCGCCGATGCTGAGCATCGATATCGAAGTGCAGCGCGGCCGCTTCCAGCGCCGCTTGCAGGTCGAGGAAACGGCGCGGGTGGTCGCGCTGGTCGGCCCGTCCGGCGCCGGCAAGACCAGCATGCTCAACGCCATCGCCGGCGTGCTGCGGCCGCGCAGCGGACGCATCGTCATCGACGACCGCGTGCTCTACGACAGCGCCGCCGGCATCGACGTGCCCACCCACCGCCGTCGCATCGGCTACGTGTTCCAGGACGCGCGGCTGTTCCCGCACATGGACGTGCGCCGCAACCTCGGCTACGGCCGCCACGGTCGTGGCCAGGCCGAGCGCTTCGGCTTCGAGGCGGTGGTGGAGCTGCTCGGCATCGCGCCGCTGCTGGCGCGGCGCCCGGGCAATCTGTCCGGCGGCGAGGCGCAACGCGTGGCGATCGGCCGCGCGCTGCTGTCGCAACCGGCGATCCTGCTGTTCGACGAACCGCTGTCCGCGCTGGACGCGCAACGCCGCGGCGAACTGATCCCGTACCTGCAGCGCGTGCGCGACGAGGTGCGCCTGCCGATGCTGTACGTCAGCCACCAGGCCGAGGAAGTGGAACGCATCGCCGACGCGATCCATCGGCTGGAGTAGCGCGCCGACGCCGCGTTCACCGCCGATGGCCAGACTGTGCGCCATCGCAACGAAGCCAGGCCGCCGCCATGCGCCGCTACCGCAAGCACGATTTCCCGCTCGACCAGGTGCGCCGGTTCCTGGAACCCGGCCCGGTGGTGCTGGTCGGCTCGGCGTGGAAAGGGCAGCGCGACATCATGAGCATGGGCTGGCACATGGTGCTGGAGTTCTCGCCGTCGCTGATCGCCTGCTGCATCTCCAGCGCCAACCATAGCTTCGAACTGGTTCGGCGCAGCAAGCAATGCACGATCAACCTGCCGACCGCGGACCTGCTCGACACCGTGGTCGGCATCGGCAACAGCAGCGGCGCGCAGCTCGACAAGTTCGCGCACTTCGGCCTGACCGCGGTGGCCGGCACGCACGTCGATGCGCCGTCGATCGCCGAGTGCTATGCCAGCTTCGAGTGCCGCCTGCACGACGGCCGCCAGATCGCCAGGCACAACCTGTTCGTCTGGGAAGTGGTCAAGGCGCATGTCGCCACGTCGCCGAAACTGCCCAGGACCCTGCACTACCGCGGCGACGGCAAGTTCATGCTGTCCGGCGCGGAAGTCTCGCGGCGGCGCCTGTTCAAGCCGGAGATGCTGTAGCGCGGCGGCGATCCTGCCGCCGCCCACATGGGGCATCTCTCTCAAGACGCTGCCCTTGTAGGAGCGGCTTCAGCCGCGACAGGCTCTACCGGCAACGCGTATCGCAATCGATGGTCAGACACCGACCGAATCACTTCAGCGACCCGCAACCATGCGAGCAAGACCTTCCTGTCACGGTTCGGCATCTGCTCACGCACTCAACGCGCACCGCGACCGCCCACGCGCCCTGCCTGCACGCTGGCCTTGCCCTCGCGCACCTCGAAGGTGAACGCGTAGGCCAGCGTCACCGGCACCTCCTCCACCGACACGGCATCGTCGCAGCGTCCCTCCACTGCCGGCCGCTGCGCCGGATCGGCATAGGTGCAGATCGCCGCGGGCACGAAGCGCCAGCGCGCGACCTCCTGCTGTACCGCCTGCAGCAGATCGGCGTTGTCCGCCAGCGCGCCGGCACTGCATTCCTCGCGGTCGCGCAAGGGCTCGCTGCGCTGCACCGCGCCTTGCGCGGACAGGATCACGCGCACGCACACCGTGGTCGGCGCCAGCGTGCGCCGTGGCGAATCGGCCGGCAGTTGTGGCGTCGGCGCGTCCAGTGGTTGCGGCATGCGGAACACCTGCTGCGGCTGCATCGTGTAGGCGGTGATGGCCCCACCCGGGGCACCATCGCCGCGTGGCGCCAGCAGACGCTGGTCCACGGAATCCAGCCGCTGGGTCTGCTCGCGCTGCGGCTGGCTGGCGCAGCTGGCCAGGCACAGGCACGCGCTGGCCAGGCAGATCCTGTGCAGGCTCATCGCTTGGCCGTCTTGATGGACATGCCGCAATACACGCGCCGGGTCGGCCTTTGCTCGACGACAGAGACAACGTCGCAGGTTTGCTCAGGCGCATCATCCGCTTCCGTATCCACCAGATACCAGCGGTAGTCCGATGCATTGGGGACCCCAGATGGCGCATCCACAGGCTCCCTTCCGGATTCGAAGTTGACCGGTATCTGCAGCCGCGACGCGACCGGCCGTCCCTGCTTCTGCGCCGGAACGAAGCGCCACTGCCTGGCGGCGGCAATCGCCGCCTGGTCCAGCGCGGCGTTGCCGGTGCCACGACCAAGCAACTGCACATCGCTGACGGTGCCGGCGGCATCCACGCTCACCAACAGCGACAGTTTTCCCGAGGCGCCCTCGTCCAGGGCGTCGCGCGGATAGGCCGGTGGCGGCATGGCCAGCGGTTTGGCCGGTGTGGCCGCATGCTTGGCGGATGTGGTCGCAGCCTCGGCTGCCGACGCGAGCAGCATTGGCGGGCGCGTTTCAGCTTTGGCCGGCGCCGCGCCTACCGCGGAAGCGGTCCCCGCCCGCGCGCCTGCATCCGGCGCTTGCGTATCCGCCAGCGAGGGCGCACTGCCGCTTCCCGCCAACGCGGACGCCGGCAGCGGTTGCAACGCCCATGCCGCGCCGCCGCCGCACAGCGTCGCCATCGCCACCACGGCGATGCCCGCCCGCCGCCGCCAGCCGCTCACGGCCGGCCGCTGCAGCATCCCGATCCGCTGCCGCAAGGTCTGCCCCGCCTGCCAGTGGCAGCCGACCGGCAACGCGATCGCATCCAGCTGGGTCTGCAACATCGCCTCGGCGTAGCTGCGCCGCGAGGCCGGGTGCCGCACCAGTACCGCCGCATCGCAGGCCAGCTCCTGGTCGAAGCGGAACCGCGCCGCGGCCCAGTGCAGCAAGGGGTTGAACCAGTACGCACAGCGCAAGGCGGCCAGCAACAGGTTGTGGCGGGTGTCGCCGCGGGCGATATGCATGCGCTCGTGGGCCAGCACCAGTTGCGCCTGCGCAGACGGATAGCGCTGCGCGAAATCCATCGGCAGCACCACCCGCGGGCGCCAGGCGCCGAGCACCAGCGGACCGTGCTGGGCGTGCTGCGCGTACAGGACCCCATCGGCGCCGGGCGACAGCCGCCCCAGGCTGCGCCGGTAACGCCGCTGCTGCAGCCACAGAACGACCGCCATCGTCGTTGCGCCCAGCAACCACAGCGCAACCACCCACAACGCGACCCAGTTGCCTGCGATCGGCAGCGCACCCGCGGTTTCCGCCGCTCCCTGCGGCGCACTCACCCAGACCTGCGGCATCGCCAACGCCGTCGGCAGCGCCGGACGCACATCGCCAGGCAGCAACACGGCGAGCATGGCCAACGGCACCATCCCCCATGCCGCGTAGGCGACGCCGGCACCGAACGCGCGCCGCAATGGCGCACGCAGCGCCAACACCAACAGGATCGCCGCGCTGCCCGACAGCGCCGTGGCCCACATTCCCGCTACGAAGGTATCAACGCTCATCGTCCAGCTCCTGGATCAGTCGTTTGAGTTCGGCGATATCGGCGTCGCTGAGCTTGCCGCGTTCGCTGAAGTGCGCCACCAGCGGCGCGACGCGGCCGCCGAACAGGCGTTCGAGCAGGCCTTCGCTCTGTTGCTGCACCCACTGCTCGCGTTGCAGCAGCGGCGAATACAGATAACGGCGGCCTTGTTTTTCGGCGCGGATCGCGCCCTTGTTGAGCAGCCGATTGAGCAAGGTCTTGACCGTGGGTTCGGCCCAGCCGCCATGCCCGGACAGGGCCGCGAACACCTCCTCCGCACCGAGCGGGCTGCGGTCCCACAGCACCTCCATCACCACGGCTTCGGCATCGCTGATCGACATATCGTTTACGCCTGTAATTTTTAACGATTACATGGGTAATCGAATCCATTGTCAAGCGCTTTCGCCAACCGCGGAAGCACGCGATCGCGGCGCTCGCCTAAGCTATGCCGATGACCGACTCCCTCGAAGACCTCGACGCCGCTGCCGAGCTGATCCTGCAGCGCATCCCCGGCCCACTGCGCATCGGCGCGCCGCTGGGCATCGGCAAGCCGCACCGCCTGCTCAACGCGCTGTACGACCGGGTCGCCGCCGATCCGCAGCGGCCGATGCAGCTCTACACCGCGCTGTCGCTGAACCCGCCGGCGCCCGGCGGCGGACTGGAAGGCCGCTTCCTGCGCCCGTTCGTGCAGCGCCATTTCGGCGACGACTTCCCGCAGCTCAAGTACGTGCAGGCCCTGCAGCGCGATGCGCTGCCGGCGCATATCCAGGTGGAAGAGTTCTACATGCAGTCCGGCGCGCTGCTGCGCTCGACGCAGGCGCAGCGCAACTACACCAGCCTCAACTACACCCATGCGGCCGATGCGGTGGCGCAGCGCGCGCCCAACCTGATCGTGCAGAAGGTGGCGCGCGACCCCGACGGCACCCGCCTGTCGTTCTCCTGCAACAACGACATCACCCAGGACACGCTGGACGCAGTGCGCCGGCGCGGCCTGCCGCGGCCGCTGCTGGTCGCCGAGGTGGATCCGCAGCTGCCGTGGATCGGCGGCAGCGCGGCGGTGGAGCCGTCGTTCTTCGACGTGGTGGTGAACCCGCCGGGTCCGTATCCGCGCCTGTTCGGACTGCCGCGGCAGCCTGTGGCCGACGCCGACTATGCCATCGGCCTGTATGCGAGCGCGCTGGTGCGCGACGGCGGCACGCTGCAGATCGGCATCGGCACCCTGGCCGATGCGCTGTGCCACGCGCTGGTATTGCGCCACACCGACAACGCGCGCTACCGGCAGGTGCTTGCGGCGCTGGATCCGGAACTGGCAACGCACCCCGCGGTCCAGGAATGCGGCGGGCTCGCGCCGTTCTCGATCGGCCTGTTCGGCTGCAGCGAAATGCTCAACGAAGGCTTCCGCCAGTTGGTCCAGTGCGGCGTGATCCGGCGCAAGGTGCTGGACGATGCGGAGCTGATGCAACGCGTGGCCGACGGCAGCGCCGATGCCGACGACCAGGCGCGGCTGCAGCGCGACGGCGAATACCTGCAGGGTGCGTTCTACCTCGGCTCGCCCGAGTTCTACGCCTGGCTGCGCGAGATGGCGCCGGAGGCGCGCGCCGGCATCGGCATGCACCGGATCAGTGCGATCAACCAGCTGTACGGCGACGAGCGCCTGCGCCGCCTGCAGCGGCGCGAGGCGCGCTTCTTCAACTCGTGCATGATGGCCACCGTGCTGGGCGCGGCAGTCTCCGACGCGCTGGACGACGGCCGCGTGGTGTCCGGCGTCGGCGGCCAATACAACTTCGTGGCGATGGCGCACGCGCTGGACGACGCGCGCAGCGTGCTGATGTTCCGCGCCGTCCGCGGCGAGGCGCCCGCGCTGCACTCCAACGTGCGCTGGAACTATGGCCACACCACGATTCCGCGCCACCTGCGCGACATCTATCTCAACGAGTACGGCATCGCCGACCTGCGCGGCCTGACCGACGAAGACTGCATCGTCGGCATGATCGGCATCGCCGATGCGGCGTTCCAGCCTGCGCTGCTGGCCGAGGCCAAACAGGCCGGCAAGCTGTGCGCCGACGTCCTCGCGCGACCGCACTGGCAGCGCAACCGCGCCGAACGCGTGCGCGCCGCGCTGGCCCCGTTCCGCGCCGACGGCACCCTGCCCGACTATCCGCTGGGCAGCGACTTCACCGAGGTCGAACAGCGCCTGCTGCGCGCGCTCACCTGGCTCAAGCGCAACACCGCCAGCACCGGCACGAAGCTGGCCACCGTGGCGCGCGCGCTGCTGTCGCGCGACCCCGGCGATCCGGCCAGCCTGCAACGCATGGCGCTGGATGCGCCGCGCGGCATCGGCGAGCGCATGGAGGCGCGCCTGCTGGCCTACGCCTTGCAGCAGACCAGGCCGCACTGAACATCGCGCCGCCGCGAGGCGACGAAGCCGGCATCACTGCCGCACACCTCGGCCATCGCCGAGGTCACCGCATCGCCACATCCACTGCGTAAGGTGGCCTCGCCCGCAGGACGCGGCAACCAACGCCCGTCCACCACAACGGCCGCTCCATCGGCATGCCGGCCGCGCGGCGCGATGTTTCGTTGCGCGTTCGCTGGCGTGCCGGATGGCGACCGGATGCCGGACGGGGGCAGCACTTCGCCCATCTCCCCCCAAAGACCAAAGGCACCTCGTTCATGCGCGGATTCCGATCGCTCGCTGTGTTGCTTTCCCTGTTGTCGTGCAACTGCCTACCCGCCTTCGCCGGCACGCAAGCCAATGGTCCCGATTCCTACAGCGGCAGCTACGACCGTCCCGGACGCCCGGCCATTGTCGGCCATCGCGGCGCGGCGGGGATTCGCCCCGAAAACACCTTGTCGTCGTTTCGCGAAGCGCTGGAACTGGGCGCGGACGCGCTGGAGACCGACGTGCACCTGACCCTGGACGGCGTGTGGGTCATCAACCACGATTTCTTCCTGAATCCGGATGTCGCACGCGACGGCGACGGCCAATGGAATGCACCCAAGACCCCGCTGTCGGCCATGACCTATGCGCAGATCGAACGCTACGACATCGGCCGCGCACGCCCAGGTTCGGCCTACGCCAAGGAGCATTCCGCGCTGGTGGCGGTCGATGGCGAGCGCGTGCCCACGCTCGATCAGCTGATCGCGCTGATCCGCGGCCACGACGACACGACCCAGTTGTTCCTGGAAATAAAATCCTTGCCGATCGTTCCCGGCTTGAGCGCCGGCCCCGAGGTGCTGGCCCGCGGGGTGGTCCAGGCGCTGAACAAGAACGACTTCAAGCAGCGCACCTATGTGCTGTGCTTCGACTGGAACGTGCTGCGCGCGATCCACCGCCTCGACCCGGCGATCCGGCTGGTGTTCCTGAGCCAGGACGTCAAGCGTGCGCTCGCCCGCGACGACGCGCGTGCGCTGACCAACAAGGACGCGCACAGCGTGATGCAGCAGATGAGCGGCCTGGACGGACTGGGCGGACGCTCGGTCGGCGAGGCGGTCCGCGACGAAGGCGGAACCATCTGGGACATCAACTATGCCGACATCACCGCCGCCGACCTGGCCCAGGCACGCCACGACCATCTGCGACTCGGTGCGTGGACCGTGGACGATGCCGACACCGCACGCCTGCTGTACAACCTGGGCGTGGACTACATCACCACCAATCGCCCGGACGTGATGCTGCAGGCGTTCGGCAAGGATGCCGCCGTGAACGCTCCTCTGCCGCCTGGCGCCTCGCGCTAGCCGACAACGCATCCCGCCCGTTGCGTCAGCGCGGCGCAGCGGGCCATGCAGAGGGTGAACATGGCAACGTGTGACGCGGCGCGGCAACAAGACGGAAAGCATTGCGTCAAGCTGCATCGGGATGATCATCACATCTTGTTCTTCGGTCTTGCCGCATGCACCTCCGTTCATCCGCCGATCCGACACCGGATAGGGCCTGTCGCTTTGCGGCGCGTGGCGCCCGGGCCAAATGTATCGAACGTATCAAACGTGCACTGCTTGGTCTGTTGGCGCTCGCGCCGCTCGCGTTGCACGCCGCACCGCGGCTCAACGAGCTGCAATACATCGGCAGCCACAACAGCTACCACGCCGGCTTCGCGCCCAGCGAAGCCGAACTCTGGAAACGCACCGATCCGGCCGTGTTCGCGACGCTGGATTACCGCCATCCGCCGCTGACGCAGCAATTCGACGACGGCGTCAGGCAGATCGAACTGGACATCTATGCGGATGCCAAGGGTGGCCGCTATGCGCACCCGGCGATCGTCGGGCAGATCGCCAAGGCCGGCCTGCCGCCGGCGCCGGCCATCGCCGCGCCCGGGGTGATGGAAACGCCGGGATTCAAGGTCATGCACGTGCAGGACCTGGACCAGCGCAGCACCTGCCAGCCGCTGGTCGCCTGCCTGCTGGAAGTACGCGCGTGGTCCACACAGCATCCGGGCCATCTGCCGGTGTTCGTGCTGCTGGAAACCGAGGAGTCGTCGTTGCAGTTGGCGTTCCCGACCGTGCAGCCCGAACCCTTCGACGCCGCCGCGATGGATGCGCTGGATGCGGAAATCCGCTCGGTCTTCCGGCCCGACGAGTATCTGAGTCCGGACCAGGTGCGCGGCACGGCGCCCACGCTCAACGCCGCGATTCTTGCGCACGGCTGGCCGTCCCTGTCCGAAGCGCGCGGCAAGATCGTGTTCCTGCTCGACCAGCATTCGGTGGGCCGGCATTACCTGCCCGGCCATCCTTCGCTGCGCGGCCGCGTGTGCTTCACCAACGCCATTCCGGGCGAAGCCGATGCGGCCTTCGCCGAGCGCAACGACGGCAGCGCGGAAGAGATCGCGCGCCTGGTGAAGGCGGGATATCTGGTGCGTACGCGCACCGATGCGGACCTGAAGGAGCCGGCGCGCGGCGACACCACACGCCGCGACAGCATGCTGGCCAGCGGCGCGCAATTGCTCAGTACCGATTATCCGGACCACGAGCCGGCCGCCTCCGGCTATGTGCTGCGCTTCGCCGGCGACGCGGCGGCGCGCTGCAACCCCCAATTCCCGGCGGCGCACTGCGCCGGCTACGACCTGACGCACTAACCACGGCGGCCGTTGCGCAACGCACGCGTGATCGCGATGGCGATCGCCGCTGGACGCGTGCGCGCGATCGGGTCCGACCGATCCACCCAGACCCCCACCCGAGCCACCGACATGCAGCGCACCCACACGATCAGCCGCTTGGCCTGCTCCATCGTACTGGCGCTGTCCGCGCCGGCATTTGCGGACACCCCGGACCAGAATCCCAAGACCCTGGCGTCGGTCAATGTGGAAGCGGACCAGACCCCGGCGCCGGGGTCGATCAACGAACAGCGCCTGTCCAACAGCGTCAACAGCGTGATGGACAAGGAGCAGATCGACGCCATTCCCTCGGCCGGCATCGCCGACGTGCTCGCGCACATGCCGGGACTGTCGGCCTACAGCGACATGCACCTGGGCCAGGCCGCCACCGGCGAGAACGCCTACGTCAGCATCCGCGGTATGGACGCCAGCTACAACGCCTACACCCTCAACGGCTTCGGCATGCCCGAAACCGATTCGTCGACGCGCGCGATCTCGTTGAACATGCTGGCACCGTTCGGCATCCAGTCGGTGCAGGTGTCCAAGGCGCCGACCCCCGACATGCCCGGCGATGCGATCGGCGGCGCGATCGACATGCGCACGCCCAGCGCATTCGACTTCGACCGCGATTTCTATGCCAAGACCACCGCGCAGGGCAAGCTGAGCGCACTGGCCTCGGACCTGGGCACGAAGGACAAGGGCGGCACGCTGCAGCAGGAACTGGCCTGGAAATTTGGCGACCACCAGGCGTTCGGCCTCTACCTCTCCGGCTACTACGGCAAGTCGAACACCCTGGCGCAGGCCACCTCGCCCAACACCCCCTACACCCCGGTCGATCCGGCGCAGGCCGATGCCACCGACCTGCGCGCTGTCGGCCCGCTGGTCAACACGCAGTACAAGTACAGCCTCTATACCAACCAGATCGAACGCTACGGCGGCAACCTCGCGCTCGATTGGCAGGGCGAGCACAGCACACTGTACGCCCGCGCGATCTATGGCGCCTACAACGTCACTGGACAACAGGATCAGGCCGGCGCCGCATCGGCGAGCAGCGGCGGCGCGCCGATCGCGGTACGCGGCGAATACTTCAACACGCGCGACATCGAGGAAAAGCTGGCGACGCTGCAACTCGGCGGCAAGACCACGCTCGACAAGCTGCAGTTCGACTACGGCACCTCGTTCGGCCGCGGCACCCGCAACCGTCCGGACTACGTCGAAGCGAGCATGTATGCGCTGACCGCCGGCAACTACGCGTTCGACCTCAGCGACCCCACCTATCCGAACCTGGCGCCCAGCTCCGACGCGCTGAAACGCTATTTCTACGACCTGGACACGCCACACTTCTGGAAAGTGCAGGGCCACGACGCCGGCAGCCACGACAACCGCGCCAACGCGCATGTCGACATCGCCTACCGCGTGGACGACAGCGTGCTGGAGAGCGTCAAAGTCGGGCTGTCCGCCGACCATTCCGAGCGCAGCGCCTACGATCACGCGTTCTTCCACAACGACAACAACTTCGTCTACGGCGGCCCCTACTTCGGCGGCCCCGACTATCCGTTCTATGCGGCCGGCGGCCCCACCCTGTCCGCGTTGCCCGGCAAGATCGTCAACGGCGGCTTCGACGGCAGGTTCGCCGGTCCGCTCAAGATCGTGGACCGCAACTGGGTGCTGGCGCAGGCCGTGCCCTACAAGTACGTCGACGATCCCAACGGCGCAGGCGTCTACACCGCCAACGACTACAACGCCAACACCACCTCCAGTACCGAAGCGATCTATTCCGGCTATGCGATGGCCACGCTGCACCTTGGCGAGGTGACCGTGCTGCCTGGCGTGCGCTACGAACTGACCCGCTACTCGGCCGATTCCTGGCAATCCAACGGCGACGATGCCACCGGCCGCTTCGTCGGCACCGGCCGCACCTATGGCGAAGTGCTGCCGGGGATCAGCCTCAACTATCGCCCGGACGATCTCACCGTCTATCGCGCCTCGCTGCGGCGCAGTTTCAGCCGTCCGGCCTTTGGCCTGATTTCCGGCGAGACGGTGTACTCGATCGATGACACCAGCGGCAAGCTGCTGGGCATTTCCAAACCCAATCCGGATCTGAACCCGAGCAAGGCCGACAACGCCGATCTGTCCGCGGAGTTCTACGACGCGCACGGCGGCGTGCTCAGCGCCTCGACCTACTACAAGCGCATCACCGGCTTCGTCTACACCTCGCAATCGTCCACCAGCAACGACAACACCCTCGGCGGCCTGGTCCCTACCGGCACCACGTTGGAAAACGGCGTGCCGGTGACCATGCCGCAGAACGGCGGCACCGCCAAGCTCTACGGCGTGGAACTGGCGTTGAGCAAGCGCCTGCAGGATCTGCCTGGCATCTGGGGCAATTTCGGCGCCACTGCCAACCTGACCCTGCAGCACAGCTCGGCCGACAGCAAGCGCGCCGACCAGCCGGAGAACACCTGGTTGCCGCGCGCACCGGAGCGCATCTACAACCTGGGCCTGTTCTACGACGACGCGCAACTGCGCGCCGACCTGAGCTACAACTACACCGGCCTGCAGCTGCTCGGCCTGACCAGCGACCGGCTCAACTACTACCTGCAGCCGGTGAAGTCGCTGGACTTGAACGCCACCTACCACCTGCCGCACGGCATCGACGTCGGCGTGTCGGTCAAGAACCTGCTCGACGAAGCCACGTTCTACGAAACCCAGGGCAAGTCCAAGCGCTACCTGGCCTACGATCCCGGCGCAGACGGCGCCTACGTCGAGACCGGGCGGGTGTACATGCTGACGCTGGGCTACACCTACTGAGCGAGGCGTGCAGGCGCTGCAACGCGCTCGCGTTGTCGCGCAGCACACAGCACGCGCGAGGCGGATCTTGCGGCGATCGCTTGCCACGGATGGCACGCGCGCCGATCGAGCGGCGCCATCGCAACTGCGGCAGCGGCCTTACGCATGGCGAACTGTCGCAATGCATGACGCCGTGTGGCAACAAGATGGAAAGATGCGCGTCAAGCTGGCGGCCGATGATAGCGGGGTCTTGTTTTCCGGCTTTGCCGCATGCGCCCCTTTTCATCCGTACTGCAGGCGCTGAAATCGGTCTGTTTCACCGCACCGCCAGCCGCGAGTTCCCAATCTCGCAAACGTATCGAAGGCGTCCTGCTCGGCCTGTTGACGATCGTCCCGCTCGCGCTGCACGCCGCACCCAAGCTCAACGAACTGCAGTACATCGGCAGCCACAACAGCTACCACGCCGGTTTCGCGCCCAGCGAAGCCACGTTCTGGAAACGGATGGACCCGGCATCGTTCGCGATGCTGGACTACCGCCATCCGCCATTGGCGCAACAGCTCGACGATGGCGTCAGGCAGATCGAACTGGATCTCTATGCCGATGCCAAGGGTGGCCGCTATGCGCACCCGGCGATCGTGGAACAGATCGCCAAGGCCGGACTGCCGCCAGCCCCGGCCATCGCTCCCGCTGGCGTGATGGAGAAGCCTGGAATCAAGGTCATGCATGTGCAGGACCTGGACCAGCGCAGCACCTGCCAGCCACTGGTCGCCTGCCTGCAGGACGTACGCGCCTGGTCCAGGCGACACCCGGGGCATCTTCCGATCTTCATCCTGCTCGAAACCAAGCAATCGCCGCTGCAGCTCGGCTTTCCCACCGTGCAGCCCGAACCGTTCGATGGCGCCGCGATGGATGCGCTGGATGCGGAGCTGCGCTCGGTGTTCGCGCCCGGCGAGTATCTGAGCCCGGACCAGGTGCGTGGCGATGCGCCCACGCTCAATGCCGCCATCCTCGCCCGTGGCTGGCCAGCCTTGGCCGAGACGCGCGGCAAGGTCGTGTTCCTGCTCGACCAACGTTCGGCCGGCAGCAGCTATCTGCCTGGCCACCCTTCGCTGCGCGGCCGGGTGTGCTTCACCAATGCCGTTGCGGGCGAAGCCGACGCCGCCTTCACCGAACGCAACGACGGCAGCGCGGAAGAGATCGCGCGCCTGGTGAAAGCCGGATATCTGGTGCGCACGCGCACCGATGCGGACCTGAAAGAACCGGCGCGCAACGACACCACGCGCCGCGACGGCATGCTCGCCAGCGGCGCACAGCTGCTCAGCACCGATTTCCCCACTCACGAAGCGGCCGCTTCCGGCTACGTGGTGCGCTTCGATGGCGACGCGGCCGCCCGCTGCAATCCGCAATTCCCGAACGCGCGCTGCGACGGCGTCGATCTGACGCATTGAATCGGCAGCGCTCGCACCGTTTCGTACCGCACCACCTCCACACACCTGTCGCAATGGAACGCATGGGCGATGCAATCGCCTGCGCCCGCATCGCCGGGGCCAGGGTACCCAAGCTCACCAACCGCGAGTTCTCTACATGCAGTCCACCCGTTCCATCAGCCGCCTGACCTACGCCATCAGCATCGCCCTGACGTTCTGCGCACCCGCATTCGCGGAGGACGCGAGCCCACGCACCCCCACCACGCTGGATTCGGTCAACGTGCAGGCCGACCAGGCGCCCGCGCCCGGTTCGATCAACGAACAACGCCTGTCCAACAGCGTCAACAGCGTGATGGACAAGGAGCAGATCGACGCCATTCCCTCGGCCGGCATCGCCGACGTGCTCGCGCACATGCCGGGATTGTCGGCCTACAGCGACATGCACCTGGGCCAGGCCACCACCGGCGAGAACGCCTACGTCAGCATCCGCGGCATGGACGCCAGCTACAACGCCTACACCCTCAACGGCTTCGGCATGCCCGAAACCGACTCCTCGACCCGCGCGATCTCGTTGAACATGCTGGCGCCGTTCGGCATCCAGTCGGTGCAGGTGTCCAAGGCGCCGACCCCCGACATGCCCGGCGATGCGATCGGTGGTGCGATCGACATGCGCACGCCCAGCGCGTTCGACTTCAACGGCGATTTCTACGGCAAGACCACCACGCAGGGCCAGTTCAACGCGCTCGCCTCGGACCTCGGCGGCAAGGACAAGGGCGGCACGCTGCAGCAGGAACTGGCCTGGAAGTTCGGCGACAACCAGGCCTTCGGCCTCTACGCGTCCGCCTATTACGGCAAGAACAACAACATGGCGCAGGCGCCCGCGCCCAACAGCAAATACGTTCCGGCCGATCCGGCGCAGGCCAATGCCACCGATCTGCACGATGTGGGCCCCCTGGTCAGCACCCGCTACAAGTACAGCGTCTACACCAGCCAGATCGAACGCTACGGCGGCAACCTCGCGCTCGACTGGCAGGGCGAGCACAGCGCGCTGTACGCCCGCGCCCTCTACGGCAGCTACCGTGTCACCGGGCAGCAGGACCAGTCCAGCGCGCGCCTGGAAACCTATCTGAACCAGCCCACGGCCGTGCGCGGCGGCTACTTCAACACGCACGACATCGGCGAGAAGCTGGCGACGCTGCAAGTGGGCGGCAAGACCACGCTGGACCGCCTGCAGTTCGACTACGGCAGCTCGTTCGGCCGCGGCACCCGCAGCCGGCCGGACTACGTCTCGGCCAGCCTGTACGGTTTCACCCCCGGCAGCTTCGCCTTCGACCTCAGCGACCCGACCTATCCGAGCATCGGTCCCAGCTCCGACGCGCTGAAGAACTATTTCTACAACCTGGATTCTGCCTTGCTGTGGAAGGTGCAGGGCCATGACGCAGGCAGCCACGACAACCGCGTCAATGCGCACACCGACATCACCTACCGCGTGGACGACAGCGTGCTGGACAGCGTCAAGGTCGGGCTGTCGGCCGACCATGCCGACCGCGGCGCCTACGACCATCCGTTCTTCCACAAGGACGGCAACTTCGTCTCCAACGGCCCTTACTTCGGCGGCCCCAACTACGCCTTCCCCACCGCCGGCGGCCCGCCGCTGAGCGCGATCCCGGGGCGGGTGACCTACGGCGCCTTCGATGGCCACTATGCCGGCCCGTTCAAGATCCTGGACCGCAACTGGATGCTGGCGCAGGCCGTGCCCTACAAGTACATCGACGATCCCAAGGGCGCCGGCGTCTATACCGCCAACGACTACAACGCCAACACCACCTCCAGCACCGAGGCGATCTATTCCGGCTACGCGATGGCCACGCTGCACGTCGGCGAGGTGACCGTGCTGCCTGGCGTGCGCTACGAGCTGACCCGCTACTCGGCCGATTCCTGGCAATCCAGCGGCGACGGCATCAATGGCCGGTTCGTCGGCAACGGACGCACCTATGGCGAAGTGCTGCCGGGGATCAGCCTCAACTATCGCCCCGACGATCTCACCGTCTATCGCGCCTCGCTGCGGCGCAGCTTCAGCCGCCCGGCCTTCGGCCTGATTTCTGGCGAAACGGTCTACACCATCGACCCCAACAACACGGTCATCGGCATTTCCAAGCCCAATCCCGACCTCAATCCGAGCAAGGCCGACAACGCCGACCTGTCCGCGGAGTTCTACGACCATCACGGCGGCGTGCTCAGCGCGGCGACCTACTACAAGCGCATCACCGGCTTCGTCTACACCTCGCAGTCGGCCACCAGCAACGACAACACGCTCGGCGGCCTGGTGCCTACCGGCACCACGTTCGAGAACGGCGTGCCGGTGACCATGCCGCAGAACGGCGGCACCGCCAAGCTCTACGGCGTGGAACTGGCGGCCAGCAAACGCCTGCAGGACCTGCCCGGCATCTGGGGCAATTTCGGCGCCACCGCCAACCTCACGCTGCAGCACAGCGAAGCGGACAGCAAGCGCCCGGATCAACCGGAAACGACCTGGTTGCCGCGCGCGCCGGAACGCATCTACAACCTGGACCTGTTCTACGACGACACGAAGCTGCGTGCGGACCTGAGCTACAACTACACCGGCCTGCAACTACTCGGCCTGACCAGCGACCGGCTCAACTACTACCTGCAGCCGGTGAAGTCGCTGGACTTGAATGCCACCTACCACCTGCCGCACGGCATCGACGTCGGCGTGTCGGCCAAGAACCTGCTCAATGCGGCCACCTTCTACGAGACCCAGGGCAAGTCCAGGCGCTACATGGCCTACGATCCGGGTGCCGACGGCGCCTATGTCGAGACGGGCCGAGTGTACATGCTGACGGTGGGCTACACCTACTGAGCGCGGCCTGCCTCCGGCGAAGCGCGCCGGAGGCGTCGGGGCTCGGTTCTTGAAGGCGAGACGGATGCGCGTCCCGGCAGTGCCGGTCGCGCTGCGGTCAGCCGGCAGCCAGACATTTCACGCTGGCTAGTCGCGGCGCTTAGGCATGGTGGCTGCAATTCATGCCGGAGTCGCCGATGTCCCGCCTATCGCTTCCACTCGCCTGCCTCGCCGTGCTGTTCGCGAGCGCCGTCGGCACTGCATCGGCGCAGCCGCCAGCCAAGGCCGCGGCCTCCACCGCAGCCCCGGACAGCGGCGAGCGTTCGCCGCTGCGCGCACAAGTGCTGCTGGATCGCGCGCACTTCTCCCCGGGCGAGATCGACGGCCAGCCGGGCTCCAACCAGCGCCGCGCCGTCTCCGGCTTCCAGCAGGCGCGCGGACTGACCGCGAACGGCGAGCTCGACGACGCCACCTGGCAGGCGCTGGCGCAGGATGCCGCGCCGGCGCTGGTCGCCTACACGCTCACCGCCGAGGACGTCGCAGGTCCATTCCCGAAGATCCCAACGGACACCGCGGAGAAAGCCAAGCTGCCGGCGCTGGGCTACGAATCGGTGGAAGAGCGCCTGGGCGAACGCTTCCACGCCGCGCCTGCGCTGTTGCGCGCGCTCAACCCGTCGATCGACTTCAGCCAGGCTGGCGCCAGCGTGCAGGTGCCGAACGTGCTCGGCACCGCGGCGCTGCCGAAGGCGGCCAAGCTGGTGGTCGACAAGTCCGATTCCACCGTGCGCCTGCTCGACGCCGGCGGCGCGATCCTGGCCCAGTTCCCCGCCTCCACCGGCAGCGAGCACGATCCGCTGCCGATCGGCGACTGGAAGATCAAGGGCGTGGTGCGGCAGCCGACCTTCCACTACAACCCCAAGCTGTTCTGGGACGCCGACAAGTCGGACAAGAAGGCCACGCTGGCCGCAGGCCCGAACAATCCGGTCGGCGAGGTGTGGATTGACCTGTCCAAGGACCACTACGGCCTGCACGGCACGCCGGATCCGGCGCGGGTCGGCAAGGCGCAATCGCATGGCTGCGTGCGCCTGACCAACTGGGACGCGCTGACCGTGGCCGCCGCGGTGAACGCGTCGGTGCCGGTGACCATGCAGGAGTGAGCGGATGAAGACCCTGCTCAGCCTGGCGGCGCTGGTAATGGCGGTAGCGCTCGGCTACTGGGTGCTGCGCGCCGGCGTACAGGTGCGCCCCAGCGCAGCCGCGGCCGGCGACGCAGCGGCCACGCCCGCGATGTCCCCTGCCACAGCGCCAGCAGCGGCACCGGCACAGCGTGAGGCGACCGCGCCGGCGCCTTTGCCAATAGCGATGGACACCCCGCCGACGGCGCCGCCTGCCGCGGCCGCGCCGGCGAACGCTTCCGACGACCTGCTGATCCCCGTACAAGGCGTGCGTCGCGACCAGTTGCAGGACACCTTCACCGACGCGCGCAGCCAGGGCCGGCGCCACGACGCGATCGACATCCTGGCGCCGGCCGGCACGCCGGTGCTGGCGGTGGCCGACGGCAGCGTGGAAAAGCTGTTCGACAGCGAGCGCGGCGGCCTCACCGTGTACCAGTTCGAACCCAGCGGCCGCTACGCCTACTACTACGCGCACCTGCAGCGCTACGCGGATGGACTGGCGGAAAAACAGACGCTCCGCCGCGGCCAGGTGCTCGGCTATGTCGGCAGCACCGGCAATGCCGATCCCGGCGCGCCGCACCTGCATTTCGAGATCCACCGGCTGGGCCCGGAAAAGCAGTGGTGGAAGGGCGAATCGCTCAATCCGTATCCGCTGCTGCGCGGCGAGCAGCGCCTGTAGGCGCAGGCGCGGCCCGACGCTGCGTCTCGGGAGGCTGCGCGATCGCAGGCGCCTCCGCATCGTGCCTGGACCTGCCGACGGCTCGATGCCTTGACCCGCGGGCCTCAGCCCCGCCCCGCCAGGCCAAGGCGTGCCAGGGCTGGCGGCAACCCGGCAACGGCAGCTTGAACCGCACCGGACCGACGGGGCGGCTTTCGGGCCGCCGCCGGGGTTGCCGGCCGGCCCGCCATGTCATTCGCGTGTAAAATTCCCGGTTTTACCCAGAAGCAATGGCGAAAGCTCTTCCACGGCCGCCTGTCCCGGGCCCGGCGTTCATTCGCCTCCTCGCACGTCTCACCGACGCCGACATCGCGCCGTCCAGCCCCGCGCTGGCCGACCGGCTCGGCCAATGGATCGACTGGACGCGCGCCGTGGCCGTGTCCAGGGCGCTGGACGGCAGGCTGCCCGCGATCGACGCCGACGCGCCATTCGAGGGCGTCGACGCGCACGAGTGCGCACGCGTGCGCCGCGCGCTGGAGGAGGCGATTTCCAGCGACACCGCCGCGGACGCCGGCAAGCAAGGCCCCCGGCCTGGCCATGCCGCAGACGCGAACGCGCCGCTCGACTACGCGCCGTTCCGCCAGCGCTACCTGTCGCTGCAGCGGACGATGCTGACCGCGACCGGCCGCCTGCGCGGCCAGCTGCGCGACACGCTGGCGCGGACGTCGGCCGACATGGCGCGGCTGGCGGAGGTGGATGCGGTCATGGAGCTGACCCTGAGTCCGCGCGAACAGACCCTGCTGGCTGCCGTGCCGGCGCTGCTGCAACAGCATTTCGAACGCCTGCGCGAGACCGAGCCCACCGCGGCGGCCGACACGCACACGGCGGACACCGCTCAGGCACCGACCGCCAACGCCTGGCTGGACGTGTTCCGCCAGGACATGCGCAGCGTGCTGCGCGCCGAGCTGGATGTCCGCTTCCACCCCATCGACGCGCTGCTCGCAGCGCTGCGCCCCCGCTGACCGAGACCTCATGTTCAAGAACTTCTTCAATTCCGTCGTGTTCCTGGCCGGCCTCGCCGCCGTGTGCTGGATCGGCGTGGGCTATCTCGGCACCAATCCGCTGGGCGTCGGCTTCGCGCTGCTGATCGGCGCGTGCTACGTGGCCGGCGCGCTGGAGCTGTACCGCTACCGGCAGGCCACGGCCACGCTGGTCCACGCCGTGGCCGACGCGGACGCGGCGCAGTCCGACCTGGGCGGCTGGCTGCAACGCCTGGATCCGAGCCTGCGCAATGCGGTGCGCCTGCGCATCGAGGGCGAGCGCGTCGCCTTGCCGGCACCGGGACTGACCCCGTACCTGGTTGGCCTGCTGGTCCTGCTGGGCATGCTCGGCACCTTCCTGGGCATGATGGCGACCCTGCGCGGTACCGGCCTGGCGCTGGAAAGCGCGACCGACCTGCAGGCCATCCGCGACTCGCTGGCCGCACCGGTCAAGGGCCTGGGCTTCGCGTTCGGCACCTCCATCGCCGGCGTGGCCAGTTCGGCGATGCTCGGCCTGCTCGCCGCGCTGTGCCGGCGCGAGCGGCTGCAGGCGGTGCAAGGGCTCGACCTGGCCACCGCGACCACGCTGCACGTCCATTCGCAGGCGTTCCAGCGCAGCGAAGCGTTCAAGCTGTTGCAGCGGCAGACGGAACTGATGCCGGCATTGATCGACCGGCTGCAGGCGATGGCGACCGGTATCGAGCAACAGGGCGCCGCCAGCGGCGAACGCCTCGCAGGCAGTCAGGACGCCTTCCACGCCAGGACCGAGGCCGCCTACACGCGCCTGGCCGGCGCGGTGGAGCAGTCGCTGCAGGCCGGCGTCGCGGGGAATGCGCGCGCGCTCGGCGCGGCGCTGCAGCCGGTGGTGCAGGCCACCCTGGACGGCCTGGCGCGCGAAACCGCCACGCTGCACGAGCACGTCGGCCAAGCCGTGCAGCGCCAGCTGGACAGCCTGGCCAGCGGCTTCGAGACCGCCGCCGCGCGCGCCGCACAGGCGTGGGATGCCGCGCTGGCCGGCCCGCGCGACACCAACCAGGCGCTGGTCCAGGATCTGCGCAGCGCGCTGGACGGCTTCGGCGACAGCTTCGCGACGCGCTCGAACGGCGTGCTGGATGCCGTGTCGGCGCGTCTGGACGCCACGGCGGATGGCGCCAAGCAGGCCTGGAACGATGCGCTGTCGCGCCAGCAAGAGATCAACGCGCAATTGGCGGCGCGCAACGCACAGGCGCTGGATGCGATCTCGGTACGCCTCGACGCCACCGCCGATGGCGCCAAGCAGGCCTGGAGCGATGCGCTGTCGCGCCAGGAAGCGATCAACGAACAGCTGGCGGCGCGCAACGCACAGGCGCTGGACGCGATCTCGGCACGCCTCGACGCCACCGCAGACGGCGCCAAGCAGGCCTGGAGCGATGCGCTGTCGCGCCAGGAAGACGTCAACGCCGCCCTGGCCGAGCGCAACGCGCAGGCGCTGGACGCGGCCGCAGCGGCGCTGGAACAACGCGCGGCGGCGCTGGTCGACGCCATGCAGCAATCGCATGCGCAGTTGCAGGACGCACTGCAGGCACGCGACCAGGCGCGGCTGGCCACGTGGACCGACACGTTCGCCGCGATGGTCGCCGCCTTGAACGCGGAGTGGGAACGCAACGGCGAGCGCATCGCGCAGCGCCAGCAGGACATCTGCGCCACCCTCGAACGCACCGCAGGCACGATCGCGGCGCAGACCCAGGCGCATGCCAGCGAGACCATCGCCGAGATCTCGCGCCTGGTGCAGACCGCGTCGGAAGCGCCGAAGGCCGCCGCCGATGTCGTCGCCGAGCTGCGCCAGAAACTCTCCGAGAGCATGGTCCGCGACACCGCGATGCTGGAAGAGCGCAGCCGCCTGCTGGACACGCTGCACACCTTGCTCGACGCGGTGAACCACGCCTCCACCGAGCAACGCACCGCGGTGGACGCCCTGGTCACCACCTCGGCGGATCTGCTCGAACGGGTCGGCACCCGCTTCACCGACCACATCGAAGCCGAGACCGGCAAGCTCGAATCGGTCGCCGCGCAGGTCGCGGTCGGCGCCACCGAAGTGGCGAGCCTGGGCGATGCGTTCGGCGGCGCGGTGGAGGCGTTCGGCCACTCGAACGCGGCGCTGCTGGAGCGCCTGCAGGGCATCGAACAGGCGCTGGACAAGTCGCTCGCGCGCAGCGACGAGCAACTGGCCTACTACGTGGCCCAGGCGCGCGAAGTCATCGACCTGAGCATGCTGTCGCAGAAGCAGATCATCGAGGAACTGCGCCAGCTGTCGGCCAAGCCGGCGCATGACGGAGCCGAAGCGGCATGAGCGACGAGCTCGAGATCGAAGCCGACGCCGGCGCGCCGATCTGGGCCGTGTTCGGCGACCTGATGTCGGTGTTGCTGGGCGCGTTCGTGCTGATCCTGATCGGCGTGATCGGCGTGCAGCTGCAGCTGTCGCACAAATTGGACGAGGAAGTCCGGCAGCGGCAGGCCGAGGCGCGGCAACGCAAGACCCTGGAACAGGCGCTGGCCGCGCCGCTGGCGGCAGGCCGGGTGACCCTGGTCGATGGCCGCATCGGCATCCGCGGCAGCGTGCTGTTCGCACTCAATTCCGATCAACTGCAGCCCGAAGGACGCGAAGTGCTGAAGAGCCTGGCCGCGCCGCTGGCCGGTTACCTGAAGGCGCGCGACGAGATCCTGATGGTCAGCGGTTTCACCGACGACCGCCAGGTGCGCGACAGCAATCGCCAGTTCGCCGACAACTGGGAACTGTCGGCGCAGCGCGCGCTGACCGTGACCCGTGCGCTGATCGACGAAGGCGTGCCGGCCGATGCGGTGTTCGCCGCCGCGTTCGGCGCGCAGCAACCGGTCAGCCCGAACACCGACGAAGCCGGACGCGCCAGCAACCGGCGCGTGGAAATGGCGCCGCTGCCGAAGCTGTCCACGTCTGCCGCGAAACCGCATGCGCGATAACGCGACACCCGCGAGCGAATTGCTCGGCGCATGGCGGCAGCGGCAGGCCGAGCGCCTGGATCCGCTGCGCTTCCGCTTCATCGAAGCGCTGGCGCGGCGCGTCGATGCGCATCATGGCCAAGCGCGGCGCCTGCTGGAGCAGAAGCTGTCCGCGCTGCTCGACGCCTATGCCGCGGACCTGGCCAGGATGCCGGCTGCGACAACTGCCGATGCCGAAACCGATACCGACGACGGCGCGGCCATCGCCGATACCGATACCGCGCCTCCCGCGACCGCGACTGCGACTGCGACTGCGACTGCGACCGCGCGCAGCCCGCTCGGCGAACTGCTGCAGCGGTTCGCCGGCGGCGCCGCGCATGACGCGAACGACACGGCAAACGCCATGCCGCCGCAGCCTGCACAGCAACTGCCCGCACTCGATGATGCGCGCAGACTGTGGACCGAGCTGCGCAGCCGCAGCCAGCTGCGGCAATCGCTGCAGCAGGCCCCTGCCGATGCCGGCCCGTTGAACTCCGGCGTGCTGGTGCATCGCGCGCTGGCGCTGATGCGCACCCTGTCGCCGGGCTATCTGCAGCATTTCCTCGCCTACGTCGACGCGTTGTCGTGGCTGCAGCAGATGCACGACGATGACGTGCTCGCGACGCAGCAGAAACCCGGCGCGGATGTCGGCAAGAAGCCGACGCGCGGCAAGCCGCGCAAGCGCGGCTGAAACACGGCCCACGCGCTGACCGCAATGCGTGGCGCACAGTCCAATTCAGGCCGATAACGCCCCTGTAGGAGCGGCTCCAGCCGCGACAGGCTGCATCCGTAAAGCCCGTCGCGGCTGAAGCCGCTCCTACAGGAGACGCGCCTGAATTGCGCAACAGTGCACGCAAGAAAAAGGCCGGCTTGCGCCGGCCTTTCTCGTTGCCGCGGAAGACGCTGCGTTACAACGCCTTCGCCGCCGCGACCACGTGCTCGGCGGTGATCTCGAAGTACTTGTACAGCTCGTCGGCCGGTGCCGAGGCGCCGAAGGTGTCGATGCCGACCACCGCACCGTCCAGGCCCACGTACTTGCGCCAGAAACCGGTGACGCCGGCCTCCACCGCCACCCGCTTGCGCACCGCGTTCGGCAGCACCGATTCGCGATAGGCCGCATCCTGGCGGTCGAACACGTCGGTCGACGGCATCGACACCACGCGGGTCTTCAGGCCCGCGGCATCCAGCACCTTCTTCGCGTCCACGGCCAGGCCCACTTCCGAACCGGTGCCGATCAGGATCACGTCCGGCGCGCCGCCCTCGGCATCGGCCAGCACGTAGCCGCCGCGTTCGATCTGCTTGATCTGCGCGTCGCTGCGCACCTGGAACGGCAGGTTCTGGCGACTGAACACCAGGCAGCTCGGGCCGTCCTGGCGGGTGATCGCGGCCTTCCAGCTCACCGCCGATTCGACCGTGTCGCACGGGCGCCACACGTCGTTGTTGGGGATGTAGCGCAACGAAGCCAGGTGTTCCACCGGCTGATGGGTCGGGCCGTCCTCGCCCAGACCGATCGAATCGTGGGTGTACACGTGGATCGCATGCGCCGGGTTCAACGCGCTCATGCGCACGCCGTTGCGCGCGTAGTCGCTGAACACCAGGAAGGTGGCGTCGAACGGGATGAAGCCGCCATGCAGCGCAAGCCCATTGGCGATCGCGGTCATGCCGAACTCGCGCACGCCGTAGTACACGTAGTTGGCGTTCGGGTCGTCGGTGGCGACCGACTTGCTGGCCTTCCACAGGGTCAGGTTGGAATGCGCCAGGTCGGCCGAGCCGCCGACCAGTTCCGGCAGCAGCGGCGCGAAGGCTTCGATCGCCATCTGCGAGGCCTTGCGCGAGGCGATGGTCTGCGCCTCGCTCGCCTGCTTGGCGATGTAGGCATCGGCCTGGGCGATGAAGTCCTCCGGCAGCTCGCCATGCGAGCGGCGGGTCAGCTCCGCGGCCTCGGCCGGGAACTGCTTGGCGTACTTGTCGAACGCCTGCTCCCACTCGGCCTGGCGCAGCGTGCCGGCGCCACCGGCGCGCCAGCCGTCGTAGATCTCCTGCGGGATCTCGAACGGGCCGTACGGCCACTGCAGCGCCTTGCGCGCGCCTTCCAGCTCGTCCTTGCCCAGCGGCGCGCCGTGCGAGGATTCCTTGCCGGCCTTGCTCGGCGCACCGAAGCCGATGGTGGTGCGGCAGCAGATCAGGGTCGGCTTGTCGCTCTCGCCGATGGCGGCCTCGATCGCGGCCTTGATCGCGTCGGCATCCTGCCCGTCGACATCGCGCAGCACGTGCCAGCCATAGGCCTCGAACCGCGCCGGGGTGTCGTCGCTGAACCAGCCGGCGGTGTTGCCGTCGATGGAGATATGGTTGTTGTCCCAGAACGCGACCAGCTTGCCCAGGCCCCAGGTGCCGGCCAGCGAGGCGGCTTCGTGGGAGATGCCTTCCATCATGCAGCCGTCGCCCATGAACACCCAGGTGCGGTGGTCGACGATCTGGTGCTCGGGGCGGTTGTAGCGCTGCGCCAGCAGCTTCTCGGCCAGCGCGAAACCGACCGCGTTGGCGAAGCCCTGGCCGAGCGGACCGGTGGTGGTCTCCACTCCGGGGGTCTCGCTGCGCTCGGGGTGGCCGGCGGTCTTGCTGTGCAGCTGGCGGAAGCGCTTGAGCTCGTCCAGCGGCAGGTCGTAGCCGGACAGGTGCAGCAGCGCGTACTGCAGCATCGAGCCGTGGCCGTTGGAGAGCACGAAGCGGTCGCGGTTGAACCACTTCGGATTGTTCGGGTTGTGGCTGAGGAAGTCGTTCCACAGCACTTCGGCGATGTCGGCCATGCCCATCGGCATGCCGGGATGGCCGGACTTGGCGGCCTCGACCGCATCGGCGGCGAGGAAGCGGATCGCATTGGCGAGCTGGCGGCGGGTAGGCGTCGTCATGTGGGTTCTATTGGACCGGGAGCGGGCGCGGGGGCGTCGGGTCCACCATTGTCCCACAGCCCGGGGCGCAGGACAGTCACCGGACCTGGACCCGCGGCGGCGGTGGCCTGGAACGCCGCCGCGACCGGCCGATCAGCCGACCGCGGCCGCCCGTGGCGCGGCGGCGTCCCCCTCGCCCTTCGCCACCAGGGTGGTCAGCGCCAGGTCGCCGGTCACGTTCAGCGCCGTGCGGCACATGTCCAGGAAATGGTTGACGCCCAGGATCATGCCGATGCCGACCGGGTCCACCCCGACCATCGCGCAGATCAGCGCCACCACCGGCAGCGAGCCGGACGGCACGCCGGCGGTGCCGATGCCGCCGAGGATGCACACCAGCATCACCATGAACTGCTGCGCGATGCTCAGCTCCACGCCGAAGAACTGGGCCAGGAAGATCACGGTGACGCCCTCGAACAGCGCGGTGCCGTTCTGGTTGGCGGTGGCGCCGACGGTCAGCACGAAGCGCGACACCTTGCTCGGCAGGCCCATCTCGTCGGCCACGCGCAGGGCGGTGGGCAAGGTGGCGTTGCTGGAAGCGGTGGAGAACGCCATCACCGTGGCCTCGCGGGTGGCGCGGAAGAACGCCAGCGGCGAGCGCCCGGCCAACTTCACCGCCAGCCCGTAGGTCACCACCATGTGCAGGCCCAGCGCCAGCACCACCACGCCGACGTAGGCGCCGAGCCGGATCAGCAGTTCGAAGCCGAACAGCGCCGCCAGGTTGAACATGAAGCAGGCCACCGCGTACGGCGCCAGGCGGATCACCAGCCCGATCAGGGTCATCGAGATCTCGAAGATGCCCTCGATGCCGCGCCGCAGCGTCGCCACCTTGGCATCGTCGCTGAGCACCATGCCCACGCCGAACATCACCGCGAAGAACATCAGCGACAGGATCGCGCCGTTGCTGGAGGCGGCGGCGACCACGTTGTCGGGCACGATCGCCAGCAGCATGTCCATGCCGCGCGGCTGTTGCTTGCTCTGGTCGACGATCTGCGCGGCGCGCTCCGCGTTCTGCTGCAGCAGTTGCTGCGCCAGTGCGTGGTCCACGCCGATGCCCGGCTTGAGCACGTTGACCAGCACCAGCCCGAGCAGCACCGCAATGCCCGACAGCACCACCGTATAGCCGAGCGTCTTCCAGCCGATCCGGCCCAGCGCGCGGATGTCGCCCATCTCGGAAATGCCCATCACCAGCGCCGAGAACAGCAACGGCACGATCAGCATGAAGATCAGGCTGAGGAACAGCTTGGACAACGGCGTGGTCAGGTAGGTGGTCAGCGCCTGCACCCAGGCCGCATCGCCGCCCACGCTCATGTGCACGGCCAGACCGAACACCAGCCCGACAGCGAAGCCGATCGCCATTTTCCAATGCAAAGGCATGCCGGTCTTGGCCTTCACGGGGGTGTCGGTCATGGTGTGCGCCTTGCAGAAGGGAACCCCGAGCTTAACAAACCCGCACCGGCGGGCCGCAAGCCCGCGCCACCTGGCGAGTGCGCTGCGGGCCGCGTCGCCCAGGCCCGCGCCGACGCTGCTTACGCGTCGCGCGGATACAGCGGCGGCAGCTCGTCCTTGCCGTGCTTGCGCGGCGCGTCGCGCCAGCGCGGCCCGGCCCAGAACGCCTGGCGCAGCGCGGCGCGCGCGCCAGGCACATCGCCGGCACCGCCCCAACGCGCGCGTTGCAGGCGCAGCACCGCCTCGCGTTGCGCCGGATCGTCCAGGCGGGTCAGCAGCGCATCGAGATCGGCGACGCCGGCCTGCGCGCACAGGATCGCCGCGACCTCGTCCAGGCCGCCGGCATCCAGCGCCTTGCGCAGGTCGGGCAGGCCGTAGCGGGCGCGTGGCGCAGCGCCCGCCGCAGCCGGCGCAGCGTGGGCGCCGGCCGGTGCACGCGCACCGCGGCTGCGGCGCCAGGCCCAGACCAGCGTCGCCAGCCACAACAGCGCGAACAGCGCGGCAAGCGCCATCCACAGCGGCAACGACCCGACCCACCCGGACACCGCGTGGGTCGGCGTCACCGCGTTGCCGGCCGGCGCCGCGTCCACGCGCGGCACCGCTGCGCTGGCCGGCGCGGCCGGCGCGACGGGTGCGGCACGCCCGGGCAGCACCTGCAGGTCCAGATCGGGCAAGCTGGCCTCGCGCGCGCTGCCGGCCGCCACGTCCCACCACGGCACGCGCAGCCCGCTGACCCGCAACGGCCCCGCGGTTTGCGGCACGATCGAGTAGCGCCGGGTGATCTTCAGTTGCGGGCTGCCGTCGACGAACGTCTCGTCGAACTGCGGCGGCTCGGCGAACACCTGCGCGCCATCGACGCTCGGCGTCGGCAGTTCCGGAAACTGCGCCTGAGTGGCGCCGCGCGCGCTGGCCTCGACCACGATGTCGGCCGCCTCGCCCACCACCGCACGTTGCGGCGTGGCGGTGTAGCGCAGGCGCAGGTCGTGCAGCGGCAGCCACGGCTGCGGCGCATTGGCCGGTTGCGCGCGCACCTGCAGGGTCTGCGCCGCACTGCGCGCGCTGAGGTCGCCGCCGCGGCCGAAATAATCGTCGAAGAAGCCGCTGGGGCCGCGGCCGCGGAAGCGCGCGCCGGGCAGCGACAACGGCCCGCTGCGCTCGGGCACCAGCAGGTAGCGGCGCTCGACGATGGTGAACATGCGTCCGTCGATCTCGCGCCGGCTCTGGACATCGTCGCCGATGCGCTGCAGCGCGGCGCCGGCCGGCGGATCCAGGTCCAGTTCGCCCGAGGTCAGCGGCACGCCCAGGTACAGCCGCACCACCACGCCCACGCTCTGCTGCACATACGGCTGCGCGTCGTCGGCCACGGTCTGCACGAACACGTCGGCGTTGCCGAGTTGCGCCGGATCGCCGGCGCGGGTGCTGCCGGCCGGCGCCGGCGCGGCCGCGGCGACCTGCAGCCGCAGCGGCGCGGTGCGCTCGTTGCCCACGCGCAACGACGGGATGTCGAGCGTGCCGGTGTCGCGCGGGGTCAGCGCCACGCCGAACAGCGACTTGGCCGTGACCTGGCCGTTGACCATCTGCATCTGCCGGCTGTTGACCTCGTCGCTGAGCGCGAACTGCGCGCGCAGCGGCGCGTACTCCGGCGCCGCCAGGCCCTGGTCGGTCTCGATGTTGAGAGTGACGCTCTCGCCGGCGCCGATGCTGTCGCGGTCCAGCCAGGCGCGGGTGGCGGCCGCGGCCGGCAGCGCCAGCGCGGCCAGCAGCAGCCCCGCCCACAGGGTCAGCATCGCCGACCGCATCCGCGTGGCGGACGCGTCCCGGCGCCAGCGGCGTTGCTTGCGTTCGATCATGGTCCTTCCCGCTGCCTGCGTTCGTGTTCGAGCTTGAATTTGGCGCGCAGCAGGTTGCCCGGATCGTCCGGTACCCGCCGCAGCCACGCCTCCACCGCCTGGCGCTGTTCGCGCTGCTGCGGGGTTTCCGCGGCGGCCGCGGCGGCGCGTGCGGCCGCCTCCTTGCCTGCCGCGCCCTGCTGCGCCATCGCCTGCTGCATCTGCTGGCGCTGCGCCGCGTCGGCCTGCTGCTGTGCCTGCGCATCGCCCGGCTTTGGCGGCCCCGGCGGCGGCGCATCCTTGTCCTTGGACCCCGCCTGCGACTGCGCCTTCTTCTGTCCCGGCTGGCCTTGCGCATCCGCGGGCGACGGCGCCTTGGCCTGCGACGGGTCCTGGCCCTTGGGCGCGCCGCCGGCGCCCGGCTGCGGCTGGCCCTTTTGGTTCTGCTGCGATTGGTCCTTGCCCTGCTGTCCCGGCTTGTTCTGCCCGGAGTCGTTCTGCCCGGACTGGCGCTTGCGCGCGGCATCGACCGCGGCGCGGTTGGCGATCGCATCGGCCATCTGCGGATGCTGCCGCAACGCCTTGTCGTAGGCGTCGATCGCCTCGTCGTAGCGGCCCTGGCGGGCCAAGGCATTGCCCAGGTTGTACCAGCCCTGGTCGCTGTCGATGCCCTCGAACTGCTGTTGCGCGGCGGCGAAATCGCCCTTGCGATAGGACTGCACGCCCGCGTCCAGACGCTGCTGGCGCACCTGGTCGGCACGCCGCCACCAATCGCCGCCGACCGCCTCGGCCGCCGCCGCACGCGCCGGCAGCGGCATCGCCAACGGCAGCAGCAACACCAGCAGCAACGCAGCGCCACCGCGGCGGCGGAACGCGAACAGCGCCAGCAGCAACAGCGCCGGCAGCAGCCAATAGCCCTGATCCACCCAGACCCGTCCACTGTGCTCGCCGGCGGCCGTCGCGTCCTGCTGCTGCGCCGGTTGCAGCACGCCCAGCTCGCGCAGATCGGCATCGGTGGGCGTCAGCGCGGCGTAGCGGCCGTTGCCGGCGCTCGCCAGCGCTTGCAGCGAGCCCGGATCCAGTTGCGCGTGGCCGACGCCGCCCTGGCCATCGCGATAGGCCGCACCCTGCGTGGTTCCCAATCCCAGCGCCGACACCCGGTAGCCCTGCCCGGCCGCGCGCGACGCGGCCTGCTGCGCCTGCGCGTCGGCCTGGTCGCTGAGCAACAGGATGTCGCCGCGGGTGAAACCGGCCTGGCGCAGCAGCTGTGCCGCCCAATCGATCGCCAGGTCGGTGCGCTGCCCAGGCGCCGGCATCACCTGCGGCGACAGCGCATCCAGGAACAGGGCGACGTTGGCCGCGTCGTCGGTCAGCGGCGCGACGGTGTAGGGTTCGCCGGCGTAGGCCAGCAACGCGACTTCGCCGCCGGCACGCTCGCGCAGCAGCGTCGCCAGCTTGGCGCGCGCCTGCAGCAGGCGCGACGGCGGCAGGTCGCCGGCCTCGATCCGCGGCGACAGATCCAGCGCGATCACCAGCGGCGTGCGCGACTGCCACAGCGGCTGCTGTTCCTGGCGCCAGCTCGGCCCGGACAGCGCCACGACCGCAAGCACGTAGCCGAGCGCGGCCAGCCACAACCCGGACAGCGATTGGCGGCCATCCTCCTTCGCCAGCAGATGCGGCAGCAGATGCGCGTCCACATTGTGTCGCCACACATTGCTGCGCCGGCGCCGGCGCAGCCAGCTCCAACCCAGCAACGGCAGCAACGACAACGCCCACAGCCACTGCGGACGCAGCAGATGCAACGCCTCCAGGAAACCGAGCACCGCGTTCATTGCCGCCTCCAGGGCCACACGAAGGCGATCAGTCCCAGCAGCAGCGCCGCGCCCAGCGGCCACGCATAGCGCTCGATCCGCGGGCGCACCGCCGGGCCGGCCGAACGCACCGGTTCCAGGCGCTCCAGTTCCGCATAGATCGACACCAGCTGGTCGGTATCGCGGGCGCGGAAGAAACGGCCGCCGGTGTCCTGCGCGATCTTGCGCAAGGTGTCCTCGTCGACCTGGTCGTCGCCGCCGCCACCGGGCATCGGCAAGCCGAACAGCGAATAGCCGCCGGCGCCGCCGAAGGCGATGGTGTAGACGCGCACGTGTTCGGCCTTGGCCAGCTCCGCCGCCTTGATCGGTTCCAGCACGCCGGCGGTGTTGACGCCATCGGTCAGCACGATCAGCACCCGGTCGCCCTGCGGCTGCTCGCGCAGGCGCTTGACCGACAGCGCGATCGCGTCGCCGAGCGCGGTCTCGCGTCCGGCCAGGCCGACCACGCTGTCGCGCAACTGATCGCGCACCGTCGCCAGATCGGCGGTCAGCGGGGTCAGCGCATACGCCTGCTGGCCGAACACCAGCAGGCCGATACGGTCGCCGTCGCGGCGGTCGAGGAAGTCGGCCAGCACCGCCTTGGCCGCGGTCAACCGATCCACCACGCGCCCGCCCAGGGTCATGTCCGGCTCGCTCATGCTGCCGGACAGGTCCACCGCCAGCATCAGTTGCCGCGCCTGCTGCGGCGGCGAGATCGGCTCGCCCAGTTGCAGCGGCCGCGCCGCCGCACCGCACAGGCAGAACCAGGCCAGCCATGTCAGCCACAGGCCGACCCGCCACAGACCGCCGCGCGCGGGCGCAGCCGCCACCGCCTGCAACTGGGCGCCATACGGCACGCGCAAGGCCGGCGCGCTGCCGCGCTGTGCCGGCAGCAGCAGGCGCGCCAGCAGCGGCAACGGCATCGCCAGCCACATCCACGGCCAGGCGAACCCGGCAAGCAGATCGCTGAGGTTTTGCCAGTGCAGCGAAAGCATGCTCATCGCCATCACGCGCGACGCCCGCCCATCAGCTCGAGGAAGCGGCGCCGCGCCAGCGGCAGCAGCGCTTGCAGTTGCGCATGATCCAGTTCGCGCCGATAGCCGCCATCGAGCAGCACGCGGCCCGGTCCCGCAGAGAAGTCCTGGCGCTTGCCGCCGTCCAGGAAGCGCAGCCATGGCTCGCCCTGCAACGCGGCGGCGCCCGGGTCGCGCCGCCGCGCCGCGCGGCGCAGCAGCTCCGACACGGCGGCCACTTGCGCCGGCGCGGCGCCGGTGGCGAGCGCCGCATCGAACTGGCGCTGCCAGCGGTGCCGCCGCGCGCGCCGCCAGGCCCACAGGCCGAGCGCGATGCCCAGCGCCAACACCACCGCTGCGCCAAGCAGCAACCAGCCTGCCGCCGGCGGCCACCACGGCGGCGCCGGCGGCAGATGCACGTCGCGCAGCGGCAGTTGTTGCGGCGTCATCGCGGCGCGCTCCCGCCGGGCACCGGCAGCAGCCAGGATTCGCTGGCCGCGTCGCTGCGCAGCACGCGCACCTGCACGCCGCGGCCGGGCAGTTCGGCCGCCAGGGTTTCCAGCGGCGCGACGAATTGTTCGTGCCAGCGCTGTTGCGCGCTGGCCGCCTGCAAATCGATTTCCACCCGGCGGCCGCCGGCCCAGAACGGCAGCGCCGCCCGCGGCGGCTGCAGTTCCAGCGCGTCGGCCAACAGCAGCAGCACCACGTCGTTGTGCAGCGCCAGCCCGGCCCAGCGCGCCGCCGGAATCGCATTCGCGCTGGCCGGATCGGCCAGCACCACCAGCCGCGAGCCCGGCCGCAGCAGCTTGGCCGCGTGTTCCAGCGCCACGCCGAGGCCGGCATCGTCCTGCGGCGGCTGCGCGTACCAGCGCGCCAGCGCGTCGAGCACGCGCAAGGCGCCGCGCGGCCCGGCCGCCGGCGGTACCGGCGCCTCGCTGCGGCTGCCGCGCAAGGCGGCCAGGCGGTCGCCCTGGCGCTGTGCGGTCCACGCCGCCACCGCCCCCGCACGCGCCGCCTGCACCGACTTGAAGCGCACGCGGGTGCCGAAATACAGCGTCGGCGCGGTATCGGCCACGATCAGGCTGAGTCGCTCGCGCTCGGCCTGGAACAGCTTGGTATGGGTGCGCCCGCTGCGCGCGGTGAGCCGCCAGTCGATATGGCGGACATCGTCGCCGGCCACGTATTCGCGCGACTCGGCGTACTCCATGCCGCGACCACGCAGCGCCGCCGGCGCACTGCCGCTGAGGCCATGGCGGCCGCGCCGCGGCGGTGGCACCCGCGCCACCGTCGCGCGCAGCGCCACCAGCTCGGCCAGGGTCGGCCGCACGCCGTCCGCGCCGGTCGCGGCGTCGGCGCGTGGCGTCTGCGGAGGCATCACCTGCACCGCCATCGTCGCTTACCTCGCCTGCGCCACGCTGCCGCGCGCTGGCCGCACGGCGGCGCGGTGTACCGGCGTGCTGCGGCGCTGCGGCCGCCCGGATTGGCGCTGCCGCTCGCTCAAGGCGGCGGCACCTTGTCCAGCAGCGCGGCGACCAGACGATCGCCATCCCAGCCCTCGGCCGTGGCCTCGTAGCTGGGCAGCACGCGATGGCGCAACACGTCCGGCGCCACCGCACGTACGTCGTCCGGGGTGACGAAATCGCGTCCCGCCAACCAGGCGCGCGCGCGCGCGCAGCGCTCCAGCGCGATCGAGCCGCGCGGGCTCGCGCCCCAGGCGATGCGCCGCGCCAGTGCCGGGTCGTAGCCGCTGGCATCGCGCGAGGCCAGCACCAGTTCGATCAGATAGCGCTCCAGCGGCGGCGCCATGTGCAGCGACAGCACCGCGCGCCGCGCGGCGAACACGTCGTCCAGCGGCATCCGCGGCGGCGGCGCCTCGCCATGGTCCAGGGTTTCGCGCGCACGCTCGCGCGCCAGGCGCAGGATCTCGGCCTCGGCGGCGGCCTCCGGATAGCCGATCCGCACGTGCATCAGGAACCGGTCCAGCTGCGCTTCCGGCAGCGGGAACGTGCCTTCCTGCTCGATCGGGTTCTGCGTGGCCATCACCAGGAACAGCTTCGGCAGCGCATAGGTATGCCGGCCGACGGTGACCTGGCGCTCGCCCATGGCTTCCAGCAACGCCGACTGCACCTTGGCCGGCGCGCGGTTGATCTCGTCGGCAAGCAGGATCGGATGGAAGATCGGCCCGGGCAGGAACTCGAAGCGGCTTTCCTGCGGACGCCACACCTCGGTGCCGGTCAGGTCGGCCGGCAACAGGTCCGGGGTGAACTGGACACGGGCGAAATCCGCTTCCAGCCGCGCTGCCAGCGCGCGGATCGCGGTGGTCTTGGCCAGGCCCGGCGCGCCTTCGACCAGCAGGTGGCCGTCGGCGAGCAGCGCGATCAGCAGGCGCTCCACCAACGCGGACTGGCCGACGATGGTTTCGGACAGGCCGTCGCGCAGGGCGAGGAACGCCGCATGCAGGCGCTGCTGCTCGGACGCGGCGGGAGTGGGATCGAAGCTGGAGGGCGTGGTGTTCATGTGCCGAGTTTGACCCATCGGCGGTGAAATGGTTCTGCGTCCGGCGCAACAATCGGCCGCAAATTCAGATTTGCCTCATCCGCCGGCACAAACGACGACGGGAGAAGCAGAGGCTTCTCCCGTCTCGGTACTACCGTGGTTGTTGGCAGGCGCGCCGTCTTTCGGCACGGCCGGCGCGTCAGCCGGCGGCAGGCGCGCGCTTGGCCACGCGCATCACCTTCGGGGTCACGAAGATCAGCAATTCGGCCTTGCTCTTGCTGCGGCCGCGCTTCTTGAACAGATTGCCCAGGAACGGGATATCGCCCAGGAACGGCACCTTGGAAATGCTGTTGCGGTCGGTGAACTCGTACACGCCGCCGATCACCACGGTCTGGCCGTCGTCCACCAGTACCGCGGTATTGATCTCGCGGCGGTTGATTTCCGGAACGGTGCCGTAACCGGCAAGGGTCACGTAGTGATCCACTTCGTCCTTCTTCACGTTCATGTTCAGGAACACGCGGCTGTCGTCGGTGATGGTCGGGGTGACCTTCAGCTCCAGCAGCACTTCCTTGAACTGCACGTTCGGCGTCGCCGCGGTCCCGGCGGTGCCGCCGGTAATCGTGACGTAGGCGATTTCCTTGCCTTGCTTGATCACCGCCTCGCGCTGATTGGAGGTCACGATGCGCGGATTAGAGATGACTTCGCCACGACCCTCCTCCTGCAGTGCCGACAGCTCCAGATCCAGGTTGAAATTCGAACCAAGCAATGTATAGGCCAAGCCCGGCAGCGTCGCCGGAGTAGTAAAGGTATTGCCGCTCAGATCGACATTGAGCCCACGCGTGGCGGAAGTATTGCCACCGGTCGCGCTGCTACCGATAGTCGCGGTATTGTCGCCGTAGGCCTTGGTCCCGCCGATGCCGAACTTGGCGCCCAGATCACGAGCAAAGGTATCGGTGGCGATGACGATGCGGCCCTCGATCAGCACCTGGTCGACCGGACGATCGATGACGTTGATCAGCTCGCGCATCTGCGCGATCTTCTTCGGGATGTCGCTGATCATCAGCGTGTTGGTGCGCTCGTCCGCAACGATGCGCCCGCGCGGCGACAAGAAGCCGTTGTCGGTCTGACTGCTACCACTGCCACCACTACCGCCACCGCCACCACCACCTCCACCAATACCCTTGGCCTCGGTCAGCGCTTTGAAGATCGTGGTGGCGCTGTGGTAGTTGATCTGGATGTAGTCGGTGCTCAGGTCCTCGCGGTTCTCGATCGCGATCCGCGCGTCTTCCTTGTCCTGCTCGAACTTGGCCAGTTCCTGCTGCGGCGCGACCCAGACCACGGCGCCGTCGCGGCGCTTGTCCAGGCCCTTGGCGCGCAACACGATGTCCAGCGCCTGGTCCCACGGCACGTTGACCAGGCGCAGGGTGACGCTGCCCTGCACGGTGTCGGAGGCGACGATGTTGAGGTTGGATTCCTCGGCGATCAGCTGCAGCACGGTGCGCACCGGCACGTCCTGGAAGTTGAACGTCACCGGGCGGCCGCTGTAGCCGCGCGCGGCGACCTGCGCCGCCGCCTGGCTGACCGTGGCCGCGCTGACCGCGCCCACCGCCGGCGCCGAGGTCCGCGGCGAAATCTCCACCACGTACTCGTTCCCCGACTGGTAAGCCAACGACTCGAAGGCGCCGTTGGTGCTCAGCACCAGCTGCGCGCCACCGGCGTACGGCTTGGCGTCGATGCGCTGCACCGGGGTGGCGAAGTCGGTGACGTTGAGCGGACGCTGCAGTTCCGCCGGCAACGAGGCGTTGCCGACGTCGACCACCACGGTGTTGCCCTGGGTGCGCAGGTCGGGACTGGCGCCGGCGCCGCTGAAGTGCAGGATCAGCCGCCCCGCATCGCCGTCGCCGCGCTTGAAGTCGATCTTCGACACCGTGAGCTTGGCCGGTGACTGCGCCGTCGCCTGCGCCGGACCCGCCGCCGGCGTTGCCGCCAGCGCCGCGCCCATCGCGGCCGAACTTCCCAGCAGCGCCGCGAACCCCAATGCGCGTAGCCGCACCGTCGCGTGGCGCCGGATGGGACGCAGGCTCAGGGCTTTGGAAAAAGTCATCGTGCTATCCCCATAATCAATCATTGATCGTCCAACGCCACGGCGGCTGGACGTTCCAGCCAACCGCCAGCGCCATCCGGCACCAGTTCAATCAAATCGATGCGATCCTCGTGCACCCCGGTCACGCGGCCATCGCTCTGCCCCATGTAGATGCCGGGACGGACCCGATACGTCACCTTGTCCGGCGCCATCACCAGCGCCACCAGGCCCGCGCCGTTGCCCAGCGTGCCGACCATCTTGAGGCCGTCCAGCGGGAACTGCTCCAGCGGTTCCTTGCGCCGGTTCGGATCCGGGCGCAGGCCGTTGTTGCCGTCCGGACTAGACCAGGCATCGCTGAACGGATCGCGCAGGCCCTGCGCCGCATACTCGAAGGTCTCGAACTGCTGCATCACCGGCAGCGGCTCCAGCGGCTGCGCCGGCCGCGCGCGCACTTCCTTGACCCAGTTCTCCAGGTTCGGCGCGTCACCCGGCGTGCTGGTCACGCCACGGCCGCAACCGCCGAGCAGCGCCACCAGCGCCAGCCCCGCCAAGCACTCGAACGCCCTGGTCCGCCGCTTCATGCGCCACCGCCTTGCTGAGTACCTTTTTTCGCCGCAGCCGCCGCCTTCTCCTGATCCGCCATCTCCTTGTCATCGAGATAGCGATAGGTCTTGACCGTTCCGGACAGTTCCAGCTCGCCGCGCGCGGTAATGCCTGCTGCCTTGTCTCGCGGTTTCAGATTGATGTCGTGCATGGTCAGGATCACCACCCGCGGCAGCGACGCCACGCCGCTGACGAAGGCGCCGAACTGGTGGTAGCTGCCGACCATGCGCAGCGCGATCGGCTTCTCCGCGTAGAACTCCTTCGGCGACTCCGGGCCCGGCTGGAACAGCTCGTTGGCCAGGCCACTGGACAACGCGGTCTGCGAGATGTCGATGATCAGGTCCGGCATCTCGGTCTTGCTCGGCAGCTGCCGCAGCATCTGTTGCAGCACCTGCTCCATCTGCGCCAGCTGCTGCTTCAGCGGCTGCAGATTGACCGCTCGGCTCTGCTCCTTCTCGAACGAAGCGCGCAGCTCGGTTTCCTTCTGCTCCAGCGTTCCCAGCTCGTCGCGCTTGTCGCTGAGCAGCAGGAACCAGGACAGGATCAGGATGAACAGCGTGACCAGCACGCAGAAGCCGATCTTGGCCTGCTGCGGCCAGTTGCCGAGATTGTTGAAGTCCAGGTCTTTTACGTTGAATTTCTTGCTCATGACGCCGGTCCCTGTTGCGCTGGCGTGGCCGCTGGCGTCGCCGGCGTGGCGGCCGGCGGCGCGGGTGCAGTCGGTGCAGTCGGCGCGGGAACGGCAGCGGGTGCCGGCGCGCCGGAGGCGCCCGGAACCGGGGCTGCGGCAGGTGCGCCTGGCGCTGGCGCGGCAGCGCCCGTCGCCGCGTCCGAACCATCGCCCGGCACCGGCAGCTTGACCTTGAGGGTGAACACGTAAGGCAAGGCCTTGGTGTCGACGATCGGCCCCTTGACCTCCTTCTCCTGCGCCTTGGCCTCGATCACCGACAGCTCCGGATTGGTCATCCAGCCCGAGCCCTCGAGGTTGCGCATGTAGGCGCTGACCCGCGCATTGGATTGCGAGCGCCCTTCCAGCGTCAGGATGTCGCCTTCCTGCTTGACCGCGGTCAGCACCACGCCGTCGGGGATCGTGCGCACCAGCGAATCGAACAGGTGCACCATCTGCGAGCGCTTGGCCTGCAGTTCCTCGATGACCCGCTTGCGCGCCAGCAGGCGCCGCTTCTGCTCGTCGAGCTTGTCGATTTCCTGGTTCTGCGCCTTGACCTTGTCGATCTCGGTCTGCAGGTAGGCATTGCGCTCGTTCTGCCCGGTGATCTGGCGGTCGTAGTAGAACCAGATCAGCAGCGCCAGCAGCACGCCGGCCAGCGCGGCGAAGCCCAGCATCGCGTAGAACTCGCGCTCGCGCTGCTTGCGCCGCTCCGCCCGCCAGGGCAGCAGATTGATTTTTGCCATCAGTCGAAGCTCCTCAGAGCCAGGCCGGTGGCGATCATCAGCGCCGGTGCGTCCTGGGCCAGCGCATGCGCCTGGACCTTCGGCCCCAGGGTCATCTGCGCCAGCGGGTTGGCGACCACGGTCGCCACCCCCAGTTGTTCCTCGACCATCTCCGGCAGCCCGGCCAGCGCCGCGCAACCGCCGGCCAGCACGATATGGTCGACCCGATTGAATTCGCTGCCGGCGTAGAAGAACTGCAGCAGGCGGCTGATCTGCTGCACCGTGGCTTCCTTGAACGGCTCCAGCACCTCGATCTCGTAGCTTTCCGGCAACCCGCCCTGGCGCTTGGCCATGCCGGCTTCCTCGTAGGTCAGGCCATAGCGGCGCATCACTTCGTCGGTCAGCTGCTTGCCGCCGAACACCTGTTCGCGGCTGTACAGGCTGCGTCCGCCGCGCAGCACGTTGAGCGTGGTCATGGTGGCGCCGATATCGACCAGGGCGACGACGCCGTCGGCCGCCACCGGCAGCTCGCTGGCGACCAGCGCGAACGCGTTCTCGACCGCGAAGGCCTCCACGTCCATGACCTTGGCGACCAGGCCGCCGAGCTCCAGCGCCGACTGGCGCAGCTCGACGTTCTCCGAGCGCGACGCGGCCAGCAGCACCTGCACCATTTCCGGGTTGTTGGGGATGATCCCCAGCACCTCGAAGTCCAGGTTCACTTCGTCGATCGGGTACGGGATGTAGTTGACCGCCTCCAGCTCGACCTGCGCTTCCAGCTCGTTCTCGTCGAGCTCGGCCGGCATCGGGATCAGCTTGGTGATCACCGCCGAGCCGGCCACCGCCGCGGCGGCATGCTTGGCGCGGGTGCCGGAACGGGTCACGGCGCGGCGGATCGCCTCGCCCACGGCCTCGACCTCGACGATGTTCTTCTCGACCACGGCGTTGGGCGGCAGGGGTTCCACGGCGTAGTGCTCTACGCGGAACCGGTTGCCGCTACGGGACAGCTGCAACAGCTTGACCGCGGTCGAACTGATATCGACACCGATCAGCGGTTGCTGACTCTTTGGAATAAGCCCCACGGATTTTCCCCTGCCGACGGGCACTTGGACGGCAATGCTGCGCCCACGCATTAATAACAAATTTTTTGCAATTGGCAACCGCCCTGGACATGTCGCGACTTACGTCACAACGTATCCCGTGGCAGCAAACCCGTCGCATCCCCGGAATCGGCCCCAGCCTTTCCCCGGCGTACTCTATACTCTGCGCCCAAGAAATCTGCAATCGGAATCTCTCTCGATGCCCCGTTTTCGTCGTTGGCTGCGCTGGGCGCTGGTCACGTTCGTCGTTCTCGCCCTGATCGGAGCCGCCGCCGCCGGCGGTCTGTATTACGTCGTTTCCTCCAAGCTTCCCGACGTGCAGACGCTGCGTCAGGTGGAGCTGCAGGAGCCCATGTACGTCTATGCCAGCGACGGCAAGCTGATGGCCCTGTTCGGCGAGACCCGGCGCTATCCGATCACCATGAAGGACGTGCCGGAGCGGCTGAAGCAGGCGTTCCTGGCCACCGAGGACGCGCGCTTCTACCAGCACGGCGGGGTCGACTACAAAGGCATCGCCCGCGCCGTGTGGCTGCTGGCCACGACCAACGACAAGCGCGTGCCGGGCGGCTCGACCATCACCCAGCAGGTCGCCCGCCAGTTCTTCCTGAGCTCCGAATACAGCTATACCCGCAAGCTGGCCGAGATCCTGCTGGCGCGCAAGATCGAGGCCGAGCTGAGCAAGGACGAGATCTTCGAGCTGTACCTCAACAAGAGCTTCTTCGGCAACCGTGCCTACGGCATCGCCGCCGCGGCCGAGTACTACTACGGCAAGAAGCTCAACGAACTGAGCCTGGACGAGATGGCCTCGCTGTCCAGCATCCCCAAGTTCCCGTCCAGCGGCAACCCGATCAGCAATCCCGAGCGCGCCAAGCAGCGCCGCGACAACTACGTGCTCAGCCGCATGGCCGCGCTGGGCTTCGTCACCCAGGCCGAGGCCGACGCCGCCAAGGCGGTGCCGATGCACGCGACCCCGCACGAGCGCCCGGTCGAGGTCGAATCGCCCTACGTGGCCGAGCTGGTGCGCCAGGAGATGATCGCGCGCTTCGGCGGCGACGTGCTCGACAAGGGCTACCACGTCACCACCACCATCGACACCGAGCTGCAGACCGCGGCCAACCATGCGGTGCGCCAGGGCCTGGTGATCTACGACCGCCGCCATGGCTGGAACGGCGTGGAGAAGCATTTCGACGTCGCCGCCGATGCCGACGCGGCCGCGCTGGCCAGCCATCTGGCCGGGATCAATGCGCAGGGCGGCATGCTGCCGAGCATCGTCGCCGCCACCGGCAGCGACGGCAGCGCCACCGTGGTGCTGGCCAACAAGAGCGAACTGGTGCTGCCGGTCGCGTCCAGCCGCTGGACCGGGCGCAGCCCCGCCACCCTGCTCAAGCGCGGCGACCTGGTGCGGATCCAGGCCGGCGACAAGCCGGGCGAGTGGGAAGTCACCCAGCTGCCGCGCGGGCAGTCGGCGCTGGTGTCGCTGGACGCCAGCAACGGCGCGCTGCGCGCCCTGGTCGGCGGCTTCAGCTATGCCGGCAACAAGTTCAACCGCGCCACCCAGGCGCGGCGCCAGCCGGGATCCAGCTTCAAGCCGTTCCTGTACGCGGCCGCGTTCGAGAAGGGCTTCAACCCGGCCTCGATCGTGCTCGACGCGCCGGTGGTGTTCCGCGACCGCCGCGGCAAGACCTGGTCGCCGCAGAACGACGGCGGCGGCTTCCGCGGCCCGATGCGCTTGCGCGAAGCGCTGGTGCAGTCGCGCAACCTGGTCTCGGTACGCCTGCTCGACAGCATCGGCGTGGACTTCGCGCGCAAGTACATCAGCCAGTTCGGCTTCCAGGAGGCCGAGCTGCCGCCCAACCTGTCGATGTCGCTGGGCACCGCGTCGCTGACCCCGCTGTCGGTGGCGCGCGGCTATGCGGTGTTCGTCAACGGCGGCTCGCGGGTGGATACCTGGATCATCGACAAGGTCACCGACCGCGACGGCAACGTGCTGTTCCAGGAGCACCCGCCCACCGCCTGCCGCAGCTGCGGCAGCGTCGGCGGCAGCGCCACCCCGGCCAGCCAGGTCGTCGACGGCTTCAACTTCGGCAGCGCCGCGCCGCCACCGCCGCCCAAGCCCGCGGCCACCGCCGCCGCCGCTCCGACCCCGGCCGACACCGCGCCGGCGACCGACCCCGACGCCAAGGTGGCGCCGCGCGCGATCGACGAGCGCACCGCCTACCAGCTGGTCTCGATGATGCGCGACGTGGTCCAGCGCGGCACCGGCACTGCGGCCAAGGTCCTGGGCCGCGCGGACGTCGGCGGCAAGACCGGCTCCACCAACGACCATCGCGACGCCTGGTTCTCCGGCTTCGGCGGCCCCTACGTGACCACCGTGTGGGTCGGCCGCGACGACTTCCGCTCGCTCGGCTACCGCGAGTACGGCGGCAAGGCGGCGCTGCCGATCTGGATCGAGTACATGCGCGTGGCGCTGAAGGACAAGCCGATCGCCAGCAACGACCCGCCGGCCGGCATGGTCCAGGCCACGCTCAACGGCGCCACCGAGTGGGTCAAGGTCGAGGACATGGATCGCATCCAGGAGTTCGACTACGGCCTGCAGGACCAGAAGACCGACGACGCCGCGTTCGATATTTTCTGACGCGCGCGGGACTCGGAACCGGGGACTCGGGACTCGGCGGGCCCCGCTGCCGAGGCGGCGCTGGCTGGCGGGATCGCCACGGGGCGGATGCCGCGTCGCCGCGGCCGGTCGAGCGGACTGCAGCGGCCGTCCAGCGCGTCAACCGCCTGCATGCCGATGTCACCGCGCTGTTGTACAGTCGGGGCAGGCTTTCAGGGAGGCGGCCCCATGCACCACGCTCGGCAACATGCCCAGACCCGCACGCACGAACGCCGCCGCCGGCTGGCCCACGAAGCCGCCCGGCTGATGGCCGAAGGCGGCATCCGCGACTTCCACCAGGCCAAGCTGAAGGCCGCCGAGCGGCTCGGCATCCACGACGACGCCTCGCTGCCGCGCAACCGCGAGATCGAGGATGCGCTGCGCGAGTACCAGCGCCTGTTCGCCGGACCCGACCACGCCGGCGGCCTGCGCCTGCGCCGCGAGGCCGCGTTGCGCGCGATGGACTTCCTGCATGGCTTCGCCCCGCGCCTGGTCGGCCCGGTGCACGACGGCACCGCCGATGCCAACAGCCCGGTGCAACTGCACCTGCACAGCGACGACGCCGACGCGGTGGCGCGCTTCCTCGAAGAACACCGGATCCCGGCCGAATCGCGCACGCGCCGGCTGCGCCTGGACCGCGAACGCAGCGAGGACTTCCCGGTGTGGCTGTTCGCCGCCGAGGAACTGACCTTCGACCTGACCGTGCTGCCCTACGATGCGCTGCGCCAGGCGCCGCTGTCGCAGGTCGACGAGAAGCCGATGCGGCGCGCCTCGGAAAGCCAGCTGCGGCAGCTGCTGACCGAACAGGACATCGCCGACTACCAGCAGCGCCGCTGAGCGCCCGCGCGCGCCGCGCCCGGCGCACCGCTTCCTTTCTGCCAACGGACCCGCTGCATGCCCGCCATTCCGCCCGACGCCATCGTCGTCTCGCGCAACAGTCTCGACAGCGACGACGCGTACGCGCCGATCCAGTCCAACATCAGCTTCATCAACGCCCAGCTCGACCAGTGGCTGCGCCCGGACGAGATCGCCGCCGATGCGATGTGCAGTTATTACGTCGACTTCTACGTGGCGCAGGTGGAAAACGGCGGCTTCGCCCAGTTCGTCTACAACTGCAACGCCGATCCGCTGGTGCTGGACCAGGTCGGGCGCGGACTGCAGGCGATGCGGGCAACCCGGCATGCGGCGCTGTACGCGGCCAGCCGCGCGCTGCTCGAACAGATGGACGACGCCACGTTGCAGGCGTTCATGGACGGCCAGTACTTCGGCGACAACCCGGCGCGCGATGCGCTCGACCGGCATGGCGACGCGTTCTTCGCGCTGGCGGAAGAAGAGGACCTGATCGCACTGAATTCGGCCTGGCTGCGCGCGCATCCGCAGCTGGTGGCGCTGTCGATTCCGGAGATGCAGGCCGAGGTCGAGCGCCGCGGCGCCGCCCTGCCCGATCGCCTCGAGCGCATCGCCGCGGCGCTGGAGAACGAACCGCGCTACATGAAACTGATCCGCCGCCTGTGCGCCGACAGCGGGCACGCGCTGGACCGCGTCACCGCCGGCGATCCCAGCCATGCGCACGACGGCAGGCAGGTACTGGCCTGGCACTTCCTGACCGACCGCGGCCACTTCTACCTGCTCGACCTCGACGGCATCGCGCGCATGCACGACGCCGACAGCCATGCGTTGGTGGCGCAGATCGACGTGCCGGCGCAGTTGTAGGACATTTCGATCCAGGTCATGCACTCCACGCTGCCCCGCGGAAACGGCGCCGGCAGCCTCGGGCCATCCGGAGTTGCTGCCGCAGTGCACCCAGCGAGTTGGCCGCACGTCTCTGCAGGAGCGGCGTCAGCCGCGACGAACGCAGCGGCAGACCTTCCGGCCGCAGATCCTGCCGGAGCCGAAGCCCCTCCCGCATGAACAGCGCTTCAGCGCGTTGCATGCACGCATGTTTATGGGAGCGACTCCGGGTGACATCGGGCCATCCGTCGCGACGAGAGGCTTCCGGAAAAGCCGTCGCATCGCGCTTCGCCCCATAAAAAAACGCCCCGCGAAGCGGGGCGTTCGATTGCGACAGACCAGCGGCAGCGCGATCAGCGCTGGCCGTCGGCCTTGTAGTCGCGCTTGTCGTAGCCGGTGTAGATCTGGCGCGGGCGGCCGATCTTCATTTCCGGATCGACCTGCTGCTCCAGCCAATGCGACACCCAACCCGCGGTGCGCGCGATGGCGAACATCACGGTGAACATCTCCACCGGAATGTTCAGCGCCTTGTAGATGATGCCCGAGTAGAAGTCGACGTTCGGGTACAGCTTGCGCTGCACGAAGTAGTCGTCCTTCAGCGCGGCCTCTTCCAGCTTCAGCGCCACTTCCAGCAGCGGATCGTTGACGCCCAGTTCGCCCAGCACCTTGTGGGTCATCTCGCGGATGATCTTGGCGCGCGGATCGAAGTTCTTGTAGACGCGGTGGCCGAAGCCCATCAGGCGGAAGCTCGAGTTCTTGTCCTTGGCCTTGGCCACGGCGCTCTCGACGTTGTCGGCGGTGCCGATCTCTTCCAGCATCTTCAGCACGGCTTCGTTGGCGCCGCCATGCGCCGGGCCCCACAGCGCGGTGATGCCGGCGGCGACGGAGGCGTACGGATTGGCGCCGGTGGAACCGACCAGGCGCACGGTCGAGGTCGAGGCGTTCTGCTCGTGGTCGGCGTGCAGGATGAACAGCAGGTCCAGCGCCTTGGCCACGACCGGATTCATCTCCAGCTGCTCGCTCGGCACTTCGAACATCATGTGCAGGAAACGGTCGACGTAGCCGAGGTTGTTGCGCGGGTAGCGGATCGGCCAGCCGATCGAATAGCGGTGCGCCGCGGCGGCGATCGTCGGCACCTTGGCGATCAGGCGGATCGCGGCCAGGCGCCGCTGTTCCGGATCGTTGAGGTCCAACGTGTCGTGGTAGAACGCCGACAGCGAGGCCACGGTGCCGGCCATCATCGCCATCGGGTGCGCGTCGTGGCGGAAGCCGCCGAGGAAGTTCTTCAGCGACTCGTGCATCATCGTGTGATGCGTCACTTCGTGGTCGAACTTCTTGAATTCGTCGGCGGTCGGCAGCTCGCCGTTCATCAGCAGGTAGGCCACTTCGAGGAAGTTGGACTTCTCGGCCAGCTGCTCGATCGGGTAGCCGCGGTACAGCAGCACGCCGTTGTCGCCGTCGATGTAGGTGATCGCCGACTTGCAGCTGGCGGTCGCGGTGAAGCCCGAGTCGTAGGTGAACAGACCGGTTTCTTTGGTCAACTTGGAAATGTCGACGCAATCGTTGCCCAAGGTGGGTTTGAGTACCGGCAGAACGACCGACTTGTCGCCGGCATTCAGCGTGACCTGATCAAGATCGGACACAGTGTGCGCTCCTCAGTGGAAGGCGCCTGCCCGTACTTTGCGAACAGACGCGTGAAGGAAGTCCACGGCAATTACCACGGATCGCGTCATTATCGCACAGCAACATTTGAGTAGTCGCTCGTACTGAAGTCGTAGAGCGAGGGCTGGGCGGCGACACAGCGTTGCATCCTCGCCATCGCCAGGACGGGAGAATCTACGCCGGCATCACAGCCGGGAATCGATGCATCGGGGACGCCAAAAAAGAAGGCCGCGCAGGGCGCGGCCTTCTTTACCACTTCGACCGCTCGATCAGCGCGCGTAGCGCTTCTGGAACTTGTCGATGCGGCCGCTGGTGTCGATGACCTTGTGCTTGCCCGTATAGAACGGGTGCGAAGCCGAGGAAATTTCGACCTTGACCAGCGGATATTCTTCGCCGTCCTCCCACTTGACCTTGTCTTTCGAGGACATGGTCGAACGGGTCAGGATCTTGAAATCGGAGGTGACGTCGTGAAACACGACGTTGTGGTACTTGGGATGGATGTCGGCCTTCATGGGCTCGCACCGTAGGGGGCTGCTGGACAAGAGGGAAACTATAGCAACTCACCCGGCCTGCACGCAAGAACAACTTGCGCGGAATTCACGCCCGGCGACGCCAGGGCGCGGGCGCGGCGTCCCGGCCACGCCCTGCCGCACCGGGGCGGCCGCCCTGCCCGGCTCAGCCGGCGCCGACCGCCGCACGCGCCAATGCCTGGAAACGGGCCTGGTCGTAGCGGATCAGCATGGCCGCGTTGTCGGCCAGGCCCAGCTGGCGGTTCCAGTCGACCAGGGTGGCGCCGCGGCTGTGGACCCCGGCCAGTTCGACCTGCAGCGGCCGCGACTGCACCTCCAGCGCGCCCTCGGGCTGCAGCGCCCAGGCCATCGCCAGCGCATCGGCGGCATACCAGTGCTCGCCACGCGAATCCTCCGACCACAGCCGGGTCTTGCGCGAGATCTCCTCGTAGAAGCGCGCCTTGTCGGCATCCGCGGCCAGCCATTGCTCGACCTCGCGGTGCGGCAGGCCATGGGCGACGGTGGCCTCCCAGTCGGCGACCTCGATGTGCGGGAACCCGGAAAACACGATGTGCGCCGCTTCCGGATCGAAGGCGATATTGAACTCGGCGGCCGGGGTGATGTTGCCGTGGCAGGTGATCGCCCCGCCCATCACCACGAAGCGGCGCACCCGCTGCGGCAGGGTCGGATCCAGCTTCAGCGCCAGCGCGATGTTGGTCAGCGGACCGAGCGCGACCAGCAGCAGCGAACCGGCGTACCGGTGCGACAGGCGCAGGATCGCCAGGGCTGCGTGCTCGGACTCGGCGGCGCGCGCCGCCGGCGCCAGGCCGACATCGCCGAAACCGTCCAGGCCATGCACGTGGGCGGCGTCCACCGCCGGGTGCAGCAACGGGTCGGCGCAGCCGGCGAACACCGGCACGTCCTCGCGCCCGGCCACTTCGCACAGCTTCAGCGCATTGCGCACGGTGTGCTGCAGGCCGACGTTGCCGGCGGCGATGGTCAGGCCGACCACGTCGTGGCGATCGTCGGCGAAGGCCATCAGCAGGGCCAGGGCATCGTCCACGCCGGGATCGGTGTCGATCAACAGGGGAATCTTGTCGCTCATGCGTGATTCTTCGTCATTCCGTTCGGCCGCCGAGTCTGGCATTGCGGCGCGGACCTGGGAAGCCGGGGCTTCCGCGGCCTGGGCGAATCCCCAATTCCCAATCCCCAATCCCAGCCGTGGCGCCAGCCACGGCTAAGCCCCCGCGAACCGCGCCGCGCCCCCCACCCAGCGCGCGACGATGCGATCGGCCAGGACCGGCGACTCGGCCAGCAGCCGTTCGGCCAGCGCATGCACCCGCGGCAACAGGCCGGCGTCGCGCGCCAGGTCGGCGACGCGGAACGCGGCCAGGCCGGTCTGGCGGGTGCCGAGCAGTTCGCCGGGGCCGCGCAGCTCCAGGTCCTTCTCGGCGATGACGAAGCCGTCGTTGGTCTGGCGCATGGTCTGCAACCGCTGCCGCGCCATCGCCGACAGCGGCGCCTGGTACATCAGCACACAACTGGAGGCGGCCGCGCCGCGCCCGACCCGACCGCGCAGCTGGTGCAGCTGTGCCAGACCCAGCCGCTCGGCGTTCTCGATGATCATCAGCGACGCGTTGGGCACGTCGACGCCGACCTCGATGACCGTGGTGGCGACCAGCAGGTCGATCTCGCCCTGCTTGAACGCGCGCATCGCCGCCTGCTTCTCGGCGCCCTTCATGCGCCCGTGCACCAACCCCACCTTCAGTTCCGGCAACTGTGCCGACAGCGACTCGAAGGTGGCCTGCGCGGCCGTTGCGTCGATGCGGTTGCCGCCGCCCGGCCCGGACGCCGGCTTGTCGCTGTCTTCGGTTTCGTCGATCAGCGTGCACACCCAGTACGCCTGGCGGCCTTCGGCGCAGGCCACGCGGATGCGCTGCACCAGCTCCGGGCGGCGCTCGGCGCTGAGCACGATGGTCTGCACCGGCGTGCGCCCGGGCGGCAGTTCGTCGATCGCCGACACGTCCAGGTCCGCGTACGCGGCCATCGCCAGCGTGCGCGGGATCGGGGTGGCGGTCATCACCAGCTGGTGCGGCACGCCGGCGCCGGTGGCGCCCTTGTCGCGCAGCGCCAGGCGCTGATGCACGCCGAAGCGGTGCTGCTCGTCGACGATGGCCAGGGCCAGGTCGTGGAAGGCCACCGCGGCCTGCATCAGCGCGTGCGTGCCGACCACCACCTGCGCCTCGCCCGAGGCGATCTGCGCCAGCACCGCGGCGCGCGCCTTGCCGGTGACCTTGCCGGCCAGCCAGGCGACGCGGATGCCCAGCGGCTCCAGCCAGGCGCGCAGGTTCGCCAGGTGCTGTTCGGCGAGCAGTTCGGTCGGCGCCGCCAGCGCCGCCTGCTTGCCCTTGTCCACCGCCAGCATCGCCGCCAGCGCCGCGACCACGGTCTTGCCGCTGCCGACGTCGCCCTGCACCAGGCGCAGCATCGGCGAGGGCTTTTCCAGGTCGGCGCGGATCTGCGCGAACACCCGCTGTTGCGCGCCGGTGAGCTGGAACGGCAGCGACTGCTGCAGGCGCTTGGCCAGCAGGCCGCGCCCGCGCAGCGACGGCGAACGCTGCCGCTGCAGCGCGATGCGCTGGCGACGCAGGCTCAGGTGGTGCGCCAACAGCTCTTCCAGCGCCAACCGCTGTTGCGCCGGATGCAGGCCGGCGGCGAGCGCGCCCAGGTCGGCCTGCGGCGGCGGCCGGTGCGCGATCAGCAGCGCGCTGCGCAACGACGGCAGCCCCAGTTCGGCCAGCATCGCCGCCGGCAGCAGCTCCAGCGACGCTTCGTCGGGCAATCGGTCCAGCGCCTGCCCGATCAGCTTGCGCAGCGTCGCCGGGCCGATGCCTTCGACCGCCGGATACACCGGGTCCAGGCTGTCGTCCAGACCCGCGGCCGCGTCGCCGCCGAGGATCTGGTAACTCGGGTGCACGATCTCCAGGCCGTGCTGGCCCGGCTTGGGCGTGCCGAACGCGCGCAGCCGCGCGCCCACCGCGAACTGCGCCACCTGCGCGGCACGGAACTGGAAGAAGCGCAGCACCAGGGTGGCGCGCGAGTCGTCGGCGACCGCCACGCGCAGCATCGGCCGGTAGCGGAAACCGCGATCCACCGCCTCCACCCGCACTTCGACCTGCGCCGGGACGCCCGGCTGCAGCGCCGCCACCGGGGTCAGCCGGGTGCGGTCCTCATAGCGCAGCGGCAGGTGCAGCCACAGGTCCTGCAGGGTCAGCAGGCCGCGCGCGGCGAACTTCTCGGCGACCTTCGGGCCAACGCCCGGCAGCGCCGACAGCGGCGCCTCGCCTGCCGCCGACAGCGCCGGCGCCGGAACCTGCACGCGCGGCACGGGCGAGGGTCAGTCGAGCACCATCACCGCATCGACCTCGAAGCCGACGCCCTTCGGCAGCGCGGACACTTCGACGGTGGAACGCGCGGGGAACGGCGCCTGGAAATAGTCCTGCATCACCGCATTGACCTGGGCGAACTGCGACAGGTCGGTCAGGTACAGGCCGAGCCGCACGATCCGGTCGAGCGAACCGCCGGCCGCCTCGGCCACCGCCTTGAGGTTGTCGAAGGCGCGGCGCGCCTGCGCGCCGACATCGCCGGGCACGACCTCGCCGGTCGCCGGATCCAGCGGGATCTGGCCGGAGAAATACACCGTGTTGCCGGCGCGCACCGCCTGCGAATACGGACCGATCGCGGCCGGCGCCTGCTCGGTGTGGATGATCTGGCGGGACATGGCGGCTCCAACGGAAAAAGGAATGGGTATTTTACTCGGGACTCGGGACTCGGGACTCGGGACTCGGGACTCGGGACTCGGGACTCGGGACTCGGGACGGCAGGATGCTGTCTCGAGGCATATCGCTGTCAAAAGACTTGAAGTACCGATTCTTTTGAGGAAGACGCCTCTTCCAGCCAGCGACAAACCGCCTTTCTGCAGGAGCGGCTTCAGCCGCGACGCTTTACCGGGAAGGTGTCGCGGCTGAAGGCGCTCCTACAGAAAAGCAAGATGCAGCGCACTTGCGACCATCCCCCGAGCCCCGAATCCCGGCTCCACTACTGCCTGCGCACACTCTGCACCGCGGTCAGCCGGCGCAACCGGCGCATCACTTCGGCCAGGTGGTTGCGGTCGCGTACCTGGATGTTGAAGCGCAGCACCGCGGCGTTGAAGTCGCGATCCAGGTAGTCCACGCGCTCGATGTTGGACTGGCTCTGCGCGATCGCCGCGGCCAGTTGCGCCAGCACGCCGGTGCGGTTCTCCACGTCCACCACCAACGCGGTGTCGTAGTCGCCGATGACGCTGGTGTCCCAGCCGATCGGCACCCAGCGCTCCGGCGACTTGCGCAGTTCGGCCAGGTTCGGGCAATCCAGCCGGTGCACGACGATGCCCTTGCCGGCGGTGTGATAGCCCATGATCTCGTCGCCGGGAATCGGCTGGCAGCAGTTGGCGAAGCTGACCACGCCACGCTCGGTGCCGTTGATCAGGATCTTTTCCTGCGAATGCTTGGACAGGCCGCCGCCGCGCAGTTCCGCATAGGCCATCAGCGCCTGCGCGGCCTGGTTCGGCATCCAGTTACCCAGCGCGATGTCGGCCAGCAACGCCTCCAGGCGCGGATAGCGGTGCTCGCTGAGGAACGAGTCCAGGCGCCCCTTCGGCAGCCGTTCCAGCGCGCTGTCCATCGCCTCCAGCGCGCGGTCGAGCATGCGGTGGCCGAGCTGCACCGCGTCCTCGTGCTCGAGCTGCTTGAGCTGATGGCGGATCGCGGTACGCGCCTTGCTGCTGACAACGAACTCCAGCCACTGCGGCTTGGGCGTGGCCGAACGCGCGGTGATCACTTCCACGGTCTGCCCGCTGACCAGCTTGGTGCGCAGCGGCACCAGCTTCTTGTCCACCCGCGAGGCCACCGCGCGGTTGCCGACGTCGGTATGCACCGCATAGGCGAAATCCAGCGCGGTGGAATTGCGCGGCAGCGCCAGGATCTTGCCCTTCGGCGTGAACAGGTAGACCTCGTCCGGGAACAGGTCGACCTTGACGTTGTCCAGGAATTCCAGCGACGAGCCGGCGGCGCGCTGCGATTCGATCAATTCGACGATCCACGCATGCGCGCGGCTCTGCGCGCTGTTGGGCGAATCGCCGCCGAACTTGTAGGTCCAGTGCGCGGCCACGCCGCGCTCGGCGATCAGGTCCATTTCCTCGGTGCGGATCTGCACTTCGATCGGCGAGCCGTAGGGGCCGAACAGCACCGTATGCAGCGACTGGTAGCCGTTGGCCTTGGGAATGGCGATGAAGTCGCGGAAGCGCGCGTCCAGCGGCTTGAACGTGGCGTGCACCGCGCCCAGCGCGTGGTAGCAGTCCGGCACCCCGCGCACCACCAGGCGGAAGCCGAACACGTCCATCACCTGGTCGAAGGATTTGTTCTCGTCGCGCATCTTGTTGTAGATGCTCCACGGGGTCTTGATCCGGCTGACCAGGCGGTGCTCCAGCCCCTCCTTGGCCAGGCGCTGCGACAGCTGCACCTCCACCTGCGCCATCGACTCGCGGCGCACCACCGGCTGGCTGCGGATGTGCTTTTCGATGATCGCGTGGCGCCACGGGTGCAGCGCGCGGAAGCCGAGGTTCTGCAACTCGGACTTCATCAGGCTCATGCCCAGGCGCTGCGCGATCGGCGCATAGATCTCCAGCGTCTCGCGGGCGATGCGGCTGCGCGCCTCGGCGCTCTGCGCGCCGAGCGTGCGCATGTTGTGCAGGCGGTCGGCGAGCTTGATCATGATCACGCGCAGGTCGCGCGACATCGCCAGCAACATCTTGCGGAAGCTCTCGGCCGCCGCTTCCTGGCGGTCGCGGAACTTAAGCTTGTCCAGCTTGGTGACGCCATCGACCAGTTCGGCGACCGCCTCGCCGAATTCGGCGGCCAGTTCGGCGCGGGTCAGCGGCGTGTCTTCGATGGTGTCGTGCAGGATCGCCGCGATCAGCGCCTCCACGTCCAGGCCGAGTTCGGCCAGCACGCCGGCCACCGCCACCGGATGGGTGATGTAGGGCTCGCCCGACTTGCGGGTCTGCCCGGCATGCGCGGCCGCGCCCACTTCCCACGCGCGCCGCAGCAGCGGAATCTGCTCGGCCGGCAGATAGCTGGCGCTGCGTTCGAGTTGCAGAACGTAGTCGGGGATCGCCTCGTTGGCCGGCGACGGCGCGGCGGTGGCGACCTGGGCAGAAGGGCCTGGGTTCATGCGCGAAGACTATGCCAGCGGCGCGAGGACGGCAAACCCGCAAAACGAAACAGCCCGCGGATGCGGGCTGTTCGGCAGACGCTCCGAGCGCGGGGACGCGATCAGTCGTCGTTCTTGGACATGTCTTCGTCGGCGACGACCTCGGCCGCGGCCCACTCCAGCGCTTCGCGCTCGGCACGCTCGCGCTCGGCCTTCTCGACTTCGTCGATCAGCGCGTTGTCGATCTTGCGCGCGGCGATCTCGCGCAGCGCCAGCACCGTCGGCTTGTCGGCCGATTCGGTGTTGTCGAGGGTGGCCTGCACGCCGTTGGCGAGCTGGCGGGCGCGCTTGGACGCCATCATGACCAGTTCGAAACGGTTGTTAACGACTTCCAGGCAATCTTCTACGGTGATGCGGGCCATGCGGGCTCCCGGCGGGCCGCTGGCGGCCACGCGCTCGAATGAGGGAAAGGGCGGCGATTGTAGGGCGCGGGCCGGCCGAAATCAACCGGCCATCATTCAGTTTCCTTTGGAATCAGCCAGTTGCCTGATCCTGATCGAGCAGCGCGGCGATCAGATCGGCATGCCGCTGCTGTTGCGGCAGACGCCGCAGGCGGCTGGCGACGAAGATCGCGCACATCTCGTCCACCGCGGTGTCGAAGTCCTCGTTGACGATCACGTAGTCGAAGTCGGCGTAGTGCGACATCTCCTCGCGCGCCGCCGCCAGCCGCTGCGCGATCACCGCCTCGCTGTCCTGGCCGCGCTTGCGCATGCGCTGCTCCAGCGCCGCGCGCGACGGCGGCAGGATGAACACGCTGACCGCGTCGGGCACCTTGGCCCGCACCTGGCGCGCGCCCTGCCAGTCGATCTCCAGCAGCACGTCGTGGCCGGCGGCCAGCTGCGGCTCCACCGATTGCCGCGCAGTCCCCTTCCAGTCGCCGTGGACGCGGGCGTACTCGAAGAAGTCGCCGGCATCGATCATGCCCTGGAACTCGTCGGCGGACACGAAGTGGTAGTGCTCGGCATGGCGCTCGCCCGGCCGCGGCGCGCGCGAAGTAAACGAGATCGACAGCGCGATCTGCGGATCGCGCGCCAGCGTGGCGTTGACGATGCTGCTCTTGCCGGCGCCGGAAGGCGCCGCAACGATATAGAGAGTGCCGCGCATCGCTCAGGTCTCGCCGTCGATTGAAGTCGGGCGGCGCACGATACCAGCCCCAGCCGCGACCGCAAGCGACCGGGCCTTGCAGCATCCGCCTGGCAATGCGTCGCCCGTTCGCCGCCCACCCACAGCCTGAGGACTTAACGGCATGATCCTCAAGCGCTTTTCCCCACACGATCGCATGCACCGGCCTGCCGGTCGGGCCGCTGGCGGCTGCACGCGCGGGCAGAGCAAATCCCTGTGCGCGACGCAGCGGCGCAACGGGACGCGCAAGCGACCGCGCCTCCGCACGGTGGCGCGTCCAGTTGCATGCGGCGGCGGCAGGTCGCGGCCGAACTTAATTGAGAATAAATCTCATCCGCACTACACTTCGGCTCTTCTTCCGTGGTCCTGGACGGATGCCATGTCCACTCCTCCCTCTTCCGCCACGCCTGTCTCGCTGGCGGACGAACTGGAAAGCAGCTACGCGGAACTGCATCGGTATGCGACGCGCAAGTACGCCGGCGCGGCGGGCGACATCGTGCACGATGCGTGGATCCGCCTGGCGTCGCGCGAGCCCGGCCACCACAGCGTCCGCGACCCGCTCACCTATCTACGCCGCGTGGTCGACAACGTCGCGGTGGACCGGCAGCGGTTGACCGCATCGCGCAGCCGCTTTCTCGCCCCTGCGGACGCTGCGCAAGATGTTCCCAGCGCGGAGCCATCGCCCTACGCCGCGACCCTGGGCCAGCAGGAATACGCGGTCCTGCTGCAGGCGATCCGCGACCTGCCCGCGCAGGCGCGGCGGGTCTTCGTGCTGTTCCGCGGCCGCAACCTGAGCATGGCGCAGATCGCCGCACAGCTGGACATTTCCCCGCGCACCGTGGAAAAGCACATCGCCGTCGCGCTCGCCCACTGCCGGCGGCGGCTGCGGGAGGCCGGCCGGGACCTCTAGCGCGGCTACGGGATCGGCAGCGCTGGACCCGTCATGCTCATCAACGACCCGCGGATTCCCTTTGCCGCGGACGACAACCCCATTCCTTAGCGGATAGGCAGACGATGCCCGACACCCCCTCCGTCGACGACGACCTGTTCGACCAAGCCGTCCACTGGATCCTGCGCCTGGACGAAGCGCCCAGCGATGCGGACACCTTGCGGCAGTACCGGGACTGGCTGGCCGTCGCCCCTGCGGCGCGCGCGCAAGCGGTGGCGGCGGCGCGCACGCTGCTGGGCATGCTGCAGCGCCCGGCCGCCGAGGTCGGCGACGAACTCGGCATCGATCCGTTGCAGCCCGCGCCATCGGCTTCCGCCGCGATCGCGGCGGCCGCACCCGCGGTTGCGCAGCGGCGCTCGCACCGGCAGCGGCAGCGCTGGCAGGCGGTAGCCGCCGGGCTCGCCCTGGCGATCGGCACCAGCACCTGGCTGGGCGCCGGCGGCCTGGACCGGTTGCGCAGCGATGCCTACACCGGGGTCGGCGCGATGCGGCGGCTGCAACTGCAGGACGGCAGCGTCGTCACCCTCAACACCGACAGCGCCATCGTCGTGCGCATGCACGAGGGCACCCGTTCGGTGCGGCTGCTGCGCGGCGAAGCCTTCTTCCAGGTCGCGCGCGATCCACGCCGCCCCTTCATCGTGGACAGCGCTGGCGGCAGCGCGCGCGTGCTGGGCACCGCGTTCAATGTCCATCTCGAAGACGATACGAGCCAGGTCAGCGTGGCCGAAGGCCGCGTCGCCGTCCGCCCGCCCGCCGGGAAGACCGGCACGGTGCTCGTCGCCGGGCAACGCGCATGGCTGGCAGGCAACAGCGTGCGCCGCGAAACCGCCGTCGATCCGCTCGCGGTGGCCGCATGGCGGCGGCAGCAACTGGTCTTCTACAACACGCCGCTGTCGCAGGTGATCCGCGAGCTCTCGCGCTACCGCCACGGCTTCATCCAGCTGCGCGGCGACATCGGCGCACTGCCGGTCTCCGGCGCGTTCAACATCGCCGACCCGGACGCCGGCCTGCAGGTGCTGCTGGACAGTCTGCGGCTCGACGCGGTGCACCTGGGATGGGCGACCTTCGTGTACCGGCCGTCGCCGCAGACGAGCTCGGTAAAATGAATAAAACATAAACAAAAGAGGGCGATGTAGCACGTCGTCCGCGGATGGACTGGGTAGTCGGAGCACGCCGAACCCGTGTTACCGACAAGAACGTAATGATTTTCGTTCGCATCAAATACCTTCCTCCCGATACCCGACTCCATGTCCATCGCCACCGCCGCCTTGCGCAAGGGCCGCTCGCCTGCCTGCCGCACCCTGCTCTCCAGCGCCCTCGCGTCCACCCTGCTCGGCATCTCCACCATTGCGCATGCGCAGTCGCCGATCCCCACGGCGGGCGCACAACAAGCGCGCTACGCCATCGACCTGGACGCCCAGCCGCTGCCCGACGCGCTGGTGAAACTGTCCGCACAGACCGGATTGCAAGTGCTGTACAGCCGGCAGGAACCCTACGGCCTCGTCGCTCCCGCAGTGAAGGGCGACTACAGCGCCGAGCAGGCGCTGCAGCGGCTGCTGCAGGGCAGCGGCCTGGTCCCGCGGCGGACCGGTGCCAATGCGGTCACCCTGGAGACCGCGGCGCACGACCCGGCCCAGGCCGAACGCGAGCCTACGATCGTCACCGACACGTTGAACGTGGCCGGGGCCGCCCGCGGCACCGCCACCGGCAGCGCGCGCGATGCGCAGGGCTACGACGACGTCTACGACCTGGACCTGTCGAGCGCCTACATCGGCCGCAGCGAAGTCGAACGCTACAAGGGCGCCACGCCATCGGACCTGCTCAACGGCGTCGGCGGCGTGTTCAGCGGCGACGCCCGCAATAGCGGTGCGCTGGACATCAACATCCGCGGCATCCAGGGCCCCGGCCGCGTGCCGGTGACGATCGACGGCACCGAGCAGGCGCTGACGGTCTGGCGCGGCTACAACGGCGCCAGCAACCGCAACTACATCGACCCGTTCCTGATCGGCGGCATCCAGATCCTCAAGGGCCCGTCGCTGACCCGCAACGTCACCACCGGCGTCGGCGGTGCGATGGTCATCGACACCCTGGACGTGGACGACGTCGTCGCGCCGGGTCAGCGCTTCGGCGGCGAGTTCAAGCTCGAAGGCAGCAGCAACGCGACCTCGCCGCGGCTGCCGACCCTGCACACCGGCGAGGACTACCGCACGGTGGAAGGCTTTCCGCAGGACACGCCGGCCATTCCGTATGCGGACCAGACGCTGCGGGTCACGCCCAGGACCGGCGGCGGCGGCTACAACGTCTTCGCCGGCGAGGACTACGCCTACCGGATGTCCCTGGGCTGGCGCCCGAGCGACCGGCTCGACCTGCTGGCCGCCTATGCCTACCGCGAACGCGGCAACTACTACGCCGGCAAGCGCAACACCGGCTACTACAGCGACGAACGCAGTTCCTATGCCGAGGACTACATCACCTCGATGGCGAACTACTGGAAACCCGGCAACGAGGTGACCAACACGTCCAGCCGGATGGAATCGTGGCTGTTCAAGGCCACCTGGCGCATCGACGACGCGCAGGCGCTGCAACTGGGCTACCGCGACAGCCTGTCCCACTACGGCGAGATCATGCCCTCGCGGATCATGAACTCGCAGGACCGCGGCGCGATCCAGTGGCCGCTGAGCCGGGTCGACGCCAAGGCCTACAACCTGGAATACAAATGGCGGCCCGAGGACAGCCGCTGGATCGACCTGTACGCCAACCTGTGGCGTACCGACACGGCCAGCGACACCTACACCGCCGGCGGCTTCCCCAACTTCGCCCAGGGCGATCCGCAGTGGGGCTACGACCCCACGCTCAAGAACACCGCGCTGGCCAACGCCAGCAACACGCGCAACGGCATCACCCTCAGCAACAAGATCCGCTTCAGCGATACGCTGGACCTGACCCTGGGCGGCAGCTGGCAGCGCGAGAAGCTGCGCTCGGACGACGCCTACTTCGGCACCAGCGACGGCTGGCGCATGTACCCGCGCGCCGGACGCCGCCAGGAATGGCAGGCGAACTTCAATGTCGAGTGGCGGCTGCTCGATGTCCTGACCGTGGGTGCAGGTGCGCGCTACACCTCGTATTGGGCCTACGACGATTTCCTCGCCGCCCACCCGGGGCAGATACAGGCGAGCGCGACGACCGGATACAACGTCGAATACGCCACCACGCAGGCCTATACCCAGCAGGAACGCGAGGCGATGGCCGGCGAGAACCTGGAGGTCTACAAGATGCTGCTGGACCTGGGCGCGATCACCCAGGACATCTACGACCAACTCGCCAACGAGCTGCTGGCCGCGCTGCCGACCAGCTATACGGTGAACCACAGCGTGCCCTGGGAAGCGGACGCCGACGGCAACTACAGCAAGTCCGGCAACGCCTGCCTCAACGGCACGCTGGACGGGGTCGCGAACGTCGTCGATGGACTGTGCCGGGCCACCGCGGTCGGCACCAGCTACGTCGCGCAGGCGAGCAAGCGCAAGGACCACGGCTGGGTGCCGTTCTTCTCGGCCACGCTCGACTTCGGCGACCACAGCCGCGCCTATCTGCGCTACGCCGAGACGGTGCGCTATCCGAGCATGTTCGAGAGCACGCTGGCCTTCTCCGCTTCGATCAATCCCTGGGGACTGAAGCCCGAACACGCCTACAACTGGGAGCTGGCCTACGTCCACGACCTCGGCCACCTGCTGGGGCCAGACGCGACCGCCGACGTCAAGCTCGCCTACTACGTGAACAAGACCCGCGACGTGATCGAGCGCGATCCGCGCTTCAAGTTCGACAACGTCGACAAGCAGACCATCCGCGGCCTGGAATTGCAGGCCCGCTACGACGGCGGCCGTCTGTTCACCGACCTGGGGGTGAACTACAGCCTGGAGAACCGGGTCTGCGACGAAAGCACCGCGGCCATCCTGAGCACCAGCAATGGCTATGCGCTCGGCAGCCAGGCCGTGCCAACCTGCGTGGACTACGGGTTCGTCGGCGGTTACCTGCTGACCCAGGCCGCGCCGGAACTGTCGGCGACCTGGTCGCTGGGCGGGCGTTTCCTCGACCGGCGCCTGGAGATCGGCGGGCGCGCCATCTACTTCAGGCAATACGAGAACCCCGACCTGGACTGGTACCGCGCGCACTCGATCCAAAGCGGCGGCGGGCGCCTGGTCTACAACTTCAACGTGCCGTTCTCCTGGGGCACGACCCTGATCTTCGACGCCTACGCCAGCTACAAGCTGCGCGAGAACCTGAGCGTGGAGCTGACCGGCACCAACCTGACCGACCAGTACTACGTCGACCCGGCCACGCGCTCGGCGGTGGCCGCACCCGGCAGGACCCTGAAACTCAGCCTGTCCGCGCGCTTCTGAGCGCGGCGGCGGCTGGCGAGCTTGGAGAAGTGACCGTAAAGGACAGGACGTCCGCACCAACGCAGTACCTCAATCCGCAAAAGGAGATTGGCAATATGAAGACGCAACGCACACTGTCCGTGTTCGCGCTGTCCGTGCTCGCCGTGGCCACCATCGGCGCCAGCCAGGCGGCGAATTTCAAGGGCGCCTCGAGCAACACCGGCAACGTCCAGGTCGGCGAATCCGACGTCAACGGCGGCCCGCACAGCAGCGGCAAGGCCGGCATTTCCGTCAACTCGACCGGTCTGGGCAACGAAGTCGATTTCCAGGGACTCACCGCCTACAGCGTCAAGACCAACAGCGCGGTGGACTGGAACAAGGACGGCAGCAGCGACGGCACCAAGCTCGTGCACAAGCTCAACTTCCCGTATACCGGCGCGCCGGACAGCCACGACAATCTGGGCGTGTTCGTGTTCGCCCAGGTCGGCGCGCAGGACGTGTGGTTCGGCGAATGGTCCGCGTACGGCACCAGCGGCGACAGCACCCGCACCGTCTACTACATCGGCGACAACGGCGACACCACGGTGCCCACCACCGGCTCGGCCACCTACAACGTGGTCGGCATCAACAACTACAACGCCGCGGCCAACGGCGGCAACGGCAACCTGCTGTCGGGCGTGTTCACCGCCAACTTCGGCAGTGGCACGCTGACCGGCAGCATCGCCAACAGCAGCAGCGGCTACACGGTGAACATCGGCTCGGCCACCATCAACAGCAATGCCAGCATTTCCGGCAGCACCGCGCTGGCGACGCAATCGGGCAGCCTGGTGGCCTCCGGCGGCGCGGTGTCCGGCCAGTTCTACAGCGGCCAGACCGCCCTGGCCGGCATCGTCAACTTCAGCGGCACCCAGTACGACACCGCCTTCGGCGGCACCAAGAACTGAGCATGACGCGCTGAGCGTTCGCTCTGCGCCGTTCCGTCGATGATCCGGGCAGGACAAGCCAAGGCCAAGCCAGTCCTGCCCACCACCACCTGGCCTATCGAGTCGATGCACCCCATGTCTCCTGCGCGGCCTGCGCTGCTCGCCGCCCTGCTCCTCCTGGCAGCGTCGCTGCCGGCGTTTCCTGTCGCCGCACAGGAACGCGACGATACCCGCCGCATGCTCGACCAGAGCGTGGAGCGGCATGCGTTGCAGCGCGAACGCGAGCTGCTCAAGGACGAACTCGACGACGATGGGCCGCGTCCGACGCTGGACATCAAGGGCAAGTCCTACACCGTCGAGCGCAGCGCCAGCGACCTCGGCCGCGCGCTGTACCTGTCCATCCAGCAAAAGCGGTGGGACGCGGCGCAACGCTTCCTGGCCGAGTACCTGACCCTGGCCGACCACGACCCGCTGCTGCTGCACTACGCGCAGGGCGCACTGGCGCGGCGCGATGGCCGCTATGCGGACGCCGAGCGCCACTACCGTGCGCTGCTCGCGCTCAAGCCCGATTTCCTGCCCGGCCGCCTGGAGCTGGCCCGCGTGCTGTTCGAGGACCAGCAGGACCGCGAGGCGGGCGAGCTGTTCGACGCCATCGCCGCCGCCGTCGATGCCGGCGACCCCAGGACCGCCGGGGTGCGCAAGAGCGTGCAAGCGTTCCAGCGCGCGCTGGCCAGCCGCCGCGCATGGAGCGGCGCGTTCGCGTTCGGCCCGACCTGGAACGACAACCTCAACCGCAGCTCCGCCAGCCGCACCTGCCTGCTCGCCGACAGCAGCGGCTTCTGCTACATCGACCGGCAACTGCCGGCCGCGATCGGCGCCGGCGGGGTGGACTACGACGCCAGCCTCGACAAGCGCCTGCCGCTGCGCGGCCATCACGGCCTGTATCTGCGCTCGCTGCTGTTCGGCAACGGCTACCGCGGCCACAGCGCCTACAACGAACTGACCACGACCACCCAGGCCGGCTACAGCTACCGCAGCGGCCGCCATGGCATTTCGCTGGCGCCGTCGTTCGAGTACTACGCCTGGGGCAACGACGCGCTGTACGCGGCCTGGGGCGTGCACGGGGAATGGAACTGGACACTGTCGCCCAGTTCGCTGCTGAAGCTGGAAGCCGACTACAAGGACATGCGCTACCGGCGCCAGGACTATGCGCGCAACTACGACGGCGGCCTGCGTTCGGCCTACGCCACCTATTTCCGCAGCCTGGGCGCGCGCTGGACCGTGTTCGGCGGCGTCGATGTGGTGGCCAGCGATGCGCTGCAGGCCGCGAACGGCTACCTGCAGCGCGGCGCGCGGCTGGGTGCCTCGCTGCAGTGGCCGGCCGGTTTCGTCGGCAGCGCGTTCGCCTCGTACCGGCGCCGCGACTACGACGCCTACAGCGCCGTGCTCGGCGCGCGCCGCCGCGACGACGAGCAGAACTACACCGTCGCGCTGAAGGCGCCGCGCCTGGCCTTCGCCGGCTTCACCCCGCTGCTCAGCCTGCGCCACAACCGCGTGCACAGCAACGTGGACTGGCTGTACGGCTACGACAAGAACGCGATCAGCCTAAAGCTGGAGCGCGTGTTCTGAACCCGGCACGGCGTGCCGATCATTCCTCCCTACCCACCCGCGCAACCCGCCCTGCCGACCACGAGCCCGCGCCATGACCGAATGCTTCGCCGACACCACCACCCGCAGCCAGCGCCTGAAGGCCGCCACCCACGCAGCGCACGCGCGCCTGGACCAGCGCATCATGGCCGCGCAACCGTTCGCATCGCGCGCGAACTACGCGCGCTTCGTGCAGGTGCAGTACTGCTTCCACTGCGACATGGAGAACGTGTACCGCAATCCGGTGCTCGCCAGCGTGATCCCGGAACTGGCGCAGCGGCGGCGCCTGCCGCAGTTGCTGGCCGACCTGGCCGACCTGGGCGTCGCGGTCCCCGCCATGCGCCCGCTCCCGGCGCCGGACGGCCGCCGCTACGAAAAACAGGTCGACGCGCTGGGCTGGCTGTACGTGGCCGAAGGTTCCAACCTGGGCGCGGCGATCCTGGCCAAGCTGGCCGCCCGGCTGGGACTGCACGAGCAGTTCGGTGCGCGCCACCTCGCAGGCCACCCGGACGGGCGCGCGCGGCATTGGCGCCAGTTCACCGCCGCGCTCGACAGCGTGCCGCTGGATCCTGCGCAGGAGCAGGCCGTGGTCGCTGCGGCGTGCGCCGCGTTCGATCGCGTCTACGCCCATGTCGATACCTATCTCCCGGCCGGCGCGCAATGAGCGCGTGCGCGCAGGAGGTGCGGCGATGTCGCTGAGCCGCGGCGCGTGGTGCTGCCTGGGCCTGCTGATGCTGGCGCTGGGCCTGATCGGCGCGTTGCTGCCGGTGATGCCGACCACGATCTTCCTGATCCTGGCGGCATGGTGCTTCTCGCACTCCTCGCCGCGCCTGGAGGCATGGCTGCTGCAGCATCCCCGCTACGGCGCCGCGTTGCGGCTGTGGCGCGAACAGGGTGCGATCACGCGCCGCGGCAAGTGCTTCGCCGGTGCCGGCATGGGCGTGGGCTACGTGCTGTTCTGCTGCGGCGCGCATCCGGGCTGGAAGCTGGCGCTGGGCGTGGGCCTGTTCTTCGCCGGCAGCGCCGCCTACGTGCTGTCGCGTCCGGCGCCGCGCCGCGCCGCCGATGCACCGGGAGCGCGGTGATGCCGGGCAAGATCCGCGCGCAGCGTCGCCGTCGGCAGGTGCGGCGCGCCGATCCGTGGTCGGCGCTGCTGCGCGGCGCCGGATTGAACGTCACCTCCGCGCGCCTGGCGGCGGTGCGGTTGGCGCCGCAAGTGCTCGGCGCGCACGGCCAGCTGACGCCGCAGCACCTGCATGCCGCCGCGCGCGACGCCGGCTACGCGATCTCGGCATCGGCCTGGTACCGGGTGCTGGCCTGCCTGCAATCGGCCGGCCTGCTGCCGGACGCGCCGCATGCCCAGGCCATGACGCAAACGCACACCCCCGCCCCCCGTTTCGACCCGCTGGATGACGACCATGCATGCTGACATCACCCCGCCCCCCGTGCTGCCGCCCGACCTGGGGCCCTGGCAGATGTTCCTGCACGCCGACCTGGTGGTGCAGGCGGTGATGGTCGGCCTGGCCATCGCCTCGGTCGCCACCTGGACGGTGCTGGTGGCCAAGAGCTGGGAGTTGGCGCGGCTCGGGCGGGCGCTGCAGGCCGCGCGCACGGCGCTGGCGCAAGCGCAGGACCTGGCCGATGCCGAGCGCCGCCCGCCGCTGGCGGTGCCCGCGGCGCAGCTGTTGCTGCGCGAAGCCCGCGCCGAACTGCAGCACTCCAGCGGCCTGCAGGACATGGCCGGGATCAAGGAACGGCTGGCCTCGCGCCTGGAACGGATCGAACTGGGCCATGCGCGGCAGCTGCGCAAGGGTACCGGCCTGCTCGCCACGATCGGCGCCACCGCGCCGTTCGTGGGCCTGTTCGGCACCGTGTGGGGCATCATGAACAGCTTCGTCGGCATCGCCCGCGCCAACACCACCACCCTGGCGGTGGTCGCGCCCGGCATCGCCGAGGCCTTGCTCGCCACCGCGCTGGGCCTGGTCGCCGCGATCCCGGCGGTGGTGATCTACAACCATTTCGCGCGCACCCTGGGCGGCTTGCGCCAGCAGCTGGGCGACCTGTCGGCCGGCGTGCAGCAGTTGGTGTCGCGCGACCTGGATCGTCAGCGCGCGTCCGGGCCCGCTGCGCACGGCGCGCCCATGGCCGGCACGGCCTGAGGACACCGGCATGGCGATCCGCAGCAACCGAGACGACGACGAGGATGCGCTGGACGAGCACCACGCGATCAACGTCACCCCGCTGATCGACGTGATGCTGGTGCTGCTGATCGTCTTCATGGTCGCCGCGCCGCTGGCCACGGTGCAGGTGCCGGTGGAATTGCCCGCCAGCACCGCGGCGCCGCAGCCCAGGGACCGCGACCCGGTCTACCTGACCCTGCGCAAGGACCTGAGCCTGCGCCTCGGCGACACCCCGATCGAGCGCGCTGCGCTGCAGCCGGCGCTGGACCGGCTGACCCGCGGCGACCGCACGCAGCGCATCTTCCTGCGCGCCGACCGCGCGGTGGCCTACGGCGAACTGATGCGGACCATGGACGCGCTGCGCGATGCGGGCTATCTGAAGGTCGCGCTGGTCGGGCTGGAGCCGGCCGGCCGATGAGCGCAGGACCGCGGACGCTGCGGCGCTGGCTGCTCAGCCTCGGCGGCGTACTGGCGGCGCATGCGGCGCTCGTCGCCGCGCTGCTGTGCTGGCCGCCGCGCGAACGGCCGCCGCCGCCCGCCGCTCCGGCGCAGGCGCTCATGCTGGAGCTGGCGCCGGCCCCGACCGCGCCGGCGGCGCCACCGACCGATGTGCCGCCGGGCCCGCCGCAGCCCGAGCAACGCCAGGCCCCGCGCGTGCGCGCGCCGCGGCCGGCACCGCCGCAACCGCCGCCGCAACCGCTGCATGCCGACCTGGAAGAAGCGCAGCCGTCGACGCCGGCGCAAGACCCACCGCAAGCGTCCAGCGCGGCGCAGGCCAGCGCCCCGCCCAGCGTGGCGGCGGCGCCAGCCAGCCGCTATGCCGCGACGCAGTCGCTGTCCGGTGCGGCGCAACAGCGGCGCGCCACCTGGCAGGCGCAGGTACTGGGGCATCTGCAGCGCTACAAGCGCTACCCGCGGCCGGCGCAACGGCGCCGGCAGGAAGGGGTGGTGCAGGTGCAGTTCGCGGTGGATCGGCGCGGCCATGCCAGCGCGATCCGCATCGTCCAGGGCAGCGGCCATGACGCGCTGGACAGCGAGACGCTGGCGACGGTGCAGCGGGCCAGCCCGTTGCCGGCGCCGCCGCCGGAGATCGAAGGCGACCCGGTGCAGGTGGTGGTGCCGGTGGACTTCTTCCTGCGCGAACGCTGACGCGGCCGCGCCACGCTGCGCGCGCCAGGTCCAAGCGCGCGGAGCGCTATTCCAGGTTCTGCACCTGCTCGCGGATCTGGTCGATCAGCACCTTCAGTTCCACCGCCGCGTTGGAGGTGCGGCTGTCCACCGACTTGGAGCCCAGGGTGTTGGCCTCGCGGTTGAATTCCTGCAACAGGAAATCCAGGCGCCGGCCGGCCGGCTCGGGCTGGCGCAGCACGCGGCGGATCTCCTTGATGTGGCTGTCGAGCCGGTCCAGTTCCTCGTCCACATCGAGTTTCTGCAGCCACAGCACCAGTTCCTGCTCGGCGCGGCCCGGATCGACCGGATGCGGCAGGTCCGCCAGGCGCGCGGCCAGCTTGGCGCGCTGGCCCTCGCGGATGGCCGGGATCAGTTGCTTCACCTCGGCGGCGACACGCTCGACCGCATCGACCCGCTCGACGATGGCCGCGGCCAGCTTGCCGCCCTCGCGCTCGCGCGCGGCGACGAACTCGGCCACCACCGCGTCCAGCAGCTCCAGCGCCTGCGCCTGCAGCGCGGCCGGATCGACCGCCTGGCCCTGCAGCACCCCGGGCAGTTGCAGCAGGTCGGCGAACTGCACCTGCAGTTGCGGGAAGCGCGCGCCGAGCCGCTGCGCGAGCACCGCCAGCTGTTCGACCAGCGGCTCGTTCACCGCCAGCGCCTGCGCGGCGTCGGGCGCGCGCAGGCGCAGCATCAGGTCCAGCTTGCCGCGGCTGACGCGGGCGGCCAGGCGTTCGCGCAGTTGCGGCTCCAGCGCGCGCAGCTCTTCCGGCAGGCGCACGCCCACTTCCAGGAAACGGTGGTTGACCGAGCGCAGTTCGCAGCCCAGCGTGCCCCAGGGAGTGATGCGCTCGGCGCCGGCGAAGGCGGTCATGCTGCGGATCATGTGGTGTTCCGGTGCGTGCAAAGCGCGAATGGTAACCTAGCGCCTCTCAGCTCCCACGGCCCGGCCCGCTGCCGCGCCCGGCCCTCACGACACCTCCGGATCGATCCCCATGTCCTTTTCCCGTCCCAGTGGCCGCACGGCCGATCAGCTGCGCCCGGTGCGCATCGAACGCGCCTTCACCCGCCACGCCGAAGGCTCGGTGCTGGTCAGCTTCGGCGACACCCGCGTGCTGTGCACCGCCAGCGTGGAGAACCGGGTGCCGGGCTTCCTGCGCGGCAAGGGCGAAGGCTGGGTCACCGCCGAATACGGCATGCTGCCGCGCGCCACGCATTCGCGCTCCGACCGCGAGGCCGCGCGCGGCAAGCAGGGCGGGCGCACGCTGGAAATCCAGCGCCTGATCGGCCGCGCGCTGCGCGCCTGCGTGGACCGCAACGCACTCGGCGAGCGCACCATCACCCTGGACTGCGACGTGCTGCAGGCCGACGGCGGCACCCGCACCGCGGCCATCACCGGCGCCTACGTGGCGCTGATGGACGCGGTGAACTGGCTGCAGAAGCGCGGCGACCTGAAGAAGCCGGTGGTGCTCGGCGCGGTCGCCGCGGTCTCGGTCGGCGTCTACCGCGGCACGCCGGTGCTGGATCTGGATTACGCAGAGGACAGCGACTGCGACACCGACATGAACGTGGTGATGAACGACGGTGGCGGCTTCATCGAAATCCAGGGCACCGCCGAAGGCCATGCGTTCCGCCGCGACGAACTGGATGCGCTGCTGGCATTGGCCGAAACCGGCATCGGCCAACTGCTTGCCGCCCAGCGCGAGGCGCTGGCACGGTGAAGCGACGGATCGCGCTGACCACGCTGGTCGTGGCCGACTACGACGCGGCGATCGCCTGGTACACCGGCAAGCTCGGCTTCGTCCTGCTGCAGGACGTGGCGCTCGGCGACGGCAAGCGCTGGGTGGTGGTCGGCCCGGGCGGCAGCGACGATGCCGCGCTGCTGCTGGCCGAACCCGGCGACGCCGCCCAGCGCGCGCGGATCGGCGACCAGACCGGCGGGCGCGTGGACCACTTCCTGTACACCGACGATTTCGCCCGCGACCACGCCGCGATGCTGGCGCAGGGCGTGGAGTTCCTCGAATCCCCGCGCGCGGAACCCTATGGCACGGTCGCGGTGTTCCGCGACCTGTACGGCACCAAGTGGGACCTGCTGGAACCCAAGCAATGAAGAAACTGGTCCTGGCCAGCAGCAATGCCGGCAAACTCGAAGAACTGCATGCGCTGCTCGACGGCGCCGGCATCGACCTGGTCGCGCAGTCCACGCTCGGCGTGCGCGATGCCGACGAGACCGGCCTGACCTTCGTCGAGAACGCGCTGCTGAAGGCACGCCACGCCGCCCAGGTCACCGGCCTGCCGGCGCTGGCCGACGACTCGGGCATCTGCGTGGACGCGCTGCGCGGCGCGCCGGGGCTGTACTCGGCGCGCTACGCCGGCGAACACGGCAATGCCGCGGCCAACATCGACAAGCTGCTGCATGCACTGCGCGACGTCCCCGACGCGCAGCGCACCGCGCATTTCTATTGCGTGCTGGTGCTGCTGCGGCATGCCGAAGACCCGCAACCGCTGCTGGTGGAAGGCAGCTGGCGCGGGCGCATCCTGCACGCGCGCGCCGGCGACGGCGGCCACGGCTACGATCCGGTGTTCTTCGATCCGGACCACGGCCAGAGCGCGGCGCAGATGCCGCTGGCGCTGAAGAACCGGATCAGCCACCGCGGCCAGGCGCTGGCGCTGCTGCGCAGGCAACTGGCGCACTGGGACACCTGAGGGAGACGCCGATGTTCGTCACGATCTGGGAATACGAGGTGGCCGAAGGCCAGGCACAGGCATTCGAGACGCTGTACGCCGCCGATGGCGCCTGGGCCGCACTGTTCGCCGAGTACCCGGGCTACCTGGGCACCGAACTGCTGCGCGCGCAGGCACCGGGCGCCTACCTGACCATCGACCGCTGGCGCGACGAAGCCGACTACACCCACTGCCTGGCGTACGGCCGCGAGCGTTACGCGCAGCTCGACCGGCTCGGCGATGCGCTGACCACTGCCGAGCGCTGCGTGGGCTACTGGGGCCTGTTAACGCGATCGGGATAGGCCACGTTGCCGTGTCCGGTGCCCAGGCGGTCGCGCACGGCGCCGCGGCAGGCTGGCCGCCTGTCCAAGCCGTGCGCGGCCGCCTGGGCGCCGGACACGGCAACCCGGAGGGCCGCGCTTAGGCGCGCACGGTGCCGCGTCATCACTCGGTCTCTTATCGACATAAGCTCTCTCGTTCTTCCTTGCCCCGCACGCGCCTAAGCGCGGCGTGGCCTATCCCGATCGCGTTAACAGGCCCCGCACCGCACCATGCTGATCCCGCCCCCGCTGTCGCTGTACGTGCACCTGCCCTGGTGCGTGCGCAAATGCCCGTACTGCGATTTCAACTCGCATGCGGCCAAGGGCGCGCTGCCGTTCGACGACTACGTGGACGCGCTGATCCGCGACCTGGACCAGGACCTGCCGCTGGTCTGGGGCCGCACCGTCCAGACCGTGTTCTTCGGCGGCGGCACCCCCAGCCTGTTTCCGGCCGAGGCGATCGACCGCTTCCTGCAAGCGGCCAGCGCGCGCCTGCGCTTCGCGCCGAACCTGGAGATCACCCTGGAGACCAACCCGGGCACCGCCGAGCACGGCCGCTTCGACCGCTATCTGGCGGCCGGGGTCAACCGGCTCAGCTTCGGCATCCAGAGCTTCGACGACGCCGCGCTGCAGCGCCTGGGCCGGATCCACGACAGCGCCGACGCCGAGCGCGCGGTGAAGCTGGCCCAGGACGCCGGCTACGCCAATCTCAACCTGGACCTGATGTACGCGCTGCCGCAGCAGACCCTGGCCGGGGCGGAGAGCGACATCGCGCGCGCGCTGGCGCTGCAGCCCACCCACATCAGCCACTACCAGCTGACCCTGGAACCGAACACGGTGTTCGCCGCGCGCCCGCCGCAGGGCATTCCCGAGGACGACGACGCCTGGGACATGCAGGAGCACTGCCAGGCGCTGCTGGCCGCCGCCGGCTACGCCCAGTACGAAGTCAGCGCCTACGCCCGCGACGGCTACCAGTGCGCGCACAACCTCAACTACTGGAAGTTCGGCGACTACCTGGGCATCGGCGCCGGCGCCCACGGCAAGATCAGCTCCGGCGCCGAGCAGAGCATCCTGCGCCGCTGGAAGACCAAGCATCCGCAGGCGTTCCTGGCCGCCGCCGGCACCCCGGCGGCGATCGGCGGCGACGACTGGATCGGCGCCGAGCGGCGCCCGTTCGAGTACATGCTCAATACGCTGCGCCTGAACCAGGGGTTCGCGCTGCGCGACTTCGCCGTGCGCACCGGCCTGGCGCCGGAGACGATCGCCCCGGCGCTGGCCCAGGCGCAGGCGCGGGGCTGGTTGCAGGTGGAATCCGGGCATGCGCTGCCGACCGAACTGGGACGGCGCTTCACCAACGACGTGGTCGCCCTGTTCATGCTCTGAACGCTGCGCCAGGCCGCCGCCAACATGGTTGCGCCGCCAGAAACGTGTTACATACCGGACCCGGAAATCAAACGGCGATCACAGGATGTCATTGTCTGCCATTCCGTCGGCAAACCCGGCGACGCTCGCCAGCGCCGCCCTGCCCACGCGCGTGCGCGACATCCTGGAGGCGCTGAAGGCCTTGCTGTGGCAATCGCTGGAGGCGCCGTTGCAGTCGACCCTGAGCGAGCTGGAGCGCGAGCTGTTCGACCAGGCCGAACGCGCGCGCAACAGCCAGCTGCAGGAGGACATCTACCAGGAACTGCAAGGCCTGCGGGCTCGCCGCGAGCGCTTCGCGCCGTTCTACAAGGCGCAGCTGGAAGCGGCCCTGGCCACGCTGCGGCTGCCGCTCGCCCCGGTCGGCCTGCTGCGCCAGGACAAGGCCAGCGCGGCGATGCAGATGCTGACCCTGGTCGCCGACGTGGACATCGACCGCGACATCGTCCTGCACGACATCGCCCGGCGCGAGGCGGCGCGGGCCAGCACCCCGCTGCAACTGCTCGGCCAGCGTTTCGGCGTGCTCGCCGCGCGGCCGGCGTTCGAAGCCGAACATACGCCGCTGGGGCCGCACCTGCTGTGCCGGATCCTGCGCGAGGCCGGCGAGGAATTGCGGCTGGGGCTGGACGCGCAGCTGACCCTGTACCGCGCCTTCGAGCGCCAGGTGCTGGTCCGCTACGGCGAGATCGTGGAACGCGCCAACGTGCTGCTGGCGCACGCCGGCGTGCTGCCCGGCCTGGTCTACCTGCCCTACGTGGCGCGGCCGACGACCGCAGCACCCGCCGCGGCCGCCGGCAACCGCGGCGCGGCACGCCCTTCCTCCGCCACGCGCCCGGCCACCAGTTGGTCCGGACAGGCGGCACCCGGCGGCTGGTCCGGCCCGGGCCCCGGCGCCGCTGGCGGCGAAGCGGCCCTGCCGAGCGCAGCGCCCCCGCTTCCGCCGCCGATCGCGGCCACCCCCGGGACGGCAGCAAGCCCCGCGCCGGCCGCGCCCGGCAACGCACCGACCGACCTGGCCACGCTGCGCCAGCTGCTCGCCGCCGCGCGCGACCGTGCGACGGCGCCCGCCGCGCGGATGGCGCCGGCCGGGACCACCGGCACCGCTCCCGCAGACGCCGCCCACGCTGCCGCAGCGACAGCGATGCCTGCGTCGTCCGGCAACGTCCCGATGCCGGCGCCCCGCGCCGCCGCCACGGCCAGCGCCCCCGGCGTGCCCACCGCATCGCTGCTGCAGGCCCTGGGCGAACTGCAGGCGCAGCCGCCAGCGCACAGCACCCTGGCCGGCCTGCGCGGACGTCGCCAGGTGCGCGACGTGCAGGCGGCGCTGCTGGCCACGCTGCGCACCGAACATGGGCCGCAGGCGGCGCTGGCACCGCAGGATGCCGACACCTTCGACCTGCTCGGCCTGCTGTATGCGGAGATCGAACGCGAAGTGCGCAGCGACGCGCCGGCCGCCGCTCTGCTGGAGCGCCTGCAGGTTCCGCTGGTGCGCGCCGCGCTGCAGGACAGCGCGTTCTTCGTGCGCAGCCAGCATCCGGCGCGCGAGCTGCTCAATGCGGTCGCCGAGTCCGGCGCCACCTGGCTCAGCGAAGAGGACACCGATCCGCAGCTGCTGCTGAAATTGAACCAGACGGTCGACCGGGTAGTCGAGGAATACGAAGGCGACGAACAGGTCTTCGAGCAGGCCCACCAGGACATCCAGGCGCAGTACCGCGCGCTGGCGCACAAGGCCGAGATCGCCGAGCGCCGCCACATCGAGGCCGCGCGCGGCAAGGAACGGCTGGAGGTGGCCAAGGAATTGGCCAGCTCCACGCTGGAAGCGCTGTGCCGGACCTGGCAGCCGCCCAAGTTCGTGCAGGCGCTGCTGAACCAGGCCTGGTCCGATGTGCTGACCCTGACCCTGCTGCGCCAGGGCGAGGACTCCGACGCCTGGCGCGAGCGCCAGCAGCTGAGCCAATGCATCGCCGAGGTCACCTGCCGCGCCAGCGGTGGCGAACCCGACCCGGAGCTGGCCAGCGAAGTGCGCAGCGCCCTGCTGCAGGTCGGCTACCACCAGGACGAAGCCGAAGCGATCGCGCGGCGCCTGTCCACTCCGGGCGGCGGCGACACGCTGACCTCGCGCACCGAACTCAGCGCCAAGTTGAAGGCGCGCACCCGCCTCGGCGACCAGGGCGAGGATGGCGAGCGGCCGCTGCTGGCGCCGCGCAACGACGCCGAGCAAGCGGCCTACGCGCGGCTCCGCAGCCTGCCGTTCGGCACCTGGTTCGAATTCGTGACCAACCAGCAGGGCGACCTGAAACGGCAGCGGCTGTCCTGGTACAGCCCGATCACCGACCGCGCCCTGTTCGTCAACCAGCGTGGCCACAAGACCGCCGAGTATTCGCTGGATGCGCTGTCGCGGCTGCTGGCGCAGAGCCAGGCGCGGATCGTCACCGAGGACCGCGCGCGTCTGATCGACCGCGCCTGGCACGCCACCGTGCGCGCGCTGCGCACCCTGGCCGGCGCGCCGGTCCCCGCCGACACCCTGGAGGACGCATGATCGCCGAAGCCCGCCGTTCGCCGCGCCGCCAGGTCCCGGACATGGTGCCGGTGCTGGACATGATGGAAGACGCCGTGGTCGGCCGGCTCGGCAACCTCTCCGAGAGCGGCATGCTGCTGCTGGCGTCGGCGCCGCTGCACGACGACGCGCTGTACCAGTTGCGCTTCGCGCTGCCGCAACTCGGCCGCGACGTGCAGATCGACGTCGGCGTGCACCTGCTGTGGAGCGAACGCGCGCAGGCGCCGGGCCAGGCCTGGGCCGGCTTCCGCTTCCTGACCATCTCGCCGGCGCATCGCGACCTGCTGCGGCAATGGATCAAGTCCGGGCCGGCCGGGTAGGCATCGCTGGCATCCCCTGTAGGAGCGGCTTCAGCCGCGACAGGATCCATCGGTAAGGCCTGTCGCGGCTGAAGCCGCTCCTACAGGTTCCTCCATCGCCTGGAAGAAGATCCGGCCGGCCTGGCGACGGCTGTCGCTTCCCGGCTACGCCTGGGCATGGCCGCATGCCATGCGTGGGCACGCGGTGCGTCACCACGCTCGCGCCGTTTGCGGCAAACTTGGCATCCAATTTTCCGCATCGCCGAACGAGTCGCCATGAGCCAGCAAGACCCCAGCGCCCTGTACGCCGCGCACCTGCGCACGCTGGCGCAACGCGCCGACACCGCGCTGGCGCGCGGCGGCTTCGACCATCTGCTCGTGCCCAGCGGCAGCCTGCACTACCAGCTGTTCGACGATCGCGACTATCCGTATGCGGTGAACCCGCAGTTCAAGGCCTGGCTGCCGCTGACCCGGGTGCCGAACAGCTGGCTGGTATACACCCCGGGACGCCGCCCGCAGCTGATCTTCCACCAGCCGCGCGACTACTGGCACGTGGTGCCGGCGGCGCCGAACGGCTGGTGGGTCGAGCATTGCGACATCCACGTGATCCGCACCCCGGAAGAGGCGCTGGCGCTGCTGCCGGGACCGGCCGGGCACTGCGCGATCCTCGGCGAAGCGCAGAGCGCGCTGGGCGACTACGTGCCGAACAATCCGGACGCGGTGGTGCAGTACCTGGAATACCACCGCGCCTACAAGACCGCCTACGAACTGGCGCTCATGCGCCAGGCGCAGCGCCTGGCGGTACGCGGCCACCGCGCCGCCGAAGCCGCGTTCCGCGACGGCCGCAGCGAGTTCGAGATCCACATGGCGTATTGCAGCGCGGTCGGCCAGGACGCCAACGAACTGCCGTACGGGAACATCATTGCGCTGAACGAGCACGGCGCGGTGCTGCACTACACCGAACTGGAGCGGCAGGCGCCGGCGCAGCGGCGCAGTTTCCTGATCGATGCCGGCGCCTCCGCGCACGGCTACGCCAGCGACATCACCCGCAGCTATGCCGCCGACACCGGCAGCGAATTCCAGGCGCTGATCGACGCGGTCGACGCCGCGCAGATCCGCATGGGCCAGGGCGTGCGCGCCGGCGTGGACTACAAGCAGTTGCACCTCGACGCGCACCTGGCGCTGATGGGCGTGCTCAAGGACTTCGGGGTGATCACCGTGTCGCCGGAAGCCGCGCTGGCCACCGGCGTCAGCGCCGCGTTCTTCCCGCACGGCCTCGGCCACCCGATCGGCCTGCAGGTGCACGACGTGGCCGGCTTCGCCGCCAGCGACCGCGGCGGCCGCATCGAGCGCCCCGCCGGCCATCCCTATCTGCGCATGACCCGCGTGCTCGAACCGGGCATGGTGGTGACGATCGAACCGGGCGTGTACTTCATCGACATGCTGCTCGACGAGGTCAGGAAGAGCGGCCATGCCGCCAGCGTGGACTGGAACCGGGTCGAGCAGTTCAAGCCCTACGGCGGCATCCGCATCGAAGACGAAGTGGCGTGCACCGAGGGCGAACCGGAGAACCTGACCCGGCCGGCGTTCGCGGCAGCCGCCTGATCACAGCGGACGCGCCGTCGCGGATGCGCTCGGGCCAGCATGCTTATCCCCCATGCACGCGCGGCTGCATCGCCAGGCCGCGCCGGGGCCGTCTTGAAGTCGCTCGGCGGCGCCGCGCTCACTTCCCGGTCAGCGCGTAAGGACCGCGGTTGAAACTCATCGGCATCAGGTCGTAGCGCCGTTGCCCGGCCTGCGCAGGATAGGGCGCGGTCTTGAAATCGTGCGCAAGCGCTTCGAGTCCGCGCGCCGCGTTCGGCGAGGGCAGCGCCTCGACCACCAGGGCCGACTCGGGGCGTCCGCCCTGCGGATCGCCACGCAGCAAGAACAGGCTCAGCGCAGGCGTCACCGGCAGATCCATCGGGCTGTCGAGGACGGTCTTGCGTCGCTGGTTCTCGGCGCGCGCGGCCAGTCCACTGTCCTCTCCTGTCGACTGCGCCTGCAGGGCATCGATCTGCGCGAACAGCATCCGGTCCAGCACGCCGCCCCACTGTCCGCGGAATTCGTTGAACCAGGCGAGTCCGAGCGCGTCGCGGTCGCCCGCCGGCATCGCCGCATAGCAACGCTCCAGCAGATAGGCGTGGTAAGCGGTATCGCGATTGCGCTGGCTGGGACGCAGCGTGCGGCCTTCGATCGCGCGGGCGCGGGTGGTGAACTCGCGATCCAATGCCACCCAGCCCTGCGCCCATTGCAGTGCCGGCTTGGCACGGCCTGCCGACAACTCCAGTTCCGCCAGCGACGCCAGCGCCAACAGCGGGCAACGCGGCATGCCCAGGCACCGCTCCAGCCAATAGCGCGCGGTATCCGGCTCGCGCGGCACCAGATGCGCCGGATGCGCCTCGCCATTGCGGTACAGCACGCCGAGCACGTAGGCCGACATGCCGTCGCCCCTGCCGGCCAGCGCGACCAACTGCGCCAGCATCTGCTCGCGCGCCGCAGGCGCCGAGCGCGCCGACAACAAGGTCTGCAGATCTTCGAGCGCCAGCGTCGGCACCGCTGACGGCACTGGCGCCGAGGCGGCAGCGGCAGGCGATGGTGGCGCCGCCGCGTCCTGGGCAACCGCCTCAGCAGCGGCAGCAAGGCACAGCGCTGCCGCAAGCACTGCCTGCATCCATTTCTTCATGCCTGCCCCCTCCCCCCGGAAGCAAGCTACTGTGCGCAACCCGCGTGACGTACGCAAGCGCAGCGTCAATCACCGGCCATCAAGCCTTCGATCTCTTCGGCGCTGCGCTCCAGCGCGGCGGTCAGCACGCGGTGGCCGTCGTCGGTGATCAGCACGTCGTCTTCGGTACGGATGCCGATGCCGCGCCAGCGCGGCTCCACCTGCTTGTCGTCGGCGGCGATGTACAGCCCCGGTTCGATGGTGAAGACCATGCCCGGCTCGAGCAGACGCGAGGCGCCGGCCAGCTTGTAGTCGCCGACGTCGTGCACGTCCAGGCCGAGCCAGTGCCCGGTCTTGTGCCGGTAGAAACGCCGGTAGTCGCCATCGGCCAGGTTCCGCTCCAGCGTGCCCTTGAGCAGGCCCAGCCGCAGCAAGCCTTCGGTGAGGGTCTGCACCGCGGCTAGATGCCCGGCCTCGTAGGCGACGCCCGGCCGCGCCTGCGCCAGCGCCGCCGCATGCGCCGCACCGACCAGATCGTGCAGCGCGCGCTGCTCGGCGCTGAAGCGGCCGCTCACCGGGAAGGTGCGGGTGATGTCGGCGGCGTAGCCGCGGTACTCGGCACCGGCGTCGACCAGCACCAGTTCGCCGTCGCGCAGGCGCGCGGCGTTGGCGCGGTAGTGCAGCACGCAGGCGTTGGCGCCACTGCCGACGATGCTGCCGTACGCCGGCCAGGCGTCGCCGGCGCGGAACTCGCGCTCGATCTCGGCCTGCACCTGGTATTCGTGGATGCCCGGCCGCGCCAGCCGCATCGCCGCGCGATGCGCGGCCACGCTGAGGTCGGCGGCGACCTGCATCAGCGCGATCTCGTCGCGCGACTTGAACAGGCGCTGCTCGTGCAGCAGGTGGCCCAGTTCCAGGAACTCGTGCGGCGGCTGCGCGCCATGCCGCACCTGCTCGCGCACCCGATTGACCCAGCCGATCAGCTTGAGGTCGAAATCGACGTCGCGGCCGAAGTGGTAGTACACCCGCGAGCGGCCTTCCAGCAGGCCCGGCAGGATCTCGTCGAGATCCTCGATCGGGTACGCATCGTCCATGCCGTAGCGTTCCACCGCGCCTTCCTGGCCTTCGCGCGGGCCGTCCCAGGCCTCGCGCTCGGGATCGCGCTCGCGGCAGAACAGCAGCGCCTCGCCGTGCTTGCGGCCCGGCACCAGCACCAGCACCGCCTCCGGCTCGGGGAAACCGCACAGGTACCAGAAATCCGAATCCTGCCGGTACGGATAGTGCGTGTCGTGGCTACGGACCCGCTCCGGCGCGCTCGGCAGCACCAGGATGGCGTGGTCGCCGGCCATGTCCATCAGGTGTTTGCGCCGACGCGCGTATTCGCCCGCGCCGATGCCGGTGAGTCGCTTCATCGCGTCAGTTCAGGCGTTGCCGATGGCGCGGGCCGAGCACGCAGTCGCTGTGCAGCAGCAGCGCGGCCACGCGCACGAATTCCTCGATCTCGGCCAGCGCGTCCTCGTCCTCGTCGGCGCTGTCGAAATCGTCGGTGCTGGCCTGGGCCAGCCGCGCCAGATCCTGCAGCGACTCTTCGCCTTCTTCCGACAACGGCGGCTTGGCGCCGGCGGCCAGGCCGAACCCGCCGAGGAAGCCGCGGCACCAGTCGAACAGGGCGTCGGCGCGCTCGGACAGCGGCGCGCCGGCATCGGCCAGAACCAGGTCGAAGGCGAAATCGCGGTCCTCCAGTTGCGCGGCGGTGGCCTCGCGCAAGCGGTCCAGCACGTCGCCGCGGCGCGGCGCGGCGATGCCGGCATCGGCCAGCACCGCGGCCGGCCACGCCGCCAGGTCGGCGCCGCCGCCGGCCAGCCAGCCGCACAACGCGCCGTGGAGTTCGGCCGCCGACGCGGCCAGGCCCAGTTGCTGGCTGGCTTGGGTGACGTCGTCGGCGCTAGGAAGTTCGATCATGGACGCAAGGCCTGTTGTGCGCTCGCCACGGAGAGTCGGGGCCAGCGGCGGAGCGGGACTGCGCAGTGTAGCAATCCGCATGTGTCGCGCTGCTTGTGAAGGCTTCCGGCGGGCGCCTACACTCCACCACCCCCTTTCCTGACCGAAGCCCTCTTCCCGCCATGTCGATCGAGCACGTCGCTGCGGGAATTGCCGGCCATGCCGGAACGGATTGGCGCTGGGGTTGGGCCGCCGCAGCGGCGATCCTGGCGGTGGCCGCGCTGGTTTCCGCGCTGCAGGCGCTGCACTGGCGGCGGCGCATGCAGCAACAGCAGCAACGCCAGCAGCAGCTGCAACAGCGCGACCGCCATCTGAAGCTGGCGCTGTGGGCCTCCGGCGAGCACTTCTGGGATTACGACCTGCAGCAGCGCAAGCTGCGCCGCATGCGCGCCGACGAGGCGGCGCCGCATGCGCAGGAGATCACCATGGTGATCCGCGAGGACGATCCGCTGCGCATCCACCCCGACGACGTGCCGCAGGCCGAGCGCGCGCTGCGCGAACACCTGCAGGGCCTGACCCCGGTCTACGTGGCCGAGTACCGGGTGGACCTGGCCGGCGACGGCGTGTGGCTGTGGGCGCGGGTGCGCGGCCGCGTGGTCGACTACGACGCCGCCGGCAAGCCGCGCCGGCTCGCCGGCACCGCACGCGACATCACCTCGCACCGCCAGGCCGACCTGGAACGGCGCATCGCCAGCGAAGTGCTGCGCAGCATGAGCGAGGCGGTCGCGGTGCTGGACGAAGACTTGCGCTTCATCTCGGTCAACCCGGCCTTCACCCGCATCACCGGCTACAGCGAACGCGAGGTGCTCGGCCAGCCGATGACCCTGCTCGACCATGCGCCCGACGTGCCCGCCGCGCCGCCGCTCGAGCGCGGCCGGTCCTGGCGCGGCGATGCCTGGAAGCGGCGCAAGGACGGCCTGGAAATCCTCTGCCACGTGCGCCGCAACACGGTCGTCGACGCCGACGGCCGGCACAGCTTCCACGTGGTGGTGCTGGAAGACATCACCGACCAGAAGCGCGCCGAGCAGGAACTGCGCTACCTGGCCAACTACGACACGCTGACCAGCCTGCCCAACCGCGCGCTGCTGTCCGAGCGGCTGGCGCGCGCGATCGTGCGCGCGCGGCGCCAGGGCAGTTCGGTGGCGGTGCTGTTCCTGGACCTGGACCGGTTCAAGGACATCAACGATTCGCTCGGCCATGCGGTCGGCGACCGGGTGCTGCGCGCGGTCGCCGAACGCCTGCAGCAGGCGGTGGGCCCGCAGCACACGGTCGCGCGCCTGGCCGGCGACGAGTTCACCGTGGTGGTGGAGGACATCGCCGATCAGGCCGAGGCCGAAGCCGTCGCCACGCGCGTGCTGGCCGCGTTCGATGCGCCGCTGCAACTGGAGGATCGCCGCGAAGTGGCGATCTCCTCGTCGATCGGCATCTCGCTGTTCCCGCAGCACGCGTTGCTGCCCAGCGAACTGCTCAAGCATGCCGACACCGCGATGTACCAGGCCAAGGCCGCCGGGCGCCGCAACGTGCAGGTCTATTCGGCGCGCATGGACGAGGCCACCCGCCACCGCGCCACGCTGGCCAGCAGCCTGCGCAAGATCCCGTTCGACCAGGAGCTGAAGCTGGTCTACCAGCCGCGCTATTCGCTGCGCGAGCAGCGCGTGGTCGGCGTGGAAGCGCTGCTGCGCTGGCACAGCGCCGATTTCGGCACGGTTTCGCCGAGCCAGTTCATCCCCCTGGCCGAAGAAACCGGGCTGATCCTGGAGATCGGCGAATGGGTGCTGCGCCAGGCCTGCAGCACGCTGCGCGAATGGCGCCAGCTGGGCCTGACCGACTTGTGCATGTCGGTCAACGTCTCGGCGATCCAGCTCGAGCGCGGCGACCTGCCGGCGTTGATGGCGCGGATCCTGGCCGAGACCGGGGTCCCGGCCGGCAACGTCGAGCTGGAACTCACCGAAAGCGTGGTGATGTCGCAGGTTGGCAAGAACGCCGCCACCCTGCACGCCTGCCGCGCCCTGGGCCTGGCCCTGGCGATCGACGACTTCGGCACCGGCTATTCGTCGCTGGCCTACCTGAAGCGCTTGCCGATCAACACCTTGAAGATCGACCAGGAATTCATCGGCGACCTGACCCGCGATCCGGACGACGAGGCGATCACCAGCACCATCATCGCGATGGGCCACTCGCTGACCCTGAAAGTGGTCGCCGAAGGCGTGGAGCTGCCCGGCCAGCTGGCCTTCCTGCGCCAGCACGGCTGCGACGAGATCCAGGGCCATCTGGTCGCGCCGGCACTGGAACCGGACGCCTGCCTGCAGTTGCTGCGGCAGCCGCTGCTGCTGCCCGCCTGAGCGGCGGCCGTCGCGCCGTCCGCCGGCGTCTTGACCGCCGCTCGGGCGCATGCCTATCGTGGGCGCCATGGACAGCCCCGACGCCCTCGCCCAGCTTCGCACCCTCGCCACACGCGTGGAAACGCTGGTCGAGCGCTGCCAGCGCCTCGCCGACGAGAACCGCAGCCTGCGCCAGCAGCAGGAGCAGTTGATCGGCGAGCGCTCGCAGTTGCTGACCAAGAACGAGCAGGCGCGCTCGCGGGTCGAGGCGATGATCACCCGGCTCAAGTCGCTGGAGCAGCACACGTGAGCGAACCGGTCAGCGTCCGCATCCTGGACCGCGAATACACCGTCGGCGTCGAGGCCGAAGAACGCGACAGCCTGCTCGCCGCCGCGCGCCTGCTCGACGCGAAGATGCGCGAGGTGCGCGGCAGCAACCGCATGGCCGCGGTGGACCGGGTCGCGGTGCTGGCCGCCTTGAACCTGGCGCACGAGCTGCAGCAACTGCGCGACGAGCAGGCCCGGCGCGATCATGAGATGGCGCGCACGCTCGCCGATCTCAATCGCCGGCTCGACGGCGTGGTCGATACGGCGCGTTGATACACGCCTCGCATTTCGATCATCAACGTGAATTGCGCCGTACCGCGCGACCGACGAACGGACTAGCCAAGCGCGGCGACGGCGCTATACTTCGCTTGCGTTCTCTGCTGTAAACGACAGCGTGTGCAAACATTCGCCTTGTCCCTTAATTACGACCACGGGATGGCGACGGAATCGGGTGTGCAGGTCCGCCTTGTAGCGGGAAGCCCGATGGTTCCCCAGCTATCCCACTTGAACCCCGGGTTCAAGGTCGTTTCGCACGCATCGTCATGGCGGAGAATGCAATATCCCGGAAACGGCGCCGCAAGGCGCCGTTTCCTTTTGTGCGTCCGGCATGCGCCACGCCCGACGCCCCATCGCCTCGGCGCCGTCGCTGGCGTCCCCGCAGCGCACGGCGTCCCCGCACCGACCAGCCGCCCGCGCAAGCCTGGGATACTGTCGCGCCCTTCCAGGAGACGCCGCATGCCCTCGCTCGCCCAGATCATCGACCGCTTCGACCCGAACGCCGGGTTCGACGTGCCTGCCAGCTGGTTGCAGGGACGCACCGCCTTCGGTGGCCTGTCCGCGGCGCTGGCGCTGCAGACCGCGCTGCGCGCGGCGCCGTCCGCGCTGCCGCCGCTGAAGTCGGCGCATATCTGGTTCGTCGGCCCCACAGACGCCACCCTGCGTTTCCAGGCGCAGCCGTTGCGCCAAGGCAAGTCCGCCACCTCGATCGCGGTCGATTGCCTGGCCGGCGCGCAGGTCGCGCTGCGCGCGGCGCTGCTGTTCGCGCAGCCGCGTCCCAGCCGCATCGCCCACGACTTCATGCCTACGCGGCCCGCGGTGTGCGGGCCCGACGCCGCAACGCCGATCGCCGCCAGCGCGATCACTCCGGCGTTCGCCGCCAACTTCGAGATGCGCCTGGCCGGCGGCGCGCTGCCGGTGTCCGCCGCGGCCAGCCCGGAGCTGATGGTCTGGGTGCGCCATCGCGACAGCGCGGGCGTGGATCCGAGCCTGGCCTTGGTCGCGCTCGGCGACAGCCTGCCGCCGGCGGCGATGGCCTGCTTCACCGAACCGGCGCCGGTCAGCTCGATGACCTGGACCCTGGATTTTCCGCAGCCAGCCGCGGCAGGCGACTGGTTCCTGCTGCGTTCGGCCAGCCAGCACGCCGCCGACGGCTACTCGCTGCAGGACATGCAGATCTGGGACGAAGCCGGGCAGCTGGTGCTGTCGGGCCGGCAGACGGTGGCGATCTACGCCTGATGCCGCGACGACGGCAACGCCCTAGCCAGTCCACGCGCCGGCACCGACAATAGCGCCGTCCCTTCCCGCGCCTGCCCGATGACTCCCGACGACCGCGACCTCCTGCGCCAGCAACTGCGCGCGCGCCGCCGCGCGCTCCCCGCCGCCGCGCGCCTGGCCGCCGCCGACGCGCTGGCGCTGCGCTTGCTGGACCTGCCGTTCGCGCCGCAGCACGGCCACGTCGCCGGCTATTGGGCGATGGACGGGGAGATCGCGCTGCACCGCTGGCAATTGAGCCTGCCGGCCGGCGTGCAGTACTGCCTGCCGGTGCTCAGCGGCAACACCCTGCGTTTCGCGCCGTGGCGCCCGGGGCAGCCGCTGACCGCCAACCGCTACGGCATTCCCGAACCCGATGTCGCCGCCGAGGCGACGCTGGCGCCCGAGCAGATGGCGCTGGTGGTGGCGCCGCTGGTCGGCTTCGACGCCGGCGGCGGACGCCTGGGCATGGGGGGCGGCTGGTATGATCGCAGCTTCGCATTTCGCCAGCGGCAAGCGCCTCCGCCCTGGCTGGTCGGCGCCGCCTTCGCTGCGCAGCAGGTCGACGCGCTGTCCGTCGCCGCCTGGGACGTGGCGCTGGATGCGGTCTGCACCGACTCCCACACCCTCCTGACCGCGACCGATCTCCCCGCATGACCGCACGCAAGCGCTACTGGCTGATGAAGTCCGAACCGGACGCCTTCTCGATCGACGACCTGCAGCGGGTCGGCAGCGAACCCTGGAACGGGGTGCGCAACTACCAGGCGCGCAACTTCATGCGCGACGGCATGAAGGTCGGCGACGGCATCCTGTTCTATCACTCCAACTGCAAGGTGCCCGGCATCGTCGGCACCGCCACGGTGGCCAGCGACGCGTATCCGGACGTCACCCAGTTCGATCCCACCTCCGACTACCACGACCCCAAGGCCACCCGCGAACAGCCGCGCTGGTATCTGGTGGACGTGGCGTTCGAGCGCAAGCTCGCGCGCACCATCGCGCTGGACGAGATCAAGCAGCACGCCGACGCGCTCGGCGAAGGCTTCCCGCTGACCGCGCGCAGCAACCGCCTGTCGGTGTTCCCGGTCAGCGCCGCGCAGTGGAAGCTGCTGTTGGCGCTCGAGTAGCCGGGATTGGGGATTGGGCATTGGGGATTCGTCTCCTGCCCGGCCCCGCCTGCCGCTTTGACGAATCCCCAATCCCCAATCACGAATCCCGAGCCCCCCATGTCCGAAAGCAAACGCCTGGCCGCCGAAAAAGCCATCGAATACGTCGAAGACGGCATGATCGTCGGCGTCGGCACCGGCTCCACCGTGGCCTACTTCATCGACGCGCTGGGCCGCATCGGCCATCGCATCAAGGGCGCGGTGTCCAGCTCCGAGCAGAGCACCGCGCGCCTGCGCCAGCACGGCATCGAGGTGCTGGAGCTGAACCACACCGGCAACCTGTCGCTGTACGTGGACGGCGCCGACGAGTGCGATCCGAACCGTTGCCTGATCAAGGGCGGCGGCGCCGCGCTGACCCGCGAGAAGATCATCGCCGAGGCCAGCGAGCGTTTCGTCTGCATCATCGACCCGAGCAAGCAGGTGCAGACGCTGGGCGCGTTCCCGCTGCCGATCGAGGTGATCCCGATGGCGCGCAGCCTGGTCGCGCGCGAGATCCTGGCGCGCACCGGCGGCCAGCCGGTCTGGCGCGACGGCGTGGTCACCGACAACGGCAACGTGGTGCTCGACGTGCACCACCTCAGCATCACCGATCCGGTGGCGCTGGAGCGCGAACTGAACCAGATCCCCGGCGTGGTCTGCGTCGGCCTGTTCGCGCGCCGCCCGGCCGACGTGGTGATCGTCGGTGGCGAGCCGCCGCGCGTCCTGTAGGACGCGCGCGGGATTGGGGATTCGGGATTGGGGATTGGTAAAAGCCAAAATCTCCCTCCGGCCTCCGAATCCGCTGTTGCGAATCCCCAATCCCGAATCCCCACTCCCGGCTCTCTTGACTCGCCACCCACCATGCAACAAGGTGCGCGCTGATCCCACCTTCCCCGGCAACGCCATGTCCCTGTTCCGCGCCCTGTTCGTCCTCGTCCTGCTGACCCTCAGCGGCTGCGCCAGCGCCGGCGGCCATTGGGTGGAACTGGCCGGACACCGTTACCAGGTCGAGCTGGCCCAGGACGATGCGACCCGCGCGCGCGGACTGATGTTCCGCGACCAGATGGACGCCGACCACGGCATGCTGTTCATCCACGACCGCGAGGAACCGCAGGCGTACTGGATGAAGAACACCAAGATCGCCCTGGACATCCTGTACTTCGACACCCAGCGCAAGCTGGTGGCGCAGCAGCGCGACGTGCCGCCGTGCTCGGCCGGCAACGCCTGCCCGCCCTATCCCAGCAACGCGCCGGCGCGCTACGTGCTGGAACTCAATGCCGGCCAGGCCGCGCAACTCAAGCTGCAGGACGGCGCCGAACTGAGCTTCGGCCCGGGCATCCCCACCGCCCGCTGAGCCGCGCCGGCGTCGGAAAAAAGCGCCGCCGCTGTGGCGCTGAACCCGACACCGCTGTCGGGAACCGCCGGACTTGATCGCGTCGCACTTTGCAGCCAGTCTTGGGCCATGGTCGACCGACTGACATTGCCGAGCTGGAATACCCTGGCCGCGCTGGACGACGATGCGCTGCCGCTGCTGGCCACCGCGCTGCTGATCGCCCGCGACGAGTATCCGGAACTGGATGCCGAGCACTACGACACGCTGGCGCAGAACCACGCCGAGCACCTGCGCCACGAAGTGGCGATGATCGAGCCGTGGCCGCTGAAGATGGCGGCGATCAACCGCCACCTGTTCGAGGAACTCGGCTACAGCGGCAACCACGACGAGTACTACGACCCGCGCAACAGCTACATGAACGAGGTCTTCGAGCGCCGCCTGGGCAATCCGATCTCGCTGGCGCTGGTGCAGATGGAAGTGGCGCGGCGGCTGGACATCCCGCTCGACGGCGTGTCCTTCCCCGGACACTTCCTGGTGCGCCTGCCGGTGGACGACGGCCTGCTGGTGATGGACCCGTTCAACGGCGGCCGCCCGCTGGCGGTGGAAGAACTGCGCGAACGCGCGCGTCCGCACCTGGGCGGCGAGACCCCGGACGACCGTGCTCTGCTGCAGATCCTGGATCCGGCGCCGCACCGCGCGATCCTGACCCGGGTGCTGCGCAACCTGCACGGCGTCTACGCCGAACGCGACGAATGGGATCGCGCCGCGCGCAGCGCCGACCGCGTGCTCAAACTGATGCCCGACCAGCCCGAAGCCCTGCGCGATCGCGGCCTGGCCTACCTGCAGATGGACTACGTCCCCGGCGCGCGCCGCGACCTGGGCCGCTACCTGCAACTGAACCCGGAAGCCAACGACGTGCTGCCGATCCGCGAACGCCTGGTGGAACTTAGCGCGCGGGCGCAGCGCATGCATTGAGGGCCGGGATTGGGGATTTGGGATTGGGGATTCGCAAAAGCCGGTTCGGCGGTGGCTGCTGATTCGCCGCATCCTGTGGGAGCGGTGCAACTCCAACCTGATTTATTGGCATGCGCCGGAGCTAAGCCACTCCTACAGGCGAAGCAATCGCCGGATAACCGCTGAGGCCGCTTTTGCGAATCCCTAATGCCGACTCCCCAATCCCGGTCTTCAGTCCATCTCCACAATCTCGAAATCGTCCTTGGTCACGCCGCAGTCCGGGCAGGTCCAGGTGTCGGGCACGTCTTCCCAGCGGGTGCCGGGGGCGATGCCCTCTTCCGGCAGGCCGTCGATTTCCCGGTAGATGAAGCCGCAGACGACGCACATCCAGGCGCGGTAGGTGGTGGCAGTGGCATCGCTCATTGGATAATCGCGGGTCTACGGGCCGAACGGAGGGGCATTGTCCCACCGTCGCCTGCACACCGGAAGGCTCCTCCATGAATGCATCACCGCCGCCCCGCGGCGTCTACCTGATCACGCCCGACGAGGCCGACGGCGCGCGCCTGCTGGCGCGCGTGGCGCCGCTGCTCGGCCACGGCCCGACCTGGCTGCAGTACCGCAACAAGCGCGCCGACGCGGCGCAGCGCCTGGCCCAGGCGACGGCGCTGCAGGCGCTGTGCGCGCAGGCCGGGGTGCCGCTGATCGTCAACGACGACGTGGCCCTGGCGCAGGCGGTCGGCGCCGCCGGCGTGCACCTGGGCGAAGACGACGGCGACCTGGCCACCGCGCGCGCAGCGCTCGGTGCCGACGCGCTGATCGGCGCCTCGTGCTACGACGACCTCGCGCTGGCCCGCGCCGCCGCCGCGGCCGGCGCCAGCTACGTCGCCTTCGGCGCGTTCTTCCCCACCCGCAGCAAGGTCACCACGCGCCGCGCCGACCCCGGCCTGCTGCGCGATGCCGCGGCGCTGGGATTGCCGCGGGTGGCGATCGGCGGGGTGCGTCCCGACAACGGCCGCGCCCTGGTCGCCGCCGGCACCGACCTGCTGGCGGTGATCAGCGGCGTGTTCGACGCCGAGGATCCGCCTGCCGCGCTGGCCGCCTACCGCGCCTGCTTCGACTGAGGCGGGGGCGCCGGCGCGGATATCGAATGCGCCGCTGGCGGAGCGCTCTTGGTGCGAAGCCTCGCGCCTCCAAACTCCGCGAAGCGCTTCGCGCCCGTACCCTCACCCCAACCCCTCTCCCGGTGGGAGAGGGGCTTAGGCTATTCCCTCTCCCCTCGGGACCATGGCCCCTTTTCGGGGGAAGGTGCCCCGCAGGGGCGGATGAGGGGACGGGCGCAGCCTCGGGCACCCAAACTTCGCGAGGCGCTTCGCGCACGTACCCTCACCCCAACCCCTCTCCCGACGGGAGAGGGGCTTGGAACCATGCGCGCTCAGAAGTCGTAGCTCAGCGTCACCCGTGCCGAGCGCGGCGCCTGGTAGGCCACTGCCTGGTTCCATAGCGGATTGACTTGACCAGGATTCAATTCGGAGAACGGATAGACATTGGTCACCGTCTGCCGGTTGGTGACGTTGAACACGTCCAGGCTCAGCGCCAGTTTGCCTTCGGCGAACTTCGGCTTGTAGGTCAGGCCCAGGTCGAGTTGCGCCACCCAGCCAAGATTGCCATGCGACCCCGGCGGCGACGCCTCGCCGGTGCCGGTGGCCGGGTTGTAGCAGAAGTGGTACGTGCCGCCGGTGATGCTGGGATTGGCATAGCCGGCCGGGTCGCGGTCGCCGGCGTCGTAGTTGCTGCCGTAGTAGTAACCCAGGCACGGCCGTGGCGCGCCGGAAATCAGGCTCAGGTTCGCGGACGTGCCCCACTCCTCGGTCAGCTGATAGAAGCCGTATGCCTTCAGCTGATGGCGGCGGTCGTTGGACTGGTTGCCGTTGAAGTTCTCCATCAGCGCCGCATGGTCCCAGCTCTGCGTGGTCGAGGTCGCCGCCTGGCCCTGGTAGCTGCCCAGCGCGCCGCCGGTGCGCCACAGGTCCGAACGCAACTGGCCTTCGGTGGTGCCGTAGCTGTGCGACCACACGTAGCTCATCTTGGTGTACCAGCGGCCGTCGAACGGACGCTCCAGGTTGAATTCCAGCGCCGAATAGCGGCGCTTGAATTCGGGGTAGCCGCCCTGCTCGCGGGTCACGGTCAGCGCATGCACCTGGCCGTCGGTACCGATCACCCGGTAGGTATTGGTCTTGCCCGGATTGACCAGCGCCGCGCTGGCGTTCTTGGTCCAGTCGATGTCCACGCCCGCGGCGGCGGCCGCCGCCACCAGGCCCGCGTTGGAGTTGTCGAGGTTGGTGTCGTCGATGCCGTCGTTGAGCCGGCGGTGGGTGCCGCGCACGCCGAACACCCAATCGTTCGGCAACACCGTGGTGAAGCCGAGAATGACCTCGTCCTGGTTCTCGCCCTTGATGTCCTCGGCCACCGCGGTGCGCACGTCGGCGAGCCGGCCGAAACGCGAGTTGGCCGACACCGGCGGCGCCAGCTGGGTGGCCAGGATCGGCGTGCCGTCGGCATTGATGCCGCTGTAGGTGTAGTAGGTGCTGGTGGACACCGCGGGGGTGAACAGGCCCGCCGGCGACAGCGGCAGGCCGAGGTAGTAGCGGCCGATGTTGCCGTACACCTTCAGGCTGGAATCGCCGTGGACGTCCCAGCTGAAGCCCAGCCGCGGCGCCCACTGGTTCTTCAGTTCGATGTAGGCCTGGCCGAACGGGGTGTAGTTGGTGAAGCTGTCGTTGCGCACGCCGAGCGAGAGCATCAGTCTGTCGGTGGCCTGCCAGTGGTCTTCGAGGTAGTACGCGGTCTGCTTGGCGTCGTAGGAATACAGGTTGGTGTCGATGTCCTGGGTGACGTAGTAGCCGGTGCTGCCGTAGGTGGGATCGGCCAGGCCCGGGCTGGGCACGCCGATGCTGCCGTCCTCGGCCACCGAACCGCTGACCTGGCCGCCGCTGTTGAGGCCGTACGGGTCCGGCGTGTAGCCGTAGGTCCACGCATAGCCGGGGCCGGACTTGTACGTGCCGATGTTGATCGCCTCGCTCTTCTGGTTGTCGATGCCGACGTCGATGCTGTGCGCGCCGAGCCGCCAGTTGAGATTGAGGCGCAGGTTGTCCTTCTTGTACTCGCGGTCCGGATCGGTGATCGAGACGACGCGCTGCTGGTTGCTGATCGGCGTTGCGCCGACGTACGCCGGGTTCTGGTTGTCGACGCTGTTGAGGAACGGGCCGTTGCCGGCGTCGTAACCGATCGCGGTGAGCTTGTTGGGCAGGCTCTCCTTGCCGTACAGCGCGGTGAAGGTGAGGTTGTCGCCGAAATAGCCGGTGTACTTGCCCAGGAACAGGGTCGGGCCGAACTCGTTCTTGGCTTCGCGGCCCACATAGCTGCCGACTTCGCGATTGACGTAGTCGTAGCCGTAGATGTTGCCGTTGGTGCGCGCCTTGTCCTGCGCGCCGGTGAATTCGAGCAGGTGGTTGTCGCTGATCTGCCAGTCGATCTTGGCGTAGGCGCGGGTCTGCTTGTAGTCGTAGCGGGTCCACGGCGAGCCGGAGATGCCGCCGGAGGTGACCCGCGCATCGGCGACGCGGGTACCGCTGGAATCGACCTGCTCCAGCGCCAGGAAGAAGAACAATCGATCCTGCACCAGCGGACCGCCGAGGTAGGCGCTGTAGGTGGTCTTGTCGGCCTTGGTCTCGCTCAGCGGCATGTAGTTGCCGGCGGTGTATTTGGTATTGCTTGGACTCGGATTCCAATACACGCTGTCCTTGCGGAAATACAGGTCGCTCTGCCTGGCGCTGAGGCTGTCCGGTTGCCAGATCACCGCCGCGCCGAAATGCCATTCGTTGCTGCCGCGCTTGCCGACCTGGCTGATCACGCCGCCGTTGGAACGGCCGTATTGCGCGCCGTAGCCGCCGGTGAAGATTTCCTGCTGGTCGATCGCGCCGTACGGCAAGGTCAGCCCGCCCAGGCTGCTGGCCGGATCGGTGGTGTTGAAGCCGTTGAGGTAATAGGCGTTCTCGCTCGCCGCCGAGCCGCCGAAGCTGGCCAGCGAGCCGCCGAGCGGGCCGTTGTCGTAGCCGCCGCTGTTGGCGACCACGCCCGGCGCCAGCAACGCGATGGCCTCGGCGCTGCGGCCCAGCGGCAGCACCGCCAGTTGCTCGGCGGTGATCACGGTGCGGCTGTCGACACTGGCCACGTCGATCCTGGCCACGTTGCCGGCCACCACGTTGACCGCATCCAGCGTCTGCGCCGGGCCGCCGAAGCCGACTTCGGTGCCGGCGCCGACCACCAGGCTGATGTTCTCGCGCGTCTCCACCACCTGGCCGTCGCGCTTGAGGGTGACCGTGTAGGTGCCCAGCGGCAGATTGCCCTGTGCGTAGCGGCCGCGTTCGTCCACCTTGACCTCGCGGCTGAAGCCGCTGGTGTTGGTGATCAGCACGCTGCTCTCGCCGGCGCCGGGCGGCACGCTGCCGACGATGCTGCCGGTGGTGGACTGCGCATAGCCATTGCCGGCGGCAAGCGCCAACGCGAGCGCCAGGGCGCTCCTGCGGATCGTACGGTGCATGCTCTCTCCCCGAAGATGGAAAATCGTTGGCAACCCAACGAAAAATGCAGGCAACGCCAAGGGCGATCGCCGCGAACACGGTGGAAACTCCGCCCACCGCACGACCGATCGCCGTTGGCTCTCGGGTCGTGCGCCCCTGGACATCCCGATAGTAGGCAGCGGATCACAGCGCCGAGCCGGCCACGACGGGTAGGTGCGGCGCTGCCGGGTAGGCGACATGGCACGTGCAGGCGGCAGCCGCGACAATAGGCGGCATCGCTCCGCGCCCGGCCCCATCGGCCCGGCCAGCCTCGCCAAGGATTCCCCGCTCATGAACCATTCCCGCTCGCACGCCCTCTTCAGCCAGGCGCAGTCGCTGATCCCCGGCGGCGTCAACTCGCCGGTCCGCGCCTTCAAGTCGGTGGGCGGCGAACCGTTCTTCGTGCAGCGCGCCGACGGCCCCTACCTGTACGACGTGGACGGCAACCGCTACATCGACTACGTCGGCTCGTGGGGACCGATGATCGCCGGACACAACCACCCGGCGGTGCGCGAAGCGGTGCAGCGCGCGATCGGCGACGGCCTGTCGTTCGGCGCACCGTGCCCGGCCGAGGTGACCATGGCCGACACCATCACCCGCCTGGTGCCCTCGTGCGAGATGGTGCGCATGGTCAATTCCGGCACCGAAGCCACCCTGTCGGCAGTGCGCCTGGCGCGCGGCGCCACCGGGCGCAACCGCATCGTCAAGTTCGAAGGCTGCTACCACGGCCACGGCGACTCGTTCCTGGTCAAGGCCGGCAGCGGCATGCTGACCCTGGGCGTGCCGACCTCGCCGGGCGTGCCGGCAGGCCTGAGCGAACTCACCGCGACGCTGAGCTACAACGACTTCGAAGGGGCCACCGCCTTGTTCGACCAGATCGGCGGCGAGATCGCCGCCGTCATCATCGAGCCGGTGGTCGGCAACGCCAACTGCATCCCGCCGCGTGAGGGTTACCTGCAACACCTGCGCGAACTGTGCACCCGCCACGGCGCGCTGCTGATCTTCGACGAGGTGATGACCGGCTTCCGCGTGGCGCTGGGCGGCGCGCAGGCGCACTACGGCGTGGTGCCGGACCTGACCACCTTCGGCAAGATCATCGGTGGCGGCATGCCGGTCGGCGCCTATGGCGGCCGCGCCGAGCTGATGCGACAGATCGCCCCCTCCGGGCCGATCTACCAGGCCGGCACGCTGAGCGGCAATCCGGTGGCGATGGCCGCCGGCCTGGCGATGCTGGAGCTGGTGCAGGCGCCGGGCTTCCACCAGCGCCTGGATGCGGCCACCGCCGCGCTGTGCGCCGGGCTGGAGCAGGCCGCCGCCGCGGCCGGAGTGGCGGTCACCACCAACCGGGTCGGGGCGATGTTCGGGCTGTTCTTCACGTCGGAGAAGGTCGAGACCTACGCCCAGGCCACCGCCTGCGACACCGCCGCGTTCAACCGCTTCTTCCACGCGATGCTCGCGCGCGGCGTGTTCCTGGCGCCCTCGGCGTACGAGGCCGGCTTCCTGTCCAGCGCGCACGACCAAGGCGTGCTGGAGGCCACGCTGGCCGCGGCGCGTGAGGCATTCGGCGTGGTCGCCGCCGGCTGAACGGAAACTGAGCACCCGGTCGCGACTTTGCTTTTGTCGCGGCCGTGTCATAAGTTCAACGTTCACGGCCAACGGACGGCATCAGGGCGGGGGCCCGTGGAATCGGTACCGCACACGCGCTTTCCGCGATCTGCGCGGCGAGCCGGCACGCGTCCGACTCCGTACCGTCACCCGAACCGCCAGAGGGCGCAAGGGCGACCGCTGCAGACACTCATGGCGACATGCTCAAGCCTGTCACGCTGTTGAATCCGCGTTTCCCTCCGGCCGCGCACGACAGTCCCGCCATGCCCGACTGGGTGCTGGCCGACAAACTGGCGCCGCCGCGCTCGCGCGTGGCCGCGGTGGCGCGCGAGGCGTTGTTGCAGCACCTGGACCGCGCCGCCGAGCTGCCGCTGACCCTGTTGCTGGCGCCGCCCGGCTTCGGCAAGACCACCTTGCTCGGGCAATGGCACCAGCGCCTGCGCGAGCGCGGCGACGCCGCGGTGGCATGGCTGTCGCTGGACGAGGACGACGCCGATCCGGGGCGTTTCCTCGCCTACCTGGCACTGGCCGCGCGCGGCGCCGGGATCGAACTCGGCGCACCCTTGCAGGCCGCGCTGCAGCAGCAGGGCCAGGACCTGGATGTGGCGTCCACCCTGCCGGTGCTGATCCGCGCGATCCGCGCCGCGCCGCGACGCCTGCTGGTGATCCTCGACGACTACGACCGCGGCCACGCCAGCGCGCTCGACGAGGTGGTGACGCGACTGGTCGAACACGCCGGCGGCCAATTGCACCTGCTGCTGGCGACACGGCGCGCACCGGCGCTGCCATTGGCGCGCTGGGCGCTGCAGGGCCAGCTTGAACGCATCGGCGCACGCGAACTGGCCCTGGACGACGCCGAGACGCTGGCGCTGCTGGGACCGCAGGTGCCGGCGGCGATGGCCCGCCAGCTGCGCCGGCAGACCGAGGGCTGGGCGGTCGCGCTGCAATTGGCCGGGCTATGGCTGGGCGGCGACGAACGCCGCCGCGACGATCTGGGCCGGTTCTCCGGACGCACCGCCGAGCTGGCGGCATACCTGGCCGAACAGGTGCTCAACGACCTGGATCCGGCCTTGCGCGCCTTGCTGCTGCAGCTCTCGCCACTGGAGCGGTTCAACGCAGCGCTCGCCGACGCGGTGCGCGAACGCGACGACAGCGGTCGCCTGCTGGAGCGGCTGGCGCACTTCCAGGGCCTGCTGGTAGCGCTGGACGGCGAGCACGAATGGTTCCGCTTCCATCCGCTGTTCGCCGATTATCTGTACCAGCAACTGGAGCGCGACACGCCCGGACTGGCGCCGCAGCTGCACCGGCGCGCCGCGCACTGGTTCGACGCGCACGGACAGTTGCCCGAAGCGGTGCGGCATGCGGTGCGCGGCGGCGCGATCGACAGCGCCGCCGACTGCATCGCCCGCGCCGGCACCTGGCAGTTGCTGCTGCGCCACGGCACCGCCCCGATCCGCGCGCTGCTGCGCCGCTTCCCGCGCAGCAGCATCGGCGAGCGGCCCGCGCTGAACCTGACCCAGGCCTACCTGCACATGAAGCTGGGCGAGTTCGCGCACGCGCAGACCCTGCTGGAACGCTTCCGCGATTTCCCCGAACAGGTGCGCGCCCCGTTCGAACGCGACTACACGGTGGTGGTGGCGTTGCTGCGCGACCTGCTCGACCAGGTCTGCGCCAACCCGCGCGGACTGGCGCAGATCGCCGCGCAGGCGGCGGCGCTGGACGAGGACGACAGCCTGGGCCGCGGCACGCTGTGGTGCATCTGCGCCACCACCGCCCTGGGCCGCGCCGATTTCGCCGGCGCCGAGCGCTATGCGCAGCTGGCCGGTACCGCGATGCAGGCCAGCGGCAGCGAAGTCGGCACCAGCTATGCGCTGATCCATCTGGCGCAGAGCCACTACTACCGCGGCCAACTGGAGCGGGCCGAAGCCATCTGCCGCCAGGCGCTGGCCATCGCCCAGCGCCAGCAACAGCTCGATCCGACCCTGCAGGCGGTCGGCCAGTGCCTGCTGGCGCAGCTGCAATGCGAGCACGGCCGCTACGACGAAGCCGCCGACTGCCTGCAGCCGGCGTTGGGGTTCCTGGAACAGCACGACGGTTGGCTGGACATCTATGCCGCCGGCTACGAGACCGCGCTGGTGCTGGCGCGGCAGCACGACCGCAGCGGCCGCGCCGCGCTGGCTCTGCTCGACCATATCGACCGCATCGCGCATGCGCGGCACCTCGGCCGGCTCGCCGACCTGGCCCTGGCCTGGCGGCTGCACGTGCTGCTCGACCAGCCGCCCTCGCCGGCGATCGACGTGCTGGTCGCGCGCACCGGCGGCGAGGCGCGGTTCGCGCATGCGCTGGGCCAGCCGCAGGATTGGCGCTTCCTCGCCGCGCTCGGCTTCGCCCTGGCCCGCTGGCACCGCCTGGGCGGACGCACCCGCGCCGCGCTGGCGGTGCTGCAAGGCGTGGAGGCGGCCTGCATGGCGGCCGACAACCAGGTGCAGCTGGCGCGGGTGCGCGCGCGCATCGCGCTGGTGCTGCACGACCGCGGCGAATCCGCCGCCGCCCTGCCCTACCTGCGTCACGCGCTGCAGCACGTGGCCAGCACCCAGGCCTGGCAATGCCTGCTGGAACTGGGCGTGCCGGGCAAGGCGCTGCTGCGCATGGCGCGCCAGCAGGATCCGCAGGCCGCCCCGAACACCACGCTGGCGATGACCATCCAGGCGCTGCTCGACAAGCTGCGCCACGACCAGGACAACGGCGCCGACCTGTTCAGCGAACGCGAACTGGAAGTGCTGGCGCTGCTGGCGCAGGGCGATGCGAACAAGCAGATCGCGCGACGCCTGGCGCTGTCGGAGAACACGGTCAAGTTCCACCTGAAGAACCTGTACCGCAAGCTGGAAGCCGGCACCCGCGAAGCGGCGTTGGCCAGCGCGCTGCAACGCGGCCTGCTGCAGCGCATGGCGCCGCCGGATTCCGCATTGGACTGAGTGCGATCTCGCAATCGCGAGAATCGTCGCGACCCTGTAGGAGCGGGGGGGGGGGG